>CAVUEP010000080.1:0-38371 GCA_963740395.1 uncultured beta proteobacterium
GTTCGCGGAGCTCGACACGCTGCCCGATGCCTTGCCGCCCACCGGATTCCTGTGGATCGGCTGCGAGCGACTCGAGTTCGAGCCGCGTTTGGGCGCGATCCAGGACCGTCTGCAGCATTGGCACCTGGGTCCGCTGGTCGATCTGCATGTGTCGGACCTGCTCAACCCGCACCTGCCGAGCCACTACGACTACACCTCCTGGTATGACCTGCTGGTGTTCCGGCGCCTGGCCGCGAGCACTCCCGCCGATGCGACACAGTCCGACGAGGAGCAGCCCACCATGGCATCAGCGCGACGCGCGCTGCAGGGCATCGACACCAGCGCGGTCGGCTTCGCCCTCTTCGATCAAGTCTTGATCACGGCGCATCCTCCTGATTGCGCAGTGCTCGACCGCTTCGCGCAACGTCTGGCCAGCCAGGGTGTCGCGGTGGAGGGCCGCGCCACGTCGCGCATGCCGGCCGGCCCGGCCGAGCTGATGCTGCGCATGGTGAATCACATGGTTGACGGCTACCTGGACCTGCGCCGCCAATTGTCGCGCCAGCTCGGCGCGATCCAGAATGCCCTGCTGGCGCCGCGCAGCCGCTTTCATGACTGGCCGGTACTGCTCGAGTCGCGCAACAAGCTGCACCTGCTCGAGGACACCTGCGAAGACCAGCGTGACGCCGTGCAGGAGTGGATCGAGTCACTGGACGAGTGGCCCGACGCCGACGAGGCGACGGTGCGTCGTGAACGCGAATTGCTGCGGGTGCGCGCGCGCGACGTGCTCGAGCATGTCGAGCGGGTGCTGACGCATGTGCGCCGGCTCGAGCAGACGGCGGAGAACGCCGTGCAGATGCACTACTCCGCGCTCAGCCACCGCACCAACGCGATCATGCGCACGTTGACCGTGCTGACAGCGATCTTCCTGCCATTGAACCTGGTGACGGGATTCTTCGGCATGAATTTCGACGCGCTGCCCTTGATTCACAGCGCCACCGGCCTGTGGATCACGCTGGGCCTGATGCTCGCGATCGGTCTGGGGCTCGGCCTGTTTTTCTGGCGCAAACGCTATCTGTCGTCACGCGCGTGAGGCGCGCTCAGTTGCCGTAGGGGTCGTCAAAGCCCAGCGCCAGCAGCAAGGCGGTCTCGCGCGCCTCCATGGCCCGGGCGTCCGCGGCGCGCTCGTGATCCCAGCCCTGCGCATGCAGGGCGCCATGCACCAGCAGATGGGCGTAATGCGCGTCAAGCGACTTGTGCTGCTCGAGCGCCTCCCGAGCCACCACCGGCGCGCACAGCACCAGGTCGGCCAGCACCGTCGGCGCCCGCTGGTAGTCGAAGGTCAAGACGTTCGTGGCCTGGTCCTTGGCCCGGTAGTCGCGGTTGAGGGCGCGCCCCTCCTCGGCGTCGACGATGCGCACCGTGATCTCGGCTGGCACCTCGAGGGCGGCCCGGATCCAGCGTGCAACGCGATGGCGCGTCAGCACCTGGCGGTGCCTTGCGTCGGCTTGCTGCAGCGACAGCGTGAGCGCAGGCCGCTCAGCGCGCATCGCGCGGCTCGTCCTGCGCGGACTGCTCGTAGGCCTGGACGATGCGCGCCACCAAGGGGTGCCGCACCACGTCGGCCGCCGTGAACTGCGTGAAGGCAATGCCCTGGACGCGCCTCAGCACCTGTTCAGCATGCACCAGGCCGCTGCCGACGCCGCGCGGCAGGTCGATCTGGGTGACGTCGCCATTGACCACGGCCTTGGCGCCGAAGCCGATGCGCGTCAGGAACATCTTCATCTGCTCGGTGGTCGTGTTTTGCGCCTCGTCCAGGATCACGAACGAGTGGTTCAGCGTGCGCCCGCGCATGAAGGCCAGCGGCGCGATCTCGATCAGGCCCTTCTCGAAGGCCTTGGTCACGCGATCGAATCCCATCAGGTCGTACAGCGCGTCGTAGAGCGGCCGCAGGTAGGGGTCGACCTTCTGCGCCAGATCGCCCGGCAGGAAGCCCAGGCGTTCACCGGCCTCGACTGCGGGGCGGGTCAGGACGATGCGTTGCACCTGGGTGCGCTCGAGCGCATCGACCGCGCAGGCCACCGCCAGGAAGGTCTTGCCGGTACCCGCCGGCCCGATGCCGAACGTGATGTCGTGATCGAGCATCTGGCGCAGGTACTGCCGCTGGTTGGGCGTGCGACCTTCCAGGTCGGCCCGGCGCGTGTGCAGCACGACCGCGGCGTCGGCGTCCGCGCCAGCGTCGGTCGCATCATCCACAGTCGCAGGGGCCGCGGCCTGCGCCAACGCCAGTTGCAAGGCCTCGCCTGCGATCGGTCGCGCGGCCCGCCCATACAGCGTCTGCAGCAGCCCCACCGCGCGCTCGGCGGCGGCCCGGGTTCCCTCGACACGGAATGACTCGTTGCGCCTCGCGATGGCCACGCCGAGCGCCGACTCGATGGTCCGAAGGTGGCCGTCGAGCGCGCCGCACAGGTGCGCCAGACGCTGGTTGTCGAGCGGGATGAAAGCGTGCCGAAGAATCAACGCAAAGCCTGCAGAAGAACACGGAAGGCGTGATTGTCGCCGCGTCGGTCGGTGCGCACCATCCTGCACAATTGCAGCCGACATGGCGCGCAACGGACTCTTCTGCAGGTGGCTGGCCCTGGCCGTCGCCACCCTGCTGTGGCTCAGCCCCGCCGCCGCCCAGCTGCGCGACGAGGCCAATGGGCAGGCCTTTGCCGACGCCCTCACCGCCGACGATGCGGGCCTCGGGCGCTTTCCCGAGGGCGCGGTAGCCCGCGTCGTCGAACTGCCCGACGACTGGGCGCGCACACGCCCGCAACAGAACACGCCACTTTGGTACCGGCTGCGCTTTGACGCCGCCGGCGCGGCCAGCCAGCCCGGGCTGCTCGGCCTGTACATCGAACGCGCCTGTGCCAACCTGGAAGTCCAGCTCAACGGCCGGCGCCTGCACTCGGCGGGCCGCATGAGCGAGCCGATCTCGCGCGATTGCCGGCGCCCCCTGCTGGTGCCGCTGCCCGCGGCGCTGCTGCAGGAGCGCGGCAATGCCCTCGACCTGCGGCTCGCAGGCTATGCGCTGGAGCAGGTCGGGTCGCACGAGCGCGCCGCGGGCCTGGCCGCGCCGCTGATCGGGCCCTATGCGCCGCTGCACGATCGACTGGCAAGCGACACCTTGCTGGCGGTCACGCTCCCCGAGGTGGCCGCAGCGCTGTTGCTATTGACCGGCCTCTTCGCATTGACCCTGGCGCACAACCGTCGGCGCGACAGCCACCTGGCCTACTTCGGCGCGCTGTCGATCGGCTGGGCCCTCGTCACGGCCAGGGTGTGGTGGCACGACGTGCCGTTGCCCAACTACGACAGCGAGTTGCTGTTGGCCTCGTTGCCAGCCGTCGTCACCCTGGCGGCGGTGCAATTCCTGCTGCACTTCGCAGGCTGGCGATCGCGTCCGATCGAAGTCGCGCTGTACGCGCAGTGCGTGGCCGTACCGGCGAGCCTGCTGCTGGCCGGGCCGATGCGACTTCACATGCTGACCAGCACCTGGTACATGCTGCTGGTCCTGCAGGTGCTGGCGGCGATGGCCTTCTATCTGTGGTCCACCTACCGGGCGCGGCGCCGCGACTTCTGGGCCATGGCCGTGTTGCTCGGCCTGGCGGCGGTTACGACCGTGATCGAGTTGTTGCTGCAGCAGCGTGGCCTGCCGTCCCCGTGGCGGCACCTGCCCGCCCTGCTGATGCCCGTCGCTTTCCTGGTCATGGCTTGGCATCTGGTACGGCAGTACAGCCGCGCGCTGTTGAGCGCCGAGGATGGCCGGCAGGCACTCGAGAGCCGTGTGCGCGAAGCCAGCGCCGAGATGGAGAAGAACTTCACCCAGATGGCCGAGTTGCGCGTCGAGCAGGTGACGCTGCAGGAGCGCAAGCGCATTGCGGCTGACTTGCACGACGACCTCGGCGCCAAGCTGCTGACCATCGTCCACACCAGCGAGAGCGAGCGCATTTCCACATTGGCGCGCGAGGCCCTCGAAGAGATGCGCCTGTCGGTGCGAGGCCTGACCGGCAAGCCCCTCAAGCTGATCGACGCCCTGGGCGACTGGCGGGCCGAGGTGGTCGGCCGGCTGTCGCAAACCGGCATCGAAGGCGAATGGAACGCGCCGTCGGAGGATCTGCCGCAGACCCTGTCCGCGCGCGCCTACGTACAGACCACGCGCATCCTGCGCGAGGCCGTCAACAACATCATCAAGCACAGCGGCGCGTCGCGCTGCGCGATCGTCTGCCTGATCGACAGCGGCGACTTCCAGCTGGCAATCCAGGACAACGGCAAGGGCATCCCGCTCGAGCTCGACGGCCGCCTGGATCGCGGCCATGGCATGGCCAGCATGAAGCACCGCGCCAAACAACTTCACGGGCAATGCCTGGTCGAGTCCGGTCCAGGCTACGGAACCGTGATCCGCCTCACGATTCCACTCGAGAGGCACACGACCGCAGGGTGACGCGCTGGTAGCATGGGACGGCCCATTCTTGGGCCTTGCGGAGGCCGCACCATGAAGACCATCCTGCTACTCGAGGACCTGCCAGAGATCCGCGCCTGGTTGAAGACGCTGGTGATGCAGGTCTTCCCTGACGGTCAGATCTCCGAAGCCGCGCGCGTGCACGATGCGCTCGAGCTGGTCTCGGCCATCAAGTTCGACCTGGCACTGTGCGACCTGGGCCTGCCCGACGGCTCGGGCGTCGCTGTCGTCGAGAAGCTGCGCGACACCCAGGCCGAATGCCAATCGGTGGTGGTCACGATCCACGACGATGACGAGCACCTGTTCCCGGCACTGCAGGCCGGCGCCTTCGGCTACATCCTCAAGGAGCAGCCGCGTGAGCTGATCAGCGAACAGCTGCAGCGCATCAGTCAGGGCGAGCCGCCGCTGTCGCCGTCGATCGCGCGCCGCGTCATCGCCTACTTCGCCGCACAGACCAAGCCGCAGCAACCTGATCTGTTGCCGCATGTCTCGCTGACCGAGCGTGAAAGCGAAGTGCTGTTGCGCGTGGCCAAGGGATTCACGCTGCCCGAGATCGGCGTCCAGCTCGGCCTGTCGCGCCACACGATTGCCGACTACGTCAAGCAGATCTATCGCAAGTTGAACGTCAGTTCGCGCGCCGAAGCCGCGCTGGAGGCACAGCGCCTGGGCCTGTTCCGCAGGTCATGAGAGCCTCCAACTTCCTGCGCTCGAGCCGCCCGAGATGATCGGCCGACTCACCGGCACGCTGGCGGGCAAGACGCCGCCACAGTTGCTGGTCGATGCCGGCGGCGTCGGCTACGAGGTCGACGTGCCGATGAGCACGTTCTACAACCTGCCCGGGCTGGGCGAGCGCATCACGTTGCTGACGCATTTCGTGGTCCGCGAAGATGCGCAGCAGTTGTTCGGTTTCTTGACCGCCGAAGAGCGCGCCACCTTTCGCCTGCTGATCAAGATCAGCGGCGTCGGTCCGCGCACCGCGCTGGCCATCCTTTCGGGCCTGTCGGTGGCCGAACTGGCGCAGGCGGTTGCGGCCCAGCAACCCGGCCGGCTGGTGAAAGTGCCCGGCATCGGCAAGAAGACCGCCGAGCGGCTGCTGCTCGAACTCAAGGGAAAGCTCGGTCCCGATCTGGCCGTGCCGGCCAGCCTGGCCAACGACAACCAGGGTGACATCCTGCAGGCCCTGGTGGCCCTGGGCTACAGCGAGCGCGATGCCGCCGCTGCATTGAAAGCACTGCCCGCCGACGTTGGCGTCAGCGACGGCATCAAGCAGGCCTTGAAGGCGCTGTCGCGCTGATCAGTGCTTGTGCGCGTCGGTCATCGCGGCCGGCCGCGCCTGCACCACGAACACGACCTCGACCTCACCGGCCTTCTCGAAACGCAGCTTGAGCGGCACCTTGTCGCCCGCCTTCAGCGGCGCCTTCAGGCCCATCAGCATCAGGTGCAGACCGCCTGGTTCGAGCTTGGTCGGTTTGCCCGGTGGCAACTCGATGGCCGCCACTTCGCGCATGCGCATCACATTGCCATCCATGCGCATCTCATGCACCTCGACCCGCTCCGCCGCCGGCGTGCTGCCGCCCAGCAGCCGGTCCGACGTCGCCGCGGCGTTGTGCAGCGTCAGGTAGGCGCCGCCGGCCTGCTGGCCCACCACGGTCGGACGGGTCCAAGGCTGTTCGACCTTCAGTGTCGCGGGCGCAGGGGTCTGGGCGTTGACGCCCGGCGCGACCAGGGCCGCAGCCACGACGAGCGATTGCAGGAGAAGATGTTTCATGCCTGGAATCATAGCAACGCCCGCCGATAATCCGACCCATGACGATCCAGACCGATGATCTCGGCAGCAGCGCCCCGGCGCTGCGCGTGCTCAGTGCGGCGCCCGCGTCGCCCAACGAGGAGGCCATCGAGCGCGCGCTGCGGCCCAAGGCGCATGGCCGAGTACGTCGGCCAGCGCAAGGCGCGCGAGCAGCTCGAAATCTTCATCGGTGCGGCCAAGATGCGCGACGAGGCGCTGGACCATGTGCTGCTGTTCGGCCCGCCGGGGCTGGGCAAGACCACGCTGTCGCACATCATTGCCGCCGAGCTCGGCGTCAACCTGCGCCAGACCTCGGGGCCGGTGCTGGAAAAGCCCAAGGACCTGGCGGCGATCCTGACCAACCTCGAGCGCAACGACGTCCTCTTCATCGACGAGATCCATCGCCTCTCCCCCGTGGTCGAGGAAATCCTCTATCCGGCGCTGGAGGACTACAAGATCGACATCCTGATCGGCGAGGGCCCAGCGGCGCGTTCGATCAAGCTCGACCTGCAGCCCTTCACGCTGGTGGGCGCCACCACGCGCGCGGGCATGCTGACCAACCCGCTGCGCGACCGCTTCGGCATCGTCGCCCGGCTCGAGTTCTACTCAGCCGAAGAGCTCGGCCGCATCGTGCACCGCTCGGCCGGCCTGCTGAATGCGCCGATCGATGCCGCCGGCACGCTCGAGATCGCGCGCCGCGCCCGCGGCACGCCGCGCATTGCCAATCGCCTGCTGCGCCGCGTGCGCGACTTCGCCGACGTGAAGGCCAAAGGGCGCATCGACAAGGCGGTGGCCGACGCGGCCCTGGCCATGCTCGACGTCGATGCGCTGGGCCTGGACCAGATGGACCGCAAGGTGCTCGAGGCCGTCGTGCACCGCTTCGATGGCGGCCCGGTCGGCCTGGAAAACATCGCGGCGGCGATCGGTGAGGAGGCCGGCACGATCGAAGACGTGATCGAGCCCTACCTGATCCAGCAGGGCTACCTGCAGCGCACGCCGCGCGGACGCATTGCCACCCTGGCCGCCTACCGGCACCTGGGCGTGGCACCACCGAAGAGCGCTGGCGAACTGTTCTAGCCGGCGCCTGGCCGGCGCGGCAGGCTAGATCAGGTCCTCGATCACGAGCCGGTGGTACTTCTCTGCCATCAGGGCGCCGTGGGTCTTCACGATTTCGGCCACGCGCTGATGTTGGCTGTCCTCGGGCGCGAACACGATCAGCCAGCTCGCCCCGTCTTTGGCCAGGGCCTGGTACTTGCGCATCAGGGCCACCTCGTAGCCGAAACCGGCGAAATCGCTGGCGTGGGAAAGCATGCGGTCCATCTCGTCGCCTTCCTCGGCGGCGGAGTATTCGAGGATGTCTTCGGCCGCAAAGCCTGCCGCGCGCAGATCGCGCACCGCCTTGGCCGCGCGCTCGTCGTCGGGCATGGCCACGACCACATGGCCGACGGGCTTGAAGACACCGAAGGACTGGGGATGGTCGGCCTTGGTCATGCGCTTGATCGCCATGTCGCGCTCCCGCAATGAACGTCCGGACAGCATAGGCCACCTGCCGCGCAGGTCAACCCCGCAGCCTCAGCTCAGGCAGCCGCGGGCATCGACGCGGATCACGCGCTCGACGGTGCCCGCATCGAGCCCGCCGCGCACGCCAAGCATCTTGTCGTGCAGGTTGACCGTCGGGTCGCAGTGGCCGGGCACCAGCCACACGGCATCGCCCAGTGCGGGCAGCGCAGCCGCGGCCGAGCGCCGGCGCAGGATCCCATGCTCGTCGCCGCCATTGGCAAAGACCAGGTCGTCGCGGCCCCAGACCCGTGGCAGGCCGCTGTCGATGGCATGGCTCTTGTGGCCGGCATCGACCACGGCATGGTCGTCGGTGCGGCTGATGACCTGGGTCCGGATGAACAGCGCATGCTCGAAACGCAATTCGCCGGGCGCCGACGCATTGGCCGCGTAGTCGGCGTCCATGAACACATAGGAGCCGGCCTGCAACTCGCCCCAGATCCCGCTGGCGGCTTCGAGCGTGAATGTGCCGGTGCCGGCGCCCGTGACCAGCGGGCAGGTCAGCCCCGCCGCCGCGATCGCGTCCTGCGCCTGGCGCACGCAGGCCGCCGCGAAGCTGATCGCCGCGGCACGTTCGATGGCCGTGCGCAGGTGCTGCGCCCGGCCGTGATAGGCCTGCAGTCCCGCGAATCGCAGCCCGGCGCTGACCGCCGCGCGCGCCAGTGCGCCGGCCTGCTGCGGATCGGCGCCGCAGCGGCCGTGGCCGACGTCGATCTCGACGAAGACGTCGAGCCGGCTGCTCGCTGCATGCGTCGCGGCGGCCAGGCGCTCGATGCCCAGCGCGCTATCGACCGCGATGCCCAGCGAGCAGTGCCGCGCCAGCGCGGCCACGCGGGCGAGCTTGGCCGGGTCGATGACCTCGTTGGTGATGACGACATCGGCAACGCCCGCACTGACCAGGGCTTCGGCCTCACTGGTCTTCTGCACACAGACGCCGATCGCCCCCGCAGCGACCTGCCGCGCCGCGATCCACGCACTCTTGTGGGTCTTGGCATGCGGACGCAGTCGCACGCCACGCTCGCGGGCATAGCCGGCGAGCAGCGCGATGTTGCGCTCCATCGCTTCGAGGTCGATCACCAGGGCCGGGGTGTCGATCGCGCTCACCGCGGGTTGCAGGTCTGATGAGGTCATGTCTTGTCGCTGATCTCGTCGAGTGCCCGGTCCGTCAGGTGCAGGTCGTCTGCCCATCGGACCAGCTCGAAGCCCGCGTCGCGGGCGAGCAGGCGGTTGATGCTCGCATTGCCTAGCAACCAGGTCCGTTGCGCATCGAGCGCCACCCGCGATGCGGCCCGGTAGAGCGCGTCGAGCACGCCGCCATGGGTCACGACCACGATCTGCTGGCCTCGGTGTCGCGCGGCGATCGCCGTCACGGCGCCCACCGCACGCTGGCCAAATGCCTCCAAGGTCTCGCCGCCTTCGGGCCCGAAGTCCGTCTCGCGCGCGTGCCAACGCCGCGCCTGTTCCGGGAAGCGCTGTTCGATCTCGGCATAGGTCAGGCCTTCGAAGATGCCGAAGCTGCGCTCACGCAGGCCCTTGTCGGTGCGCACGGCCATGCCAGCGCCGCGGGCCAGCGGCCGCGCGGTGTGCCGCGCCCGAGTCAGGTCGCTGGCATAGATCGCGTCGATGCGCTCGCCAGCGAGCGCCTGGGCCAGGCGGTCGGCCTGCAGTCGGCCGGTTTCGTTCAGCGCGACGTCGAGGTGGCCCTGCAGACGCGACGCCAGGTTCCATGCGGTCTCGCCATGACGAATCGCGATCAGCCGCGTGGCGCGGGCGTCGCCACTCACCCGAGCAGGCGCCGATTCAGCGTGTAGGTGCCCGAGTGGGTGGCCGCACCCAGCACATGGCCGGCGATCGCCTCGCGCACCTGCGGGCCAGTGAAGACGCCTTCCAGCGGCAGGCGCGGCAGGTCCAGCGCGTAGAGCGTGAACACGTAGTGGTGCACCAGCGAGTCGTTGAACGGCGGGAAGGGGCCGTCGTAGCCGAAGTAGTTGCCGGCTCGCTGCGGCGTCCGCGGCGAACCAGCCGGTGTAGTCGTTGAGGCCCTGGCGTGCGCCGTGCGGCGCGGCAGGGCCGGGCTTGCCGCGGGGCGTGAAGCCGCGGCTGAACTCGCCTTCGGCAATCTCGGGCACGGTCGGCGGCAGGTCGATCAGAACCCAGTGGAAGAAGTCGACCCGCGGCAAATCGCTCGGGATCTCGCGGTCGGGCTGGTTGACGTCGTCGGGCTTGCTCGGCACGTCGAAATCGTGGCAGATCAACGCCAGCGACGCCGTGCCTGCCGGCAAATCGCTCCAGGCCAGGTGCGGGTTCACGTTGTCGGAAAAGCCCACACCGCCCGCCGCCTCGAGGCGACCCGCGGCATAGCGCTCGGCAATGCGGTCGCCGTTGGTCCAGCTGTCGCTCCAAAGTTTCATGGCAAGACCCGCCTCCTAGCCAGCACCCCAGACGATGACCTCGCGCGCCGCGTGGCAGCGGCGCAGCATCTCCACCAGCGGCCAGACGCGCTGGCGCAACGCCACGCGGTCGCCGCCCTGGGCCCCCGCAGCGCCGGTATCGGCACCGGACGTCGAGCCGCGCGCAGCCTCATCGGCCTCGACGGCGGCCTTCAACGTGGACATCAGCCCAGGCATCGCGTCGACCTCGAAGATCCCCTGCGGCGCCGGCTCACGCCCGACCAGGCGCATGACCTGGTCGCCATTGGGCCCCAGCATGATTACGTCGCCAGCGGCCTTGGACTTGAACTTGTATAGCATTCGCTCGATCCCTCTCAGCACCCCCGCTGACCGTCCACTCATGGCGAGCAAGCGAGGGTCAACCACGGTCATGGCGGTAGATGTAGTCCCGTGTGAACGGGTAGGCCGATTGTGCCCCCGGAAGCGAGCCGCCGATGTAGTCCCGCGATGGCCTGGCAGCCAGCACCTGGTGCAGCGACATCCAACCGCGCTCGAACCCGATCGCGCTGCCGGCCAGGTAGAGCCGGTAGGCGCGCAAGACCCGCTCCGGTGTCAATGCGCGCGCCTCTTCAAGTCGGGCTTCGAGCGCGTCGGACCAGGCCCACAGGGTGCGCGCGTAGTGCGGCCTCAGGTTCTCGATGTCGACCGCTTCCCACCCCGCCTCGGCCATCGTCGCCAGCACATGCGACAGGTGCAGCAGTTCACCGCCAGGAAAGATGTAGCTCTCGATGAACTCGCCGATGCCCGCACCCAGTTGCGTGGTGCGCGTGCCACCCGCGGTGATGCCGTGGTTCATCAGCAGGCCTCCCGGCACGAGCAGGCGATGCAGTTTGGCGAAGTAGGCCGGCAGCCGCGCCAGACCGACATGCTCGAACATGCCCACCGAAGCGATCTTGTCGTAGGGTTCGCGTTCATCGAGCTCGCGATAGTCGCGCAACTCGACACGCACCCGACCGCACAGGCCGCGCGCCTCGATCAGGCCCTGCACATGGGCATGCTGGTTCTTCGACAGCGTGACGCCAGTGGCGTCGACCCCGTAATGTTCGGCGGCCCACAGCAGCAGCCCGCCCCAGCCGGCCCCGACATCGAGAAAGCGCTCTCCCTGGCGCAGCTTGAGCTTGCGGCAGATATGGTCCAGCTTGTCGGCCTGGGCCTGGGCCAGGTCGCCCGTGCCCTCACGCCAGTACGCGCACGAGTAGACCCGCCGCGGGTCAAGCCACAGGGCGTAGAACGCGTCCGACACGTCGTAGTGGAACTGCACCTGCCGGGCATCGGCGTCGAGCGTGTGGCGCGCCAGCGAACGCGTCGATCTCAGAATACCGCGCCACCACGCCAACGGGCCGCTTGCACCGCGCGCCGCCGTGGGCGCTGTCGGGTCGCGGTCGACAAGTGCGGCGGCGGCGGCGACCACGTCGCGCATCGCGCCGTCCAGCTCGACCCGGCCCTCGACCCAGTCCTGCGCCAGGTCGCCGATCTGCCCCGTGGCCACGTGGGCCAGCGCCGCCAAGTCGGCCAGCCTGAGCTGCACCGAGGCGTCGGATGCGCCCAGGCGCCGGCCGCTGGGCAACAGTACAGCGAGCCCGGGCGCCTGGGCGGAGAGCTTTCCTTCGACGACGCGTGCCAGCGGTGTCATCACGCCGACTTTAGGCAATGCCGGGGTGCGTCGGCAAGACCTACCTCAAGGCGCCACCATGCCGGTCAATGTCGCGCCATCGCCTCCAGGTCAGCGTCGCCTTGCTGCGTATCGGCACCGTCGTCGGCCGCCTCGAAGAACCAGGTCACGCGCGAAGGCGGCTTGAGGATATCCAGCGCTGCGCGCGGGATCTGCGCCACGGGCAGGCTGCGTCGAATGCCCAGCGCCGGTTCGGCCTCCAGGTTCAGCAGCAAGGGCGCGTCGGGCGAGAGATGCGGGTCGTGCACCAGCACCCGGGGCTTGAGTGGGCGCGACGAGTTGACGCTGTCGACCAGCGCGAACCGGTCGTCGGTGAGCTGGACCATCGACCCCGGCGGGTAGACGCCCATCATGCGCACGAAGCTCGTCAGCAGGGTGGCGTCGTACTGGTGCCGGCCCTGGGCGAACAGACGCGACAGGGCCTCGTGCGGCGTCATCGACCTCGAATGGGGCGCCGGATGGCACAGGTTGTCATAGCGGTTGACGAGTGCCACGACACGCGACGCCACGCTCATGCGGTTGACGCTGATCCCCAGCGGGAATCCGCTGCCATCGCAATGCTCATGGTGCTGCGCGATCACGAGCAGCGCCCCGGGTGCCAGGCCCATGCGACGGCCCTGCACGACGCCCTGGGCGACGTGATCGCGGTACTGCGCAACTTCGACGCTGCTGAAGTCCGGCGCCGGGCGGTGTAGGTGGTGCGGCAGGTCGATCTTGCCGATGTCGTGGCTGAGCGCGCCGACGCCGAGGTCGCGCAGGTCGGTCTCCGCAAGTCCGCACATCTTGCCCATCAGCAGCGAGATCACGCCAACGTTGAGCGCGTGACTCGCGCGATCCGCCGAGGTTTCGGTGAGCGCACGAATGCTGACTTCGCGGCTGCCGAGCATTTTGTCGACCAGCGCGTCGCTGAGCGCGGCCAGTCTCTGGCCGGCGGCCAGCGGATCGTTGTGGCTCTGATCGAGCACCTGCCGCCATCCCTGGGCGGCCTCGCCATATTGGCGCTGGCACAACTCGACCGCGACCCGGCGTTGGGCCAGCGCCGCGCGCTGGGCCTCTCGTACGCTGGCGGCAGGCGGTGGCGCGGGCGCGGCGTCGGCCAGTGGCACGGGCCCGCTGGCCACCGGAGCGACCCCCACAGCGAGCGGCGCATGGTCGGTCTCGGCATCTTTCTCCACGTTGCAGCGCACCCGAGCCAGCCCGAGCGCACGGATGGTGGCGATCTGGGCGGCGTCCGTGATGCGAAAACTCGACAACGCGAACGGATGCGACATCCAGCCCAGGTCCAGGTGGACAAACATGCCGACGCGCAGTTCGGCGGTGTCGATGGAAGTGGTCGGGGCAGACACGGTGGAGGAAGGCATGGAGGTCATTGCGTCCCCCTGTTTCGGCCTGTGGCGGCCAAACTTGACTGCGCCGGCCACCGGCGCCCCGGCGCTCAGCGAGCGATGCGTGTGGAAAGCACGATCGCAGATGTGGTGCGCTCGACGCCGTCCAGCGCCCCGATGCGGTCGATCAGCCGATCGAGGTCGCCGATCGAATCGGCCGCCAGCACCGCAATCAGATCGAACGGCCCGCTCACCGAATGCAGCGTGCGCACCTCGGCGATGCGCCGCAGTGCGGCTTCAATCGCCGCCCCCTGCTTGGGCCGGGCCGTGATCAGCACATGGGCACGCACCAGCGCGGCTTCGGCCTCGTCCGGAACCACCACCGTGTAGCCAACCACGGTGCGTGACTGCTCGAGCCGGGCGAGCCGGCTCTGCACCGTGGTGCGAGCCAATTGGAGCTTGCGCGCAAGCTCGGCCGTGGAGGCGCGGGCGTTGTCGCGCAGCAGCGCGAGCAGGGCGCGGTCGGTTTCATCCAGCGTCAGGTTGGTCATGATGCCGAATTATGGCGTCGTTATGCCGAACTTTGATGCGTTGAATCGTCGTATTTGCCGCTGCATTCCGCAGCGCGCGCGGGCAGGATGAAAGCTCGCACTCCAGCACAAGGTCTGACATGGCCCGCAAGGACATCCTCATCGTGGGCGCCGGCAAGATCGGCCAGGTGCTGGCCGATCTGCTGGCCGGCAGTGGCGACTACGCCGTGACCCTGGCCGACCGTGACGCGGGCGCGCTCGCAGCGACGGCTGCCTCGCCCGCCAGCGCGGCGACGCACGAGTTGCTCGACGTCACCGACGCCGCGGCGCTGCGGCGCGCCCTCGCGGGCCGCTTCGCCGTGCTCAGCGCCGCGCCCTATCCACTTGACGCAGCACATCGCCCAGTCCGCACGCGACCTGGCGTGCATTACCTCGACCTGACCGAGGACGTGGCCAGCACGCGCGCGATCCGGGCGCTGGCCGATGGCGCAACCAGCGCCCTGATCCCGCAATGCGGTCTGGCCCCGGGCTTCATCTCGATCGTCGCCGCCGACCTGGCGCGCGCGCTTCGAGCGCCTCGACAGCGTGCGCATGCGCGTCGGCGCGCTGCCGGCCTACCCGAGCAACGCGCTGAACTACAACCTGACCTGGAGCACCGACGGCGTCATCAACGAATACTGCGAGCCCTGCGAAGCCATCGTCGACGGCCAGCCGCGCCGAGGTGCCCGGCGCTCGAGGAACGCGAAGAGTTCACGCTCGACGGCGTGCTCTACGAGGCCTTCAACACCTCGGGCGGGCTGGGCACGCTGTGCGAGACGCTCGCAGGGCAAGGTGCGCACGCTGAACTACCGCACCATCCGCTACCCCGGCCACGCCGCGATCATGAAGGCGCTGCTGCACGACCTGCGCCTGCGCGACCGCCGCGACGTGCTCAAGGACATCCTCGAGAACGCCGTGCCCGCGACGACGCAGGACGTGGTGGTCGATCTTCGTCACGGTCGCCGGCTGGCGCGAGGGTCGCCTGGTGCAGGAGACCTATGCGCGCAAGATCTACAGCGCCATGGTCGGCGGCCAGATGCGCAGCGCGATCCAGATCACCACCGCCGGCAGCCTGGCCGCGATGCTCGACCTGTTGGCCCAGGGCAAACTGCCGCAACGTGGCTTCGTGCGCCAGGAAGACGTCAAGCTGGCCGACTTCCTCGGCAACCGCTTCGGCGCGGTCTACGCGCCGACCGCTGCGGCGCACTGAGGCGCACTCGGCGCAGAATGCGCGGCCGGTGGCACGCACCCTACCGCGCATGCCTGGACAATCCGGCGTTGCCCATTCGCCGGAGATCGCGCGTGAAGACCTACGACATCGAAGTGCAGCGCCTGAAGTCGATCAAACATGACCGGGGCCTGATCGAACTCGGCATCGATGCGCTGGTGCTGCCTCGCCCGGCACGCGACGGCGACTCCTCCAGCAGTTGCCTGCGCCTGCCCGTCGACCATGCCCGCTCCCTGCTCGTGCTGTTGAAACAGCAAATCGCCGAGCTCGACAAGTCGCAGCCGCGCAGCCGCCGTTCCGGGCGTTGCTGACCGCCCTGCGAAGCGCCGATCGATGGGTGCCGCTACGATGCGCCCATGATCGACAAGATTGTCGCCAGTTGCCAAGCCGCCCTGGCCGACGTGCCCGACGGCGCGACGGTGATGATCGGCGGCTTCGGCACGGCGGGCCTGCCCAACGAGCTGACCGAGGCGCTGCTGGCGCAGGGCGCGAAAGACCTGGTCATCGTCAACAACAACGCCGGCAACGGCGAGCAGGGACTGGCCGCGCTGCTGGCGGCCAAGCGCGTGCGCAAGGTCATCTGTTCGTACCCGCGCCAGGCCGACAGCCACCACTTCGACGCCCTGTACCGCGCCGGCCAGATCGAGCTCGAACTGGTGCCGCAGGGCAACCTGGCCGAGCGCATCCGCGCCGCCGGCGCGGGCATCGGCGGCTTCTTCACGCCCACCGGCTACGGCACCGACCTGGCCCACGGCAAGGAGACGCGCCTCATCGATGGTCGCGGCTATGTGCTCGAAGCCCCGATCCACGCCGATTTCGCACTGATCAAGGCCGAGCGCGGCGACCGCTGGGGCAACCTCACCTACCGCATGACGGCGCGCAACTTCGGCCCCGTGATGGCCATGGCCGCCCGGGTGACGGTGGCCAGCGTGCACGAGATCGTCGAACTCGGCGCCCTGGATCCGGAAGCGGTCGTGACGCCGGGCATCTTCGTGCAGCGCGTCGTGAAGATCGCGCGCGCGAGCACCCGCGCCGGCGGCTTCAGGCAGGCGGCATGAGCACGGGCAGGAAAGTGGACGCGCGACGAGATGGCGCAGCGCGTCGCGCGCGACATCCCCGAGGGCGCGATCGTCAACCTGGGCATCGGCCTGCCGACCACGGTGGCCAACCACATGCCCGCTCGAGCGTGAGGTGATCCTGCACAGCGAGAACGGCGTCCTCGGCATGGGCCCGGCGCCCGCCGCGGGCGACGAAGACTACGACCTCATCAACGCCGGCAAGCAGCCGGTGATCGCTGCTGCCCGGGCGCCTCGTTCTTCCACCATGCCGACAGCTTCGCGATGATGCGCGGCGGGCACCTCGACATCTGCGTGCTCGGCGCCTTCCAGGTCTCGGCCGGCGGCGACCTGGCCAACTGGCACACCGGCGCGCCCGACGCGATTCCGGCGGTCGGCGGCGCGATGGACCTGGCCATCGGCGCCAAGAAGACCTTCGTGATGATGGAACACTGCACCAAGAGCGGCGAGAGCAAGATCGTGCCGGCCTGCACCTACCCGCTGACCGGCGTCGGCCTGCGTCAGCCGCATCTACACCGACCTGGCGGTGCTCGACGTGACACCCGAAGGCCTGAAGCTGCTCGACAAGGTCGAAGGCCTGTCGCTGGCCGACCTGCAACGCGCGACCGCCGTGCCCCTGATTGCCTGAACCCCCATGAACCACGCCTTCATCTGCGATGCCGTGCGCACCCCCTTCGGCCGCTACGGCGGCACGCTGTCTTCCGTGCGCACCGACGACCTGGGCGCGATCCCGTTGCGAGCGCTCATAAGGCGCAACCCGGGCGTCGACTGGGAGGCGGTGGCCGACGTGATCTTCGGCTGCGCCAACCAGGCCGGCGAGGACAACCGCAATGTCGCGCACATGAGTTCGCTGCTGGCCGGACTGCCGCTGAGCGTGCCGGGCGCGACCGTGAACCGGCTCTGCGGCTCGGGGCTGGACGCCGTGGGCAGCGCGGCACGCGCCATCCGCTGCGGCGAGGCCGCTCTGATGATCGCCGGCGGCGTCGAGAGCATGAGCCGCGCGCCCTTCGTGAGCCCGAAGGCCGAGACGGCCTTCTCGCGCAGCAACGCGGTGTACGACACCACGATCGGCTGGCGCTTCGTCAACAAGGCGATGAAGGAGCTGTACGGCGTCGACTCGATGCCCGAGACGGCCGAGAACGTCGCCACCGACCACAAGATCGAACGTGCGGCGCAGGACCGCATGGCGCTGGCCTCGCAACTGAAGGCGGTGGCGGCGCAGAAGCGCGGCTTCTTCGACGCCGAGATCGTGCCGGTGACGCTGGCGCAGAAGAAGGGCGAGGCGATCGTCGTGGCGCAAGACGAGCACCCGCGCGAGACCTCGCTCGAGGCGCTGGCCAAGTTGAAGGGCATCGTGCGCCCGGACGGCAGCGTGACCGCCGGCAACGCGTCGGGCGTGAATGACGGTGCCTGCGCGCTGTTGCTGGCCAGCGAGGCCGCCGCCGCCAAGCACGGGCTGACGCCGCGCGCCCGCGTGGTCGGCATGGCCACCGTCGGCGTGCCACCCCGCGTCATGGGCATCGGCCCGGCGCCGGCCACGCGCCGGGTGCTCGAGCTGACCGGGCTGACGCTGGCGCAGATGGACGTGATCGAACTCAACGAGGCCTTTGCCGCCCAGGGCCTGGCCGTGTTGCGCGAGCTGGGCTTGAAGGACGACGATGCACGCGTCAACCCCAACGGCGGCGCCATCGCACTGGGGCACCCGCTGGGCGCCAGCGGCGCGCGGCTGGCGACCACGGCCGTCAATCAACTCCATGTCAGCGGCGGGCGTTACGCTCTGTGCACGATGTGCATCGGCGTGGGCCAGGGCATTGCCGTGATCCTCGAACGCGTGTGAGTCACAGGAGGAAAAATTGGGCGACGACTTCGATCCCGCACACGACACGGCCGGCGCCATAGCCGCCGACCCTGCCGGGCCGCTGAAGCGCGACCTGGTCGCCGGCCTGGAAAAGGGCCTGGCCGTGATCGAGGCCTTCGACCAGGAGCGCCCGCGGCTGACGATCAGCGAGGTGGCCGAGCGCACTGGCCTGACGCGCGCCGCCGCGCGCCGCTACCTGCTGACGCTGACGCACCTGGGCTTCGTGCACCAGGAACGCAAGATGTTCGCGCTGGCGCCGCGCGTGCTGCGCCTGGCGCAGAGCTACATGCATTCGGCGCGCCTGCCACGCGTGCTGCAGCCGGCCCTGACCGAACTGGCGCAGACGCTCAAGGAGGCCTCGGCCGCGAGCGTGCTCGACGACGCCGACGCGCTGTGCATCGCCGCCAGCCGCGCCGGACGCAATGTGTCGGCCACGCTGCAGGCGGGGACCCGCGTGCCCGCATACTGCACCGCCAACGGCCGCGTGCTGGTGGCCGCGCTGCCGCCCGGGCAGGCGCGGGCCTGGGTCGAGCGCCAGACCCTGCGCGCCCTGACCCCGTACACGATCACGCAGCCCGAACGCCTGAGTGCCGAATTGCAGCGCACACGCGAGCAGGGCTATGCGACCGTGGACCAGGAGCTCGAGCTGGCCATGCGCACGATCTCGGTGCCGCTGACCAATTGGCGCGGCGACACGGTGGCCGCGATCAACCTCACCGCCCATGCCTCGCGCATGTCGATCGACGACCTGGTCGCAACCTGCCTGCCGTCGCTGCGCCAGGCGCAGACACGCCTGCGCCAGCTGCTGTAGACCGGCCCGGCCCCGCAATTACCCGGTTGCCTCAGGCCGCGGGTTGCGGGCATCCTCGACTCCTGACCCACTGACCCCGACGGAGCCCCAGATGCGCCACACCCTTCGCCTAGCCCTGACCTCGGTTTGCGCCGCCGCCGCGCTCGTCGCCCACAGCGGCGTGCAAGCCCAGGCTCGCCCCCCCCTCAAGGTCGGCCTGATGCTGCCGGCCACCGGCACCTTCGCCGCCCTGGGCGAAATGATCGAGCGCGGTTTTCGCCTGTATGTGCAGGAGCAGGGCGGCAAGCTCGGCGGGCGCGAGATCCAGTATTTCCGCGTCGACGACGAGAGCGACCCGTCCAAGGCCACCGACAACGTCAACAAGCTGATCAAGCGCGACAACGTCGACGTCATCGTCGGCACGGTGCACTCGGGCGTGGCGCTGGGCATGGCCCGCGCGGCCAAGGAAAGCAACACCATGCTGATCGTGCCCAACGCCGGCGCCGACGCGATCACGGGCCCGATGTGTGCGCCGCACATCTTCCGCAGCTCGTTCTCCAATTGGCAACCCGGCTACGCCACCGGTGTCGTGGCAGCCGGCAAGGGCTACAAGCGGGCCATGACGATCACGTGGAACTACGCCGCGGGCCAGGAGACGGTGAAGGGATTCACCGAGGCGTTCGAGAAGGGCGGCGGCAAGGTCATCAAGGACCTGAACCTGCCGTTCCCGGGTGTCGAGTTTCAGGCCCTGCTGACCGAGATCGCGGCGCAGAAGCCCGACGTGGTGTTCGCCTTCTTTGCCGGTGGCGGCGCGGTCAAGTTCGTCAAGGACTACGACGCCGCCGGCCTGCGCCGCAGCGTGCCGCTGCTGGGCTCGGGCTTCCTGACCGAGGGCGTGCTCGAAGCCCAGGGCGCCACCGCCCAGGGCCTGCAGACCGCCCTGCACTATGCCGACAACCTCGACACCCCGCGCAACAATGCCTTCCGCAAGAACTTCGCCGTGACCTACAAGGCCAATGCCGATGTGTACGCGATGCAGGGCTATGACGCGGCCCAGATCCTGGGCGCGGGCCTGGTCGCGGTCAAGGGCGACTTTGGTAAGCGCGCGGCCATGCTCGCGGCGATGAGCAAGGCCACGATCGACAGCCCGCGCGGCAAGTTCAAGTTGTCGGCCTCGAACAATCCGGTGCAGGACATGTTCCTGCGCGAAGCGGTGGGCAACAACAATGAGTACAAGTCGATAGCCGTCAAAGCCCTGGCCGACCCCGGCCGTGGCTGCAAGATGTGATCACGCCCACCCCCGTTGCGGCTTCGCCGCTCCCCCTCAAGGGGGCCGAGACCTGCGGCTCCAAGCCGACCTGCGTCGGCTTGGACAGGTCGAGGAATGGCCGCGTCTCGCGGCCATGCGGCCTGCAAGGCACGCTGGCGGGCCGGCGGAGCCGGACCCGCGGCGGCCGCTTGGCAAGACACCGCGCACATAGGAGCTCACTTTGATTCTCGAAATTGCCGACATCCGCATCCAGCCCGGCCAGCAGGCCGCGTTCAATGAAGCCATCAAGCGCGGCGTGACCACTGTGGCATCGAAGGCCAAGGGCTTTCGCGGCTGGAAGGTCAACCAGAGCGTCGAGAGCCCGGAGCGCTATCTGTTGATGATCTTCTGGGACACGCTGGAAGACCACACCGTGGGCTTTCGCGAGGGGCCGCTGTTCCCGCAGTGGCGCGCCATCGTCGGGCCGTTCTTCGCCCAGCCGCCGCAGGTCGAGCACTTCACGCTGATCGGCAAGTCAGAAGCGCCGGCTTAGATAACGGCCCGGCGCTGGCCTGAGGTTGCCGCGCTCAGGCCGCGGCACCGAAGTCCGAGGCGACGCAGACTTGGTTGCGCCCGGATCGCTTGGCGCGCAGCAGTTCATCGTCGGCCTGCGTCAACAGCGCCTGCGCCGATGACGCGGTTTGCTGCGAGTCGGCAATACCGGCCGAGAAACTGCTGCCGGCACCGCTGCTGACGCCCAGCAACAGTGCCTCGCTGCGCCAGCGCTCGAGCAGGCGCGCCACCTTGCGCCGCGCCGCGCCCGCGTCGGTGCCCGGCATCAGGACGCAGAACTCCTCGCCGCCATAGCGGCATGCCACGTCGCTGCGGCGCAGCCCGGCGCTGAGCAGGTGGCCGAAGGCGGCGAGCACGCGGTCTCCGGCCAGATGGCCGAGGTCGTCGTTGACGCGCTTGAAGTGGTCGATGTCGATGATGGCCACGGCCATGGGCCGCCCGTCGCGCTGCGACGCTGCCCACATCGCCGGCAGCGTGTCGTTGAGGTGACGGCGATTGAACAGGCCGGTGAGGACGTCGCGCGTGGCCTGCTGCTGCAACGCCGCCTGCAGGCTCTGCACTTCCTCCACCTTGCGCGAGAGCTGGGCGTTGATCGTCGCCAGCTCGGCATGGGCGCGCTCGGTGGCACGCTTCTGGGCCTCCTTCTCGTCGAGCTTGTGGCGCAGAATCAGCAGTTCGGTCTGCAGGGCCGCGGCCTGGTAGCGTGCACGCGAGGCCACGCGCGCACGCTCGTCCGCAAGGCGTTGCCAGGCGCGCAATGATTGCAGTGCGACAGCGGCATCGCCGCGTGCTTCATGCACCTGCGACCGGGTCTGGTGCCAGCGGCACTGCACGCGCAGACTGGCTCCCCTGGACTCGCTGTCGATGAGACCCCGCACAGTGTCGAGTTCCGAGACAGCACGGTCCAGGTCCCCTTCCTGCTGCGCCAGCAGCGCTGCCGCGACCGCGACTTCCAGGTGCTCGTCGGGGATGTCCTCGCGCTCCACGTGACGCGCCTGCTCGACCAGGGAGCGCCCCAGCGCAACGTCACCCGCGTACAACGCGGCGATGGCCAGGGTCTCGAAGTGTGTGGAGAGCGTGCCGCGGCCGCTGGCGTCGGCCGGAATCGCAAGCACGCGCGCGACGACCGGCAAGGCCTCGCGCGCGCGGTCGAGCTCGGTCAGGCAGACGATGCGATTGACCAGCAGCACGCTGACCAGGCGCGCATTGCGCATGCCGTCACAGCGTGCGATGCCGGCGTCCACATGCTCGAGCGCCAGATGGTAGTCGCCGAGTTGCAGCAGTTCATGGGCCAGGTTGCAGTGCAGCACCGCATCGAAGCCGTGACCACGCGCAGGGCGGGCGTCACGCAGGGCCTGGTACATATAGGCGAAGGCCTGGTCGGACTCGTTGCGCGCCGAGTAGCACCCGGCAATGGTGTTCAGCAGCACGCCGCGCTGGTCACTGCGCAGCACCTCCATGCCCTCGTCTCGCAGCGCCAGCGCGGCGTCCAGGGATGCGGCGAAGCGGCCTTCGCGCCACAGGCCGCGAGCCAGGCCGGTGCGCGCCAACAACAGGCCGGCGCGATCGCCCTGCGCCTCGAACAGTCGCGCCGCCGCCCGCAGTTCCGGCGCGGCGTCGCGCGGACGCGCGAAGTAGAGCAGGTGAAAGCCGCGCGCGGCGCGGGCCCAGGCTTCGCCGGCCGCATCCTCGCGCGCCTGCGCCACCGCCAGGGCCTTGTCGGCCAGCGCAATTGCGCGCGCCGAGTCGACATGCAGCAGGCGCCAGGCCCGGCGGGCCAGGGCGAGCGCGTCGGTGGAGCGCAGGGCAGACGGTTTGCTGACCATGGCGCCATTATCCGAGGCCCGCGCCCGACGGCCATGCCACGCCGCTGACGGCGCCGCGCTACATGCTGCGCCGATACTGCCCGCCGACCTCGAACAGGGCGTTCGTGATCTGGCCCAGGCTGCACACGCGGACCGCGTCCATCAACACCTCGAACACGTTCTTGTTGTCGATCACGGCCTGCTGCAGGCGCTTGACCATTGCCGGCGCCTGCGCCGCATGGCGGGCGTGGAAGTCGGCCAGGCGCTTGAGCTGCGACTGCTTTTCCTCCTCGGTCGAGCGCGCCAGTTCGATCTGGCCCGCCACCGGGTCGCCCTGCGGATTGCGGAAGGTGTTGACGCCGACGATCGGGTACTCGCCGGTGTGCTTCTGCATTTCGTAATGCATCGACTCTTCCTGGATCTTGCCGCGCTGGTAGCCAGTCTCCATTGCGCCGAGCACGCCGCCGCGCTCGGCAATCCTCTCGAACTCGGCCAGCACCGCCTCCTCGACCAGCTCGGTCAGCTCATCGATGATGAAGGCCCCCTGGTTCGGGTTCTCGTTCTTCGCCAGCCCCCATTCGCGGTTGATGATCAGCTGGATCGCCATCGCCCGGCGCACGCTCTCCTCGGTCGGCGTCGTGATCGCCTCGTCGTAGGCATTGGTGTGCAGCGAGTTGCAGTTGTCATAGATCGCGATCAGCGCCTGCAGCGTGGTGCGGATGTCGTTGAACTGGATCTCCTGCGCGTGCAAGGAACGGCCGGAGGTCTGCACGTGGTACTTCAGCTTCTGGCTGCGCTCGTTGGCGCCGTAGCGGTCGCGCATCGCGGTGGCCCAGATGCGCCGCGCGACGCGGCCCATGACGTTGTATTCCGGGTCCATGCCGTTGCTGAAGAAGAACGACAGGTTCGGCGCGAAATCGTCGACATGCATGCCGCGCGCGAGGTAGGCCTCGACGAAGGTGAAGCCGTTGGACAGCGTGAACGCGAGCTGAGAAATCGGGTTCGCGCCGGCCTCGGCGATGTGATAGCCCGAGATGGATACCGAGTAGAAGTTGCGCACGTCGTGGTGCACGAAATACTCGGCGATGTCGCCCATCACCTTGAGCGAGAACTCGGTCGAGAAGATGCAGGTGTTCTGGCCCTGGTCTTCCTTCAGGATGTCGGCCTGCACCGTGCCGCGCACATTGGCCAGCACCCATTCGCGGATCTTGGCGGCTTCGGTGTCGGTCGGCTCGCGCCCGTTGTCGGCGCGGAACTTGTCCAGGTTCTGGTCGATCGCGGTGTTCATGAACATCGCCAGGATCGTCGGCGCGGGCCCGTTGATGGTCATGCTGACAGAGGTTGCCGGGTGCGTCAGGTCAAAGCCGTCGTAGAGCACTTTGAGGTCGTCCAGGGTGGCGATCGAGACGCCCGAATTGCCGACCTTGCCGTAGATATCGGGGCGCAGGTCGGGATCGTTGCCGTACAGCGTGACCGAGTCGAAGGCGGTCGAGAGCCGCTTGGCGGGCAAGCCCTCGCTGACGACCTTGAAGCGCCTGTTGGTGCGAAAGGCGTCGCCCTCGCCGGCGAACATGCGGGTCGGGTCCTCGCCCTCGCGCTTGAAGGCGAAGGTGCCCGCGGTGTACGGGAAGCTGCCGGGCACGTTGTCGAGCAGCAGCCACTTGAGCAGCTCGCCGTGGTCTTCGTACTGCGGCAGCGCGACCTTGCGCACCTTGCTGCCCGACAGCGTGGTGGTGGTCAGCGCAGTGCGGATCTCCTTGTCGCGGATCTTGACCACGTATTCGTCGCCGCCGTAGGCCTTCTGCATGTCGGGCCACATCGCCAGCAGCTTCTTGGCCCGGGCATCGAGTTGCGCTTCACGCTGCTCGGCCAGATTGACCGCGGCCTCGGCTGCGCGCGGCTTGTCGGGCTTGCCGGCCGTGAGCATGCGCGCGGCCGCGCGCAGCTGCTGGATCTCGCGCGCCAGCGCGGCCTGCTCGCGCGCGCGCTGCTTGTAGCCGCGCACGGTGTCGGCGATGTCGGCCAGGTAACGCACACGCGCAGCGGGCACGATCGGCACCTCGTTCGTGCTGTGGCGCGTGCTGACCCGTGGCAGGCGGCCTTCCGAGAGCTGCAGTCCGGCCTGCCCCAGGCGCGGCTTCAGGGCCTGGTACAGCGCCGTGACGCCGTCGTCGTTGAAGCGGCTGGCCATGGTGCCAAAGACCGGCATCTCTTCGGGCGACTGCTTGAACGCCTCGCGGTTGCGTTGCACCTGCTTGGCCACATCGCGCAAGGCGTCGGCCGCCCCCTTGCGGTCGAACTTGTTGATGGCCACGAACTCGGCGAAGTCGAGCATGTCGATCTTCTCGAGCTGGCTGGCCGCGCCGAACTCGGGCGTCATGACGTACACGGAGCAGTCCACCAGCGGCACGATCGCCGCGTCGCCCTGGCCGATGCCCGGGGTCTCGACGACGATCAAGTCGAAGCCCGCCACCTTGCACGCCGCCAGCACGTCGGGCAGGGCCTGGCTCAGCTCCGAGCCGAAGTCGCGCGTGGCCAGGCTGCGCATGTAGACCCGTGGGCCTTGACTCCACGGCCCGATCGCGTTCATGCGGATGCGGTCGCCCAGCAGCGCGCCACCGCTCTTGCGCCGCGACGGGTCGATCGAGATCACGGCAATGCGCAGCGCATCGTCCTGGTCCAGCCGCAGGCGGCGGATCAGCTCGTCGGTCAGGCTCGACTTGCCCGCGCCGCCGGTGCCGGTGATGCCGAGCACCGGCGCCTTGGCGCTCGCGGCCTGTTCGTGCAGCGCCTTCACCAGCGCCGCGTCGGCGCGCCCGTTCTCGAGCGCCGTGACCAGCTGCGCCAGTGCGCGCCAGGCGGCCTCGCCGTGACCGGCGAGCGCGTCGAGCGACTTTGGCGCGTAAACCGACAGGTCGGCGTCGGCGCGCTGCAGCATCTCGCCGATCATGCCCTGCAGCCCCATGCGCTGGCCGTCTTCCGGACTGAAGATGCGCACGCCGCAGTCGGAAAGCTCCTGGATCTCGCTCGGCACGATCACGCCGCCGCCGCCACCGAAGACCTGGATGCGCTCGCCGCCGCGCGCGCGCAGCAGTTCGACCATGTACTTGAAATACTCGACATGGCCGCCCTGATAGCTGCTGACCGCGATCGCCTGCGCGTCTTCCTGCAGCGCTGCCGTGACGATCTCGTCGACCGAGCGGTTGTGACCGAGGTGTATCACCTCGGCGCCCATGCCCTGCAGGATGCGTCGCATGATGTTGATGGCCGCGTCGTGGCCGTCGAACAGACTCGCTGCGGTGACGAAACGCAGCTTGTGCTGCGGCCGGTAGGCCGCCAGGGCTTTGGCTTCAGCAGACAGGTCGGTCATGGCGGCGCTTTGTAACGGGGGCGGCGGCGTGTGCCGGGGTGATCGGGGCGACGGGATGACGTTGACGTAAACGTCAATTGCAATGATGCCACCGATGGCTGCGCCTGAGCGGCCCCCGACACGAGCGTCGTGGTTTGCCCGCGGTGCCCGCGACGCGGCGGCTTAATTCTGCACAATCCGTCTCTCATGGCCGTGCTCCCACCTCCTGCCACCCCACCGCTGCGCACCGCATCCGGCCATGCCGAAATGGCCAAGCGAGGCCGGCGCCTGTCGCAGCGCCACCGCACCGTGCTGCTGCTGGTCGACGGGCGCCGAAGCGAGAATGAGATCCGCACGCTGGCCGCCAAGGCAGGCGCGGGCCCCGAGTGCCTGGATGACCTGCAGACGATGGGCCTGGTGGCCCTGGCCGGTAGCACAGGCGCCGACATGACGGTCACGCAAGCCGCGGGCGCCGACTCGTCGCTGCTGGCCTCGTCGCAGTCGTTGCACGGCGACTCGAGCTGGTCGGTGCTCGACGACGAGAGCCCGGGCGCTGTTGACCGCCCGCTGGCCGAGGCCCGCGAGTTGCTGCTGCGCGCGGTGCGTCAGGAGGCGCCGCTGAGTGGCACGCTGACCCTGATGAAGCTGAAGCGCGCCACCACGCGCGAAGGGCTCGAAGCGTTGCTCGACGAAGTCGAGCAACGCCTGCGCCGGCCGCGACGCCAGATCATCGCCGCGCAGACGATGCGCCATGTGCGACACCTGCTGAGCCTACCCACCGTCTCGCGGCCGCCGCCATGACCGTTCAACCTCGCGCAGCATGACCTTCCTCGCCATCGATATCGGCAACACCCGACTGAAGTGGGCCCAGTACGCGTCGCCGCAGGCCGGCGCGCCGGTGCTGGCCCAGGGTGCCGTGTTCCTCGAAACCATCGACACGCTGGCCGACGAGCACTGGCGCAAGCTGGCGGCGCCGGGCAGCATGCTCGGCTGCAACGTGGCAGGCGACGCGGTGCGACGCCGCGTCGAGGAGCAGCTGGAACTGTGGGACCTGGCGCCGCGCTGGCTGGTGCCTTCGGCGCACGCGGGCGGCGTGGTCAATGGCTACGAGCACCCGACCCGGCTCGGCTCGGACCGCTGGGCGGCCCTGATCGGCGCGCGCTGGCAAGTCCAGCAACGCGCACGGCGCCAGGGTCAGGCCGAACGCCCGGCGCTGGTGGTCATGGTCGGCACGGCGGTCACGGTCGACTCGCTCGACGCCGAGGGGCGTTTCCTGGGCGGCCTGATCATGCCGGGCTTCGGCCTGATGCTGCGCGCACTCGAACAGGGCACCTCCGGTCTGCGCGTGCCGACCGGCGAGGTGGTCGATTTCCCGACCAACACCAGCGACGCCCTGATGAGCGGCGGCGCCCACGCCCTGGCCGGTGCGATCGAGCGCATCCACCGCCGGCTGGTCGCGCGCTGCGGCGCCGATCCCCTGCTGCTGATGACGGGCGGCGCGGCGGTGAAGATGGCGCCGATCACGGACCTGCCCTTCGAGACCGTCGACTCGCTGGTCTTCGACGGCCTGCTCGCGCTGCAGTCGCATCGGCTGGCGTTGTAGGCCCACCCCCGTAGCGGCTGCGCCGCTCCCCCTCAAGGGGGCCGAGACCCGCGGCTCCAAACCGACCTGCGTCGGTTTGGACGGGTCGAGGAATGGCCGCGTCTAGCGGCCATGCGGCCTGCAAGGCCCGCCGGCGGCCGGGCGGAGCCCGATCCGCGGCGTGCGCTTGGAACTTCCGCTCAGGCCGCAGCGGCTGCCAGACACCTGAACTGCCTACAGGATGTAGCGCGAGAGGTCCTGGTTGCCGGCCAGCTCGGCGAGCTTGGCGTTGACGGCGTCGGCGTCGATGGTGACGTCGCCAGCGCCATGCTGCGGCGCATTGAAGCTGATTTCGTCGAGCAGCCGCTCCAGCACCGTGGCCAGACGACGGGCGCCGATGTTCTCGGTGCGCTCGTTGACGTCAAAGGCGATCTGGGCCAGCTGACGCACGCCGTCGGGCGTGATCGTCAGCGCCACGCCGTCGGTGGCGAGCAGGGCCTGGTATTGCTTGACCAGGCTGGCATCGGTGCTGCTGAGGATGGCCTCGAAGTCGTCAACCGTCAGCGCGCCAAGCTCCACCCGAATCGGGAAGCGCCCCTGCAGTTCGGGGATCAGGTCGCTCGGCTTGGCCAGGTGAAAGGCGCCGCTGGCGATGAACAGGATGTGATCGGTGTTGACGATGCCGTACTTGGTGCTGACCGCGGTGCCTTCGACCAGCGGCAGCAGGTCGCGCTGGACGCCCTGGCGGCTGACCTCGGCGCTGCTGCCATCACCGCGCGACGTGACCTTGTCGATCTCGTCGATGAAGACGATGCCGCTGCCTTCGGCCAGCGCCAGCGCAGCGGCGCGGATCTCGTCCTCGTTGACCAGCTTGGCCGCTTCCTCGTCGACGAGCAGCTTGAGCGCCTCGCCGATCTTGACCTTGCGCGTGGACTTGCGCGTGCCGCCCATCTGCGCGAACAGGCCCTTGAGCTGCTCGGCCATCTCTTCCATGCCCTGCGGCCCCAGCACCTCGAGCGCCTGCCGCGCCTGCGCGACGTCGATCTCGATTTCCTTGTCCGCCAGCGCGCCCTCGCGCAGGCGTTTTCTCAACACCTGGCGCGCGGTGCTGTCGCTCGCCGTGGCCGTGCTAGCCTCGCCGCGTGCAGCTGGAATCAGGATGTCGAGGACCCGGTCCTCGGCCGCGTCCTCGGCCTGCGCGCGCTTGTCGTGCATCTGCCGCTCGCGTTCTTGCTTGACGGCCACGTCGACCAGATCGCGCACGATCGAGTCGACGTCCTTGCCGACATAACCGACCTCGGTGAACTTGGTCGCCTCGACCTTGATGAACGGCGCATTGGCCAGCCGCGCCAGACGGCGTGCGATCTCGGTCTTGCCCACGCCGGTGGGGCCGATCATGAGGATGTTCTTCGGCGTGATCTCGGCGCGCATCTTCTCGTCGACCTGCTGGCGCCGCCAGCGATTGCGCAACGCGATCGCCACCGCGCGCTTGGCCGCCAACTGCCCGACGATGTGCTTGTCGAGTTCGGAGACGATCTCCTTGGGGGTCATCGAGGACATGTCAACTCTCGGACGAATTCGAATTCCCAAGCAACCGCCGCGGATCCGGCTCTGCCGGTCCGCTGGCGGTGCCCCCTCGAGGGGGAGCGCCGCAGGCGCTACGGGGGTGGGTCACAACACTTCGATCGTGTGTTGCTGGTTGGTGTAGATGCAGATGTCGCCCGCGATCTCGAGCGAGCGCTTGACGATATCGGGGGCCGTCAGTTCGCTGTGCGCGAGCAACGCGCGCGCCGATGCCTGCGCGTAGGCCCCACCCGAGCCGATGGCGACGATGCCATGCTCGGGCTCGAGCACGTCGCCGTTGCCGCTGATGATCAGCGAGGCTTCCTTGTCGGCCACGGCCAGCATCGCCTCGAGACGGCGCAGCACGCGGTCGGTGCGCCAGTCGCGCGTCAGCTCGATCGCCGCCCGTACCAGATGCCCCTGGTGCTTTTCCAGCTTCGCCTCGAAACGCTCGAACAGCGTGAAGGCGTCTGCGGTCGCCCCGGCAAAGCCGGCCAGCACGGTGTCGTGGTGCAGCTTGCGCACCTTGCGCGCGCTGGACTTGACAACGATATTGCCCAGCGTGACCTGGCCATCGCCGCCGATGGCGACGAGGCCATTGCGGCGCACACTCAGAATGGTGGTGCCGTGAAAGGTGGGGTTGTGTTCCATGGATGGGCTCCCAGTTGGGGCCGTCTCGCCGTCATTCAAGGCGCGCGCCGCGCCACCGTGACGAAGTCGATCAGTTGTTGCGCACGCGCACGCTGGCGTGTTCGTTGATGCCCATGGCGCCAAAGAACAGCGCCACGAGGCGGTGCGAGTCGGCAAAGGTCACGCTGCGGCTTTCGCCGCGCTTGGCCAGCACCCAGTTCAACAGATCGCCGGCGGCGATGAAGTCGACGCGGATCAATTTGGCACAGGTCACCGTGACCATCGGCGCCGCGGCAAGCTGGGCGTCGAGCTGCCTCAGCGTGGCGCCGATGTCGCCCACCAGCTGGCCCGACAGTTCCACCGACGCCATCGTGACGGCGACGCCCTGCTCCTCGACCGATGACTCGACGAACGTGGTCGCCACTTCCCCGACCTGCGACAGGGGCGGTGATTGTGTCGACAGGCCCGAGCCGCCGATGCGCACCTGGCAGCGGGTGCGTTCCCAGGACGGCGGCGAGACCTCGTAGGTCACGCAGTAGTCGATCGCGGCCTCGTCGAACTGGTCGGGCCGGTTCGCGAGCCGCAGCGCGTCCAGGCGCAGCACCCAGTAGGCCGGGTCGGCGTCGCGTACGCCGGTCGGCGCGGCATCCTGCAGTACGCTGAGAAAGCGTTGGCCCGACAGCCAGCGCATGTCCAAGGGCTCGGGCGCCCAATGCCGGAACAACTCGGACAGCTGGGCAGCGGCTTCGGCGTCGACACTCTTGAGTCCACTCCAGTCGAAGACCCACGGCAGCGGCAACTGCAGCGTCACCGAGCGCAACTTGGCCACCGCATCGATGTCCAGCACCTCGGGGCAGATCCAGCCGATTTCGCCGGCGGCGCGCTGCTCGCGCGGCTTGTCCTGCTGCGCCGATTCCGCCACCATCTTGGGCAGCGAGTGCCACTGCGGGGCCGACCACCCGAACTGCTGGGCGTACTCGAGCGCCAGGCCCTCGAATTTCTGTTGTTGGCCCGTGGCGCGGTGCAGATCGAACAGCACCAACCAGGTCTCCGCATGCTGCGCGCGCGCCCCGCCGGTACGCGTCAGGGCCGTGAGCGCCTGTTCGCATTGGTCGAAGTCGGCGTTGGCAAACGCGATCACGGCCTCGTCGAGCTCCGGGTCGTGCACGACCTCGCTGACTTCGACCGAAAACGGCGTTGCAAAGTCGCTCGAAGCGCCGCCCTGCAAGCCGCCCAGCGACACCGCGGCGGCCACGTTGCGTGGCGCCTGAGCCGCCGGCGCCGCAACCGGCGGCGGCGCTGCCGCGGCAGCCCGCACCGGCGAGTCGACCTCGCGCAAGAGCATGCCCGGCCGCGTGGTCGTCTGCCGGAACGGCACCTGCTGGGTCTGCCCTTCGAACATGCCGACCGGCTTGCGCGAGCTGGAGCCGGCAAAGTTGTCGCCCACCATCTGCTGCTCGATCTCGTCGATCTTGGCCTTCACGCCGCTATCGGCCGCGCGCGCGGGGCTGTCGCTGCCCACCTTGGATTCGGAGTCGTCCAGGCGGGACGAGCCCCCGAGCGCAGCCAGCTGCTCGGGCGAGAGGCCTTCGCGGCGCACCTTGCGCAACATGTCGAACTCGCGCTTGCGCACGAAGTCATTGCGCTTCTTGCGCTCGATCATGGCCTTCAGCTCGGACTTCTCGAGGTCGAGCTCCTGGCCCTCGTGCTGGCGCGAGTTCAGATCCGCCCAGTCCGTGGCCGGATTGGCCACGAAGCGCACCACCTTGCGAAAGAAGCTGTCGTCCTTGGGCGGGGCTTGCGGGTCGCTCATGTCAGTCGATCAACTGCGCGGGTACTTCCAAGCGCACGCCGCGGATCGGGCTCTGCCCGGCCGCCAGCGTGGCCCCCTCAAGGGGGAGCGCCGAAGGCGCAACGGGGGTGGGCCCATTTCTGGGGAGCGGCGTAGCCGCTTCGGGGGTGGTCAACATCTAGTCGCCGAACATTTTCTGCTTCATCTCGCGCCGCTGCTGCGCCTCGAGCGACAGCGTCGCCGTGGGTCGGGCAAGCAACCTGCCCAGGCCGATCGGCTCGCCCGTCTCGTCGCAGAAGCCGTAGTCGCCCGCCTCGATCCGAGCCAGCGACTGTGAAATCTTCTTCAGCAGTTTGCGCTCGCGGTCGCGCGTGCGCAACTCGAGCGCATGCTCTTCCTCGATCGTCGCACGATCGGCCGGGTCCGGAACGATCGTCGTGTCTTCGCGCAGGTGCTCGGTCGTTTCACCGGCGTTGGACAGCAGGTCGTCCTTCAACTGCGCCAGGCGCGCGCGGAAGAAGTCGAGCTGCTTGTCGTTCATGTACTCGGCCTCGGGCATGGCCATCAACTCGGGCTCGGTCAGCTCACGGCCTGCCTTGTGCTTCCAGGCACCCGCCAACTTCGGATCGGCCTTGCCCGCGGGCTTGTGCGTGTCCAGCGAATGGTCGATGACCGTGCGCGCCACCGGTTTGGGCGGCGCAAAGCGGTCGGCAAAGCGGCTGGCCGACGCGGCCGAGGCCGCGGCCGCGCTGGCCGCTGCGGCGGCAGCCACCGCGGCAGCGGCGGCGGCGGCCTTGCCGGCTGCGGCGGCCGTACGGGCCGCGCTGAGGGGTTTGACCGGGGCGGTCGCAGACTTGGGAGCAGGAGAGGGCATCGAGCGGTTCTTGGGAGCTGGAGCGGCAGCCTTGGTGGCCGCCTTGGTGGATTTCGACGCCGGCGCTTTGGCGCTGCCCTTGGGGGCGGCCTTTGGCGCCGGCTTGGCGGCGGGCTTCTTCGCGGGCTTCGCCGCGGGCTTCTTCGCGGGCTTTGCGGCCGGCTTGGCAACCTGCTTTGAAGCGGGCTTGGTGCCCTTGGCGGCGACCTTGGTCGCCTTCTTGGCCGGCACCTTGGCCGGCGCTTTGGCACCCGCCTTGGCCGGCGTCTTGGCGCGTGGCTTGCTCACGGTGGCCGCAGGTTTCTTCACCGTCTTCTTTGACGGTGTCGTGCTCTTTGCCGTGGACTTGCTCATTCGCGTTCCTCTTACAGCTTTATACCTGCTCGACGGGCCGAGACGGTGCCGTCAGGTCTGAAATTGAAGCGCGCGGATTGTAGCCACGTTGTGTACGGCGTCACACAATGTGGCTGATCGATCACACCAGGCACTGCTCGAGGCCTTGCAGCAGGATTTCCTTGGGCAGGTCGATGCCGATGAAGACCATCTTGCTCTGCTTCTTCTCGCCCGGCTGCCATTTCGGCCCCAGGTCGCTGCCCATCAGCTGGTGCACGCCCTGGAAGATCACCTTCTTGTCGCTGCCCTTCATGAACAGCACGCCCTTGTAGCGCAGCATCTTCGGACCGTAGACCTGCACGATCGCGCCCAGGAAGTCCTCCAGCTTGGCCGGGTTGAAGGCCTTGTCGGCGCGGAACACGAAGGACTTCACGTCGTCGTCGTGGGCATGATGGTGCGGATGCTCACAGGCTTCACCATGCGCGTGATCGTGATCGTGATGATCGTGGTCGTGCCCCGCATGGTCATGGCTGTCGGCCTTGAGGAAGTCGGGGTCGATGTCGAGCTTGGCATTGAGGTTGAAGCCGTGCAGGTCGAACACCTCGGCGATCGGCACCTCGCCGAAGTGCACCTTGCGCTGCGGCGCCCGCGGATTCATGTGCTTGAGGCGGTGGGTCAACGCGTTCAGCGCCGCGTCATCGACCAGTTCGCTCTTGCTGATGAAGATCTGGTCGGCGAACCCGACCTGGCGCCGGGCCTCCTGGCGCGCGTCGAGCTGGCCCTCGGCGTGCTTGGCATCGACCAGCGTCAGGATCGAATCGAGCAGGTAGCTCTCGGCGATCTCGTCGTCCATGAAGAAGGTCTGCGCCACCGGGCCCGGGTCGGCCACGCCGGTGGTCTCGATCACGACCCGCTCGAAGTCGAGTTCGCCCTTGCGTCGCTTGGCGGCCAGGTCGGCCAGCGTCGAGCGCAGGTCCTCGCGGATCGTGCAGCAGACGCAGCCGTTGGACAGCTGCAGGATCTGCTCGGTGGTGTCGGCCACCAGGATCTCGTTGTCGATGTTCTCTTCGCCGAACTCGTTTTCGATCACGGCAATCTTGCGGCCATGGGTTTCGGACAGCACGCGCTTGAGCAGCGTGGTCTTTCCGGAACCCAGGAAGCCGGTCAGGATGGTGGCGGGGATGAGGCCTTGTGGCATGGTCGTGTCCGTTGGGGCTGTGCAGCCCCTGAGATGGGGCCGGATGGCCCGCTGCCAAGGCCGCGGGCGCTGAGAAACCAATCGGGTATTCTCCCCCCAACGCCACCACCGACACCCGTGCTGTGTCAGACCCGCATCCACACCGCTTATTGCCCGGCACTCCACCGCACAGCGACACGCGCACCCTGTTCGAGCGCCTGATCGAGTTTCTGTCACCCGGCCCGGACTCGAAGAACGAGTTGTTCGAGACCCTGGCCGACGCCGAGAAGCGCGAGTTGATCGAGCCCGAGAGCCGGCAGATGCTCGAAGGCGTTCTGCGCATGGCCGGCATGCGTGCCGGCGACGTGATGGTCGCGGCCCCACGGATGGACCTGCTCGACATCGACGCGCCCTACGATGAATTGCTGGGTCTGGTGATCGAGACCGCGCACTCGCGCTTCCCGGTCTATGAGCGTGAACGCGACAACGTCATCGGCATCCTGATGGCCAAGGACCTGCTCAAGCTGCAGCGCGCGCCCGAACTCAACCTGCGCACGCTCCTGCGCCCCGCCGTATTCGTGCCCGAGAGCAAGCGCCTGAACGAGTTGCTGCGCGACTTCCGCAGCAACCGCAACCACCTGGCGATCGTCATCGACGAGTTCGGCAACACCGCCGGGCTGATCACGATCGAGGACGTGCTCGAGGAGATCGTCGGCGAGATCGAGGACGAATTCGACGAGAAGGACGGCGAGAGCAGCGTCTACACGCTGGCCGACGGCAGCCACCGCGTGGCCGGCGACGCCGCGATCACGTCGGTCAATGCCGCCTTCGGCACGCACCTGCCCGCGACCGAGTTCGACACCATCGGCGGCCTGGTGGCCGACCATCTGGGTCGTGTGCCCCGGCGCGATGAGTCGGTGGACATCGACGCGCTGCGCTTTGCCGTGATGCTGACGCGCGGCGGCGCGGTGCGCTGGTTCCGGGTTTCGCGCCTGGATCTTGGCGAAGCGGCCGCCGACCGCGATTGAACGCCGCGTCGGGGCGCCTCGCCGCCCCGGTGACCGAGGCGCTGCTCGCGCTCGCCGCGGGGGCACTGTTCAGCCAGGCCTGCGTGGCCACGCAGGCCTGGGGCCTGCAGATGGCGCTGCTGGGCCTGCTGGCCTGGCGTGCAGCGGCACTTTCGCCCGCGCGGGCCGCCGTGCTCGGACTGGCCTTCGGCGTGGGCTGGTTGGTCGCCGGCACTTGGTGGCTCTACATCTCGATGCATCGCTATGGCGGCCTGGCGGCGCCGCTGGCGGCGCTGGCGGTGGGTGCATTGGCGCTGGCGCTGTCGGGCTACCTGGCCATCGCGATGGCGCTGTTTGCGCGCTTGCGCCGCGGCATGCCATGGCTCGACGCACCGCTGTTTGCCGCGCTCTGGCTGGCCGCCGAACTGGCACGCGGCGTGTTGTTCACGGGCTTTCCGTGGGTCGCCACGGGCTACGGCCAGGTCGATGGACCGCTCGCGGCCCTGGCGCCCTGGATCGGCGTCTACGGCCTGGGTTTCGTCGCCGCCGCGACGGCCGCGTTGCCGGCGTTGGCACTGCGCGACGGGCTGCGCCGGGCCGCCCTGCCCGCCATCGCCGCCGTGGCGCTGTTGGCCGGCGCGCCCTGGGCCTGGCGCGACTTCAGCGCCACAGCCGGGCCGTTGGCCGTGACGCTGGTGCAGCCCAACGTGGCGCAGGACGAGAAGTTCGCCCCCGAACGCCTGCCCGAGGCGCTGGAGTGGCTCGAGATCGCGCTGCGTGGCGCCCGCGGGCCCTTGGTGGTCGCGCCGGAAACGGCGATTCCGCTGCTGCCCGAGCAGCTGGGTGCAGAGGCCTGGCAGCGCTTCACCGACGGATTTCGCAGTGACCGTGCCGCGCTGGTCGGTCTGCCGCTGGGCAGCTTCGAGACGGGCTACACCAACTCGGTGGCCGGGCTGTCAGCGCAGACCGCCGCCTCGAGCGGCGGCTTCTACCGCTACGACAAGCAGCATCTGGTGCCTTTCGGCGAGTTCATCCCGCCAGGATTTCGCTGGTTTGTCGATCTGATGAACATTCCACTCGGCGACTTCGCGCGCGGGCCCAAGGTGCCGCCCTCCTTTGCCTTCGCCGGCCAGCGCATCGCCCCCAACATCTGCTACGAGGACCTGTTCGGCGAGGAACTGGCATTGCGCTTCGGCGACGCCGCCCTGGCGCCGACGATGCTCGCCAACGTCAGCAACATCGGCTGGTTCGGCGACACGATCGCCGTCAAGCAGCACCTGAACATCTCGCGCATGCGCACGCTCGAGCTGCAGCGCCCGATGTTGCGCGCGACCAATACCGGCGCCACGGCCGTCATCGACCATCGCGGTCGCGTCGGCGTGCAGCTGGCGCCGTACACGCGCGGCACGCTAGACGCCGTGGTCGAGGGTCGCACGGGCCTGACGCCTTTCGCGCGCTGGGCTTCGGCCTACGGCCTGGCGCCCCTGGCGCTGGGGAGCCTGGCGCTGGTCCTGCTCGCGGGCCGCTGGCGCCGCGCTCCTTAGAATCGTCGCTGCCACCCCGGCCACTCCGCGCACTGCGTCGTCATGCTGACCTTCCAGCAGATCATCTTGAAACTCCAGGACTACTGGGCTGGTCACGGCTGCGCGCTGCTGCAGCCCTACGACATGGAGGTCGGTGCGGGCACCAGCCATACCGCGACCTTTCTGCGCTCGCTCGGGCCCGAACCCTGGAAGGCCGCCTATGTGCAGCCCAGCCGCCGTCCCAAGGACGGCCGCTACGGCGACAACCCGAACCGCCTGCAGCATTACTACCAGTACCAGGTCGTGCTCAAGCCCGCGCCGGCCGACATCCTGGCGCTCTACCTCGGCAGCCTCGAGGCGCTGGGCCTGGACCTCACGCGCAACGACGTGCGCTTCGTCGAAGACGACTGGGAGAACCCGACGCTGGGCTGCTGGGGTCTGGGCTGGGAGGTCTGGCTCAACGGCATGGAAGTCACGCAGTTCACCTACTTCCAGCAGGTCGGCGGCATCGACTGCAAGCCGATCACGGGCGAGATCACCTACGGGCTGGAGCGTCTGGCGATGTACATCCAGGGTGTCGAGAACTTCAAGGACATCGTCTGGACGGACGGCCTGAGCTACGGCGACGTGTACCTGCAAAACGAGCAGGAGCAGTCAGCCTACAACTTCGAGCACAGCGACGTCGAATTCCTGTCGCTCGCGTCGCAGCTCGCCCCATTCTCTCCAACAACTGCTACGTATGTCACGGTCCGGATCCCAGCAGCCGGGAGGCCGGCCTGCGGCTGGATACGCGAGAAGGTGCGACGACGGTGCTCGAAGACGGCGAAGCCGCCATTGTGCCCGGCAAACCCGGCAAAAGTGCGATGATCCGCAGGGTACATTCCACAGATCCCCCAGAGGTGCAGATGCCTCCGCCCGAACAAAACAAACGCCTGAGCGAATACGAAATGGCATTGTTGGAAAAATGGATCCGGCAGGGTGCCGTGTACAAGCCCCACTGGGCATTTATTCCTCCACAAAAGCCCGCGATTCCCCTATCCGGCACCCGGAAGCGGTCAAAAATGAGATCGATCCGTTTATCCTGCAAAAACGGGAAGCCAAAGACCTGCCGTCGGCGCCGGAGGCTGAAAAACCGCAACTCCTCCGAAGACTCTCTTACCTGTTGACGGGCCTGCCGCCTGCGCCGGAAGTACTGGAAGCCTTTCTACGGGACAGCAGTTCAACCGCTTATGAGCAACAGGTAGATCGCCTGCTTGCTTCTCCGCACTTCGGCGAGCGATGGGCCCGCCACTGGATGGATGTGGTGCGCTATGCCGAAACCCGGGGCCACGAACTTGATTACCCGGTGCTGGGCGCCTGGCGCTACCGCGACTACCTCATCCGGGCGTTTAATGCAGATGTGCCCTATGATCAGCTGCCCACGGCGCGGAGAACCCGCCGCCCGTCGTAGTGTATCGTACCGCGCCGGATGCCACGCCGACTCGCGGACGCTCCCGGAGCCTGATGTCGCAAGCGGCAGACTCGCAGTTGCGCCAGCCGCTCGACGGAGCGACCCCGCGCCTGTCGCGGGTACGGGGACAACGCCAGTAGCGGCGACGCCCACCAGCGCGAGGTCGCCCGCGCCAGTGGTGGCGAAGCTGAGAGTCGCGCTGGCAGGAGCCGAGCGAGACCGGCGACCCGGAGGCAGTCGCCGGGAAGCGTAGGGCCACAGTTGCGGCCCCGGCCAACGGACAGCGCCCGAGCCAGTTGTCGCGAAGCGGACGCCGCGACGGCCGCTCCGGTTAGCGTAACTGACCCGGACGCCGAGACTGCGAACGGCAGCGTAACTGTCGCCGACCCGGTGAGCAGGTGCGCCCGAGCCTGTCGCCGGGAACGCCGAACTCGCGTTCGTTGACCCGGACAGCGTCTAGCGCGCCAGCGCCAGTCGTAACTCGCGGGGCTGCGCCCGAGCAACGCCACGCCCGTGACGTCGACTGCGCCGACCCGGTCAGCCGGGAAGCCGGCGTAACAGCGGCCGACCCGGTGACATCGACTGCCCCGGAACCCGACGTTGTGAAGGTCGAGTCGCCGACAGCACGGCGGCAAAGGTCTCGCCGGCATCCAGCGCTGCGGCGGGTGCTGCGTCG
>CAVUEP010000081.1:0-15174 GCA_963740395.1 uncultured beta proteobacterium
CGGGCGGTCGAACACGGCCATGTCGGCCGCACTCATGGCGAGCGCGCAGTCGCCGGCGCTGCGGCCATCGGTCAGCACCAGGCACGCGGCATCGATGGCCAGGCCGGTCCAGCCGCTGTCGCGCACACGCGTGAGCTGGCGGCCCACCGCCGACTGCACCTGCGCGGCAGCCTGCTCCAGATGGTCGGCGATCGCATCGTCACCGTGCACGACCAGGGCCGTCGCCGCGGCCGGCGCCTCGTACACCGCCGTCGCCAGCGGCGGCACGCCCTCGGGGTAGCGGTAGAAGCCGCGCCCGCTCTTGCGGCCCAGCAGGCCGGCCTCGACCATCTCGCGCTGCACCAGCGAGGGCGTGTAGCGCCGGTCGTTGAAGTTGGCCGCGTACACCGACTGCGTGACCGCGAAGTTGGTGTCGTGGCCGATCAGGTCCATCAACTCACACGGCCCCATGCGAAACCCCGCCGCGCGCAGGCAGGCGTCGAGCACGCGCGGCGTGGCCGCCTGCTCGTGCAGCAGGGCCAGCGTCTCGGCGTAGTACGGGCGCGCGATGCGGTTGACGATGAAGCCGGGTGTCGAGCGCGCATGCACCGGCACCTTGCCCCAGGCGCGCGCAAGTTCGAACACGACTTCGGCCGCCGCGGCTTCGGTGTGCAGGCCCGACACCACTTCGACCAGCTTCATCAGCGGCACCGGGTTGAAGAAGTGCATGCCAACGAGGCGGCCCGGATGCTGCAGGCCGTTGGCGATCGCCGTGACCGAGATCGACGAGGTGTTGGTGGCCAGCATGCAGCCCGCGGGTACCAGGGCCTCGAGCTGCTGGAACAGCGCGCGCTTGGCCTCGAGGTTCTCGATGATCGCCTCGACGACCAGACTCACGCTGCCGACCTCTTCGAGCGCGGTGACCGGCTCGATGCGCGCGAGGATGGCCTCGGCCACATCGGCATCGAGCTTGCCCTTGGCCACCAGAGCGTCGAGCGTGTCGCCGAGCCGGCTCACGGCCTGCTGGGCCGCGCCGGCTCGCGTATCGAACAGCAGCACACGGTGACCCGCTTGCGCGGCCACCTGCGCGATGCCGGTGCCCATGATGCCGGCGCCGACGACCAACACGGGGGCGCCCTTGAGAACGGCGTGCGTCATGGCTTGCTCCAGGTGGCGGGTCGTTTGGCCAGGAAGGCGGCGAGACCCTCGCGGGCCTCGTCGCTGGCGCGCACACGGCTGATGGTCTGCGCCGTTTGCTCGCGCACGGACGGCGTGACCGGGCCGACTTCGAGCTGCGCGAACAGCTGCTTGACTTCGCGCTGGGCGCCTGGGCCGCCAATGAGCAGCTCGCCGACAGTGGCATCGACCGCGGCGTCGAGCGCCTCGAGCGGCACCACATGGTGCACGAGGCCGATACGCAAGGCCTCCGCCGCATCGAGCCGCGCGGCGCTCAGAGCCAGGCGTTGGGCCTGGCGCCGGCCCACGGCGTTGACGAGGTAGGGGCCGATGACGGCGGGCAGGATGCCGAACTTGACCTCGCTGACCGAGAAGGTGGCGTTGTCGGCGGCGACGGCAAGGTCGCAGGCGCAGGTCAGGCCGACGCCACCGCCGAGCGCGGCCCCCTGCACGCGCGCAATGACGGGCTTGGGACAGGACTCGATGCGCGACAACATCGCGGCAAAGCGGCGTGCGTCGTCCAGGTTGTCCTCGCGCGACGCCACGCTCGCGCGCCGCATCCAATGCAGGTCCGCGCCGGCGCTGAAGTGCCTGCCCTCGCCTGCCAGCACGATCACGCGCACGCCGGGGTCGAGGCTCAGTTTCTCGAACGCCGCGTCGAGTTCGGCGATCATGGCCTCGTCGAAGGCGTTGAACACCGCCGCCCGCGACATCGTCACCTGGGCCACGCCCTCGGCACGGATTGAGACCGTCACGGCGGCCATCAGTAGGTCTCCAGGTGCAGGCGGCCCTGCGCCTTCAGCGCCGCCGCCACGTCGGTCCAAACCAGCCCGGCGTCCTGCGCGGCGTCGCGCAGGGCCTGCACGACGCCCTCCTCCATCGCCTTCAAGCCGCAGACATAGAAGTACGCGTCGGGGTCGGCCAGCAAGGCGGCCAGGTCGGCACTTCGCTCGCGCATCAGGTCCTGCACATAGCGCTTGGGCGCACCGGGCGTGCGCGAGAAGGCGAAGTTGATGTCGATGAAGTCCTTGGGCAGGTTCTGCAGCGGGCCGAAGTACGGCAGCTCCTGCTGGGTTCTCGCACCGAAGAACAACAGCAGCTTGGCGCCTTTGAACTTCGCTCGACCGCCGCGCTGGCGACGCCGCCATTCCGTCATCGCCCGCATCGGCGCGCTGCCGGTACCGGTGCAGATCATGACGATGTGCGAGTGCGGATGGTTGGGCATCAGGAAGCTGGTGCCGAAGGGGCCGACCACGTCCACGCCGTCGCCGACACGCAGGTCGCAGAGGAAGTTGCTGGCCACGCCGCGCACCGGCCGGCCCTGGTGGTCCTCGAGCACGCGCTTGACGGTCAGCGACGCGTTGTTGTAGCCCGGGCGCTCGCCGTTGCGCGGGCTGGCGATCGAATACTGACGCGGGTGGTGCGGCCGGCCGTTGCCATCAACGCCGGGCGGCAGGATGCCGATCGACTGGCCCTCGAGCAGCGGCAGCTTCGCGCTGCCGAAGTCGAGCACGATGTGGTGCGTGTCGTACTCGCGCCCGACCTCGGTGACGCGCACATTGCCCGTGACGGTGGCGCGGACCGACTTCTCGGCGGCCTGCGGACCGTACAGATTCGTGCGCGGCTGCGCGGCCGACTGCGGCGGCCGCGTCGCGTTGACGTCGGCGCTGCTGAACCTGGCGTCGGTGCGCGGCGTGGCGCCCGCGCGCGGCGCTGCAGGCCTCACCGGCGCTGCCGCCGGCGCCGTTGCTGCCGCACCGGCGAGCGGCGCGGCATCAGTCTCGGCCGGCAAGCTGTCCCACTCGAGCTGTTCCTCGACGCGGTAGGCCTTGACGCGCGGCACCGTGCGCCAGTTGTCGATCGACCCGGTCGGGCACGGCGCGATGCAGTCCATGCACAACTCGCACTTGGCGGCATCGACGACGTAATTGCGGTCGTCGTGCGTGATCGCACCGACCGGGCAGGTGGCCTCGCAGGTGTTGCAGCGGATGCAGATCTCGGGATCGATCAGGTGCTGCTTGATGACGCTCAGGTCGGACACGTGCGACGAGCCTTCAGTTGAAACGGACGTACTCGAAGTCCACCGGCTGGCGATTCACACCGATCGCGGGCGGCGCGATCCAATGGGCGAAGCGGCCGGGCTCGACCACGCGGCCCATCAATGAGGCGACAAAGGCGCGGTCGGCGTCGCTCGGCAGCCACTGATCGCGCTGCGCGTTCCACTCGGCCTCACTGACCACCCGGCCCTCGGGCGACACCTTGATGCCTGCGAGCGCACCGATGTTGCGGTGAAAGGCCTTGTGCGGCACGCGCAGGCGCTGCGGCAGGCCGGCCTTCTCCAGCACCTTGTTCCAGCGCCCGACGCCGGCGACAGAGTCCTTGATGAAGTCGTCGCGCAGCACTTCGTTGAGGGCATTCAACATCGGCACCTGCTTGTCGACCAGCTGGCCGTCGACGGACTCGAGCACGCTATAGGTCTGGCCCTTGAGCACATGGTCGTCGTCGCGCTTGCCTTCCTCGAAGCGGCCCTTCAGCCCCGAGCTGTAGAAGATGGCGGCGTTGCTCGACTGGTCGGAACCGAACAGGTCGATCGTGACGCTGTAGTGGAAGTTGAGGTAGCGCTGCACTGTGGGCAGGTCGATCACGCCGGCGGCACGCAGCGTGGCGACGTCGTCGGTCTGCAACTCGTTCATCTGCTGCGCCGTGCGCTGGATGATGCGCGAGACGCCGCTTTCGCCGACGAACATGTGGTGCGCTTCCTCGGTGAGCATGAACTTGGTCGTGCGCGCCAGCGGGTCGAAGGCGCTCTCGGCCAGCGCGCAGAGCTGGAACTTGCCGTCGCGGTCGGTGAAGTAGGTGAACATGAAGTAGGCCAGCCAGTCGGGCGTGGCCTCGTTGAACGCGCCCAGGATGCGAGGGTTGTTCTCGTCGCCGCTGCGACGTTCGAGCAGCGCCGCGGCCTCCTCGCGCCCGTCCCGCCCGAAATGCCTGTGCAGCAGGTAGACCATGGCCCACAGGTGCCGGCCCTCTTCGACATTGACCTGGTACAGGTTGCGCAGGTCGTACTGGCTCGGACAGGTCAGGCCCAGGTGGCGCTGCTGCTCGACCGAGGCCGGCTCGGTGTCGCCCTGCGTGACGATGATGCGGCGCAGGTTGGCGCGGTGCTCGCCGGGCACGTCCTGCCATGCGGACTCCCCGGCATGGTCACCGAAGTGGACCTTTCGCTCGGCATCGCCGGGGGTGAGGAAGATGCCCCAGCGGTAGTCGCGCATCTTCGTGTAGCCAAATTGCGCCCAGCCCTGCGGATCGACGCTGACGGCGGTGCGCAGGTAGACCTCGAAGTCGGTCGATCCTTCGGGGCCGACTTCGCCCCACCACGCGAGGAAGTTGGGCTGCCACTGCTCGAGCGCCCGCTGCAACGCGCGGTCGCCGGCGAGGTCGACGTTGTTCGGGATCTTCTGGGTGTAGTCAATCTGGGTCATGCCCGTTCCCTTCAAACTCTCGTCCAATCAAAGCCCGCCTTCTCACCGCTGCCGTAAACCTTGAGCGCGCCTTTTTCGCCAACCGCATTCGGGCGCTGGAAGATCCAGTTCTGCCACGCGGTCAGGCGTCCGAAGACGCGCGTGGCCAGGTTCTCCGGGCCGTTGAAGCGCAGGTTGGCTTCCAGCCCGGTCAACGCGTCGGGCGACATCGCCACGCGTTCCTCGATCGCGATGCGCAACTCGTCGTCCCAGTCGATGTCGTCCGGGATGCTCGTTACCAGGCCGAGCGCGAAGGCAGCCTCGGCAGCCAAGGGCTGGCCGATGGCCGCGCGCACGGCGTCGAGCGCGCGCGCCTCGCCGTAGAAGCGGCGCGCCAGCCGGCTCTGGCCGGTGGCCATCGGATAGAGGCCGAAGTTGACCTCGTCGACGACGAGGCGCGGGGCGCGCGCTTCATCGTCCGGCAGCGCGAGCTGGTAGCTGCGGTCGCAGGCCAGCGCCAGTTCCAAGAGCGTGCCGGCAAAGCACGACCCCGGCTCGATCAGCGCAAACAGGCTGCGCGACGACACGTCGAGGCGGCTCAGCGTGCGGCGCAAGTAGCCGATGGTTTCGCGCACCAGCCAATGCTGCCGGTGCGCGTGCAGGGTCGCGTCCATCGCGCGCACGGCCGCGACGTCGCCCGAGGTCTTGATCAACCAGGTGCCGATCTCGGCCTCGTTCGTGCGCATCGACAGGATCGCGTCCTCGAGCTCGCGCGCCAGCTGCAGCGGGTACCAGGCCGCGCCGGCCGCCTCGATCGCCGCGATGTCGCTCGGTTGCGATCCGGTCGGCGCCTTGACCGTGAACACGGCCGTGCGCGCCGCACGATCGATCTCGACGACGACGGTGGCGTAGCGCAGCGCGTCGGGCTCGATCGTTCGCGTCAGCGGCGTCAGCACGATGCCATGGGCGTCAGCGGGGCGGTCGCTCGAGGCTGCAAGTTCGAGCGCGCGCTGGCGCACGGCCTGCGCAAACTGCGCCGGCTTGGCGATGCCGTCGACCAGCCGCCAGTCCTGGGCCTTCTGGCCGCGCACGCCCTCGACGCTGGTGCAGAACAGGTCGGCCAGGTCGTGGCGCACGCGGCGCTTGTCGGTCAGCCGGGTCAGGCCGCCGGTGCCGGGCAGCACGCCGAGCAGCGGCACCTCGGGCAGGCTGACCGAGCTGCTGCGGTCGTCGACCAGGATGATCTCGTCGCAGGCCAGCGCCAGCTCGTAGCCGCCGCCGGCACATGCGCCGTTCACGGCGGCGAGAAACTTCAGGCCGCTGTGTTGCGAGGAGTCCTCCAGCCCATTGCGCGTCTCGTTGGTGAACTTGCAGAAGTTGACTTTCCACGCATGGCTGGAGACGCCGAGCATGAAGATGTTGGCCCCCGAGCAGAACACCTTGTCCTTGGCGCTGGTCACGACGACCGTACGCACTTCGGGATGTTCGAAGCGGATGCGGTTGACGGCATCGTTGAGCTCGATGTCGACGCCGAGGTCGTAGCTGTTGAGCTTGAGCTTGTAGCCCGGCGCCAGGCCGGCGTTCTCGTCGACATCGGCCGCGAGCGTGGCCACCGGGCCGTCGAAGCTCAGCTTCCAATGCCGGTACTCGGAAGGCTGGGTCTGGTAGTCGACGCGAGGGGGCGGGTTCATGGCGGGCCTTTCTTGCGCCGGGCCGGCGGCGGGGGCAGCGACAGCGCCTGTCTAACCATACTCCGCAACGCCTCGAAGCAGGCGCGTGGCGGCTGGGCGCTGGTGTCGAGGCGGAATTCCGCCTTGGCGTAGAAGGCGGTACGTGCCGCAAGAATGCTCTTGAGGTCCTGCAGGGCCTGGCGGCTGGCGGCGATCGGCCGCATATCGCCCTGGGCCAGCACGCGGTTCATATGGTCCTCGGGCTCGGCCTGAAGCCATACGGTGGTGCAGCGCGACAGCAGCAGGTTGAAGCTGGCCGGGTCGGACACCAGACCGCCGGGCGTGGCGATCACGGACCGCGCATGGGACTGGATCGCCACTTCCAGCGCGCGACGCTCATGGCGCCGGTAGGCCGCGGGGCCGTAGAGGGCCTGGATCTCGGCCACGCTGCACCCCGCCTGCTGCTCGACCAGCGCGGTCAGTTCAACGAACGGGCAGCCCAGATCGGCCGCGAGCTGGCGACCCAGCGTGGACTTGCCGGCGCCGCGCAGGCCGATCAAGGCCACCCGCGGGCTGCGCGCAGCCGACGCGCTGCGCGGCGGCTTGCCGGTCGCGCCCAGCAACTCGGCAATGCTCGTGCGCACGCGGCGCAGCGTGGCCTCGTCGCGGCGCTCGAGCAGCTCGCGCAGCAGCAGCCAGTCGGGCGACGAGGTGGTCACGTCGCCCAGCAACTCGGCCAGCGAACACTGCAGCGCCTGTGCCACCTGCTGCAGCACCAGGATCGAGGCATTGCCCACGCCGAGCTCCAGGCTGGCCAGGTGCCGCTCCGACACTTCGGCCGCCAGGGCTAGGCTCTTGCGCGTGAGACCGCGGCGCGAGCGCAGCGTGCGCACCCGCTCGCCCAACGCCGTCAGGAACGGGTGCCGCTCCGCCGCCAACGCGGCCGGGCGAGCCAGAACTACCGTCGAATGCATGCATGCATGATACTGCATGCCACGGAAGACACGCCGCTCCGGTGTGAAATGCAGCCATGACCTCGCAGTGGATCGACATCGAGACGGACGGCCGGCGCCTGCGCATCGAGTTTGCATGGATCGCACCCGAGCGTGTGGCCGCGCCGCTGCTGGTGTTCCTGCACGAGGGCCTGGGTTCGCTGGCGCTGTGGCGCGACTTCCCGCAGCGACTTTGCGACGCGGCCGGCTGCCGCGGCCTGGTCTATTCGCGCCCCGGCTACGGGCGCTCGACGCCGCGACGAGTCGACGAACGCTGGGGCCCCGAATTCATGCACGATCAGGCGCACAAGCTGCTGCCGGCGCTGCTGGAAGCGCTGGCGGTCGACGCCGCGCGCGATCCGCCCTGGATGTTCGGTCACAGCGACGGCGGCTCGATCGCCCTGCTCTTTGCCGCACGGTTCGCCGACCGCGTGGCCGGCTGCATCGTGATGGCGCCGCACATCGTGGTCGAGGACGTCTCGGTGGCCAGCATTGCCCGCGCGCGCGAGGACTACCTGCACCGCGCGCTGCGCGCGCGCCTGGCGAAATACCATGACGAGCCCGATTCCGCATTCTTTGGCTGGAGCGACATCTGGCTGGACGCGCGCTTCAGGCGCTGGTCGATCGAAGACGCGATCGCCGCGATACGATGCCCGCTGCTGGCCATGCAGGGCCGGGACGACGAGTACGGCACACTGCAGCAGATTCGCGGTATTGCCGCTCGCGTGCCGCAGGCGCAGTTGCTAGAACTCGGCGATTGCGGCCACTCGCCACACCGTGACCAACCCGATCGCGTGATCGCCGCCAGCACCGAGTTCCTGAACCGCCACCGCGCCGCTCGATGACCCTGACCATCTTCCTGATCCAGTGCCTGAACGCGCTGCAGTACGGCCTGCTGCTGTTCCTGGTCGCCTCGGGGCTGACGCTGATCTTCGGCATCATGGGCGTCATCAACCTGGCGCATGGCAGCTTCTACATGATCGGCGCCTACATGGCCTATGCACTGGCACCGGTGGTCGCGGCCACGATCGGCGGCGGCTTCTTCGCCACGCTGGCGGTGGGCCTGGTGCTCGCGGTGCTGCTGGGCTACCTGCTCGAATGGGCGTTCTTCAGCTTCCTGTACGAGCGCGAGCACCTGCAGCAGGTGCTGATGACGTACGGCCTGATCCTGGTGTTCGAGGAACTGCGCAGCCTGATCGTCGGCGACGATGTCTACGGCGTGGCGCCACCGGCGATCCTGGCCGGCACGCTGCCGCTGGGCGACCTGATGACCTACCCGGTGTACCGCCTGTTCATCTCGGGCGTGTGCCTGGCGCTGGCGCTGGCCATGTACTGGGTGTTCACGCGCACGCGCCTGGGCATGAAGATCCGCGCCGGCAGCAGCAACCGCGAGATGGTGCAGTCGCTCGGCGTGGACATCAAGTTCCTGTACCGCGTGGTGTTTGCCGCCGGGGTGGCGATCGCCGTGCTGGCCGGCATGGTCGCCGCACCCGTGTCGTCGGTCTACCCCGGCATGGGCAGTTCGGTGCTGATCATCTGCTTCGTCGTCGTCGTCATCGGCGGCATCGGCTCGATCCGCGGGGCCTTGGTGGCCTCGCTGCTGATCGGCGTCGTCGACACCTTCGGCAAGGTCTTCGTGCCCGAAGCAGCGGGCGTGCTGGTCTACGTGCTGATGGCCATGATCCTGCTCTGGCGACCCGACGGGCTGTTCAAAGCATGAGCACGCGCATGATCAATTCCAAGTCGCTGTTCGTCGTGCTGGGCTTCGCCGCGCTGGCCCTGTGGCCGCAATTCACCGGCTCCTTCGGCGTCGATCTCGTGACCAAGATCATGGTCTTCGCGGTGTTCGCGCTCAGCCTCGAGTTGCTCGTTGGCCAGACCGGCCTGGTGTGCTTCGGCCAGGCCGCGTTCTTCGGCATCGGCGCCTACGCCACCCTGCTGCTCTCGCCGGAATACGAGTCGGCCTCGGCGCTGTGGCTGCTGCCCGCCTGCATGCTCGCCGCGGCGGCCTACGCGCTGGTGGTGGGCTCGCTGTCGCTGCGCACCAAGGGCGTGTACTTCATCATGGTCACGCTGGCCTTCGCGCAGATGGCGTACTACGTGGTCCACGACACGCCGCTCGGCGGTGGCACCGACGGCATCTACCTCAACGCCAAGCCCGTCGTCGGCACGCTGTTCGCGCTCGACAACCCGCGGGCCATGTACGCCTTCACGCTGGCCTGCCTGATCGCCGTGTTCGCCTTTCTCGCCGTGCTCGGGCGTTCGCGCTTCGGCCATGCACTGGCCGGTATCAAGGCCAACGAGCAGCGCATGCGCTCGACCGGCTTCTCGACCTACCCCTACAAGCTGGCGGCGTTCACGATCTCGGGTGCCATCGCCGGGCTCGCGGGCTTCCTGTTCGCGGTGAAGGACGGCTTCGTCAACCCGGAACTGCTGAGCTGGCACTTCTCGGGCTCGGTGCTGATCATGATCATCCTCGGCGGCCTGGGCCATTTGCGCGGCGCCGTCATCGGTGCCTTCGCCTTCGTGCTGCTGCAGGAGTTCTTCCAGAGCCAGGCGCTGTTCGGCGCCTATGCCAAGCATTGGCTGCTCGGGATGGGGCTGACCATCATCGCCAGCGTGGCCCTGCTGCCGCACGGACTGGTGGGTGTGCCGGGCCGGTGGCGCGATTGGCGCGCTGCGCGCCGCGTCGGCGCGCGCGCGAAGGACGCCGCATGAGCCAAGCCGAGGTGCTGCTGCGCGGCCGCCAGATCACGCGGCGCTGGGGCGGGCTGGTGGCGGTCGACGAACTGTCGATCGAACTCGAGCGCGGCAGCGTGCATGCCGTGATCGGCACCAATGGCGCGGGCAAGTCGACGCTGGTGAACATCCTGTCGGGCGAGGTGGCCGCCTCGTCGGGTCGGGTCGAACTGCTGGGCCAGGACGTGACCGGCTGGACCCAGCCGCGCCGGGCTCGCGCCGGCATGGGCCGCAGCTACCAGCGCAGCAGCCTGTACCCGGCCTTCTCGGTGCTCGAGAACTGCCGCATGGCGGCGCAGGCGAACCTACAGCGGCCCTGGGCCTTGTGGCAGAACGCGAAGCGTTGTGAGGCGAGCAACGCGGCGGCGCGTGCTGCCGCCCGGCGCGCCGGGCTCGACGCGCAGCTTGACCGCAGCGCCGGCCTGCTCTCGCACGGCGAGAAACGCCAACTCGAAATTGCAATGGTGCTGGCCACCGACCCCCAGGTGCTGCTGCTCGACGAGCCCCTGGCCGGCATGGGCGCGGAAGAAACCGACCGCATGCTGGCGCTGCTGGCCGAACTCAAGGCCGGCCACGCCATCCTGCTGGTCGAGCACGACATGGACGCGGTGTTCCGCATCGCCGACCGCATCACGGTGATGGTCGACGGCGCCATGATCGAGTGCGGCCCGCCCGAGGCCGTGCGCGCCAGCCCGGCTGTGCAAGCGGCCTACCTGGGTGGTCACTAGGATGGAAAACATTCTCGACGCGGGCAGCGTCCAGGCCTGGTACGGCTCGAGCCATGTGCTGCAGGGTGTGGACCTGCAGATCGGCCGCGGCGAGACGGTCGGCCTGCTCGGCCGCAACGGCATGGGCAAGAGCACGCTGATCCGCACGCTGCTGGGCCATGTGACGCAGCGCGAAGGCCACATCGAGTTTTTCGGCCAGGACATGTCGCACGCGCGACCGCACCAGGTGGCGCACCTGGGCGTGGCCTATGTGCCCGAGGGGCGCGGCATCTTCCCGAACCTGTCGGTGCGCGAGAACCTCGTGATGGCGGCGCGCGCCGGCCGCGACGGTCGTCTGGACTGGACGCTCGAGCGGGTGCTCGAAACCTTCACGCGGCTGCAGGAGCGCATCAGGAGCCCCGGCGCGCAGTTGTCGGGCGGCGAGCAGCAGATGCTGTCGATCGGCCGCGCGCTGATGACGCACCCGGACCTGATCATCCTGGATGAAGCCACCGAAGGCCTGGCGCCGTTGATCGTGGCCGAGATCTGGCGCGTCATCGGCGAGGTGCGCCGCAGCGGCATCGCCACCTTGATCGTCGACCGCGACTACCGCAAGGTGCTGGCGTTTTCCGATCGCGCCGTGGTGCTGCAGAAAGGCCTGGTGGTGCTGCGCGGCAGCGCTGCGGAGGTGGCAGACAGCGATGCGTTGTCGAGCTACCTGGGCGTCTGACGCAGTCAAGAAAACGGGCTGCAACATCGCTGCTGCAACCCGTATGAGATTTGGCGGAGTGGACGGGACTCGAACCCGCGACCCCCGGCGTGACAGGCCGGTATTCTAACCAACTGAACTACCACTCCACGCGGTAGCTGCGTCTTCGGAATTGCTCCGCAAGTGCAGCCAGACTTGTCCAACCAAGTTGGCGTCCCCTAGGGGATTCGAACCCCTGTTACAACCGTGAAAGGGTCGTGTCCTAGGCCTCTAGACGAAGGGGACTGAACCTTCATCAAACCTGAACCGCGCGCCGCCTCGACCTTGCGGTCTTGGTGGAGGTAAGCGGGATCGAACCGCTGACCTCTTGCATGCCATGCAAGCGCTCTCCCAGCTGAGCTATACCCCCATTGAGGAGCGGCCACGCCGTTCAAGCAAGACCGCGATTATAGACAGCTTTTCAGACGCCCTTCAATCGGCCGAGCACCGTTTCCCGCGTGAACAGCGCCAGGACCGCATCGATCGAGGGCGTCTGCGCGCGACCGCACACGAGCACCCGCAGCGCCGGCGCCAGTTGCGGCATCTTCAGTTGATGCGCGGTCAATGTGTCCTTGAGAAGCGCGGCAATCGAGGCCTTGTCCCACGCCACCGTGGCAAGGTGATCGCGAAGACTCACCAGTGCCGGCCGCACCGTGTCGGTGACATGCGCCGACAGGTCGGCAGCACTCGGTACTATCGCGGCGAAATACATGTGCAACCAGTCGGCGAGTTCGACGGTCGTGTTGCAACGCTCCTTGAACAAGGCGCAGCCGCGCGCGAGGTGGTCGAGATCGTCGGCCGCGACGCCACGCAATCGCAGCTGCGCCTGCACCAGCGCGGCCAGCCGGGAGTCGTCGGCCTGCTTGATGTAGTGCGCGTTGACCCAGGCCGACGACTCCCGGCTGGCCGCGCTGGTGCAGGCGCAGCTGCGATTGCGCAGTCGCAGCCGACGATCTCGACCACCTCGCGCGCGGCTGCGCCTTGTTCAAGGAGCGTTGCAACACGACCGTCCGAACTCACCGACTGGTTGCACATGTATTTCGCCGCGATAGTACCGAGTGCTGCCGACCCTGTCGGCGCATGTCACCGACACGGTGCGGCCGGCACTGGTGAGTCTTCGCGATCGCCTTGCCACGGTGGCGTGGGACAAGGCCTCGATTGCCGCGCTTCTCAAGGACACATTGACCGCGCATCGACTGAAGATGCCGCAACTGGCGCCGGCGTCAGGTCGGTGCACGGTTACACAGTTGCCTCGATCGATGCGGTCCTGGCGCTGTTCGCGCGGAAACGGTGCTCGGCCGCTGAAAAGCTGTCTATAATCGCGGTCTTGCTTGAACGGCGTGGCCGCTCCTCAATGGGGGTATAGCTCAGCTGGGAGAGCGCTTGCATGGCATGCAAGAGGTCAGCGGTTCGATCCCGCTTACCTCCACCAAGACCGCAAGGTCGAGGCGGCGCGCGGTTCAGGTTTGATGAAGGTTCAGTCCCCTCGTCTAGAGGCCTAGGACATGACCGCGGTTGTAACAGGGGTTCGAATCCCCTAGGGGACGCCAACTTGGTTGGACGAGCTCGGCTTCCGGACAATTCCGAAGACGCAGCTACCGCGTGGAGTGGTGGTTCAGTTGGTTAGAATCCGCTGTCACGCCGGGGGTCACGGGTTCGAGTCCCGTCCACTCCGCCAAATCTCATACGGGTTGCAGCAGCGATGTTGCAGCCCGTTTCTTATTGCGTCAAGAGCCAGGTAGCTCGACAACGCATCGCTGTCTGCCACCTCCGCAGCGCTGCCGCGCAGCACCACCAGCCTCTGCAGCACCACAGGCACGATCGGAAAACGCCAGCACCTTGCGGTAGTCGCAGTCGACGATCAAGGTGGCGATGCCGCTGCGGCACACCTCGCCGATGACGCGCCAGATCTCGCCGAGATCAACGGCGCCAGGCGGTTGACTTCGTCCAGGATGATCAGGTCCAGGTCGGTCATCAGCGCGCGGCCGATCAGACAGCATCTGTCTCGCCGCCCGACAACTGTGCGCGCCGGCTCCTCATGCGCTCCTGCAATCGCGTGAAGGTTTCGAGCACCCGCTCGAGCGTCCAGTCCGAGACGACCGTCGCAGCAGGCGCGCGCGAGGCCGTCCACGAGGTTCTCGCACCGACAGGTTCGGGACATGCCGCGCCCCTCGGGCACATAGGCCACGCCCAGGTGCGCCACCTGGTGCGGTCGCGCGTGCGACATGTCCTGGCCGAAAAACTCGATGTGGCCTTCGCGCTGCGTCACATGGCGCGGCGTGCGGATCGCGTCCTCTGCCCATGCCGTTGCACAGCCCACCGTCTCGCCGCGGCCGATATTGAGGTCCACACCCTGCAGCACATGCATCGAGCCGTACCAGGCCTGGACGCTGCCCGCATCCGAGATGTTTTCCCCCTAGTGACCACCCAGGTAGGCCGCTTGCACGGCCGGGCTGGCGCGCGCGGCACCGGGCGGGCCGCACTCGATCATGCCGCCGCATCGACCATCACCGTGATGCGGTCGGCGATGCGGAACACTGCGTCCATGTCGTCGACCAGCAGGATGGCGTGGCCGGCCTTCAGTTCGGCCAGCAGCGCCAGCATGCGGTCGGTTTCTTCGCGCCCATGCCGGCCGGGCTCGTCGAGCAGCAGCACCTGGGGGTCGGTGGCCAGCACCATTGCAATTTCGAGTTGGCGCTTTCTCGCCGTGCGAGAGCAGGCCGGCGCTGCGGTCAAGCTGCGCGTCGAGCCGGCGCGCCGGGCACCGCGCCGCCGCGTTGCTCGCCTCACAACGCTTCGCGTTCTGCCACAAGGCCCAGGGCCGCTGTAGGTTCCGCCTGCGCCGCCATGCGGCAGTTCTCGAGCACCGAGAAGGCCGGGTACAGGCTGCTGCGCTGGTAGCTGCGGCCCATGCCGGCGCCGAGCCCCAGCGCGGCTGGGTCCGCCGGTCACGTCCTGCGCCCACGGTTCGACCCGACGAGGCGGCCACCTCGCCCGACAGGATGTTCACCGACGTCGACTTGCCCGCGCCATTGGCGCCGATCACGGCATGCACGCTGCCGCGCTCGAGTTCGATCGACAGTTCGTCGACCGCCACCAGCCCGCCCCAGCGCCGCGTGATCTGGCACAGGCGCGCCTCGCTGGCTCATGCGGCGTCCTTCGCGCGCGCGCCGACGCGGCGCGCAGCGCGCCAATCGCGCCGGCCCGGCACACCCACCAGTCCGTGCGGCAGCAGGGCCACGCTGGCGATGATGGTCAGCCCCATCCCCGAGCAGCCAATGTTTCACATGCCACGAACAGCGCCTGGCTGTATCGTTGAAATGCAATTGAGTGAATACCTCTGAGTTTATTCAGCGTATGAAATTTTACGCACTTTATCGTTTTAATACGCTTGTTAAGAAAGGAAAATATACCTTTGAAGGCTTACAGAAAATTTACTGTATAGGTATTTTAGCAAATGACATTTTTTCACATATCTTTGATTATCATAACGTTGCCGTTTTAAGAAATGAAAAAGGGGAACTAATTGACGACCAAATGACGTTCGTTACTGTAGAATTAGCTAAATTCGATACGCCATTAGCTGAGATAAAAACAGACTTGGATAAATTGATTTTTACCATGAAAAATTTACATACAATTACTGAGCAAACGCAATTTCCAATGTTTTGGAATGAAGAATGGCTGAATGTAGCTATTCAA
>CAVUEP010000082.1:0-15019 GCA_963740395.1 uncultured beta proteobacterium
CTTTCTTGCTTGGCGGGGTCGAGCAGCTTCTCGATCTTGCCCGTCAGCACGCCGCCGGACTCGGTGACCCGCACGAGGGACTTGGCCTGCTTGGTCTCGTCGTCGATGGTTTTCCACAGGCCGACGGGCGTCGGCCTGGGCGAGGACGGCGCCGCTGGCGGCGAGCAGACAGGCTGCAATGATCGATTTCATGGGGATGTCTCCTTGTGCATGGATTGGGGGTAGGGTCAGAACATCGACTCGTCCATCGCCATCAGCGGCGCCACACCTGAGCGCGCCGTGCGGATCAAGCCGGCCGTCTCGGGCATCAGCTTGGCGAAGTAGAAGCGCGCCGTGGCCAGCTTGGCAGCGTAGAACGGGTCGCCGTCATTTTGCTTGGCCAGCGCCACTTTGGCCATGCGGGCAAAGAAGTAGCCGAACACCAGGTGGCCGCACACGCGCAGGTAGTCGACCGCCGCCGCGCCGACCTCGTCGGCGTTCTGGAAGGCCTTCATGCCGAGTTCGGTGGTCAGCTTGGTGACCTTGTCACCGAATTCGGCCAGCGGGTTGACGAACTCCTGCATGGCTTCGTCGGTGCCCTCCTGTTCGACGAACTCGGCGATCAGCTTGCCGAACTTCTTCAGCTTGGCGCCGTTGTCACCGAGCACCTTGCGACCCAGCAAGTCGAGCGACTGGATCGTGTTGGTGCCCTCGTAGATCATGTTGATGCGGGCATCGCGCACGTACTGCTCCATGCCCCACTCCTTGATGTAACCATGTCCGCCAAAGACCTGCATGCAATGCGAGGTCGATATCCAGGCGTTGTCGGTGAAGAAGGCCTTGATGATCGGGGTCAGCAGCGCCACCAGGTCGGCCGCTTCGTTGCGCTCGTCTTCGTCCTCGGCACTGAGTTCGGTGTCGATCAGCAGCGCGGTGTAGACCGCCAACGCGCGCGCACCTTCGGCATAGGCGCGTGCCGTCAGCAGCATCTTGCGCACATCGGGGTGCACGATGATCGGGTCGGCTGGCTTGTCGGGTGCCTTCGGTCCCGACAGGCTGCGCATCTGCAGCCGGTCCTTGGCATAGGCCACGGCGTTCTGGTAGGCCACCTCGGTCAGGCCGAGCGACTGGTTGCCCACACCCAGGCGGGCCGCGTTCATCATCACGAACATCGCCGCCAGGCCCTTGTTCGGCGCACCGACCAGCGAGCCGCTGGCGCCGTCGAGGTTGATCTGGCAGGTCGCGTTGGCGTTGATGCCCATCTTGTGCTCGATCGCGCCGCAAGTCACCGCATTGCGCTCGCCCATTGCGCCGTCGGCGTCGACCTTGAACTTCGGCACCACGAACAGCGAGATGCCCTTGCTGCCTTCAGGTGCATCCGGCAGACGGGCGAGCACGAGATGGACGATGTTCTCGGCCAGGTCATGTTCGCCGGCGGAGATGAAGATCTTCTGGCCGGTGATCTTGTAGCTGCCATCGGCCTGCGGCTCGGCCTTGGAACGCAGCATGCCGAGGTCGGTGCCGCAATGCGGCTCGGTCAGGCACATCGTGCCGGTCCACTGACCGCTCGTGAGCCTGGGCAGATAGGTCGACTTCTGCTCCTCGGTGCCATGCGCATGCAGGCACTCGTAGGCGCCATGCGACAGGCCGGGATACATGGTCCAGGCCTGGTTGCCTGAGTTCAGCATCTCGTTGACGCACTGGTTGATCACCAGCGGCAGGCCCTGGCCGCCATAGGCGGGATCGGCACTCAGGCTGGGCCAGCCGCCTTGCACATAGGTCGTGTAGGCCTCCTTGAATCCCTTCGGGGTCCTGACCTCGTGTGTGCCCTTGTCGAGCACACAGCCTTCCTGGTCGCCGCTGATGTTGAGCGGGAAGATCACCTCGGAGGCGAACTTGCCGGCCTCCTCGAGCACCGCGTTCATGGTGTCGACATCGGTGTCCTTGTGGCGCGGCATCGCCTTGAGCTGATCGGCGGCGCCGAAGAGTTCGTGCAGCAGGAAGTGCATGTCGCGCAGGGGCGGGGTGTACTGGGCCATCGAATACTCCTGGTGGAACCGGTTGGAATCTGGACCTACGACGCGCCGGCGTCGTCGGATCGGTAGTGGGTGATCACACGTTCGAAGGCGGTGCGGGCGCGGTCGAGCACGCCGGGGTTGCGCAGGAAGCGCGCATCGTGGTGCAGGGCCAGGATCAGGCCGTGCAGTTCGAACAGCATCTGGTGCGAGTCGGTGTCGGGACGCAGCTGCCGCTCCTCGACGGCGATGCGAATCGCACGTTCGAGCGCCGCGTGCCAGGCGCGCACCATCGTCGCCAGCGCATCGCGAACCGGGCCGGGCCGGTCGTCGAACTCGACCGCGCCACTGATGTAGATGCAGCCCGAGTCGATCTCGACCGAGACGCGCCGGATCCAGCGCTCGAACAGGTCCTGCAGGCGCGGCAACCCTCGCGGCGCTTCAATGGCCGGGTAGAAGACCTCCTCCTCGAAGCGGGCGTGGTACTCGCGGATCACCGAGATCTGGAGTTCCTCGCGCGAGCCGAAATGCGCGAACACACCCGACTTGCTCATGCCCATCATCTCGGCCAGAGCGCCGATCGACAGTCCCTCGAGTCCGACATGCGAAGCCATTCCGAGTGCCGCATCGAGGATGGCGGCACGCGTCTGCTGACCCTTGAGAAGGGGCCGGGTGGCGGCACGGGATTCGCTGGACGGAGTTGACAAGGTCTTTAGAAATAGATCGAACGATCGTTCTATTTTGCAGACTTCATGCCCCCTGTGCCTGGCAAGGGCGCGAGATTTTTAGGGTCCGGCGCCTAGTTCGAAGCACTCGCGCCCCGCGGATCCGTGGAAACCCGCATCAACTTCTTCCGAACAACGCTTGTGCTACGGTCAGTTGAGCTCGCTCGGCGGAATGCATTACGCTAGGGGGTGATGGACGTTCTGCAACTCGACGTGTCGGGACGGCCGCAGGCCTGGGTCACCCCACGCGAGGCGGCAATCCTGTATGCATGCGACGAAATCGCGTGGACCCTGGGGGAGACCTTTCAGATCCTGCGCGGTGGTGTGCAGCGCGCCACTGGCCGCCAGTCGCTGATCGAACTCCACCCCATCATCGCCGTGCGCGGCAGCGTGCCCAGCCGCGCCTGGCGCCAGGTGCCGGCCTTGTCGAACCCCAAGCTGTTCTCGCGCGACCGCCAGATCTGCGCTTACTGTGGCGGCTGCTTCAAGCTCGATGACCTGACGCGCGAACACATCGTGCCGGTCTCGCGCGGCGGGCCCGACAGCTGGATGAACTGCATCACGGCCTGTCGCGGCTGCAACGGGCGCAAGGGCAACCGAATGCCCGAAGAAGCCCACATGACCTTGCTCTACCTGCCCTACGTGCCCAGCCTGCACGAGGACATGATCCTGCGCGGCCGGCGCATCGTGGTCGACCAGATGGAGTTCCTGCTCGCCTCGGTGCCACGCAGCAGCCGCCTGCACGGCTGAAACAACTTCTCGGCCGGCGCGTTGAACTCCGCAGCGCCGGATCAGATCCGACGCTTCAAAGGAAACCCCATGATGAAATCCAATCTGATCGCATTGACCCTGGTCGCCAGCCTGGCGGCCTGCACCACCACCAGCCCGGACGTCATCAGCCGCAACGACGCCCAGCGTTTGTCCACCGTGGTCGACGCGACCGTGCTGTCGATCCGGCCGGTGACGGTGGACGGCACGCAATCGGGCGTCGGGGCCACCGCCGGTGGCGTGGTCGGCGCCGTGGCCGGCTCTTCGGTCGGCGGGCATCGCGAAGGCCTGATCGTCGGTGTGCTCGGCGCCGTCGTCGGCGGCGTGATCGGCAACGCGGTCGAGCGCAACACGACGCGCGAGGACGCGGTCGAGATCCTGGTCCAGCTCAGAAGCGGCGAGCGCCGGGCGATCGTCCAGGCTCAGGGCAGCGAGAACATCATGGCCGGCGACGCCGTGATCCTCGTGACCACCGGCGGCAAGGTGCGCGTCACCCGGGCCCCCGCGCCGCGCTCCTGATCGCGCGCTCAGGCCGTCCCGCCTGCACGCCTCCTTCGATGAGGTGATTCGGGTCGATCGCGGCTTGCGCAAAGTCGCGCACGATTGAATCGACTGCCGTCAATGTGGACCCGCGCGCCCTGTGAAGGCCGATCCGGCGCACGGACGATCTCAGCGGTTCCGAATTGACCTGTCGCAAGTCCAAGCAGATCGACCGGGTCGACCATCGAATTCCGATTCGACGCGACGAGGAGCCCCGCCGATGCTGCAGATCCGAATCCATGGCCGCGGTGGCCAGGGGGTCGTCACGGCGGCCGAGATGCTGTCGATCGCCGCGTTCCACCAGGGCCGGCACGCGCAGGCCTTCCCCAGTTTCGGCTCCGAGCGCACGGGCGCGCCGGTGGTCGCCTTCTGCCGCATCGACGACCGCGACATCCGCCTGCGCCAGCCGATCATGGCGCCCGACGTCCTGATCGTGCAGGACCCGACGCTGCTGCACCAGGTCGACGTGTTCCAGGGTCTGCAACCCGAAGGTTATGTGCTCATCAACAGCCGGCGCAGCTTCCACGACCTGGGTCTGGCCGAGATCGAGCAACGTTTCCGCCGCGAGCGGCTGACCACCGTGCCGGCAACCGAGATCGCGCTCAAGCATCTGGGCCGGCCGCTGCCGAACGCGGTGCTGCTGGGTGGGTTCGCGGCGCTGTCGGGCCTCGTGACACTCGACGCGGTGTCGCACGCGATCAGCGAGAAGTTCACGGGCAAGGTGGCCGACGCGAACGTGGCCGCGGCGGCCGAGGCCTACGCCTACATCAAGAACGAAATCGAGGAGCTGGCCCATGCTCAGACAGATTGAAGGCTCGCTAGCGGTCGCAGAGGCGGTGGCGCTGAGCCGACCCGACGTGATCTGCGCCTATCCGATTTCACCGCAGACGCACATCGTCGAGGGGCTCGGTCGCCTGGTCAAGGACGGCACGCTCTCGCCCTGCGAGTTCATCAACGTCGAGAGCGAGTTCGCGGCCATGAGCGTCGCGATTGGCAGTTCGGCCACCGGTGCGCGCACCTACACCGCCACGGCCAGCCAGGGCCTGCTGTTCATGTGCGAAGCGGTCTACAACGCATCCGGGCTCGGGCTGCCGATCGTGATGACAGTCGCCAATCGCGCCATCGGCGCACCGATCAACATCTGGAACGACCACAGCGACAGCATGAGTCAGCGCGACAGCGGTTGGATCCAGCTCTTCGCCGCCCACAACCAGGAAGCACTGGACCTGCACATCCAGGCCTTCAAGCTGGCCGAGGACCTGTCGTTGCCGGTGATGGTGTGCATGGACGGCTTCATCCTCACCCATGCCTACGAGCAGGTCGACATGCCCAAGCAGGCCGATGTCGACGCCTTCCTGCCGCCCTACGAGCCGCGCCAGGTCCTGGACCCCGATGACCCGGTGTCGATCGGTGCGATGGTCGGGCCCGAGGCCTTCATGGAAGTGCGCTACCTGGCGCATGCCAAGCAGACGATGGCGCTCGAACGCATCCCGGAGATCGCGGCCGAGTTCGCCGAGCGCTTCGGCCGCACCACCGGCGGCCTGGTACGCGGCTACCGCACCGAGGGCGCCGAGACCATCGTCGTCGCGCTGGGCTCGGTGCTCGGCACGCTGAAGGACACCGTCGACGAGTTGCGCGACGACGGTCTGAAGGTCGGCGTGCTCGGCATCCACTCGTTCCGGCCGTTCCCGCTTGCCGCCGTGCGCGCAGCGCTGCAGGAGGCCAAGCGTGTCGTCGTGCTCGAGAAGAGCTTCTCGGTCGGCCTGGGGGGCGTCGTCTCGACCGACGTGCGACTCGCGCTGTCGGGCTTGCAGTTGCGCGGCTACACGGTGGTGGCGGGGCTGGGCGGCCGCGCCATCACGAAGGCGAGCCTGAACCGCACGATCCGAGAGGCTGTCGCCGACAAGCTGCAGCCGCTGACCTTCATGGACCTCGACTGGCGCATCGTCAACCGGCAACTCGAGCGCGAGGCGCAGATGCGTCGCAGCGGCCCGATTGCCGAAAACCTGCTGCGCGACCTCGGCACGGTCGCATCGAAGGTGTCCTGATATGGACACGATCGTCAAGTTCTACCAGACCGGCACCTTCACCGTCGGCAACCGGCTGCTCGAGCCCGGGCAGCGCAGCGTGCAGGCCAGCACCGAGCGCAGCAATTCGCTCAACTCCGGCCACCGCGCCTGCCAGGGCTGCGGCGAGGCGCTGGGCGCGCGTTATGCGGTCGACGCGGCCATGCGCGCCACCGAGGGGCGGCTGATCGCCGCCAACGCCACCGGCTGCCTGGAGGTGTTCTCCACCCCCTACCCCGAGACGAGCTGGAAGCTGCCGTGGATCCACTCGCTGTTCGGCAACGCCGCCGCGGTCGGCACCGGCATCGCGGCCGCGCTGAAGGTCAAGGCGCGCAAGGCCGGCCAAGAACGAAGCGACGTGCGCGTGGTCGCCCAGGGTGGTGACGGTGGCACCACCGACATCGGTTTCGGGTGCCTCTCCGGGATGTTCGAGCGCAACGACGACGTGCTCTACATCTGCTACGACAACGAGGCCTACATGAACACCGGCGTGCAGCGCAGCTCGGCCACGCCGCCTGCCGCGCGCACGAACACGACCATGGCCGTCGGCGCCGAACCCGGCGCGGTATTCGGCCAGGGCAAGAACCTGCCGCGGATCGCGATGGCGCACGAGATCCCGTATGTGGCCACCGCCACTGTTGCCGACCTGCACGACCTGGAAGCCAAGGTCGAGAAAGCGATGGGCATGCACGGCGCGCGCTACCTGCACATCCTGGTGCCCTGCCCGCTCGGCTGGGGCTCGGCCAGCCACGACACGATCCGCCTGGCGCGTCTGGCGCGCGAGACCGGCATCTTCCCGGTGTTCGAAGCCGAGCGCGGCGAGGTCACGAGCGTGACGAGGATCCGGCGCCGCGTGCCGGTCGAGGAATACCTGAAACCGCAGAAGCGCTTCGCCCACCTTTTCGGCGATTCACACGCCCCCGAGACGCCTTCGGCGTCGACCCCCCAAGGGGGTGCGCCCGCCTTGGGGCGGCCCGGCGGCAGGCGCGGCCACCCCGAGATGGTGGCCCACATCCAGGCCAACGCCGACCGCAACATCCGCCGCTACAAGTTGCTCGACGAAGACGTGACGACATGATGCAAAAACCCTTCGCGATCACGCTCGACCCGGGTTCGTCGCTGGCCAACAAGACCGGCACCTGGCGCACCGAGCGCCCGGTCTACGTCGACCGCCTGCCGCCGTGCAACGCGCAGTGCCCGGCCGGCGAGGATATCCAGGGCTGGCTCTACCAGGCCGAAAGCGGCCACTACGAAGCGGCCTGGCGTCACCTGGTGCGCGACAACCCGTTCCCGGCCATCATGGGCCGCGTCTGCTATCACAGCTGCGAAGGCGTGTGCAATCGCGGCAAGCTCGACGACCCGGTGGGCATCAACTCGGTCGAGCGCTTTCTGGGCGACGAAGCGCTCAAGCGCGGCTGGGAGTTCGACGCCCCGGCGGCGGCGAGCGGCAAGCATGTGCTGGTCGTCGGCGCAGGCCCGTCTGGCATGTCGGCCGCCTACCACCTGCGCCGGCTCGGACACGCGGTGACGGTCATGGAAGCCGGCCCGCTGCTCGGCGGCATGATGCGCTTCGGCATCCCCAAGTACCGGCTGCCACGCGACGTGCTCGACGCCGAAATGCAGCGCATCGTCGACCTCGGTGTCACGGTCAAGCTCGGCACCAAGGTTGCCGACATCGCGCTGACCATGACGGAAGGCGGCTTCGACGCAGCCTTCCTGGCCGTCGGCGCACACATCGCCAAGCGTGCCTTCATCCCGGCGAAGGACTCCACGCGCATCCTGGACGCGGTCTCGGTGCTGCGCTCGATGGAGGGCGAGGACAAGCCGATGCTCGGCCGCCGGGTCGTCGTCTACGGTGGCGGCAACACCGCGCTCGACGTCGCGCGTTCGGCCAAGCGTTTGGGTGCCACCGAAGCCATCATCGTCTACCGCCGCACGCGCGAGAAGATGCCGGCGCACGACTTCGAGCTCGAAGAGGCTCTTGAAGAAGGCGTGATGGTCAAGTGGCTGTCGACCATCAAGCAAGCCGGCGGGACCTCGCTCACGATCGAAAAGATGGCACTCGACGACAAGGGCTTCCCGCAGCCGACCGGCGAGTTCGAGACGCTGGAGGCCGATTCGGTCGTGCTGGCGCTCGGCCAGGACGTCGACCTCTCGCTGCTGGACAAGGTGCCCGGCCTCACGCTGAAGGACGGCGTGGTGCAGGTCGACCCGGCGACGATGATGACCGGCCACGCAGGCTTGTTCGCGGGCGGCGACATGGTGCCGGCCGAGCGCAACGTGACGATCGCCATCGGCCACGGCAAGAAGGCCGCGCGCAACATCGACGCGTGGCTGCGCGGCCTGCAGTTGCGGGCGCCACCGAAACACGCGTTGGCCACCTTCGACAAGCTCAACACCTGGTACTACAGCGACGCGCCCAAGACACTGCGCCCGCAACTTGACCTGGCCAGACGCACCAGCAGCTTCGACGAGGTGCAGGGTGGATTGAGCGAAGACAACGCCCTGTTCGAAGCGCGCCGCTGCCTGAGCTGCGGCAACTGCTTCGAATGCGACAACTGCTACGGCGTTTGTCCCGACAACGCCGTCATCAAGCTGGGTTCCGGCCTGCGCTTCAAGTTCAACTACGACTATTGCAAAGGCTGCGGCATCTGCGAGGTCGAGTGCCCGTGCGGCGCAATCGACATGCAGCCGGAAGAGGTCTAGCAACGGTAGGCGGCCCGCGCGCTCTCCGGTTTCCAGCACGGATAGTGTTAGCTCACTAGAAATGCTGCACTGCAGCAAAAACAGCTTGCATTGACGAGAATCGGTCGTAACATGTGGTCATGCTGCACCGCAACATTTCTTGTTCAACGGTTTGCAGACCAACTCTCTGGAGCACTCTATGACCCAAGCCGCTGAACAATTCCTGAACTCTGCCAAGACCACGATGGCCGACCTGAACGACATGACCTCCACGACCATGGCCGGCTTCGGCAAGCTCGTCGAACTCAACATGGCCACCGCGCAGGCCGCCATGGCCGACGCTTCCGAGCAGATGCAGGCAGGCTTTGCCGTCAAGTCGCCGCAGGACCTGAACGCCGTGACCGGGCTGGTTCAGCCGATGGCCGAAAAGGCTGCGGCCTACGGCCGGGCCGTCGCCGACATCGTGACCGAAACGGGCACGGCGCTGACCAAGGCGACCGAGGCCAAGTTCGCCGACATGCAAGCCCAGGCGGTTGCCAGCATCGAAGCCGCGATGAAGAACGCGCCGGCCGGCAGCGAAGGCGCAGTCGCGGCCTTCAAGAACGCGATGGCCGCCGGTCAGGCTTCGCTGGCAACCGCCCAGTCGCAAGCCAAGCAAGCCATGGAGACCGCCGGCAAGCAGTTCGCCACAGCCTCCGACATGGCCGTCAAGTCGACGAAGACCGCCAGCAAGTCGAAGTAATCTGAGTTCACCGCCGCCGGCCCTTGCCGGTGCCGCGGAACGGACGCCCCGCATGCGGGGCGTTCGCCATTGTGGGCCTGGCTTGTTCGTTTCATGCGCGCAAACAATGCGCGCCCGCTAGATGCCGTAGAGCACCCCCAGCGACACGGTGTAGGCCAGCCACATGACGATGGCCAATGGCGCGCCGACGCGCACGAAGTCGTTGAAGGAATAGCCGCCAGCTGCCATCACGAGCACATTGATCTTGTGCGCCAGCGGTGTCACGTAGCACAGGTTGGCGCCAAAGATCACGGCCAGCACGAAGGCCTCCGGCGGTTGCCCGATTTGCTGCGCGACGCTGACCGCGATCGGCGTGCCGATGACCGCCGCCGCGTTGCTCGACACGACATTGGTCAGCACGCCGAGCAGCAGCGTCAAGCCGCCCAGGACGACCAGGGGCGGTGCGCCGAACGTCGTGGCGACGAACACCTGCGCCAGATACTCGGCGCCGCCGGTGCGCAGCAGCGCCAGCCCCAGGCCGAGGCTGGCGACGACGATCAGCACGACCTGCGTGTTCAGCGCCTCGCCTGCCTCGCGCCAGTTCAGACAGCGCGTGACGATCATCAGCAGCACGCCGAGCATGGCGCTGACGGCGATCGGCAACAGGCCGAACGCCGCCACGACGATCACCATGACCATGATCAGGATGGCGGTCGGCGACTTGCTGACATGGGGCAGATCCGCCGTGGCATCGAGCACGAGGAACTCGTCGTCGCGGCGCAGCGCCGCGATCTGCTCGGCCGGCCCCTGGACCAGGAGCACGTCGCCTGCGCGCAGCCGGACGTCGCCCATCCCGCTGCCCAGCGACACGATCTCCTTGCCGGCCCGGTGCAGCGCGATCACCACCAGCTGGTAGCGGTCGATGAACTGCAGCTGCTTGAGCGTCTTGCCCTCGATCGACGAGCCGTCGACCACGACGACTTCGGAAATCTGTTGGTCCTCAGCAGTCAGCGGGTGCTCGTCGTCGACCTGGACGTCGCCCGAATACAAGGTGCCGCCAAGCGCGAGCTCGAAACTCTTCAGACGCTCCGGCGTGTCGGTCAGCAGCAGCCGGTCATCGGCGCGCAGCAAGGTGTCCGGGAAACTGACGACCGAGGTGCCGGAGCGCTCGATGCGGATCACGCGCATGTCGCCGCCGGCCCTGCGCGACCGCCTCCGACAGCGTCTTGCCGTCGGCGAAGCTGCCTTCGCGGATTCGCAACTGCGCGGTGAACACGCGCGGCGACGCGTCGATCAGCGGTGTGCTGCGCTCGGGCAGCAGGCGCGGGGCGACCAGCACCAGGAACAGGATGCCGACCGACCCCGGCCATCGTCGCCGGCAGGATGAAATCGAACATGCCGATCGGCGCAGGCCCAGGTCCGCCGCGACCGAGACCACCAGCAGGTTGGTCGAGGTGCCGATGGTCGTGGCCGTGCCGCCGATCAGGGTGGCGAAGCCCATCGGCATCAGCACGCCCGAGGGCGACGTGCGGGTGCGCAGCGAGACGCTGATCAGGATCGGCAGCAGCAGCACGACGATCGGCGTGTTGTTGACGAAGGCGCTGCAGCGCCGCGGCCACGGTCAGCGTGCAGAAGCATCGCCGACACCGGGCCCGACGCGCCACAGCACGGCCAGCACCCGGCCCAGCGGCTCGAGCGCGCCGGTGCGCACCAGGCCCTGGCCGACGATCATCAGCGCGCAGACGGCGACCAGCGCCTCGTGGCCGAAGCCGTGGAAGAACTCGACCGCGTGCAGGGTCTTGCCGTCGCGCGTCGTAGGGAAACAGCTCGAAGCCGAGCGCCAGCGCGGCGATCACGACCATGCTCGAGGTCTCGAGCGGGATCTTGTCGCGCATGAACAGCACCAGCGCGACCAGGGTCAGCACCATCGCGGCGATCGCGTGCGGCTCAGGCATCGGGGGCAGATTGATAAGGATCTCCTTGGCTGCGGCGAGCGCGCGGTCCGGGCGTCAAGCGTCACGCCTGGGGCGAGAAGCAAAACCGCCGCAGGCACCCATGAAGCCGTGCCGGCCACGAACAATGGTCGAACGATTATGGGCGTATTGATCCGGGCATCGTCCGGGCCAGCCGCGGCATTGGGCGGGACCTGTGGCCTCGCGGCCTCAAGTCCGCCGCACAAGCGCCGAAATCCCGTCGAGTGGTCGTTTCCCACCGGTCGTGGACAGGTCTGTCGCGCGACCTTCAGGCCACGAGGACATCCTCATGGACAGGAGGCCCCAGATGCAGACACATCCTCAAGACACGGGCAGTGGCAGCGCCGGCCCGGTCAACGGCCCGTCCGAGCGCAGATCCGATCAGGACGTGCGCGCCCACTTCGAAGAAGGTTGCGCCCTGCTTGCACCCTTCTTCGACCCGTCGCGGCAATGGACCAAGACGCCCATGAACCACCTGGCGATGCGGGTGCTGAAGGAGCGCTTCCAGCACCTGAGCAGCACCGAACTCATGGTGATGCTCGGCGGCATCCGCAACCTGTACGAACATCGGCGAACACCGGTCCCGGCCTCGAAGGCCTAGCCCGTCATCAGTGCGCCTTGGCCAGCAGCGGCGGCAGGGCCCCGGCCTGCGCACGCAGCCCGACCAGCAGGCCAAGCGTGACGCACGCCAGACCGATCAGGGCCGCCACGCCCAATCCCTCGCCGAGCAGGGGCACGGCCGCCAGCGCCGCCAGCACCGGAACGACGGCGGTGATCATCGTCGTGCGAACCGGCCCGAAGGTCTTGATGACCTGCGTGAACGCAACGCCCGCAATCAGCATCGCAAAACCGCCCTGGTAGACGGCCTGGAAGGCGATCTCGCTCCAGGGTGCCTCGGGCAGCTGCGACGGGATGACGCCAGCCCACATGCCCAACAGGTACAGCGGCACATAGCTGGCGAGCGAGCCGATCGCGATGACCGCCGTGGCCGGTACCGCCCCGAGGTGCCAGCGCCGGCACAGCACGCTGTACAGGGCCCAGGTGACCGAGGCCCCCATGAACAGCAGGTCACCCTTCCAGGTCTGCTCGCCCTCGAAGGCCTGCAGCAGGCTGACGCCCCCGACCAGCAGGTTGCCGGCGACGATCATCGCCAGGCCGACCAGACGGCCCCGGCTCAGGTGCTCGCCCAGTAGCACGACGGCACCGAGTGCCGTGTACAGCGGCAGCGAACCTGGCAACAGCACCGCGGCATGGGCCACCGGAGCGAAGAAGAAGCCGCTGTACGCCAGCGAGCAGTAGCCGACGCCGGCGATCGCCGTCAGCGCGCCAGCGCGCAGCAGCGCCTGAGCGCGGTCGGGTGAAATCTGATCGAGCAGCCAGCGTCCACGCCAGACCGCGAACGGCAGCACTGCCAGCCCCGAAAACACGAAGCGCAGGAATGCGAGGTCGAACGGAGTCAGATGGCGCTGGGCGCTGAAGCGGGCAATCAGGATGAACGAGGTCCAGATCGCCAGCACCGCGACCGCGCAGGCGATGCCGACCCAGAAGGCGCGTCGGGTCGGCGGCGTGGAGGTCATCGGGGCAGTGTATGGGCGCTTGCGCGGCACCGGCGGCGGCCAACGGTGCGCGGCACCGGGCCGCACCGGCGCTTGCCCCGAGGCACCCGAGCCTCAGTCGGCGACGACCGGCAGCTTGCCAGCCAGACGCAGCAGCTCGAGCAGTCCGGCCGTGCTCTGGCGCCGATAGGCGGCGATGTCCTTGCCCGACCAGTCGTGGAAGCCCCGACCCGAACGCAGGCCGTTCTGCCCTTGCGCCATCAACCGACCGACGATCTCGGGGCTGGCATAACGCTGGTCGCCGAGCGCTTCGGCCAGATAGCGGCTGGCGTAGTACAGGATGTCGTTGCCGCCGACGTCGATGAACTCGACGACGCCCATCGCCGCGTAGCGGATGCCGAATCCGTAGCGCGTGGCGCGGTCGATGTCCTCGGCGGTCGCGACGCCCTGCTCGATCATCCGTGCCGCCTCGTTCATCAGCAGCGCCTGCATGCGCGGGACGATGTAGCCGGGCGACGCTCCGCACAGCACGCTGACCTTGCCGATACCTTCGAGCCTCTTCTGCAGCCGCTGCGTGACCTGTGGATCGGTGCCCGGGTGCGGCGACACTTCGACCAGGGGGATCAGATGGGCCGGGTTGAGCCAATGCGCGTTGAGAAACCGCTGCGGCTGGCCCACCATCGCCGCCAGCGAGGTCGACAGAAAGGTCGACGAAGTCGAGGCCACGATGGCGTCGGGCGGCAGCCAGCGGTCGGCGAAGGCCAGCGCCTGCGACTTGGACACCATCACTTCCGGCACGCCTTCGAACAGCAGTTCGACCTGCGGCAGGCGGCGGCAGGCCTCGTCGCGGTCGCAGACCTCGATGCGGGCCAGGATCCTGGGCAACGCCGCCCGCGGGACGACCTCGAGATCGATCAGGACCTCGAGCTGGGCCTCGATGTCGCGCCGCGCGTCGTCACGAAGCAGCTCGAAGTCGCTCCGGCTGCGCTCCTTGGCGTCGATGACGACGATGTCCTGGCCCGCGCAGGCGAAGGCCAGCGCAATTCCGCGGCCCATTCGGCCGGCGCCCAATGCGGCCACCGATGCGTGGCTCGTCATCCCTCACCTCGAGCCAGCAACGCCGCCATCTGCGCACGTGAAAGGCCCGCCAGCCCGAGTGCCTCGAGCGTGCGCTCGCCGCCGCGCAGGTCCTTGCCGCAGATCGCCGATGCCATCGCCAGCAGTCCGCTCGCCACCGGCGCTTTCACGCCAATCCAGTCGGCGACCGAGACCAGGAAGGCCAGGCCGAAGTGAACGTCCTCGGTCATGTAGCGGTGTTCGGTCAGCACGATGTGTTCGCGCCAGTCGCCACTGTCGACGAGGCGCTTGTGCGCGTCGCCATACATCCAGCGATCGTTGAGGTAATGGTCGCTCAACGGAAAGTGTTCACCGTCATAGCCCAGCGCCTTGCGGATGGCGATGCGCTCGAGGTCGAGCGCGTCGGTCACGCGCCGGATCGAGGGTTGCGTGCCTTCGTTGTGGATGTCCCAGGCCTCGAAGTGCTCGAGCGGCCCGGCGTTCATCAGGATCAGAGGCGGGTGGATGATCGGTCCGGCGTTCATCAGCGCCGCGGCCAGCACGTCCTCGATCGCTTCGATCGACGGGAACGCCATGCGAAGGACCGCCAGCGCGTGCGGCGCGCTGCGCGCCGGGTAGACACCGGTCGGCAAGCGCGTGGCACGGATCGTGATGGCCACCTCGGTCTCGCCATGCTTGCGTGCCAGCCACGGCAGCGTCCCGGTCTCTGCGATCGACACCTCGGCGCTGCAACCCGCCAGACGCAGCGCACGCTGCATCACGAGACTGCCGAAGGTTCCCGGCGGCAGGAAAATCACCTGGCCGTCGACCAGATGGGGCGCCAGCGCACGCGCGATGTCGAGCTGCGCGAAGGCCGGCGTCGGAACGACGATCAGTTCGGCGCCACGTACCGCAACGCCCAGGTCACTGGCGAC
>CAVUEP010000083.1:0-33827 GCA_963740395.1 uncultured beta proteobacterium
TCGAGGTGTAGAGACCCGGCGTCACCGACGACGGGACCTGGGCGATCCCGAAGGTGCCGAGGATGTCGACGGTGCCGAGCGGCTTGTGGGCCGCATAGCCGGCGATCGACTTCGGGATGTCGAGACCGTCCGTGGCCGGGGCCCGGTTCGTGACCGAGACCTGCGCCGCCTGGAGGGCGTTGCCGGCGATCTGCACCGGGGTGAGGCCCGTCAGGCCCGAGTAGATCCCGCTGAAGCTGTCCCCGGTGCGACGAACGGGCTCGAGACGACCGAGGCGGTCCAGCCGAGCTGACCGGCACGGGTGTCCGTGATGGTGAGCTTGTCGAACGCGGCCGAGGCCGAGTAGGTCGACGTGGCCGGGTCGAGGACCGCGACACCGAGGTGCAGCGGGTTGCTCGGGGTGTAGGGCGAGGTGATCGAGATGGCACCGACCGGGATCGTGACGTCGACCGTCTGCTCGTCCACGGCACCGGCGAGCGTGTAGCTCGCGGCGACCGCGGCGGAGACCGAGCCCGTGTAGGGAGCGGTCCCGACGAACTCGGCGGTGAACGAGTGGGCACCCGCACCGATCGAGTTCGAGGTGAACGGGGCGGCGACGCCGGCGGTCACGGCAACCTGGCCGAGGACCGTCGTGCCGTCGAGGATCTTGACGGAGCCGTTCGCCGCACCGGTGGAGGCGGCGACGCTCGGGGTGAACGTCACGGCCTGGTAGGCGTCTCCGGAGACCGGCGAGACCGCGAGCGTCGTCGTCGTGGACCGTGCGGCGACGGCCGTGACGACGATGGAGATCGCGGACGACGTCGAGGAGGCGTTCGCGCTGTCACGGAGTAGACAGCCGTGACCGAGGCCGTGCCGATCGGCAGGGAGGAGGTCGTGAGCGTCGCAGCGCCGGAGGCGACGGGGAGCTCCCGAGCGAGGTCGCGCCGGTGAAGAACTCCACCGTGCCCGTGGCTCCGGACGGCGTGACCGCGGCCGTCAGGGTGACCGGAGAGCCCAGCTCCACGCTCGAAGCCGAGGAGGAGAGCACCGTCGTGGACGAGGTCAGGTTGCCGCCCCAGATCGCGGGGTTGATGAGGTTCCACGAGATGTCGGAGTACGTCGTGTTGTCGACACCGGCGATGTGGACCATCGTGCGGAAGTAGCCCAGCGCGTTGCCCGTCGCGTCCAGGCAGGTCTCGATCAGCGGGAAGTCGCCCGAGCCGCCGTTGGCGGCGTTGTAGGCGACGACCTCCGACTTGCCCAGCCGGTCAGCACCCGCGTTGCCGGTGATGTAGAAGCGACCCTGCGAGTCCTTGAGCGTCGCGGCCGCACCGATCGCGACCTGCGTCCAGTCGTCCTCCGGGACACCGGCCTGCGGGATCCGCAGGTACGGGGCGACCGAGCCCGTGCCGGCAGGGCACGCGGCACTCATCGTGATCGTGGCCCAGGGACGCATCGTCCCCGACCCCGAGGTGACCAGGTTCGCCGGCACCTGGGTGTCCAGGCTCCCCGCCGTGCTGAACCAGTAGATCGAGCCCGGCTGCAGCGGGCCCTGCGGGATGGCCGCGGCGGGCCCGGCGAGGGCGACGGCGCCGATCCCGGCCACCAGCGCGCTCGCCGCGATCGCGGCGATGCTCTTCTTGATCTTCATGGTGCTACCTCTCGACTCGGATGACGCGTCAGTTGACGGTGAAGTTGGTGGTGGCGGTCTGCGTGGCGACACCGCAGACACCGCCGTCGAGAGCGCCGGCGAGCTGCTGGAAGCCGGCGGCCTGGATCAGCGTCAGGCCGGCGCCGGAGCACAGGAAGCCGCTGGGGCCGAAGGTGCCCGAGTACCACGAGGCGGTCAGGTCCGATCCGCGCACGACGTTGTAGATCGCCCGCTGGGCCGAGAACCCTCCCTCGAGCTTGATCCCGCTCGAGGCCGTGGCGAAGCGTGCGGTGGAGAACGGTCCGACGGCGTTGGCGTCGGCGGCGATCGGCGCGGAGTCGTGCTCCTGGACGGAGACGACCGTGCTCGCGAGGGTCACGTCCACGTTGCCGTTGGCGGCCTTGAGCTGGGCGAGGAAGAACGAGCGCGTGCCCGAGCCCGACTGCGGGAGCATCGGGACGATCGCCCGCCTGCCCGCCGACCTGGTTCCAGTTGGTCACGGCGCCCGAGTAGATCTGGACGAGCTGGGCGATCGTCAGCGAGGCCGGGGCGTTCGACGCCGTGGCGGTCGCGGCCTTGAGGCCGTCGAGGGCGTACGGCACGTGGTAGAGGCCCGCGGTGTTCTCCGCCGCGGAGGGGCCGGAGGAGGAGCGGGCGAAGTTCACCGAGCCGACGTTGCCCGAGCCGTACAGCACTCCCTTGCCGGCGCCGGAGCCGTTGGGCCGCGTGAAGGCGGCCGTCCCGACCTTCGCGACGATGGTCGTCGAGCCGGTGGCGTCGAAGGAGACGAGGCGGGCGTTCGAGGTGCTGTTGAACCCGGGGGCGAAGTTCGACCCGACGGTCGAGCCGTCGGCGAGCTTGTTCATCATGATCTCGGAGGTGTCCGAGCCCACGCCCACCATGTCGCGGGTGGTCAGGTAGGCCGAGGCCGGTGAGGCGAGAACGGCGGCGAGGATGCCCGCGACCGCAGTCGTGAGGACGAACGAGGCCTTCGAACGCTTCATGGAGGGAGCTTCCTTCGTGGTCGTGACCGATGGATCGATGTCCCGATCCGGGGCAAACCCTCCCGATCCGGGACGAACGCGCCGCTACGCGACGGTGAACGCGGGACTGCCGGTGCCCGACGAGGACGAGGGCCACGTCCCCGTGCCCCGCGCGCACGGCACAGGCAGACGACGGTGCCCCTGGCGACGAGTCGCCAGGGGCACCGGAGATCGGCCGCAGGACCGTCAGACGAGGTTGGGCAGCAGCTGGACGGCGACGTCCGAGACGAGCCAGCCGAGGGCCGTCACGACCGGCAGCCCGACGACCCACAGGACCCGTCCGGGAACACCGCGCAGGCGCAGCGCCGTCAGGGCGGCGACCGCGAGCAGCAGCCCGGTGAGCGCGAGGGCCAGCACGGGCAGAACACCCGGTCGGTCCCGAGTGCCTCCTCGCGCACCACGACGTTGCAGGGCAGCAGGAGTCCGATATCGGGCTCGGCCTGGAGCGCCTTGTGCGCCAGTGGCGGGTTGCACGCGCCCAGGATGCGGTAGGGTCGTACTTCAGCGCCGATCTTGGTCTTCAGCGTGGCCTGCACGTCGATGTCGGAGAGGACGCCGAAGCCTTCGAGCTTGAGGGCGTCGATGACATGCTGCACGGCAACGTTGAAGGGCAGGTCAAGGGTGGTGTGAAACCCGTACATGAGAACTCCTTGCAAAGCCTTGCTTGGGGAAATTCTGCACGCCGTGCAGGGCAGGGCACTTGACGCTCGTCAGCATCCGCGGCGCGTGCCTTGACGTTGCGCGAACGCAAGCCGGCCGCCGCAGGCCATTCATAGCATCGAGGGGCGGTGACGCTGCCAAGGGTGCGCCCCGTGCCGCCGTCTGCGCAGTTTGTCGATCAACGTGCGCCGATGCAAGGGAACATCATGAAAACAGATCTGCAATCGCATAGGGCTCGCAGCGCCGATCTGGAGCAGGTTACATCGATCGACGCCCGCCAGCGCAACGTGGTCAACGAACTCGCGGTCCCGTGGTGAAGACAGATGGGCCGGCGGTTCAGCCGGACCGCGGCGCGGGTCGGTCGTCAGTTCGCGTGCCGCCCGTGACGGCCGAACCATTGCTGGCGCTGGTCGAGGGCACGCTGCGCGAGTGGCAGGCCGGCGCGCCGGGCCTGCCGGCGGTGACGCCTGGACAGCGTGCTCGACCGCGACCTCGGCCTCGACAGCCTGGCGCGCACCGAACTGCTGCTGCGCATCGAGCAGGCCTTCGGCATCCGGCTGCCCGACGACACGTTGCAGCGCGCCGAGACGGTCGGCCGACCTGCTGCAGGCGGCGCAACGCGCGAGGCCTGCGCCCGCGGGGGCCTCGGTCGTGCAGCCCGCGGCAGGCACGCCGCCGACTGCCGCCCCGATGCCGCTCGACGGATCGCTGGCCCAGGAGTCACGGGCGCACGCGCAGACCCTGCTCGACGCGCTCGACTGGCACCTGCACGCCCATCCCGACCGGACGCACCTGCGCTGCCTGCAGCCGATGAGGGCGAGCCCGAGCTGGCCTACAGCTACCGCCAGCTCGCCGACGCCGGCGCCGCCGGTGGCCGCCGGCCTGCAGCGCGCCGGCGTGCAGCCGCGCCAGTGCGTGGCGATCATGCTGCCGACCTCGCCCGAGTACTTCTGCACCTACCTCGGCATCCTGCGCGCCGGCGCCATCCCGGTGCCGATCTACCCGCCGGCGCGCGCCTCGCAGCTCGAAGAGCATGTGCTGCGCCACGCCGGCATCCTGGCCAACGCGCGGCGCCGTGCTGCTGGTCACGGTGCCCGAGGCGATGGCGGTGGCGCGGCTGCTGCAGGCCCGCGTGCCCGGGCTGCGCCAGGTGGTCACGCCGCAGCAGCTGGCCGCGGCGGCAGCCGCGCCGGCAGCCGGTGACGGTGCATGGCGACGACATCGCCTTCATCCAGTACACCTCGGGCAGCACCGGCAGCCCCAAGGGCGTGGCGCTGACGCACGCCAACCTGCTGGCCAACATCCGCGCGATGGCGCAGGCGATCGCAGGCCACGCCGCGACGACGTCTTCGTCAGCTGGCTGCCGCTGTACCACGACATGGGCCTGATCGGCGCCTGGCTCGGCGGCCTGTACGTCGGCTATCCCGCTGGTGGTGATGTCGCCGCTGGCCTTCCTGGCGCGGCCCGAGCGCTGGCTGCAGGCCATCGCACCGCTATCGCGGCACGCTGTCGGCGGCGCCCAACTTCGCCTACGAGCTGTGCGCTCAAGCGCATCGACGACGACGACGCTCGCCGGGCTCGACCTGAGCTGCTGGCGCCTCGCCTTCAACGGCGCCGAGGCGGTGAGTCCCGGACACGCGTGCGGCGCTTCGCCGAGCGCTTCGCGCGCCTGCGGCTTGCGGCCCGACACCATGACGCCGGTCTACGGGCTGGCCGAGGCTCGGTCGGCCTGCTGTTCCCGCCGCTCGGGCGCGGCTGCGCCGATCGACCGCATCCAGCGCGACGCCTTCGAGCGCGAGCAGCCGCGCGCTGCCGGCGGCCGCCGACGATGCCGACTGCGCTGCGCTTCGTCGCCTGCGGCGCGGCCGCTGCCGGGCCACGACGGTGCGCATCGTCGACGACGCCGGGCGCGAAGTCGGCGAGCGCGTCGAGGGCCGGCTCGAGTTCCGGGGCCCGTCGGCCACCCGCGGCTACTTCCGCAACCCCGAGCAGACCGCGCGGCTGTTCGCACGACGGCTGGCTCGACACCGGCGACCGCGCCTACCGCGCCGACGGCGACGTCTACATCACCGGCCGCGTCAAGGACATCGTGATCCGCGGCGGGCGCAACCTGTACCCGCAGCGAGATCGAGGAAGCCGTCGGCGCAGGTCGACGGCGTGCGCCAGGGCTGCGTGGCGGTGTTCGGCAGCGCCGACCCGGCCAGCGGCACCGAGCGCCTGGTGGTGCTGGCCGAGATGCGGCCCACCGACGCGGCGAGGCCAGGCGCGCTGCGCGAGGCGGTGTCGCGCGCCGTGGTCGAGGCCATCGGCGAGCCGCCCGACGAGATCGTGCTGGCGCCGCCGCACAGCGTGCTGAAGACCTCCAGCGGCAAGATGCGGCGCTCGGCCTGCCGCGCCGCGTACGAAGCCGGCAAGCATCGGCGCCGGCCCGCCGAGCGCGCAGCGGCAGGTGCTGCGGCTGGCGCTGGGCGCCGTTGGCGCGCGCCTGCGGCTCGCCGCCCAGGCGCTCGGCCGCGGCCTGTTCTCGGGCTGTGCCGGGGCTGCTGTTCTGGGCTGCTGGCGGCCCTGTCCTGGTCGATCACGGTTTGCCTGCCCGACGCCGGCCACGGCCTGGCGCGTGAACCGCCGCCTGGCGCGCGCCTGGCTGCGTCTGCACGGCGACGCCGCATGAACGTGCGCGGCCTTGCACAGCTGCCCGCAGGGCCCTTGCGTGCTGGTCTGCAACCACGGCAGCTACGTCGACGGCATGTTGCTGATCGCGGCGCTGCCGCGTCCCTGCGCCTTTGTCGCCAAGGGGGAACTGCGCCAGTCGCCCGCACTGCGCCTGTTCCTGCGTCGCCTGGGTGCCGAGTTCGTCGATCGCTTCGGCGCCGAACGCGCGGTGGCCGATGCGGCGCGCCTGGCCGAGCGCGTCTCGAGCGGGCAATCGCTGCTGTTCTTCCCCGAAGGCACCTTCACGGCGGCACCCGCCCTGCTGCCCTTGCATGTCGGTGCCTTCCTGACTGCGGTGCGCGCCCAGGTGCCGCTTGTGCCCATGGTGCTGCGTGGCAACCGCGAGTTGCTGCCGGTGGACACCTGGTGGCCGCGCCGTGCATGCATCGAGCTCGACATCGGCGCGCCGCTGGCGCCAGCGCCAGCAACAACGCCGCGCGCGAGCTTTGCGGCGGCGATTGCCTTGCGCGACGCGGCGGAGCAGTTCATCGCGCGCGGCGTCGACGCCGGGTGAGGGGCGAGCCGCGAGCCAGCGCCGCCTTGCCGCCATGACGGGCCGGGGCGGGCAACGGTGACACCTCAAGCCGGGCCCTAGCGAGCGCCGCCCGCCACTTCCCGGCGCACGCGGGTCAGCGTGTCGATCACGACCCGCGCATCGCTGGGTGAGAGGCCGCCGTGGGACGCAAGGGTCTGGGCAAGCGCGCGCGCACTCGGCGCACTCTGCAAGACGCCGTCGCGCAGCGACAGAGATCCACGCGCGAACTCGGCCGCGGTGCCGTGGCAGCGCCTGCAATGGGTCGCGTACACGGGCGGCGTCATCAGCTGGGCAATCAGCATCGCGCTCACCGGCTCGATCAGGCTGTCGCTCAGGTAGTGGTGGCGCAGGAAAACATTCAAGTTCGTGCGGTGATGCGCACCCTGCAGTTGGCCATCGACGACGCGCAGGGAGCGGCGCGCGAATTCCCCCGCATGGCCGTGGCAATTCATGCAGCGCTGATCCCAGTAGTCGTGCAGATCGATGCCAGCGGGCGCACTTGACGCTAAGGGCGTCATGGCGAGCAAGAGGCACAACAGCCAGGCACTTCTCATTGGTCGATCCTCATGTCTGCGCCATCATGCGTCGCGGCGCGCACGGCGGCGTGTCGCAAGTGCGCCCGAATTGACCTCGCTCAACTCGCGTCTGCAGAGCACGGCGGCGCGCGCGTCCGAAGTGCGAGTTTTGGCCTGGCCATTTCGTACGCAGTCGTACGCAGGCAATTGAGCGGCAGAATCACCCACATGCCGTCCCACCACCGCCTGTTCGCTGCATTGCTGCCCCTGGCCCTGCTGGGTGCATGTGCGACGCGCTCGATCGATGTGCAGCCGCAGGCCACCGACCCGGGCCTGTTTGCCAACTGGACTTGCGACGCGCTTTATGACGAGGCCGACCGCGTGCGCCAACGTGCCGCGCGCGTCGCCTACGACGTGGATGCACGCTCGGGCAACAACATCATCGCCCTGGGCCTGGGCGTGACCGTGTTCTGGCCCGCGCTGCTGGCGATGCGCCCGAGCGGGCCCGATAGCGCGACCCTGGCCGAACTCAAGGGCCGCGACGAAGCGCTGCGCGCGGCACAGGCGCAGCGTCGCTGCCCCCCGGCACCCGAGCTGCTGGATGCGGCCAAGGCCGCGGAATTGCCGATCGCCGTCGGTGATCGCCTGGTGTACGAAGAGCGCGCCGCCGCGGGCGGCCCGGCACGCGTGCTCGGACTGCGTGTGGCGGCGCTGCGCCGCGACGGGCTCGAGTTCGTGCCCGACCTGGCGGGCAGCGAACTGCCGTTTCGCTGGCGCCAGGACCCTTGGGGCAACCAGCCGCAGATGCCCGAGGGCAGCGGCTGGGTGCACTGGAAGCGACTGCTGCAACCCGAGATGAACCTGGGCGATGTGCTCACCGGCGACCTCGTCAGCGGCACCGGCGGGGGCACCGGCCGCCTGCGCGGCCAGGTCATCGCCATCGGCGTGCGGACTTCGCATGGCCGGCCCTTCGACGCAGCCGTGATCGAGCTGTTCGGCGACGCCCCCGTGGGCGAGCGCAGCACGCGCCTGGATGGCGTCATCGTCGTCGACCGCAAGAGCGGCCTCCTGCTGCGCCTGGACCTGAACAGCGGCAGCCCTGAGTTCGCCCTGCGCCGCGTCCTCACGCGCATCGAGCCGCGCGAGCCCTGAGCATACGCAACGACGCAGCGCCGGTTTACGCAGCTTTACCTGGCAGTCGTCAGCCGCACATGCGGCGCATGCATTCTTGCTTCATCGCAACCCGCTTTGGAGACTCACCATGAATAGAACGACACGCTCACCCTTCAATGCCGCCCGCCTCGTCGGCGGCACGGTTCTCGTCGCCGTGCTCAGCACCATCGCCCTGTCGGCCGCGGCCTCGCCCCAGGGCGGGCATGGACGCCACGGCGGCCAGGGCATGGGCATGATGGAAGGCCGCATGGCCGAGCGCATGCTCGACAGCGTCAATGCCACCGCCGAGCAGCGCGCGCAGATCAAGCAAATCACGGAGCGCGCCCGCGCCGAGGGCAAGGCCCAGCACGAGGCGGGACGCGCGATGCGCGAGCAGGGCATGACCCTGTTCACGCAGCCGACCGTCGATGCCAAGGCCGTCGAAGCCCTGCGACAGCAGATGCTGCAACAGCATGACCAGGCTTCGCAGCGCCGCATGCAGGCCATGCTCGAAATCAGCCGCGTGCTCACGCCCGAGCAGCGCAAGGCGATGGCAGACCGCATGAGCTCGCGCCGCGGCATGATGCAGCGCCACATGCAGGAACGCCGAGCGCTTGAAGGCGCCCCGGCCAAGCAGTGACCTGATTGCGGCGATTCCGGCGTCAGCCCAGCCGCTCGCTTATGCTTTACAGGAGCGTGCCCCGGCGAGGAGACTCGCCGGGGCTTTTTTCTTCGCACTCTTCGAGCCCAAGCCCGATGGCCACCACCCAGCGCCTGCTGCTGATCGACGACGACGCGCGCTTGACTGCCATGGTCGGCGACTACCTGCGCAACGCGGGTTTCGAGGTCGACACGGCGGGCACCCTTGCGGAGGGCCGTGTGCGCCTGCGCGAAGGCCACCACGACGCGCTGCTGCTCGACCTGATGCTGCCCGACGGCGACGGCCTGGACCTGACGCGCGAGTTGCGTGCCGACGCGCGCACGCGGCGCCTGCCGCTGTTGATGCTCACCGCGCGCGGCGAGCCGCTGGACCGCATCGTCGGCCTCGAGCTCGGCGCGGACGACTACCTGGGCAAGCCCTTCGAGCCACGCGAGTTGCTGGCGCGCGTCAAGGCGTTGTTGCGCCGCGCGCAACCCGAGACCTCGGCCGACGAGGTGTTGCGTTTCGGGCGCCTCGAAGTCGATCTCGGCGCGCGCCAGGCGCGCATCGACGCCCAGGCCTGCGAACTCACGACGCACCAGTTCGAACTGCTCGCGGTGCTGGCACAGGCGCCGGGTCGCGTGCTTTCGCGCGACCAGATCATGGACGCGCTGCGCGGCCACCCGATGGAGGCCTTCGATCGTTCGATCGACGTGCACATCTCGCGCATCCGCGCGGCCATCGAGGACGATCCCAAGAACCCGCAGCGCGTGCTGACCGTGCGCGGTGTCGGCTACCTCTTTGCCAAGCGGCAGGACGTGAGCAGCGACGCGTGAAATCGCTCTACCTGCGCATCTACCTCACGGTGGTGGTGGCGCTGGCATTGTTTGCCACCGGCTCGGCCTGGCTGTTCCAGCGCGAAGTGGCGGCCGAGCGCACCCGCATCGATGCCCAGGCCAGCGAGCGCATCGGCACCTGGGCCGACCTGATCCAGCGCTCGTTGCCGCCGGCCGACGCCGAGCGCGGGCAGCAGGTGCAGGGCCTGCAGGAGTGGTCGCAGCGCCTGCGCCTGCCGCTGGCGCTGGACGACGCGCAGGGCCAGCGCATCGGCGCCAGCGAGTCCTACCTGCGCCGCACGGCAGACATGCCGGGCCCGACGCACGGCATCGCGGTGCGCCTGGACGACGGCCGCACCCTGTGGGTATTGCGCGGCCCGGGCCTGCGCGCGGGCGGCGCGATGCGGCCCGAAGGCTCCTTGCGGCCCGAGGGCGGCATGCGGCCCAGCGCCGCGCCGCGCCGCGAAGGCAGTGCCGGGCCGCTGCTGCCACCGGGCGTGCGTGGCGTGGGCTTGGTCGTGTTGCTGCTGCTGCTGTTCGTGGCCGTGGCGGCCGGTGCGTACCCGGTGGTGCGGCGCCTGACACGCCGACTCGAGAGCCTCAAGTCCGGCGTCGAGCGCTTCGGCGCGGGTGAGCTCAGCCAACGTGTCGATGCCACCGGCCGCGACGAAGTGGCTGCGCTCGGCGCCAGCTTCAACCAGGCCGCGCAGCGCATCGAGGCGCTGGTGCGTTCACACCAATCGCTGCTGGCCAATGCCAGCCATGAGTTGCGCTCGCCGCTGGCGCGCCTGAAGATGGCGGTGTCGCTGTTCGAGGACACGCCCGAAGGCGCGGCGCGCGAGAAGTTGAAGCGCGAGATCGGCGCCAACATCGGCGAGCTCGATGCGCTGGTCGAGGAGGTGCTGCTGGCCAGCCGCCTGGACGCCCAGGCGGGTGCGCCGCAGCTGGCGCCGGTCGATCTGATTCCGATCGCGGCCGAGGAAGCGGCCCATGTCGGTGCCGAACTGCAGGCCGCGCAGGCCGCGCTGATCGTGCCGGGCGACGAGCGGCTGCTGCGCCGCGCGCTGCGCAACCTGCTCGAGAATGCGCGCCGCTACGGCAACAGTGAAGGCGGCGAGGCGATCACGCTGAGCGCAGACCGGGCCGGCGCGCAGATTGAGTTGCGCGTCTGCGACCGCGGCCCCGGCGTGCCCGAGGCATTGCGCGAGCGCATCTTCGAGCCCTTCTTCCGCCTGCCCGGCCACGCCGAGCGCGCCGGCGGCGTCGGCCTGGGGCTGGCGCTGGTGAAGCAGATTGCCCAGCGCCACGGCGGCCAGGTGCGCTGCGAGGCGCGCGAAGGCGGCGGCAGCTGCTTCGTGCTCAGCCTGCCGAAGTTACGTTGACGCGCCGGCGCACCACCCAGACCAGGAACAACGTCAGGCCCAGCGCGGCCGCGCCCAGGCCGGTGGTGGTCGCGATCCAGTAGCCGCGCGCGCCGTGCAGCGACTCGGGGATGGCGCCGCCGACGTTGAAGGCCAGCACATAGCCGCCACCGATGCCCACGCCCCACATCGAGCTGGCGTAGATGATCAGCGGCACCATGGCGATGCGCCAGGCACGCAGCACGAAAGAGGCGGTGATCTGCATCGCGTCGATGAAGTGGAACAGCGCCACCCAGGCCAGCAACGGCAGCGCCGCGGCGACGATCAACTCGTTGTCGGTGTAGACGCGCACGATGCCTTCGCGGGCGAAGAACACCGCACTGCCCAGGGCCAGCGACAGCAGCGCTGCGAACTTCATGCCATTCCAGCCGGTGCGCTGCGCGTCGTGCAGGTCGCCCGCGCCGATGCTCTGCGCCACCAGCGTGGTGGTGGCACTGGCCACCGACAGCGGCACCATGAACAGCAGCGACACCAGGTTGGCGGCCAGCTGGTGTCCGGCCACCGCGGTGGCGCCGAGGCGCGAAATGAAAAACGCCATGAAGGTGAAGCCGGTGACCTCGACCATGATCGACGCGCCCATCGGCACGCCCAGCCTGATCTGCGCCCACAGCGCGGGCCAGTTCGGCCGGTGCAGGCCGCGGCCGCGCAGCGCAAAGGGCGCGTAGAAGCCGTCGTGCCGCAGCAGCAGCCAGGCCACGAGCACCTGCGCCCACATGGCAATCGCGGTGGCGATGCCGCAGCCCGTGACGCCCAGCGCGGGCACCGGGCCGGCGCCGAACACCAGCAGCGTCGACAGCGGCACCTTCAGCGCCAGCCCGCCGAGCTGCAGCGCCATCACGGCCTTGGGACGCGACACCGCGATGTTGAAGCCGCGGTAGCAGGTGAACAGCAGGCCCGCCGGCAGCGAGAAGGCCAGCGCCGTCAGGAAGCCGCGCACCTTGTCGCCCACCTCGGGCGTGGCCTGCGCCAGGGCCAGGAAGGGTTGCGGGAACAGCAGCGCCGTGCTGCCCACGGTCGTGAGGGCGATCGCCAGCCACACGGCCTGGTGCAGTTGCTCGCCCGCAGCCTCGTAGCGCTGGGCGCCGAAGAGCTGGCCGACGATCGGGCTCACCGCCATGATCACGCCCATCAGGCCGATGAACACCGTCATGTAGGCCGCGCCGCCGACCGCGTAGGCCGCCAGGTCGGCAGCCGAGTAGCGCGCCACCAGCACGGTGTCGACGGTGGCGAACATCAGCACCGCCACCTGGCCCACGAGCACCGGCCAGGCCAACGGCATCACGCGGGCCACGCTGGCGCGCAGCGTGCCCTGGGCTGGCGTCAAGCCGGGCCCCTCGCGGGTTTGGCTGGCGGGTCGGCGAAGGCCGCGGCGTCGGGGTGGTCCACGCCGGTGGCGCGCTGTGCGCGTTCGGCGTAGCGATTGAAGCGCCAGGCCGTGGCCTCCATCGTGATGCGGCGCCAGACCATGCGCTTCTCGCTCGGCGTCAGCACCGGCCAGTTCTGCACCTCGTCCTCGCTGCGGCCGCAGCCCTTGCACACCGGGTCGCCCTGCGCCGTAGAGCAGATGGCGATGCACGGCGCGTCGGGCGTGCTGGCGTACCAGTCCAGCCAGGCCTGGCGCGCGCGCGCGGGCATCGAGTCTTCGTCGCACTGGGTCTCGCGGTAGTACACCATCAGCGCATAGACCTCGGCCAGCGCGCGCACCTCGGCGCAGGCAGTGATGCCGTCAGGCGAAGGCGAGTGCTCGCGCCACCAGTTGATGGCGCGCTCGATGTCGGTGATGTGGATGCCGGCCATGCGGGAACGCGGTGAAGGGCGCGAAGCATAGCGCCCCGCGCCGGCGCGCCGCCCGCTCAGGCCGCCGGCGTCGTCACGCTGACCATCCAGCTGATGCCGAAGCGGTCGGCGACCATGCCGAACAGCGGCGACCAGAAGGTCTGCGCCAGAGGCATCTGCACCTGGCCGTCTGCGGCCAGCGCGTCGAACAGGCGCCGGGCCTCGGCCACGGTATCGGTGGCGATGGAGAGCGAGAAGCCGCGAAAGTCGGGCTGGCCCGCGCAATGGCCGTCGCTGAGCATCACGCTGCTCTTGCCGATGCGCAGGCTGGCGTGCAGGATCTTGTCGTCCGAGCCCTCGGGCAGCTCGCCTGGTGATGCCGGCTCGGGGCTGTCCTTGTTGCGCATCATCATCAGCACCTCGGCGCCGAGCGCGCGCCGGTAGAACGCGATGGCCTCTTCGCAGCGGCCGTCGAAGAACAGGTAGGACTCGATGTGCACGGGGCCTCCGGCAGGGTGGGGCAAGCGCCTTCACTTTACGCCGCGTGCGGCGGGCCGCGGCGCGGCTCGGCTATCGTGGGCGTCTTCGTCACCCACCGACTAGATGGGAGCCGCACCCGATGGCCACCGAGTTGAACGCCCTGATCACGTCCCTGCGCCAGTTCACGCATGAGCGCGACTGGGAGCAGTTCCACTCGCCGAAGAACCTGGCCAGCGCGCTGGCGGTCGAGGCCGGTGAGCTGCTCGAGCACTTTCAGTGGCAGACCGAGGCGCAGAGCCGGGCCATGGCGCCCGACAAGGTGGAGGCCGTCTCGCGCGAGATCGCCGACGTGTTCCTGTACCTGCTGCAGCTGTCCGATGCGCTGGGCGTGGACTTGCTGCGCGCGGCCGAGCAGAAGATTGCACTGAACGCGCAGAAGTACCCAGTGGAGCGGGCGCGGGGCAACAGCAAGAAGTACACCGAGCTTTGACGGGCCGCGACGAGGTGTGTCGGTGCGCGATCTCGCGCGTCGCGCGCTATCCCGCGAACACCTCGCGATACGACACATACGCCGTCAGCAGCCCCAGCGGCACCAGCACGATCCAGCCCAGCCCGAGGGGAATCGACGCGACGATCGCGGCGACGATATAGATCACGCCGTAGACGAGGAAGGGCACGACGTTCTTCAGCACGGCGCTGGCGCTGAGCTTGATCGCGTCGACGGGCGGCATCTGCCGGAACACCACCAGCGCCGGCGCAAACCACAGTGCCACCGAGACCGCGGCAAACAGCAGCATCGCCATCGCCAGGCCCAGCAGGCCGGTGCCCATGGCGGCCATCATGCCGGCGGGGCTGTCGTGCATGCCGCCTGCGAACATGCCCCACATCGCGCCCAGGCCCAGCACGCCGGCTACCAGGCCGATGGCAACCATCGCGGCCAGCAGCAAGGCGCCCAGCACGATCAGTGGGGTGAGGCGCTCGCCCTGGAAGCCGGCCAGCAGGTCGGCCACTTCGAGCGTGCCGCCCTGCTCGACCTTGCGTGCGGCGAGCAGCCAGCCGCCGATCAGTACCGGCATCAGCAGCGACACGGCCAGGCCGCCCAGCAGCGGCACCATGCTGACCACGATCGTGCCCACCAGCAGGATCACGCCCAGCGCGACCCACAGCAGTGGGGCGCGCATGAACAGGGCCCAGGCCTCGGTCCACCAGGCCAGGCCGCGATCGGCGGCGACGCTGCGTGCCTCGGGTGCGGCGGGGCCGCCGCTGTCGGTTGCGACTTGGTTCATGCGGGAGTCCTCCAATGTGTTGTGGTGCGCCGGCCCGGCGCGTGGGGTGGCTCATTCTGCGCCTGCGGCGGCTAAAGTGTGACCATGAGCCACCTCTTTCAGCCCCTGAGCATCGGCAGCCTGCAGCTCGACAACCGCATCCTCATCGCACCGATGTGCCAGTACTCGGCCGTCGACGGCACGCCGGGCGACTGGCATTTGATCCACCTCGGGCAGCTCGCGCTGTCGGGGGCGGGGCTGCTGATCCTGGAGGCGACCGCGGTGTCGGCCGAAGGGCGTATCTCGCCCGGCGACCTGGGCCTGTACTCCGACGCCAACGAGGCCGGCCTGGCGCGCGTGCTGGGCGTGCTGCGCGAGGTCTCGCCGATCAAGCTCGGCATGCAGCTGGCGCATGCCGGGCGCAAGGCCTCGAGCCGCGCGCCCTGGGCGGGCGGCTCGCAGATCCGTGCCGACGAGCCCGAGGGCTGGCAGGCCGTGGCGCCCTCGGCACTGCCGATCACGCCGGCCGAGGCCGCGCCCACGGCGCTCGACCGCGCCGGCCTGAAGCGTGTGCGCGAGGAATTCGCCGCCGCCGCGCGGCGGGCGGCGCGGCTGGGCCTGGACGGCCTGGAGGTGCACGCCGCGCATGGCTACCTGCTGCACGAGTTCCTGTCGCCGCTGGCCAACCAGCGCGACGACGAATACGGCGGCAGCCTGGAAAACCGCATGCGCTTTCCGCTCGAAGTGTTCGACGCGGTGCGCGAGGCGTTTGCCGCACGACAAGCCGGTGTGGGCGCGCATCTCGGCCACCGACTGGGTCGAGGGCGGCTGGGACATCGAGGGCACGCTCGCGCTCTCCAGCGAGCTCAAGGCGCGCGGCTGCGCGGCGATCCATGTCTCCAGCGGCGGCGTGTCGCCGCAGCAGGCGATCAAGCTCGGGCCCGGCTACCAGGTGCCGTTTGCGCAGCGCGTGAAGGCCGAGGTCGGCATCACGACCATCGCGGTGGGCCTGATCACGGAGCCCGAGCAGGCCGAGGCGATCATCGCCAACGGCGAGGCCGACGCCATCGGCCTGGCGCGCGGCGATCCTGTACAACCCGCACTGGCCCTGGCATGCCGCGGCCAAGCTCGGCGCGCAGGTCAGCGCGCCCCGGCAATACTGGCGCTCGCAGCCGCGCGAGTTCAAGGACCTGTACAAGGGCGCGACCTTCGGCGCGCGCTGACCCGGGTCATTCATCGCAGCCTGCTGCACAAGGAACGCCCATGAACCTCGAACTCAAAGGCAGGCGCGCACTCGTCACGGGTGGCAGCCGCGGCATCGGCAAGGCCGTCGCCCGGCTGCTGGCGCAGGAGGGCGCTGTCGGTGGCGCTGCTGGCGCGCAATGTGCAGGCACTCGAGGACGCGGCCGAGGAACTGGCCACCGAGACCGGCAGCAAGGTGGTCGGCATCAGCGCCGACACCACCAGCGACGAGCAGGTGCGAGATGCCGTGGCCCAGGCCGTGAAGCAACTCGGCGGCGCCATCGACATCCTCGTCAACGCCGCGGCCGAGCCGGCGGGGTTTGCCGCGCCACCCAAGCTGGCCGAGATCACCGGCACCCACTTTCACGCCGAGATGGACACCAAGGTGATGGGCTACCTGCGCTGCGCGCGCGAGGTGGCGCCCGGCATGAAGAAGCAAGGCTGGGGGCGCATCGTCAATATCAGCGGCCTGGGTGCGCGCCAGACCGGCAACGCGGTGGGCAGCATGCGCAACATCGCGGTCGCGGCGCTGACCAAGAACCTGGCCGATGAACTCGGACCGCAGGGCATCAACGTCACGGTGGTGCACCCGGGTCTGACACGCACCGAACGCACCGCGCCGCTGGTGGCCGAGCGCGCGGCGGCGCAGGGCGTGCCGCCGCAGGCGATCGAGGACCAGATGGCCGCGGGCAACAGCATCCATCGCATCGTCGACGCCAGCGAAGTGGCCAATGTGGTGGCGTTCCTGTGCTCGCCCAAGTCGCGCGCCATCAACGGCGACGCCATCGCCGCGGGCGGCGGCGCGCCGCGCAGCATCCACTACTAGCGCGGCAGGGGCTGCAGTAAACGACAATTCGGACCATGGCCAAAACCGTTCCCGCCCTCACGCCCGCCCAGATTGCCCGCGCCATCGAGGTCGCCTGGGACGATCGCCCGCCCTTCAACCGTGTCCTGCGCGAGTGCGGCCTGTCGCACGGCCAGGTGGTGCAGCTGCTCAAGCGCGAGCTCACGCCCAACGCCTTCAAGACCTGGAACGCGCGCATTCGCACGGCGCGCGGCCAGCCGGCTGGCCCGGCCAGCCGCGCACCGCGCTGACGCTCGCGGCGCGAGTCGAGGGCTTGACGCAGGTCGTCGCGCTGGCAGCCGTTTGCAGGTAAAAAGGGCGGCTACTCACGGGTGGAGTCTGCCCATGTCATGGTCGACATCGCGTACGCTTGGAATGTGGTCGCTGACGCTGGCCACTGTGGCCGCCTCGGCGCAATCCGCGCCGGCGGGCACGGTCGTCGTACCCCTGTCGCGCGGGCAGGCGCTGTACACCACGCACTGCATCGCCTGCCACGACGCACAGGTGCATTGGCGCGACGCGCGGCGGGCCACCGACTGGGAAAGCCTCAAGCGCGAGGTACGGCGCTGGCAGACCGCGAGTGCGCTGGCCTGGAGCGAGGCTGACGTGGTGCAGGTGGCGCGCTACCTCAACGACACCTTCTACCGCCACCCGCAGACCTCGGACCTGGTGGGCCGGCTGTCGCGCCCCTAGCCGGCCGGGCCTCTACTGGACCAGCAGCACCCGCATCCCCAAGGGCTTGCCGCTGGGGCGCTCGAGCACCTGGATCGTGGCCTGGCGTGGCTTGAAGCCCTCGGGCAGCGCCTGCTTGCCACGCACGATTTCATGGCCTGCGATCGACACCTCGACGGGCTTGAGGTCGACGTTGACTTCCGTGCCGCGCGCGTTGGCACCCAGCACACTGAGCTGCAAGGTGCTCGCCATGGGCTTGGTGATGTCGCGATCGCGCGTCAGCACGAGGTCGTAGGCCAGCGCGCCGCTCTGCGCGGTAAAACGTCCCGAGCGCACCGCCACCGTGCCGCCGCGTGGGTCGGGCGGCAGCGTGGCGATCACGGCCGCCAGTTCATCGCGCAGGCGCTGGGCTGCCGCGCGGGGTGCGGCCAGCTCGGCGTCCTGGCGTTGCTTGTCGGCCAGCGTTGCCTCCAGCCGCTGGCGCGTGTCTGCGAGCTGGGCTTGCAGCTGCTGACGCTCGCCATCCGCCTGCTCGAACGCGCCGCGCAGCTGCACGGATTCAGCCTGCGACAGGCGCGGCGGCAGGACGCGCTCCTGCACGAACCAGATACCGCCCACGCCTAGGGCGACGCCCAACAGCAGCAGCACCAGCCAACGCGGGACACGCCAGCCCGAGCGACGACGGCCATAGTCGATCACGACGGGGCGCGATTTACCGAACATGGGCGGGCGAAGTCGTCTTGCGTGCGTTGGGCATGGTGCGAGGGTACAGGGCGGCAGTTCAGGCGTCGAGGAAGAGGGTCTCGAGCCCCGAGGGGTGCGACCCCATGGTGGCGCGGAAGAGGCGCTCGTCGGTGGCGCGCAGGCGCCGGCAGACTTCGCGGCCGATGTTCATCTGGATCAGCGCGAACTGCTCGGCGTCGCTCTCGAACAGGCGCAGCAGGTCGGCCGCGGTGAATTCGATCGCGCGGCAGTCTTGCGTGGCGCAGACCGAGGCACTGCGCGGGCGCAGATCCATCAGCGCCATTTCTCCGAAACAGTCGCCCGCGCCGAGGCGGTGCAACTCGGTGTCATGCCCCTGCCAGCCCTTGATCACGACCGCGCGGCCGCTCTCCAGCACGAACATCGAACTGGCCAGGTCGTCTTCGCGGAAGAAGAAGTCGCCCGCCGCGACGCCGACCTCGCGCGCCTGGCCGAGAAGGAACTGCAGCGCGGACTCGCTGATCGCGCCGAAGATCGGCATGCGTTGCAGCAATTCGATGCGCGGGGAGGGCAGGATGTGCATGGCAGCGACGTCGCAGCGTGGACAGGCGACGCACAGTGTAGGGTGCTTGGCGCGGCTCAGTGCAGCCCGGCACGGGTTAGCATGGCCGCTGAGGTCGGCAGTGGGTTGCGTCGGGGGTCATGATGGGATTGCGTGAGAGGTTCGGACGGCCGTTGCGGCTGGCGCTGGTGGGCGGCGGGCTCGATTCCTGGATCGGGCAGATGCACCGCGGCGCGGCCGAGATGGATGGCTGGTATCGCGCCACGGCGGGCGTGTTTTCGAGCGACGCGGCACGCTCGCGTGCGGCCGGTGTGGCGCTCGGGCTCGATGCGGCGCGCAGTTACGGCGACGTGGCCGAGATGCTGAAGGCCGAAGCGGCGCGGCCGGACCGTGTCGATGCGGTGGCGATCATGTCGCCCAACGACACCCACTACCCGGTCGCCGCCGCGTCGCTCGACGCCGGTTTCGACGTCATCTGCGACAAACCCGTGACGCATGACTTTGCGCAGGCCTGCGACCTGGTTGCCCGCACGCGCAAGCAGGGCAGGCTGTTTGCCATTGCGCATGGCTATTCCGCCTACCCGATGACGCGCCACGCCCGCCAGCTGGTGCGCGACGGCGCGATCGGCACGGTGCGCTTGGTGCAGGTCGAGTACATCCAGAGCGGCGTGGCGCTGCGCCTGGAGGACGGACCGCAGAACAACCGCCTGCGCTGGGTGCTCGACCCGCAGCGCAGTGGCCAGGCGCTGGTGATGAGCGCGATCGGCTGCCACGCGCAGCATCTGGCGTGCTTCGTTTCGGGCCTGCCGGTGGCGCGGCTGACCGCCGATGCCGGCAGCCTGTTGCCGGGCCGCAAGCTCATCGACCATGTCTCGGCCCTGCTCGAGTTCGAGGGCGGCGCCCGCGGCACCTTCATCGCCAACCAGGCCGCGGCGGGCAGCGAGAACGACATCCGGCTGCGCATCTATGGCGAGCGCGGCATGCTCGAGTGGTCGCACCACGACGCGAGCTACCTGAAGCTGGCGCTGATGGGCGAGCCGGTGCAGACCATCGGGCGTGGCGACACGCACCTGCCGCCAGACATCCTGGCCCTGGGCCGCATACCTCGTGGCCACCCCGAGGGCCTGCGCGAGGCCTTTGCCAATATCTACGCCGAGCTGGCGCAGGAGCGCATGGCGCGCGAACTCGGTGAGCCCGTGGCCGCGCGGCCCTACCCGCGCATCGAGGAGGGTGCGCACACGATGGCCTTCATCGAGGCCTGCCTGGCGTCCCAGGCCCGAGGCGCCTGGGTCGACGTGGCGCGCCTGCCCGCCGGCTGAACGCCTCTCGAACCCATCTCTCAGGAGCGCAACCATGCTCGTCAAGCAAGTCTGGACCGGCAATTCGTATCGCAATTTCAACTACCTGGTCGCCTGCGGCGAGACCGGCGAAGCGCTGGCGATCGACCCGCTGGACCATGTGAAGTGCCTGCAGGCGGCCAAGGACGAGGGCTGGCAGATCACGCAGATCCTCAATACCCACGAGCACCACGACCACACCGGCGGCAACGAAGCCATGGTGCGCGCCACCGGGGCCAAGATCCTGGCGCACCACAACGCCGGCGGCAAGATCCCCGGCATGTCGCGCGGCTTGGCCGCGGGTGATGTGGTCAAGGTCGGCAAGACGGTCGAGCTCGAGGCGATGGACACGCCGGGGCACACGATGTGCCATATCTGCCTGAAGTCGCACACCGAGCAACCGGCGCTGTTCTCGGGCGATACGCTGTTCAACGCCGGTGCGGGCAATTGCCACAACGGCGGCGATCCGGACACGCTCTTCAAGTCCTTCTCCGAACAACTGGCGAAACTGCCGTCGACGACGCGCGTGTACCCGGGGCACGACTATGTCGAGAACAACCTGCGCTTCACACTCGACCGCGAGCCCGACAATGCCCCGGCCCAGGCCCTGCTCGAGCAACTGACGGGCCAGGATCCGGCGCATGCCTATGTCTCGACGCTGGCCACGGAAATGCAGGTCAACACCTTTTTTCGGCTCAGCAGTCCGAGCGTGATCGCGCAGCTGCGCGAGGTGTTCCCGGATCTGCCCGACCAGCCCGACGCGCGCACCGTGTTCGTGAAGTTGCGCCAGCTGCGCAACGACTGGTGAATTCGCTTTCAACTCCAGAGGAAGTCCGTCCATGACTCGAGACCCGACCCGCGGCACCTACGTCATCGACATCGGGCCCCAGCCCTCGGTGGCGGTGGCCGGCAGCGACGCGCGTTTCCCGGTCGGCCGCATCTATTGCGTCGGCCGCAACTACGCCGACCATGCGCGCGAGATGGGGCACGACCCCGACCGCGAGCCGCCGTTTTTCTTCATGAAGCCCGCCAATTCCGTCGTGCCCAGCGGCGCGTCGCTGGCCTACCCGGTCGGTACCAAGGACGTGCACCACGAGATCGAGATGGTCGTGGCGATCGGCAAGGGCGGCAAGAACATCCCGGTCGAGCAGGCGCTGGAGCATGTCTGGGGCTACGCCGTCGGCCTGGACATGACCCGCCGCGACATCCAGGGCGAGGCCAAGAAGATGGGCCGGCCCTGGGAGATGGGCAAGGGCTTCGACGAGTCGGCGCCGATCTCGCGCGCTGCGCCCGGCCAGCGAGATCGGTCACCCGGCCAAGGGCGCGATCACGCTCAAGGTCAACGGCGCAGCTCAAGCAAAGCGGTGACCTGGCGATGCAGATCTGGAGCCTGCCCGAGCAGATTGCCTACCTGTCGAACCTGGTCACGCTGCAGCCCGGCGATCTGATCTTCTCGGGCACACCGGCCGGCGTGGGTCCGATCCAGCCGGGCGACAAGCTCGAGGGCCATGTCGAGGGTGTCGGCGACCTTCTCGTCACGTACAAGAGGTAGCAACCGCGGGCGACACGAGTCCACGCAGCCAACGGGACGACAACATGCAGCAACGACAACTGGGACAGAACGGGCCACGCGTCGGAGCGCTGGGCCTGGGCTGCATGGGCATGACGATTGCCTACGGCACGCCCGACGACGCGGAGTCGATCGCGACCATCCACCGCGCTGTCGACCTCGGCGTCAACCTGCTCGCCACCTCCGACGCCTACGGCAACGGCGTCAACGAGCAGCTGGTCGGCAAGGCGATCAAGGGCCGGCGCGAACAGGTGCTGATTTGCACCAAGTTCGGCAACCTGGCCCTGGCCACGCGCGATGGCACGGGCGCCGCGCCGGCACTCACCGGCGGCCACCCCGACTACGTGGTGCAGGCCTGCGAGAACAGCCTGAAGAACCTGGGCGTGGACGTGATCGACATCTACGGCCTCCACCGCATGGATATCGCGGTGCCGATCGAAGACACCGTGGGCGCCATGCAGCGCCTGGTCGAACAGGGCAAGGTGCGCCACCTGCTGCTCTCGGAAGCCGGTGCGCAGACGCTGCGCCGCGCGCACCGCGTGCACCCGATCGCGGCGCTCGAGACCGAGTATTCGCTCTGGAGCCGCGACGTCGAGAGCGAGATCCTGCCCACCTGCCGCGAGCTCGGCGTCGGCTTCATGGCCTACTCGCCGCTGGGCCGCGGCTTCCTGACCGCGACGCTGAAGACGCTCGACGTGCTGCAGCCCAAGGACCGCCGGCGGGACCACCCGCGCTTCAGCGCCGACAACCTGGCGCGCAACACGGGCCTGCTCGCGCCGCTCGAGCAGATCGCCGCGGCCAAGGGCTGCACGCCCGCACAGGTGGCGCTGGCCTGGTTGCTGGCGCAGGGCCCCGACATCGTGCCTATCCCCGGCACCAAGCGCAGGCAGTGGCTCGAACAGAATTGCGCGGCGCTCGACGTCGGGTTGTCGGCCGCCGAGCTCGAATCGCTGTCGCGCGCCTTCCCGCCCCACGTGACGGCGGGCAGCCGCTACCCCGACAAGCAGATGGCGACGTTGGGGCTCTGAGGGCGCCACTCACGCTGCGGGCCAGGCTGATCGCGGCGCCGACACCTTCGCACATGTGGTGGTGCGGACGCTCAGGGATAGCGTGCCAGCGTCTGATACCCGCCGCGTGATTGCACCAACGCGTAGCCGCGCACCGGCCATCGCAGTCTGGGCAGATCGCTCGGAGGCAAGGCTCCTTTTGCCCTGCGCGCCAGCGTCACATGCGGCCGGAAGGGGCGTGCCTCCAATGGCAATGCCAGCCGCTGCAGCGCGTCGCGCAACTGGCTGTGCAGCGCATGCATTGCTTCAGGCACCGGGTCAGGGCACACCACGGTCAGCCCTTTGGGCCAGACCTCGGCGCGACTGAGCGTGAATTCGAAGGGAAGCATCGACATCGGCAGCGCCAGCGCCCGCGTCAGTTCGGGCAGGCGCTCATCGGGCGTCGCGCCGATGAAGTGCAGAGTGAGGTGCAGCTGTGCCGGCGCGACGAGCGCAGCGCCCTGCGGCCAGGCCCAGCGCGATTGCCAGGCGGCGAGCGTGCGCAAGGCCTCCGCGTCGGGCCAGAGCGCCACGAACAACCGAGACGTCGCTGCGGCCGCCACGTTCAATCGCCCTGCAGCGGCTGCCCACGGCAGGCGCGCCACAGCGTCACGTCGTAGCGCGATCTTGAGCAACCCGCAGAGCACCAGCGGCGCAGCCAGCCAACCGGCGGCAAACAGCGCGCCGGCCAGCGTCGGGCTCGCGGCCGAGGCCAGGCTGCGCGGCACGGTGGTGAAGCTGGCCGCAGCCGTGCGCTCGGCCGGCGTGACCACGCTCATCACGTAGGCGGTGCGCGTGGGCACGTCCATCTGCGACAGCAGCGCGCGCACCAGCAGCAGCGCCAGCACCAGCGGCAGCGAAGGGCGCCAGTGCGGCGGCGACCAGGCAGACGTTGGCCGGGATGTGCGTGAAGACCATCGTGTTCAAGAGGCCGATGCGTCGCGCCAGCCAGGGCGCGACCAGCTGCGAGGCGGCACTGAGCAGGCCGGTCCAGAAGAAGAACGCGCCGGCCGCGGCCAGCGACAGCCCGAAGCGCTGCATCAGCCACAGCGATACCAGGCTGTTGAGCACCAGGCCCCCGGCAAAGGCGTCGACCGAGAACAGCGCCGCGAGCTTGACGACCACCGGGCGCGAGGGGCCGAGCGGCGCGGGCGCCGCGGCGTGCGGGTCGGCCGCCGAGGGCAGCGGCAGGCGCCGGTACAGCGTCCAGATCGCCAACCCGATGACGGCGTACAGCACGAACATCGCGCGCAGGGCATCGACCATCGCCCATCCGGCGCGGGGGGCCAGCCAAGCCGGCAGGCCCACCGCCAGGGCACCGAATGCCGCGCTGAGCGAGCCGGCCAGGCTGTAGCGCGCGAACAGCGCGGTGCGCTCGCGGCTGTTGCGCGCCAGGCTGGCCAGGCGGGCATGTTCGAGTGGCAGGAACAGGCTGACATCGCCCGCGCCCGGGTTGAGCGTGCCGATGAAAGCCAACACGAGCAGCGGCGCGAAGGCGCTCAAGCTCGCGAAGCCGACGCCGGTGGCGGCCATCAGGAGGGCGGCAAACAGCAGCAGCGTGCGCGGCGCCGCGCGATGGCCCCAGGCACCGAGAGCCAGCGTGGCCAGCGCCGATCCGAGCAGGGTGGCGGTGCTGAGCACGCCGACGGCAAAGCTGTCGTGGCCCAACGCCAGCAGGTAGGCCGGCAGCAGCACGGCCACCGAGCCATCGACGAAGCCGCGCAGCGCGCGGCCGGCAATGAGGGTGCGGGCGGTGGTGTCCGTACTTTTCAGACGGCCGGGCGCAGCACGCTCAACAGCCAACGCTCGAGGTCGACCATTTCCTCGCGGCTGACCGAATGCTCCATCGGGTAGTCGTGCCACTCGGGACGGTAGCCCAGCGCGGCCAGCGCGTCGCGTGAAGCGGCGCCACGGCCATGCGGCACCACCGCGTCGCGCGTGCCATGGGCCAGGAAGATCGGCACGCTCGCGTTGGCCGTATGGCGCTCGGCGGCGGTGGTATCCGCCAGCGGCAGATACCCTGACAGCCCGGCCACTCCGGCCAGCCGTTGCGGGTAGCGCAGGCCCGCACCGAGTGCGAGCGCGCAGCCCTGGCTGAATCCGGCCAACACGATGCGCTCGGCGCGCATGCCGCGGGCGAGTTCGCGGTCGACGAGTTCGTGCACCAGCGCGAACGACTCACGCAGGCCGGCCTCGTCTTCGCGCGCCGGCCCTTGGCCTCGAGTTCGCGGCCCAGGATGTCGTACCAGGCGCGCATGCGGTAGCCGTTGTTCAGCGTCACCGGGCGCACCGGCGCGCGCGGCAGCAGCCAGCGCACCGGGCCCACCGCAGAGAGGTCGAGCTCGTCGGCCAGCGGCAGGAAGTCGGTGCCGTCGGCGCCCAGGCCGTGCAGCATCACGATGCAGGCCGCGGGCTCGCCCTCGGGACTCAGTTCGATGGTTTGCAGGCTCATCTCAATAACTCAAACCCATGGCTTCGCGCACGTCGCGCATCGTCTGCTTGGCGATCGTGCGCGCGCGCTCGGTGCCCATCTCGACGATCCAATGCACCTGCTTGGGGTTGGACAGGTACTGCTCGGCACGCTCGCGCCAGGGCTGCTGCTCGGCAATGATGGCGTCGATGACGGGTTGCTTGCACTCGAGGCAGCCGATGCCGGCCGTGGTGCAGCCCTTCACGACCCAATCCTTCACCTCGGCGTTCGAATACAGCTGGTGGAACTGCCACACCGTGCACTTCTCGGGGTTGCCGGGGTCGGTGCGGCGCACGCGCGCCGGGTCGGTCGGCATGGTCTGGATCTTCTGCTTCACCACGGCCGGTTCTTCGCGCATGGCGATCGCATTGCCGTAGCTCTTGCTCATCTTGGCGCCGTCCAGGCCCGGCAGCTTCTTGACCTCGGTGTGCAGCGCCTGCGGCTCGACCAGGATGGTCTTGCCGCTGCCGCGCAGGTGGCCGAGCAGCAACTCGCTGTCTTGGCTCGCCCAGCCCGCCGATGTGGGCAGCGGCCTTGGCGACCATGCCTTCGCCCTTGGCCAGCGCCTCGGCGCTGCCGCTCTCGCCGTAGGCCTTGCGCTGCTTCTCGAAATAGCGCGCGTCGTCCTTGGGCAGCTTGGCCATCGCGGCGGCGACCTTGGCATCGAAGTCGCCGGCACGGCCATAGAGATGGTTGAAGCGGCGCGCCACCTCGCGCGTGAGTTCGACATGCGAGCTCTGGTCTTCGCCCACCGGCACAAAGGCGGCCTTGTAGATCAGGATGTCGGCGGCCTGCAGCAGCGGGTAGCCGAGGAAGCCGTAGGTCGCCAGGTCGCGGTCCTTGAGCTTGTCGATCTGGTCCTTGTACGTGGGCACGCGCTCGAGCCAGCCCAGCGGCGTGCCCATCGCCAGCAGCGTGAACAGCTCGGCGTGCTCGGGCAGGCGGCTTTGCACGAAGATCGTGCAACGCTCGGGGTCCAGGCCGGCGGCCAGCCAGTCCGTGACCATGTCGTAGACATAGCGCTCCATCACACCGCGCTCTTCGTAATGCGTGGTCAGCGCATGCCAGTCGGCGACGAAGAAGAAGCTGTCGTAGTCGTCCTGCAGGCGCACCCAGTTCTTCAGGGCGCCGTGGTAATGACCGAGGTGCATGGCGCCGGTGGGGCGCATGCCGGACAGCACACGCGGTCGCGTGGGCTTCGGTGCGGTCTCGCTGGGATTCATCGTGCAGGGCGTCGGTGAGAGAGCCGCGATTCTAGGCGGCTACACTCGCGCGCCCGTCTGGTCTGCCGCCCGTGAAACGCATCGTCATCCTCATCTCCGACCGCGGCTCGAACATGCAGGCGATCGTGCGGCGTTGCGCCGATGAGGCTTGGCCGGCACGTATTGCCGCCGTCATCGCCAACCGCCCCGATGCGACCGGCCTGAGCTTCGCGTCGGCGCGTGGCATCGCGACCCGCGTGGTCGACCACCGTGGGTTTGCGACGCGCGACGCCTTCGACGAGGCCTTGGCTGCGGCCATCGATGCCCACGCGCCCGACCTGGTGCTGCTGGCGGGCTTCATGCGCATCCTCGGTATGGCGTTCGTCGGCCGCTACGCTGGCCGCCTGCTCAACATCCACCCGTCGCTGTTGCCGGCGTTTCCCGGTCTGGGCACCCACCGCCGTGCGATCGCGGCCGGGTGCACGCAGGCCGGGGCCACGGTCCACTTCGTGACGCCGGCCCTGGATCACGGCCCGATCGTCTTGCAGGCGGCGGTACCGGTCTTGCCCGGCGACGACGAGGCCGCTCTGGCGGCGCGCGTGCTGGCCCGAGAGCACGAGATCTACCCGCTGGCGGTGCGCTGGTTTGTGCGCGATGAGTTGCGGCTGGACAATGGCACCGTCTCCCACGTGCACGGCGCGTCGCAATTGTTGTAGGTACCCATGCATCCCAAAGCCCTGCTCGAAGCCTGCACCGAACTGATCGGCGCGGTCTTGAAGTTCGACGCCCCGGCCGACAACATCGTCTCCTTCTTCCTGCGCCGGCATCGCGAACTGGGGCCACGCGAGCGTCACACGCTGGCCGAAACGGCCTATGGCGTGCTGCGTCGGCGCCTGCTCTACCAGCATCTGGCTCAGGGCAGCAGCGGACCGATCGAGCGCCGGCTGGCGATCCTGGGTTGGGCGGGTGACGCGGCTTTCCTGCGCGCGGCGCTCGAAGTCCATGAGCAAAAGTGGCTGGCGCAGACGGAAGCGGTCGACCGCAGCACGCTGGCACCCAAGCTGCGCCACAACCTGCCCGACTGGATTGCCCAGCCGCTTCAAGCGCAACTGGGCGACGAGGGCTTCTGGGCCTTGGTGGCCAGCCTGGACGAGCCCGCGCCGCTGGACCTGCGCGTCAATACCCTCAAGGGCAAGCGCGACGCCGCGCAGGCGTTGCTGGCGGAGGCTGGCATCGAGGCCCTGCCGACGCCGTATTCCCCCTGGGGCCTGCGCATTCACGGGCGCCCGGCATTGCAGAAGCTGCCGGTGTTCACCAGCGGTGCGGTCGAGGTGCAGGACGAAGGCAGCCAGTTGCTGGCCCTGCTGACCGACGCCAAGCGCGGCGAGATGGTGGTCGACTTCTGCGCGGGCGCGGGCGGCAAGACCCTGGCGCTGGGCGCGTCGATGCGCAATACCGGACGCCTGTATGCGTTCGACACCGCCGGCCACCGCCTCGAGTCCCTCAAGCCACGCCTGGCCCGCAGCGGCCTGTCCAATGTCTACCCGGTGCAGATCGCACACGAACGCGACGAGCGCATCAAGCGCTTGGCGGGCAAGATCGACCGCGTGCTGGTGGATGCGCCTTGCTCGGGCTTGGGAACGCTGCGTCGCAACCCGGACCTGAAGTGGCGCCAGTCGCCCAAGGCGGTTCAGGAACTGAGGGCCAAGCAGTCGGCCATCCTGGCCGGCGCGGCGCGGCTGCTCAAACCAGGCGGCCGGCTCGTTTACGCCACCTGCAGTCTGCTGGCCAGCGAGAACGAATCGGTTTGCGAGGCCTTTGCGCAGGACCACCCGGGCTTCGTGCCCATGGCGGTGGACGCCTTGCTGACCGAACTCAAGATTGACGCCGCGCAGAGCCTGACGTCGGCGGGTCACCTGCGTTTGTGGCCGCATCTGCATGCAACGGATGGGTTCTTCGCGGCTGTCTGGCAAAAATCCTGACCTTTTTGGCGCATCGAGCGAGATGCTGCTGAGCCTGTACGCAATTCCACGGCTGACGCGAAAGGGCGCCGCCCTACAATTGGCGATCGTCTGAAAGGTGCTTGATGGACAGTTTGATTCTCGTGCGCGACGCCACGGTTGAGTGGTTGGCGCACGGCGCATTGGCGGCAACTTGGTGGCAGGTCTTGCTCGCCACGTTGGCGATGACTCACATAACGATTGCCGCGGTGACGATCTTTCTGCACCGGGCGCAGGCTCACCGTGCGGTCGAGTTGCATGCGCTGCCGTCGCACTTCTTTCGCTTCTGGCTCTGGCTGACCACGGGCATGGTGACCAAGGAGTGGGTGGCGATCCATCGCAAGCACCACGCCAAGTGCGAGACCGCCGACGACCCACACAGTCCGCAGACGCGCGGCATCCGCAAGGTGCTGCTCGAAGGCAGTGAGCTCTACCGCGCCGAGGCCAAGAACCAGGAAACGCTGGCGAAGTACGGGCTGCACACCCCAGACGACTGGATCGAGCGTCACCTTTACACGCGCTACTCGTGGCAGGGTGTCGGCGTCATGCTGATCATCAATCTGTGGTTGTTCGGTGCCATTGGTGCCGCCGTCTGGGCCGCCCAGATGGCCTGGATTCCGATCAATGCAGCGGGCATCATCAATGGCCTGGGCCACTGGTGGGGGTACCGCAATTTCGAGGCGCCGGACGCTTCGACCAACCTCTCGCCCTGGGGCATCATGATTGGCGGCGAGGAACTGCACAACAATCACCACACGTACCCGACCTCGGCCAAGTTCTCGGTCAAGCGCTTCGAGTTCGATCTGGGCTGGGCCTACCTCCGCGGCCTTGAGTCTCTCGGCCTGGCCAAGGTGCGCAAGACGCCGCCCAAGCTGGCGCTGGGCACGGTCCGCGCGGCCGACAGCAAGACCCTCGAGGCGCTGATCACGAACCGCTACGAAGTGATGGCGACATATGCCGTGGCGCTCAAGCATGCCGTAGGCGTTGAGCTCGAAAGACTGAAGGCCCAGGGCGCGAAGAACAGCGCGCGCTGGTCGGAAATGCGCCTGGCCAAGCGCTGGCTGCACCGTGACGACGAGCGGATCCCGCACGGCGTCAAGCCGCAGATGGCGCAGGCGATGGCGCAAAGTCCGGCGCTGGCCAAGCTGGTGGCGATGCGCGAGGAGTTGCGCCAGCTCTGGACCCGCACCAATGTGTCGGCCGAGCAGTTGGTGGTGGACTTGCAGGCCTGGTGCAAACGAGCCGAGGACAGCGGCGTTGCGGCATTGCGCGAGTTCTCGCTGACGCTGCGCGCTGCGCACGCGTAAGGGATTCACCGCCACATTGAAAAAGCCCGCCGATGGCGGGCTTTCTTGATGCTCGGAAGGCCTGAGCCTCTTACTTCAGCTTGGTCTCTTTGTAGAGCACATGCTTGCGCGCCTTCGGATCGAACTTCATGAATTCGAGCTTCTCGGGCGTGGTCTTCTTGTTCTTGGCCGTGGTGTAGAAGTGCCCGGTTCCGGCCGAGGACTCCAGCTTGATCTTTTCGCGACCGCCTTTGGTTGCCATGATGTGCTCCTAGTTCAGAGGGCGCCGCGGGCGCGCAGGTCAGCGACGACCTTCTCGATGCCGACCTTGTCGATCAGGCGCAAGGCCGCGTTCGTGATGCGCAGGCGCACCCAGCGGTTCTCGGTCTCGAGCCAGAAGCGGCGGTACTGCAGGTTGGGCAGAAAGCGGCGCTTGGTCCTGTTGTTGGCGTGGGAGACGTTGTTCCCCACCATCGGGCCTTTGCCCGTGACTTGACAGACGCGTGCCATGTGGCACCTCCAAAATTGATCTCGAATGCGGGCTTCGCCGATTTCGGCAAAGACCGCGAGTATAGCCGCAAACGCGTGGTCCGGACAGTCAGCCTAGTCCTGCTGTTCGAGGAACCGCTGGGCGTCGAGCGCGGCCATGCACCCCGTGCCGGCGCTCGTGATCGCCTGCCGATAGACATGGTCCTGAACGTCGCCCGCGGCGAAGACGCCGGGCACGCTGGTCATGGTGGCCAGGCCATTGAGCCCGGTGCGCGTGATGATGTAGCCGTCCTTCATCTCCAGCTGCCCCTTGAAGATGTCGGTGTTGGGCTGGTGGCCGATGGCGATGAAGCAGCCCTGCAGCTTCAGCTCTGTCGTGGTGCTGTCCTGGGTGCTGCGGATGCGCACCCCGTTGACGCCGGAGTTGTCGCCGAGCACTTCGTCCAGTGTGTGCCACAGGTGCAACTGCATCGACCCCGCAGCCACCTTGGCCATCAGCTTGTCGACCAGGATCGCCTCGGCGCGGAACTTGTCGCGCCGATGGATCAGGTGCACCTTGCTGGCGATGTTCGACAAGTACAGCGCCTCCTCGACGGCCGTGTTGCCGCCGCCGACGACGCAGACCTCCTGGCCCTTGTAGAAGAAGCCGTCGCAGGTGGCGCAGCCGCTGACCCCGCGGCCCATGAAGGCTTCCTCGCTGGGCAGCCCGAGGTACTTGGCGCTGGCGCCGGTGGCAATGATCAGCGCGTCGCAGGTGTAGCTGGCGGCGTCGCCCTTGAGCGTGAACGGCCGCTTGGTGAAGTCGACTTGCGTGACCTGGTCGAACACGACCTGCGTATTGAAGCGCTCGGCATGCTGCAGGAAACGCTGCATCAGCTCGGGGCCCTGCACGCCGGCGACGTCGGCGGGCCAGTTGTCGACGTCGGTCGTGGTCATCAACTGGCCGCCCTGCGCCAATCCCGTGATCAGCATCGGCTGCAGGTTGGCGCGCGCGGCGTACAACGCGGCGGTGTAGCCGGCGGGTCCGGAACCCAGGATCAGGACCTTGGCGTGTGTGTTGGTACTCGTCATGTTCGAAGGGGATGCGTCGCAGCGCGCCAACAGGCAACGCTACATAGGGGAGGGATCCCATGGCGTCAAGCCCGCCAATGGGCACAATAGTGAAATTGTAGGCAGTGGCCCGGGCGGGTTTGCGTCGGGCGCAGAATCGCCGACAAAACAACCACGAACCCGAAGGAGAACCCCCGATGTCGATGCTCTCGAATCTAGACCTGATTCGTCGCGTTCCGCTGTTCTCGATGTTGACCAACGACCAGGCCCAGCAGGTGGCCGACAGCGTCGTCAAGCGCCGCTTTCGCCGCGGCGAGATCGTCGTCGAACAGGGGCGCAAGAGCAATTCGCTGTTCATCCTGCTCAATGGCCGGGCCCGCGTGCTGACCGCCGACGCGCGCGGTCGCGAAGTCATCCTGGCCGTGCTCGAGGCGGGTTCGTATGTGGGGGAAATGAGCCTGATCGACGACGAGCCGCACTCGGCCACGGTGCGCTCGGAAATCCAGACCGACATGCTGGTCCTGGGGCGCCAGGAATTCTCGAAGTGCCTGCCCGACAGTTCGACGCTGGCCTACGGCATTCTGCGCGGCCTGGTGTCGCGACTGCGCGCTGCGGACCGGCAGATCGAATCGCTGGCGCTGCTGGACGTTTACGGTCGTGTGGCCCGCACCCTGCTCGACATGGCCGAAGACGTGGCCGGCGTGCAACTGATTCGCAACAAGGTGTCGCGCCAGGACATGGCCAAGGTGGTGGGCGCGTCACGGGAAATGGTCAGTCGCGTGATGAAGGATCTCGAGCAACGCGGCGTGATCGAGACCCAGGAAAACGGCTCCGTCATCATCAAGCAACGCCTGAATAACGACTGAACGCCGCGCAGGTCCGGCCGCCCCGTTGGGCGACAATTCCGGCATGACCTTTCCCCTTGGATCGCTGCGTGCCGACGGCGCGGGCGTGGCCGCAGGCGGTGCCGCCTCCAGCCCGGCTGCCATGCCGATGCGGCGCCAACTCTGGCTGCTGGCCGGCGCCGTGCTTTGGTTGCTGGCGATGCTCGCGCTCGTGACGCACCACAGCGCCGACGCCGGGTTCTCGACCTCCGGTACCGGTGAGGCGCTGCGCAACAAGGCGGGCCAGTTCGGCGCCTGGACGTCGGACTTTGCGCTCTTCATGCTCGGGCATTCGGTCTGGTGGTTGCCGCTGGTGGCGGCCCGCGCCTGGCTGTCGGCGCTGGCGCGCAGCCTGCGCGGTGAGCCGCTGCACCCGGGCAGCCGGACAGCGTTCTGGCTCGGCTTGTGCGTGCTCATGGCCGCGAGCACCGCGCTCGAATCGACCCGGCTGTACCGCTTCGAGGCGTTGCTGCCGGGCCATGCCGGGGGCGTGCTCGGCTACTCATTGGGCCCGCAGTCGGTGCAATGGCTGGGGTTTGCCGGCTCCGGCGTGCTGTGGATCGCGGCGCTGGTCGCGGGGATGGCGCTGTCGCTGCGGTTTTCCTGGCTGAAGTTGGCCGAGGCCCTGGGCGAGCGCATCGACACCTTCAAGGAGCGCCGACAGGCGCGCCGCGAGCGCGCCGAGGACCGGCGTCTGGGTCTGGAGGCGCAACGCGAGCGCGAGCATGTCGTCGAAGTCGAGCGCCTGGCGGTGGAGGACCACATACCGACCGTCATCGACAAGCCGGTGGCGACACCGCCGGCCTCCGAGCGCGTGGCCAAGGAGCGGCAGAAGCCGCTGTTCAGCGAACTGGCCGACACACGCCTGCCGCAGGTCGACCTGCTTGATGCGCGGCGATGTGAACCGCATCGTAATCGGGCGCGGGTCTAATGTGCAGGACTTGACGATGTGCCATGTGTCGCACAAGACGGCGGCGAAACCGGACGGATCGCCGCTCATCATCGGTGATGATGTGACTATCGGCCACGCGGTAATCCTGCATGGCTGCACTATCGGCAACGAGTGCCTGATCGGCATGGGGTCTATCATCATGGACGATGTGGTGATCCCCGACCGGGTGATGATAGGCGCGGGCAGTCTGGTGTCGCCGGGCAAAGTGTTGCAAAGCGGGATGCTGTATATGGGGCGTCCGGCCAAGGCGGCGCGTGCGCTGACGCAAGAGGAATTCGCCCACCTGCGGTATTCTGCCGAGCATTACATGCGGCTCAAGAACAATTATTTGCACGGGTCTAACTCGTAATCTTTAAATCGTCAGTGGAAAGAGTGTCATGACAGAAAGCAACCTTGAAGAAGTGAATCGCGCAAAATTGAATCTGGAAACCGCGCAAATGGCCTGGCGCGACATGCAGCGGTATTTCGCCAGCGGCGCGGCGATTTTTGTCTCGCCTGATCTGGATCTGGTTGAAACGGGTTACCAGATGTCCAAGGACAATGCCGGGCTGATTCAGCAGTGGATGGCCGCAGCCCAGTTCGGCAAGGTCACGGATGAGCAGGCGCGGGACTGGCTGGAGACGGATGCGCTGCTATGGGTGGTGGTGGTCAGCCCCTGGGTGCTGGTGCAGCCCGTGGTGGCGGACAAATAAACGGGGGTGGCGATGATGTCAGCGCATGGCTGGTTTTACTGGGCGATCCTGTCGGCGGTGTTTGCCGCTTTGACGGCAATATTTGCCAAAATCGGGCTGGAAGGTGTGAATTCCGACTTCGCCACGCTGATAGCAATACGATGAGTTAAGAACAGGAGAACA
>CAVUEP010000084.1:0-7570 GCA_963740395.1 uncultured beta proteobacterium
GTCAAGGTGCAGGGCACCGTGCCGGCGACTTTGAATTACGCGCCCGCGGGCTACCCGCCCTACCCGGCGTCGCTGTGTGCCTCGATCAATCACGAGGTCTGCCACGGCATCCCGAACGCCAAGCCGCTGAAGAACGGCGACATCATCAATATCGACGTCACCGTGATCACGAAGACGGCTGGCATGGCGACAACAGCCGCATGTACGTGGTCGGCGAAGGCAGCATCGCGGCCAAGCGCCTGTGCAGCGTCACGTTCGAAGCCATGTGGAAGGGCATCTGCAAGGTGCGTCCCGGCGCACGACTGGGCGACATCGGCCACGCGATCCAGACCTACGCCGAGCAGGCCGGCTTTTCGGTCGTGCGCGAGTTCTGCGGCCATGGAATCGGCAAGCGCTTTCACGAAGAGCCGCAGGTGCTGCATTACGGCCGGCCCGGCACGCTGGAGACGTTGGTGCCCGGCATGGTGTTCACGATCGAACCGATGATCAATGCCGGCAAGCGCGACATCCGCGAAGACCGCAAGGGCGGCAGCTACGACGGCTGGACCATCGTCACACGCGACCGCTCGCTGTCGGCGCAATGGGAGCACACCGTGCTCGTGACCGAGACCGGCTACGAGGTCCTGACGTTGTCGGCAGGCAGCCCACCCGAGCCGGCCTTCGTCGCACCTGCTCCCGCACACGCCGCGGCCTGACGCCATGGCCGCCATCGCCCAGCCGGCGGAGGTCGCGGCGGCCGGCGTGACCCGCCTGAAGGAACGCCTGACGGCCGACAAGGCCACTTTGTTGGGGGGCTTCGCCGCAGCAAGACCCAGCGCCACCGCTGCGAACGCCCTGATCCGCGGCTTGGCCAAGCTGGTCGACAAGACGCTCAGCGAGCTGTGGGTCACTGCCCTGATGCCCGCCAGCGCCGCGCTGGTGGCCGTCGGGGGCTATGGTCGCAGCGAGCTGTTCCCGCATTCCGACGTCGATGTGCTCGTGCTGCTGCCCGACGGGCTGGACACGCAGGCGGCGCGCCCCGCCGTAGAGCGTTTCATCGCGGCCTGCTGGGACATCGGGCTGGAGATCGGCTCCTCCGTGCGCACCATCGACGAGTGCGTGTCCGAGTCGGCCCGCGACGTGACCGTGCAGACCTCACTGCTCGAAAGTCGCCTCGTCGTCGGGCCGCGACGCTTGTTCAAGGCGCTGCACGCGCGCCTGTCGGCAGCGCGCGAGCCCAGGGCCTTCCTGCGCGCCAAGACGCTCGAGATGCGCCAACGCCATACCAAGTTCGAAGACACGCCCTACGCGCTGGAGCCGAATTGCAAGGAGAGCCCCGGCGGCCTGCGCGACCTGCAGGTGCTGCTGTGGGTGGCCCGCGCGGCGGGACTGGGCAGAAGTTGGGCCGAACTGGCCGCCAATGGTCTGGTCACGCCCTTCGAGGCCAAGCAGCTGCAGCACAACGAGGGCCAGTTGCGGCTGATCCGGGCCACCCTGCACCAGATCGCCGGCCGCCGCGAGGACCGGCTGGTGTTCGATCTGCAGACCGGCGTGGCGCAGAGCTTCGGCCTGCGCGCCGTCAAGGGGCAACGGGTTTCCGAAGTGCTGATGCGGCGCTACTACTGGGCCGCCAAGGCCGTGGTGCAGTTGAACCAGATCGTGCTGCTCAACATCGAGGCCCGCGTCTACGCCAGCGAGACGCAGGCCATGCGGCCGGTCAACGCGCGCTTCTTCGACCGCAGCGGCATGCTCGAAGTGGCCAGCGACGATGTCTACGAGCGCGAGCCGCACGCGATCCTGGAGACCTTCCTGCTCTACCAGCAGACGGTGGGCATTGAAGGGTTGTCAGCGCGCACGCTGCGCGCGCTGTACAACGCGCGGCCCGTGATGAACGCGGCGTTTCGCAACGACCCGGTGAACCATGCCCGCTTCATCGAGATCCTGCGCCAGCCGCATGGTCAGACCCACGCCCTGCGGTTGATGAACCAGACGTCTGTGCTCGGGCGCTACCTGTGGGTCTTTCGACGCATCGTCGGCCAGATGCAGCACGACCTGTTCCATGTCTACACGGTCGACCAGCACATCCTGATGGTGGTGCGCAACATGCGGCGCTTCCTGATCCCCGAACACGCGCACGAGTACCCCTACTGCTCGCAACTGGCGGCGCAGTTCGAACGGCCCTATGTGCTTTACATCGCCGCCCTCTTCCATGACGTCGCCAAGGGCCGCGGCGGCGACCACTCCGAGCTCGGCGCGCGCGAGGTGCGCCACTTCTGCCGTACGCACAAGATCGAGGCCGAGGATGCGCGCCTGGTCGAGTTCCTGGTTCGCCACCACCTGACGATGAGCCACATCGCGCAGAAGGAAGACTTGTCGGACCCCGAGGTGATTGCGGCCTTCGTCGCCAAGGTGCGCAACGAGCGCGCGTTGACCGCGCTGTACCTGCTGACGGTGGCCGACATCCGCGGCACCAGCCCCAAGGTCTGGAATGCGTGGAAGGCCAAGCTGATCGAGGACCTGTACCGCCTGGCGCTGCGCGTGATCGTCGGCGGATCGGTCGGCACCCTGCCCAGCCTCGATGTCGAGCTCGAAGCGCGCAAGGCCGACGCGCGCTCGCTGCTGGCGCTGGCGTCGCAATTGCCCGGCACCGAGGCGGCGCTCTGGCGCACGCTGGAGGTGAGCTACTTCGCGCGCCACGAGGCCAACGAGTTGGCCTGGCATGCGCGGTCGCTGTGGCGCCATGTCGACAAGGCCGTGCCCGTCGTCAAGGCGCGTGCCTCGCCGATCGGTGAAGGCCTGCAGGTGCTGGTCTATGCGCCCGACATCCCCGACCTGTTTGCGCGCATCTGCGGCTATTTCGACAGTGCCGGCTTTTCGGTGCTCGACGCCAAGGTGCACACCACGCGCTCGCACTACGCGCTGGACACCTTCCAGCTCGTGCATCCGCACTTCGACGCCGCCGGGCCTGCCGGCTACCGCGACCTGATCTCGCTCGTGGAAACCCAGCTCGTCACGGCCCTGGCCGACACCGGTCCGCTGCCCGAACCTCGGCATGGCCGCGTCTCGCGCCGCGTGAAGAGCTTTCCGGTCACGCCCCGGGTGTCGTTGCGGCCCGACGAGCGCGCCCAGCGCTGGCTGCTCAGCGTCAGTGCGAGCGACCGCTCAGGACTCCTGTATGGCATTGCACGGGTGCTGGCGCGCCATCACATCAACCTGCAGCTGGCCAAGATCAGCACGCTGGGCGAACGCGTCGAGGACACTTTCCTGATCGATGGCGCCGAATTGCAGCACAACCGGGCGCAGATCGCGATCGAAAGCGAGCTGCTGGACGCACTGGCGCCGGAACCATCGTGAGCCTCGTGGGCCTGCCCGCCGCCGAGGCAATCCAGCTCTTGGGGTCATTCGACACCGTGATCGACGCGCGCTCGCCGGCCGAGTTTGCCGAGGACCACCTTCCCGGCGCCGAGAACTGGCCCGTACTCGACGATGACGAGCGCCGTGTCGTCGGCACCGAGCACGCCCAGGTTTCTGCCTTCGACGCCCGCAAGCGCGGCGCCGCCCTGGTTGCTCGGCGCGTCGCCGAACTGCTCGAAGCCCATGCCCAGGACAAGCCGCATGGCTGGCGGCCGCTGGTCTATTGCTGGCGCGGCGGCAAACGCAGCGGCACGCTGGCCTGGTTCCTGGACCAGATCGGATTTCGCACGACCTTGCTGCAAGGCGGCTACAAGGCCTTTCGCGAACAGGTGCGCGAGCAGCTCGCTTCGCTGCCGTTACGCTATCGACTACATCGTCGTTGCCGGCAAGACCGGCAGCGGCAAGACCCGCCTGCTGCTGGCGCTGGCCGAGGCCGGCGCGCAGGTGCTCGACCTCGAAGGGCTGGCGCGTCACCGCGGCTCGGTGCTCGGCGGCCTGCCGCATGAGGCGCAACCGTCGCAGAAGGCTTTCGACACCCAGCTTTGGCACTGCCTGACCACGTTCGACGCCCGGCGGCCGGTCGTGGTCGAGAGCGAGAGTCGAAAGATCGGCCAGTTGCAGGTGCCGACCGCGCTGCTCGATCGCATGCGTGCCAGCGGCCAGGTGGTCATGGTCACGATGCCCGACGCCGCGCGGGTGCAGCTCCTCGTTCAGGAGTACGGCTTCTTCGCCCAACAGCCCGCGCGCTTTTGTGCCCACCTCGACACCCTGGCCGACCTGCGCGGTCGCGACACCGTGGCGCATTGGCAAGCCCTGGCCCGCGATGGCCGCTGGGCCGAGGTGTTCGCCGACCTGATGCACCGCCACTACGACCCGCTGTACCTGAAATCGATGCAGCGCAACTACGCCGGCGTCGCCAACGCCCAGGAACTGCCGATCCGCGACGGCAGCGCCGAGGCGATGCGCGAGGCCGCGGCGTCGCTGACGGCGCGCACGCAAGGAAGCCGAGCCGACTGACGCAGCGCCCGCCGCCGCGCGCGCAAATGCCGATACACAATTTCCGCCGCTCTCCAGCCTCCTACGGCATACCCCGCCGCAACATGCCAAATCCAACCCACAACCCCGAGGCGACGCTCGCTACCTTGAGCAATGGTGTGCGCGTGATCGCCCTGCCGATGGCGCACCTGCACACCGCCGCGGTCAGCGTCTTCGTGCGCAGCGGCAGCGCCCACGAGACACCCGCCCTGAACGGCATCAGCCACGTGATCGAGCACATGGCCTTCAAGGGAACCGTTGAGCGCGATGTGCAGCGCATCAACCTGGATGCCGAACGCCTCGGTGCCGAGGTCAATGCCCATACCGACAAGGACCACACCGCCTACCAGATGCGCGGACTGGCACGGCATGCCGGCGACTTCGTTCGCATGCTCGGCGACATCGTGTTGCAGCCGACTTTTCCAGAGGTCGAACTCGAGCGAGAGCGCCAGGTGCTGCTGCAGGAGTTTGCGGAAGACGAGGACGACCCGCTGTCCACCGGCTACAAGCTCTTCGACCGCGCCTGCTACGGCCTGCACGCGGTGGCGCAACCCGTGATCGGCAGCCGCCGCAACATCGAACGCTTCGGCCGCGACCATCTGGTGCGCTTTGTCGAGCGGCAGTACACCGGCGCCAACCTGATCGTCGGCGTGGCCGGCGCGATCGATCCGGATGCCATCGTGCGCAGCGTCGACGCCGTGTTCGGCGCGGTGCGCGCCGGCGCACCCAACCTCGTCGAGCCGCCGGTCTATACCGGTGCCGTGCGCGCGCGAGCCGACGCCGCCAGCAGCCAGACCCACATCGTGCTCGGATTCCCGATCCCGTCGCTGCGCGAGCATGACGCTGCCAGCGTGGTGGCCGCGACGCTGTTCGGTGAGGGCATGAGCTCGCCGCTACTGAACCGCGTGCGCGAGCAGCGTGGACTGGCGTATCACGCCTCGTGCACCGCGGACGTCTTCGACATGTGCGGCCAGCTCGTGATCGAGGCCTCGACCGCACCGGCGCAGTTCGACGAGTTCCTGCGCGAGGTGGTGGGGTTGCTGCTCACGCAGGCCGAGGTCATCGACCCCATCGACATCGAGCGCGCGCGCAACCAGATCGTCGTGCGCCGCCTGCATGAGGACGAAAAGCCGTTGCGCAGGCTCGAGGACGCCGCCCTGGAGGTGTTTGTACACGGCCGCCTGCGCCCGTCCGGCGTCGCCCTGGCTGCGCTGCAGGACGTCAGCGCCGCGCAACTGCGCGACGCCTTCGCCCGCATGCTTGCGGCCGGGCCGTCGGCAGCCATCGTCGGTGACTTGCGACGCGGCACCGGAGAGCGTGCGCGGGAAACACTCAGCGCCTGCACCCGTCCCCGCTGATCGCCGCGTGGCGACGCAGCGACCAGGCGCCCCAAGTGGATCCTCGTCAAGGCAAGTGGGAACGCCGCGCGGCATGATGGCGGTCTATGAACCCCCACCGCGACCCAACGAGCGCCGGCAGCAGCACACCTGGGGCGCGCCCGATCACGCTTGCACATCCGCTGCGGTGGCTGGCACGCGGCGCGCGCGACCTTGCCGCTGCGCCGGCGCCGGGGCTGTCGCATGGGCTCACGCTGGCGATCTTCGGCGCGTTGCTGATGGGCTTGGCGCACCGGCACTTCTGGTTGCTCGCCGGTGCGTTCACGGGCTTCATGCTGGTGGCGCCCATCCTGGCCACCGGGCTGTACGCAGTCAGCCGTGAACTCGAGCGCGGCGAGCGGTTCACGCAGCTGGGCATGATGGCGCTGGCGGTGCGTGCGTGGTGGCCGCGCGGGGAGACTGCGCGCAGGCTGATTCACTTTGGCGCCCTGCTCGCACTGGCAGGCACCGGCTGGGTGCTGACCTCGGCCGCGTTGATCACTCGCTTCGCGCCCGAGGTCGTCAACCAGCCGGCCGACTTTCTGCGCCATGTCGTGCTTGCCCAAGCCGGTTGGCTCTTCGAGGGCTGGCTGCTGCTGGGTGCCGTGCTCGCCGCACCGGTGTTTGCCAGCAGCGTGGTCGCCATTCCGTTGCTGCTCGACCGGCCGGTCAATGTGCTCGACGCCGTGCTGGCCAGTTGGCGCGTCGTGTTGGACAACCCGCTGCCGATGGCGCTGTGGGCGATTCTGATCGTCATGCTCACCGCGATCGGCATGGCGACCCTGCTGATCGGCCTGGTGCCGATCGTGCCGTGGTTGGCCCACGCCAGCTGGCATGCCTACCGCGACTGCATAGCGCCGGCGCGCCACGAAGGCTGATTGCACGCAACCGCCATGTGGGGCTTCAGCGAAGAACAGATCGCCGAGTTCGGCCTCACCTTTGGTGTCGGCGCGTTCATGCTGTACATGGCGTTCATCGTCTTTCAGCTCGCCCGCGAGTCCAAGGCCGGCCGCTTCGGCACCTTCGTGCTGTTCCTTGCGCTGGGTTTCGGGCTGGTCGGGTACCTGGCCAAAGGCGTGATCAAGTGGTTCATCGGCGGATGAAAAGGCGCTGTCCAGGCACGGGGCGTCGACCACGACGCAGTGGTAAAACGATGCCACTCGCACGATGGAGTTCGCCATGCCCCGCGCGGCCCGCCGCAATCGCCTGAGATCGGCCGCCGCGTTGCTGGCGGGCATGCTGCTGGCGGGTTGTGCCGGCCTGCCGGCATCTACGCCGCCGACGCAGGTCGACGCGGCGTCCACCGCCTGCGCGAGCTGGTTCGAGCAACTCGATGCCGCCATTGACCGCGCCGGCGTGCGCGATGCCGAGGCCGAGCGCATCGATGGCTTCGCGGGGTTGCGCGTCGATCGCTTCAGCGCCTCGCTAGCGCCGCGTGCCGGCAAAGACACCAAGGCCTTTTCGGCCTGGCTCGCGCGATTGCAGCAACTCGAAGACGAGGGCCGCGCGGTCGAACTCGCCAACCTGCCGCGCACGGCCTTTCCGATCGACCGTGCAACCGACGTTGCCGCGGCCGCGGCGCGCTCACGGACATGCAGCGCCCGCTGGCTGGCGGCGCTGCAAGCCGACACCACGTTGCGCACGGCCTTGCTTGACCGGGCGCAGGTGCCCGACCGCTATGCGACGTGGCAACGCGCCATCGGCCTGTACCCCTTGGTGCGTTGGCCGTTCTTTGCCGGCGTGCAGGCCTGGCAAGGCCGCCATGA
>CAVUEP010000085.1:0-6265 GCA_963740395.1 uncultured beta proteobacterium
CGGTGCACCGCATCCATGACCTCCTGCGTCGCGTGCGGGCCGGTCACCGCGAGCACCTTGGGTCAACGCCCGCCACCAGGTTGCCGCCAGCCTCGTCGCGTTTGGCGCCGAGGCAACCCGTCACGATGACGCGCCCGTTCTCGGCCAGCGCCTCGCCGATCGTGTCGAGGCTTTCCTTGACGGCGTCGTCGATGAAGCCGCAGGTGTTGACGATGACGAGGTCGGCGCCAGCGAAGGTCTTGGACGTGCGGTAGCCCTCGGCGCTGAGCTGGGTGAGGATCAGTTCGGAGTCGGTGAGCGCCTTCGGGCAGCCAAGCGATACGAAACCGATGGTGGGCGTGACCATGTCGGTCGAAGCGGGAATTGTCATTGCGCGATTTTCGCCGATCGCGCGTCCGCCTCGATCTGCGTCAGCGTTTGCCCGGCGGGAATCCGGGCATCGTGGGGAAGATCGCGCCCGCGGCCTTCATCTGTTCGACCAGTGACTCGGTCTGCTGCGTGTAGCTGCTCATCAAGGCCTGCATCATCGGCGCCTGGGCACTCATCAACTGCGCCCAACCATCGGGTGTGAGCACCTGCGGATCGGCCTTGCCCTTGCCCTGGCCGACGAACTGGCTCTGAAGGTCCACGAAGGTCTGGAGGTTCTTCTCGAGATAGGTTCCCATCAATCCCTGCATCGAATGCCCATAGAACCGGATCAGTTGCGCGAGCATTGCGGTCGAGAACATCGGTATGCCACCCGACTCCTCCTCGAGGATGATCTGAAGCAGGATGCTGCGCGTCAGGTCGTCGCCCGTCTTGGCGTCCCGGACCTCGAACTCCTCACCCCCGAGCACCATCTTCTTCACATCCGCCAACGTGATGTAGCTGCTGGTGCGGGTGTCGTAGAGACGCCGGTTCGGGTACTTCTTGAGCGTGCGAGGCCCGGACGTGGCCGGCTCCTTGTCCTTGGAACCGGTACCACCGCGATGCGTCGGCATTCCTGGCACTCCTGATCTGGGTTGGTCTTCGATTCTAGGAGTCGGCGCGGGCCGCCGACGGCGGGTTTCCCCTTCGAACGGGGGTCGGGAAAACCTCGAATGCTTCAGTCTGACCTCAGCGGATCAGCCCGAGGGCAACGAAATGCGGGTTCTCCAGCCCGGCTTTGCCATAGCGCAACTCGGCGCCAGAAAGATCGCGCACATGGCCGCCGGCAGCGGCCAGTACGGCGTGCCCTGCCGCGATGTCCCACTCCATCGTGCGGCCCAGACGGGGATAGAGGTCGGCCTCGCCGGCCGCGATCAGACACAGCTTCATGGACGATCCGGCCTGGATTCGTCGTGCGACCTTCTTGCCAGCGAGCAGGGCGTCGACCGCGGCCGGGTCGTCGTGCGATCGGCTCGCGACCACGGTCAGGCCCTCATCCGGAGCGTAGCGGCAACCGATCACACGCCGTTGCCCGTTCTCCTCGACCCACGCACCGTGACCGACGAGCCCGCCGAACAGACGGGCCAGGACCGGGACCAGGACGACACCGAGGACCGGCGCGCCATCGTCAATGAGTGCAATGTTGACCGTGAACTCGCCGTTGCGGTTGACGAACTCGCGCGTGCCGTCGAGCGGGTCGACAAGCCAGAAGCGCCGGCCGAAGACCGGAATCCGACCCGCGGCGACAGCCTCCTCGGCGACGACCGGGACGTCCGGGGTCAGGCGGCCGAGCGCTGCCAGAATCGCGGCCTCTGCCAATTCATCCGCCGCCGTCACGGGCGACCGATCGGCCTTGCCAGCGACGCTGAAGTCGGTCGCGTAGACCCCCATGATGAGGTCCCCGGCGGCGCGCGCGATGCCCGCGAGTTCGTCGAGCCAACGGACCTCTTGGTCAGCAGGAAAGGCTGTCGACAAAGGCATCAGGTGTTGACCTCGTTCGGGTGGGCGGTGCTCGACCGCTTCCGGTCGATTGCGGGCAAGCATCCTAGCCCAGACAAGCTACCGATATTCGATATTGCATCGAGATCGACGTCGACACCCCAATCGAGGTCGCGGAGGCTCGCGACGTCAAGGGCCTGTACAAGAAGGCGCGCCGCGGTGAGCTGGCAAACTTCACGGACATCGACTCGCCGTACGAAGTCCCGCAGGCGCCAGAACTGCGCGTCAACACGGTCGAAATGACGGCCGAACTGAGCGCCGAGGTCGTGATCGACTGCTTGCGCCAGCGCGGGCTGATCCGGACCTGAGCCCGCGGCGGGCCAAGCTTGACGGGCCGAAGGCCGCGCTCTCAGCTGCGCCCGGTTAGGACCCCTGCCCTTGCATGTTGATCAGGGTGCTCTGGGCATCGTTGCGAACCGCGTCCTTGAACAGGCGCTCGTTCCACCCGGTGAGTCGCTGGGTACCCACCAGCACGACCGGGAATCCGTTGGCGCGCGTGAGCGTGTAGGCCTCGCGCGCGGTCACCGAACGGCTCACATCGAGCACGTCATGGTCGAGCCCCTTGGACCGCAGGAAACGCACCGCGTCGTTGCATGCACGGCAGCCGGGCGTCACGAATACGGCGTAGCTCTGGCGCCCGAGCGGCAGGGTTTCGACCCTTGGCGCGAGCTCGGGCACCCGGACTTCCTGAAACGAAAGACGGTGCCGGAACTCCTCGACCTGTTGCCCTGCCGAGCGCAGGCGATCGATGAAGGCGCGAAAGCCATCCTCGATCCGGCCGGCATGTGCGGGCCAGGACAGCAGCGAGCCCAGGGCCACGATCAGAGATTGTCTTGCGCATTGGAATCCTCCACCGTGTGTGTGTTTCGCTCACTCTAACGCGTCCGCCCCGGCGCTGGTTGTCACGGCCCCACCCCGGGATTCGTTCATCCGACCCGCTGGTAGTACAGATTCTGCGGATGCTGGCCTTCGGCGAAGAACAGCCACCGCTCGGCGAGCAGGCCCAGATACTGGATCACCAGCGCGGCCGCACTCGCGGCGACCGATGCCGCTACGAAGACGCTCGACAGACACATGGCGGGCAACACGAAGACCGCGATCAGCACCACCCAGCGCAGCCTCGGCAGGGTGGCCGCGAGGGCGCCGTGAAAGAACTCGCGCGTGTTGAAGGACCCGCCCATCGCACCTTGCGAGGCCTGTCTGATCTTCGGGTGGCGTACGCCGATCGCGCTCTGCAAGGTGGTCCTTGGCGCCAGGGTCGAATTGCGCCAGAAGCTTGCACCACGCGCGACGCCAGCCACCAGCGTCGCGACGAGTGCCAGTCCGGCCAGCATGCCGGTCAGGTCCGGGGCCACGAGTGACGACAGCAGCGCGGCCGCGGTCAACCCGGAAGCAATGCCAAGCAGGGCGAAGTTCAGCGGCGTGAGCGCCGTCGCCCATTCGCGGATGACACTGACCGCGGCGTAGATCATTCCGGTGCACAGATACAGCAGCAGTGCGAGCACAGCGCCGATGCCGCCGAGCACCAAGGTGGGGGCGCCGTAGAAATGCGCACCACCCCAGGCCAGCACGCTGGCCATGAAGGCGGGCAGGACGACGATCTCGCGCGACAACCACGAGGTACGCCATTGCGCCATCGAGCGCCATGCCCGCATCGGATGTCCGAGATGGAAGGTTGCCGCGCCCAGACCGATGCCGCACACGAACAGGACGATCGCAGCGCCCGCCAGATACAGCAAACGATCCGGTGTTGCAACCAGGCCCAGGTGGGCGGCCAGGTCGACGCCGACCAGGGTCAGCAACAGGCCCTGACCGGCGCCGGCCAGGGTGGTGAAGAAGATCATGGACCAGGCAGGATTCATCTCAATGCTCCCAATCGGCGCTCAGGGGCTCGCCGGTGCCATGCGATGGCTCCCGCCCTTCGACGCGCAGCGGGTTCTCCTCGAGCACCAGTTGCTCCGGATGGGTCCGGTTGTTGCGCTTGCGGCGCGGCAGGTAGTGGTTCGCCGGGTTGGTGCCGGCTTCGGGCATCAAGGCGTAGCCGGCCCGTTCCCGGATCGCGATCGACACCACTGACTCGGCGTCATGAACGTCGCCGAACAGGCGCGCATTGGTCGGGCAGGCCAGCACGCAGGCCGGCTTGCGTTCGGCCTCGGGCAACGCGGGGTCGTAGATCCGGTCGACGCACAGGGTGCACTTCGTCATCACCTGGCGCTTCTCGTCGAGTTCGCGAACGCCATAGGGGCAGGCCCAGGCGCAGTACTTGCACCCGATGCACTTGTCGTAGTCGACCAGCACGATGCCGTCTTGCTCGCGCTTGTAGCTGGCGCCTGTCGGGCACACCGGCACGCAGGGCGGGTCCTCGCAATGCAGGCAGCTCTTCGGGAAATGCACGGTCTGCGTGTTCGGGAACTCGCCGACCTCGAAGGTCTGCACGCGGTTGAAGAAGGTACCGGTCGGATCGGCGCCGTACGGCTCCTCGTCGACCAGCGGGCCGGCGCTGCCGGAGGTGTTCCACTGCTTGCAGCTCGTCACGCAGGCATGACAGCCGACGCAGACGTTGAGGTCGATGACCAGGGCCAGCTGGGTCATTTCGCCTCTCCTTCGTCCGTCGCGCCGGCCAGCGAACCAGGCGCGCCAGGTCGCCTTCTTCGCCACCATGCCAGGCAGGGCGGGCACGCTGGCGAACTGCGGCGAGGTCTGCTTCGGCTCGTCCGGGTCAGCCTTGCGGATGCGCACGCGCACGTCGTACCAGCCGGCCTGACCGGTGATCGGATCCGAATTGGAGAAGCGCGACCCATCCGGTCCTGCCGGCAGTTCCTCGCTGATCAGGTGATTCAGCAAGAAGCCCTGCTCCGACTCGTTGGCGTCGTCGGACAGGGCCCAGGCACCCTTGGACTTGCCGATCGCGTTCCAGGTCCAGACCGTGCCGGGTTCGACCGACTCGCTGTGGCGGCACATGCAGCGCACCTTGCCCCACATCGACTCGACCCACATCCAGTCGCCGTCGCCGATGCCGGCGGCCAGCGCCGTCTGCGTGTTCACGTGCAGGTAGTTGTGGGCGTGGATCTGGCGCAGCCAGGCGTTCTGCGAGTCCCACGAGTGGTACATCGCCATCGGCCGCTGCGTCACGGCAGCGAGCGGAAACGCCTCGCGGTCGCTGGCCTGCACTTCGAGCGGCTCGTACCAGAAGGGCAGCGGGTCGAAGAACTGCTCGACCCGCTGTCTTCAGGCGCTGCCGGCGGCTTGCGCCCGTCGCCCTTGCCCTGCGCGGCGAGCCGGAAGCGCTGGATGAACTCCGAGTACAGGTGGATGACGATCGGGTCGTGGTCGCGTCGCAGGCCGCTTGGCCTGCGCCCAGTCCATGTAGCCGTCGTTCCAGTTGCGCATGTACTGGATCTCGGGCGGCATCGTGTGGTGATGCACGCAGTTGTTGGCGGCGTACATCTCCCACTGCTTCGGGTTCGGCTCGCCGCGCAGCGACTTCGTCGCCGTCCTTGCCGCGCCAGCCGGTCAGGAACCCGATGCCAGACCCCGGTGTGGTCTCGTAGTTGACGATGAAGTCGGTGTAGCCCTTGTACTTGCGGCCGCCCTCGGCGGTCGTGAAGGCGGGCAGTTTCAGGCGCGCCGCGAGTTCGACCAGGACTTCCTGGAACGGCCTGCACTCACCCAGGGGCTCGAGCACCGGCACGCGCACCGAGTCACAGGGTCCGTCGAATTCGCTGATCGGCCGGTCGAGCATGCCCATCACGTCGTGCCGCTCGAGGTAGGTCGTGTCGGGCAGGATGAGATCGGCGAAGGCCGTCATCTCCGACTGGAAGGTGTCGCACACGACGATGAACGGGATCTTGTACTCGCCGTCGTCGCGCTTGTCGGCCAGCATGCGCCGCACCTCCGACGGTGTTCATGCTCGAGTTCCAGGCCATGTTGGCCATGAACAGCATCAGCGTGTCGATCGGGTACGGGTCGCCGCGCCAGGCATTGGTGATGACGTTGTGCATCAGCCCATGCGCCGACAACGGGTACTCCCACGAGAAGCCCTTGTCGATGCGCACCGCCTCACCGGCGTCGTCGACACACAGGTCCTCGGGCGACTCGAGCCAGCCGAGCGGCGCGCCATCGAGCGGCGTGTTCGGCTTGATCGCCGCCGGCCCCTTCGGCGGGCGCGCGGCCGGTGGCACCGCGCGCGGGTACGGCGCCTTGTGGCGGAATCCGCCCGGCCGGTCGATGGTGCCGAGCAGCGACATCAGAATCGCCAGCGCGCGGATGGTCTGGAAGCCGTTGCTGTGCGCCGCCAGCCCGCGCATCGCGTGGAAGGCGACCGGGTTGCCGGTGACCTTGTTGTGCTTGCGGCCCCACC
>CAVUEP010000086.1:0-26307 GCA_963740395.1 uncultured beta proteobacterium
CCACCAATTGCTCATATCCGCTGCAACTTCAGCAAGGTCAGGTCACACGAGGGATCACAAAGGTGAGGTCACTGGCAGTCGGGTGACTGTTACCAGGTCAACCTCGCGAGCGCTTTTCGGCACGTGCCACGGGTGACGCGCTGGATGCCTATCTCAGCTTGCGCAGATTAAGTCCTGCGCCGGCATCGTCGGTCTTTCCACGTACCTGCCGTCAGTGCAGATACTGTGTGCCTCGCCTAGCGTTTCATCAGCGTAAACCATGGCCGGGTGGAGACCCGCCCGACTCCAGGGAGACGCGCCCCCGCGACAGCGATGCACTGCGACGCACAACTGGCCGAAGAATTCGAAGCCGCCATCCCAAGGACAGGGCCGAGAACCTGATCATCGTGGGCACTGTGCAGTCATCTGGGCAAGAGCTGCTTGCCCGGTTCGGTGCGCGTGCCCCAATTGTTCGAGGTGGAGAGCTATTCCAACTACATCTATCTCGGTCAGCACCGTGCAGGGCGAGCTGGCCGCAGGGCGCGGGACGCGCTGGACCTGTTGCGCGGCTGCTTCCCGGGCGGATCGATCACCGGCGCGCCCAAGCAGCGCGCCATGCAGATCATCGAACAGCTGGAGCCTGACCGGCGCGGCGTGTATTGCGGTGCCATCTTCGGCTATCTCGGGTTGAACGGGAACATGGACAGCAATATCGTGATCCGCACGCTGGTCTACTCGGACGGCGAGATACGCTGCTGGCGGGCGGCGGCATCGTCGCAGATTCACAGTGTGATGCGGAGTATCAGGAGCGACATCCACCGCGGCGTGCCGCTGATGTCCCCGACGCTGCTCTCGACCCGGCTGAAGCAGCTTGAGGCCGAGGGCATTCTGGTGCGCGAGCGCCGAGGGGTCAGCACTGGACCTATCGCCTGACCGAGGCCGGGGCGGGAGTTCGTGCCGTTTGCTGGGGCGCGCTCGGCGCATGGGGGCAGCGCTGGACGCGGCGCGACCTTGCCGATGGCGAGCTGGATCTCGGCCTGCTGATCTGGGGGCTGGAGCATTGCGGTCGACGGCGCGGCCTTCGGGCCGGACGGTCGGTGGTGGAGCTGACCTTCACCGATCAGCCCGCGCACAAGGCGCGCTATTGGTTCGTGAACCGAAGGCGGAGGGGCCGAGCTCTGCGTCACCGATCCCGGCTTCGGTGTCGACCTGTACCTGTCGGCCACCCTGCGTGACATGACCCATGTCTACCGTGGCGACATATCGGTTGAGGTCGCGCTGCGGCACGGGCCGGCTTGAGGCGATCGGGCCCACGGTTATGGTCAGCGCTCTAAAGCCGACTGGCTGAACCTTGGGCCGCTGGCGAGAGATACAGCCTGTCTATGTGCGCGGCAGAGAAACGCTCAGTCGCGCGCGGTGGTTGAACCAGCCCCCGCTGCACCGCCGGGCGGGCGAGGAAACGATCAAGATAGGTGGGGATGTTTTTCAGGTCATCCAGCCAACGGCATCACCCGCGCGATAGAAAGTCGCGCAAGGTGCGCAGCCAGGGTGCGATGGCGATATCGGCGATGGAATAGCTGCCCGTGATCCAGTCTTTCCCTCAAGCTGCCGATCCATAACGCCCAACAGCCGCTTGGCCTCGCCATAGTAACGGTCGCGCGGACGCGGATCGCGATATCCTTGCCTGCGAAATGATGGAAAAAGCCGACCTGCCCGAACATGGGCCCGACACCGCCCATCTGAAACATCAACCATTGGATTATCTGCCCAGCGCCCGGCCGCGTCGGTGGGCAACAGCTGCCCGACTTTTCGGCCAGGTAGAGCAGTATCGCGCCGCATTCGAAAAGCGGGATGGGTTTGCCCCCCGGCCCGTCGGGATCGATGATTGCAGGGATCTTGTTGTTGGGGTTCAGTGACAGAAATTCGGGCGTCATTTGATCATCCGTGCTGAACGAAACCAGGTGCGCGTCATAGGGAATGCCCATTTCCTCAAGCGCAATGGAAGCTTTGACGCCATTGGGTGTGGTAAGCGAATAAAGCTGAATTGCCTTCGGGTTCCGTGGCGGCCATCGTTTCGTGATGGGAAAGCATTGATAAGATTGACAATTTCGGCTCCTGCATTTTGCAACGCGTATCACCGACATCTAGGTTTAGGCGGAAAACCGGTTAAAGTATCCCCTCGATGATTTCTCGTGATGTTGTTTTATCGCGCAGCGCGCAACAATCGGAAGACGCGCGGTGCAAAGTGCAATTAACGGGGACAGATAAATGATTGCAGGAATTCAAGGATTTCATCGCCAAGGGCAATGTCATGGACATGGCCGTTGGTATCATCATCGGCGCGGCCTTTACGGCCATCGTCACATCACTGGTCGACGACCTCATTAACCCGATCATTTCGCTGGTGTCCGGCGGGCTCGACTTTTCGGGGCTGAAGATCGCGCTTGGCGACGGGCCGGACGCCGCATCGTTCAACTATGGCAGCTTCATCACTGCCGTGATCAACTTCCTGATCATCGCCTGGGTGGTGTTCCTGCTGGTCAAGGCGGTGAACCGCGATCAAGGACGCGGCGGTGCAAGAAGAGGCGGAACCCGAGCGGCCCCCGCCGGGCCCGACCCAGGAAGAGCTTCTGACGGAAATCCGCGATGCGCTGAAGGCGCGGATCGCAGAGCGCCCCCCGGCGTCAGCGCCGAGGGGCTACGGGCCGTCGCCCCTATGCCGTCCGGCACCCCCGCGCCTTTGAGGCTGGCCGGATCGGCGCGGAGCTTTCCGGCCGCGACGCGGTTTCTCCACATCGCCACGGCCTGCGGCGCCAGGTCCGCGGTGCCGCCGATCCGCCCGGCAGACTGGGCCAGCACGTCGATCCCAAGCGCCTTGCCGACCGCGTAGAGGTCAGCTTGCCGGCATGCACGTTCAGGCCGTTCAGCAGGTGCGGGTCGTCCTGCGCAGGCCTTGCGCCAGCCCTTGTCGGCCAGCGCCAGCACGAAGGGCAGGGTGGCGTTGTTCAGCGCGAAGGTCGAGGTGCGCGGCCACGGCGCCCGGCATGTTGGCCACGCAGTAGTGCACGACGCCGTCGACCACGTAGGTCGGGTCTGCGTGGGTGGTGGCGCTGCGAGGTCTCGAAGCAGCCGCCCTGGTCGATGGCGACGTCGACGAGCACCGCGCCGGGCTTCATCGTCTTGAGCTGCTCGCGCGTGACCAGCTTGGGCGCCGCGGCGCCGGGGACCAGCACGGCGCCGATCACCAGGTCGGCCTCGGCCATCAGCTCGCTCGATGGTCGCCGGTCGAGGAGTAGACGGTGCTTGACGCGGCCGCCCGAACGACGTCGTCGAGATACGCGCAGGCGCGGCAGCGAGCGGTCGAGCACCGTGACGTCGGCGCCCATGCCCGACCGCCATCCGCGCCGCGTGCGGTGCCGACGACGCCGCCGCCGAGCACCACCACCTTGCGCCGGCGCCACGCCCGGCACGCCGCCGAGCAGGACGCCGCGCCCGCCGTTGGCCTTCTGCAGCGTCCAGGCGCCGACCTGCGGCGACATGCGGCCGGCCACCTCGGACATCGGCGCCAGCAGCGGCAGGCCGCCGCGCGCGCGTCGGTCACGGTCTCGTAGGCGATGCAGGTGGCGCCGCGACGCCAGCAGGTCCTTGGTCTGCTCGGGATCGGGCGCCAGGTGCAGATAGGTGAACAGGATCTGGCCCTCGCGCAGCATGCTTGCGCTCGACCGCCTGCGGCTCCTTGACCTTCACGATCATGTCGGCCGTCGGCGAAGACCTCCTCGGCGGTGCCGACGATCTTGGCGCCCGGCGTCTCGATAGTCGTCGTCGGGGAAGCCGGCGCCGGCGCCGGCGCCGGTCTCGATCAGCACCTCGTGGCCGTGGGCGACCGCTTCGCGCACCGCGGCGGGCGTCAGGCCGACGCGGAATTCCTGCGGCTTGATTTCCTTCGGGCAGCCGATCTTCATGGGTGTCTCCTTCTCCTGCCCCGGGGAATACACCGGCCAGCGGCGAAGGTAGTTGAAAAGAATGATGGCCAGATGTGCAATCTGTCGTAGGTTTCCTGTGTTCGTGCCGGGATTCTTCGACCGCACCGTGCCGCTGGAGCATGGCTCGCATGTGGACTCGATCGGGTACGCCATCGAGGGCGGCCGGTTGCTCGTGACGCTGCGCGACGGCCGTCGCAGTGGCCTGGCGATACCAGCGCAGTTGGTCGGCTACCAGGGCGCGGCGACCGCACCTTCATCGGTCCTGCTGACCCACAACGGCCTGCATCTGGACCTGCGCATCGACCGCAGCACCGCGATCGGCGCCAGCGACGCAGCCGGTGTGGCCGACCTGGTGCTCGAAGCCGCACTGTCGACGATCCTGGACCTGGAGGACTCGGTCGCCGTGGTCGATGCCGAGGACAAGGTCCAGGCCTATGCCAACTGGCTCGGCATCATGCAGGGCACCTTGACCGCACCCGTGACCAAGGACGGCAAGACCTTCACGCGCGGCCTCAATCCCGACCGCCGCTACATCGGCGCGCAGGGCGGCGAAGTGGTGCTGCATGGCCGCTCCTTGCTCTTTGTGCGCAATGTCGGCCACCTGATGTCGAACCCGGCGGTGCTGTGGGGGGACGGACAGGAAATTCCGGAAGGCATCCTCGATGCCGTGGTCACGACCGCGATCGCGATCCATGACCTGAAGCGCCAGGGCAACTCGCGCACCGGATCGGTTTACATCGTCAAGCCCAAGATGCACGGCCCGGCCGAAGTCGCCTTTGCCGGCGAGCTGTTCGGCCGCGTCGAGGCCCTGCTCGGACTGCCCAAGAACACCGTCAAGCTCGGCATCATGGACGAGGAACGGCGCACCAGCGTCAACTTGAAGGCCTGCCTCGCCGCAGCGGTCGAGCGCGTGGCGTTCATCAACACGGGCTTCCTCGACCGCACCGGCGACGAGATGCACAGCGCCATGCTCGCGGGCCCGATGCTGCGCAAGGGCGACATGAAGTCCAGCGCCTGGATCCAGGCCTACGAGCGCAGCAATGTGCTGGTCGGCCTCGAGTGCGGGCTGCGCGGCCGGGCCCAGATCGGCAAGGGCATGTGGGCCATGCCCGACCTGATGGGCGCGATGCTGGCGCAAAAGATCGGCCACCCGCAGGCCGGCGCCAACACGGCCTGGGTGCCAAGCCCAACCGCGGCCACGCTGCATGCACTGCATTACCACCAGGTCGACGTCTTTGCGGTGCAGAAGCAGATGGAACAGGGCGACATCGGCGCCGAGCGCGAGGCCCTGCTGACCGGCCTATTGACCATCCCCGTGGTCAAGAAACCAAGCTGGTCGGCGGCGGAGATCCAGCAAGAACTCGACAACAACGCCCAGGGCATCCTCGGCTATGTCGTGCGCTGGATCGACCAGGGCGTGGGTTGCTCGAAGGTACCCGACATCCACAACGTCGGCCTGATGGAGGACCGCGCCACGCTGCGCATCTCCAGCCAGCACATCGCCAACTGGCTGCATCACGGCATTGCCAGCGCGGCGCAGGTGCGCGCGACCTTCGAGCGCATGGCCGCCGTGGTCGACCGGCAGAACGCCGGCGACGCTGCGTACCGGCCCATGGCCGGGCATTTCACGACGTCGGCGGCCTACCAGGCAGCCTGCGATCTCGTCTTCAAGGGCAGGGAACAGCCCAGCGGTTACACCGAGCCGCTGTTGCACGCCTGGCGATTGAAGGTCAAGGCCGCGGCGCGCACCGTGACGCCGGGCGCTGTCGCCTCAGATTGACGGTCGTCGCGCGACAGCGCCGCGACCGCGCTCGCGCTCGTGAGCGGTTTCGCAGTCGACGCAACGAATTGCCCAGGGCTCGAGCTTGAGCCGGTCGAACGGGATCGCCACGCCGCAGTCGGCGCAATGGCCGAAATCGGCGTCGTGGACGCGGGCCAGCGCAGTACTGACGACGCCGAGTTCCTCGATGTCCCGGTCGGCTTGCGCGAGCGCGACCTCACGGTCGGCGTCGCGCTGCGGCGCATCGTCGCCGTCTTGCTGCAGCAACTCGCGCGCCTGCTCGCTGCGGCTGCCGCCGCCCGCGTGCAACGCGACGCGGCGGTCGAGCTCGTGGAGGCGCATCTGCAGCAATTGCTGCAACAGGGCTCGCTGCCCGGGACTCAGGAAGTGGGACATGGCAGTTCTCAGACAGTCACTTCGGCAACATCCTCGCGCGAGCCATGCGAACTGGCGTTGATGGTGATCAATCCGGGGGCCGCGACCCGGCGGCATCGCTTGTTTGCGGGCCTGCCTAGAATGGCCGGCCTCAACGTGCTGCCGTGACTTCCCCCCCTCCTCCTGCGATGTGCTCGTCATCGGTGCCGGCCCGGCGGGTTCGGCCTGTGCGCAGCAACTGGCTCGCGCCGGCTTTTCGGTGGTGCTGGCCGACCAGTACGAGTTCCCCCGCGACAAGGTGTGTGGCGACGGGCTGATCCCGGACGCCCACGACGCCTTTGGCCGCCTGGGCGTGACGCAGGCGGTGATGAAGGCGGCGCGGCGGGCCACGCATGTGGCCTGCATTGCGCCACGCGGCGGGCGCGTCGACGTGCCGGGTCGGGTGGCCGTGCTGCCGCGTGCCGAGCTCGACGACATCCTGCGTCGCGCCGCGATCGCGGCCGGCGCGAAGTGGCTGGCCCCCGCGCGCTTTGAGGCGCCGCTGTTCGACGGCCAGCGCGTCTACGGTGCGCGCCTTAAATGTGGCGATGAGGTTCACGACGTCCGCGCCCAGTGGGTGGTGCTGGCCACGGGCGCGGTGCCGCAGGCGTTGATTGCCGCCGAGATGTGCGAGCGCCGCACGCCCAGCGGCATCGCGCTGCGTGGCTATGTGCGCAACCCGGCCATGGTCGACCGCATCACCGCCCTTGAAGTCGTGTGGCACAAGCAACTGGCCACGGGCTACGGCTGGATCTTCCCCTGCCGCAACGGCGTCTTCAATATCGGTGTCGGCCTGGCGCACAGCCATTCCCGCGGCGACGACGGCCGCGAGGCCATGGCCGATGTCAACCTGCGCCAGCTGTTCAATCGCTTCTGTACCGTGTACCCGCCTGCGGCCGCACTCCTGGCCAGCGGCGAGACGCTGGGGCCGCTGAAGGGCGCGCCGCTGCGCTGCTCGCTCGAAGGCGCGCGCTTTTCGCGGCCTGGCCTGCTCGTGACCGGCGAGGCCGCCGGCGCCACCTACGCGTTCACCGGCGAAGGCATCGGCAAGGCCATGGAGACCGGCATCCTGGCTGCCGAGACGATTGCCGAAGGGCGCGACACCTTGCTGACCGACGCGCAGGTTCGCGCGCGCTACGAGGGTGCGCTGCAGGCGCTGAAGCCGAGATTCGACCTCTACGAGCGCGCCAACGCGGTCAGCGCCCACCCCTGGCTGGTCGACTTGCTGGTCTGGCGGGCACGCAAGAGCGCGCGCATCCTGCGTCGCATGAGCGCGGTGCTGGAAGAGAAGGGCAACCCCGGCAATCTGGTCTCGGTGCGCGGATTGCTGCGGCTCTTCGTGCCGATCCCCTAGTGGCCGCGCGAGCCGAGGCCGCCTGCGGCAGGGCGCGCGGCGCGGGAATGGCATGCACCCCACCCCCAACACGCGCGATGCGAGGCGTTGCGGGGATCGGCACAATCCCGCCATGACCGACCTGCCCGTCCCCCGCTTCGACATCTTCTACCGTTACAGCGAGCTGACTCGCCTGCTGTTCGACTATGCCGACGCGGTGCCGCACCTGATCAGTGTGCGCTCGATCGGCAAGAGCCACGAGGGGCGCGACATCTGGGTTGCCGTGGTGACGAACAACGCCACGGGCGAGGATACGGACAAGCCGGCCTTCTGGATCGACGGCAACATCCATGCCGCCGAGCTGACTGCCAGCACCGCCTGCCTGTACTACCTGCACCAACTGGCCGGTGGCCACGGCATCGATGTCGACATCACTCAGCTGCTCGACACCCGCTGCCTCTACATCTGCCCCCGACTGAACCCGGACGGCGCCGAACTGGCACTGGCCGACCGACCGCGCCACATCCGCTCGTCGACGCGTCGCTATCCCTTCGAGGAAGAACCGGTCGAGGGCCTGACCGTGGAGGACATCGACGGCGACGGCCGTATGTTGTCGATGCGCATCCCCGACCCGCACGGCGCGTACAAGAAGCACCCGGTCGAGCCGCGCCTGCTGGTGGCGCGCGAACCCGGCGAATTCGGCGGCCAGTATTACCGCCTGATGCCCGAGGGCACCCTGACCCATTGGGACGGGTTGATGGTCAAGGTCAACAAGGACGCCGAGGGCCTTGACCTGAACCGCAACTTCCCGACGAACTGGCGACAGGAGTTCGAGCAGGTCGGCGCAGGACCATACCCGACCAGCGAACCCGAGGTGCGGGCAATGGTCGACTTCATCACGACGCACCGCAATATCGGCGCCGCCGTGAGCTTTCACACCCACAGCGGCGTGATCCTGCGCCCGATGGGCACGCAGAGCGACGACGACATGGTCCCCGAGGACCTGTGGCTGTACAAGCGCATGTCGGCCATCGGCGAGAAGCTCACCGGCTATCCGGCGATCAGCATCTTTCATGATTTCAAGTACCACCCGAAGGAAATCATCACCGGCACGCAGGATTGGCTCTACGAACATCTGGGCGCGCTGTTCTGGACCGTCGAACTGTGGTCGCCGAACAAGGAGGCCGGCATCGTCGACTACGACTGGATCCACTGGTACCGCGACCACCCGGTCGAAGATGACCTGAAGCTGCTGAAGTGGAGCGACGAGCATTGCGGTGGCCAGGCCTTTGTCGACTGGCGACCCTTCATGCACCCGCAGCTCGGCCTCGTCGAGATCGGCGGTTGGGACAAGATGAACTTCTGGCGCAACCCGCCGCCGGGACTGCGCGAGCGCGAGGCGGCACGATGCCCGGCCTGGCTGACGCAGATCGGCTTGTCGTTGCCCAAACTGGAGATGCTGCGCACCGAGGTTCGCGCGCTCGGCCCCGACACCTGGCGCATCCGCTTCGCGGTGGCCAATGGCGGCTGGCTGCCGGCCTATGTCACGCAACGCGCCTTGGCGCGCAAGGTCGTGCGCGGCGTGATGTTCGAGATCCACCTGCCTGTGTCGCCCGAGGTTTCGCTCGTCAACGGCAAATACCGGCAGGAAGGACCTCAGCTCGAGGGGCACGCGCCCAAGACCAGCCAGCAGGCGTTTCTGCCCAACCGCGAGGTCACGGCCGACCGCGCGTTGGCCGAGTGGGTCGTGCGCGCGCCCAAGGGCACGCGCGTCGGGCTGAGCGCGGTCGCCGACCGCGCCGGCGCGGTGCGCGGCGAGGTCACGCTCGATTAAATCGACCCTCCCCCATGGCGGCTCATGCGCCGCGTGTCGCGCAAAGCGCTGAGGAACAACTCAGGCCGCTTGGGACGGCCCGGCGCCGCTCAACTGCCTTCCCAGATGATCTTCTTGCGCCCGGCAACCCAGCTCTCGTAGCGCGCGCCGTAGACCTCCTCAACGTGGTTGCGCTTGATCTTGAAGGTCGGCGTGATGAAGCCGTTGTCGACCGTCCACGGCATCGTCACCAGCACCAGGCAGTCGAGTTGCTCGTGCGGGTCGAGGTGTTCATTGATCGCCTCCAGGTGCGCCGTCAGCGCGGCTTCGAGCGCCTTGCGGCCCGCAGCGTCGGCGGCTTGGGCGATCCCCTCGGCGTTGAGCATCACGATGCCCAGCGGCTGTCCTAGATTGGCTCCCGTGACGGCGCAGGCTTCGATCGCATCGTGCATCACCAGGTGATCTTCGATCGGCGCCGGGGCCACATATTTGCCCTTGCTGGTCTTGAACAAGTCCTTGACGCGCCCGGTGATCTTCAGTCGGCCCTGCGCATCGAGCCCGCCCTTGTCGCCGGTACGCAGCCAGCCATCGGCTGTGAAAGCATCCTTGCTCTGTTGCGGATCCTTGTAGTAGCCAAGCATGTTGGCAGGGCTCTTGATCTGGATCTCGCCAGAGACGGGATCAAGCCGCGACAGGACGTTGTCATAGGGCTTGCCAACCGTGCCGAAGTCCGCCGGATCGCCCGTGGTGAGGTGACTGGCAGCAATGTTCTCCGTCATGCCGTAGCCCTCGGCGATGTTGAGGCCCAGGCGGGAATACCACTGCAACAACTCGAGCGGCATTGGCGCAGCGCCACCGGCGGCGAAGACGCAATCCTGCAAACCCAGTGCCGAAAGGATCTTCTTCTTGACGATGCCGCTCAGGATCGGGATCTTCAGGAACAGGTCCAGCTTGGCGGGCGGCATCTTCGCGCCGATGCCGTGCTTGAACTTGACCCACAGGCGCGGTACGGAGAAGAAGATGGTCGGCCGCGCGCGCTGCAAGTCGGCGGTAAATGTGTCCAGGCTCTCGGCAAAGTACACGCGCATGCCCGTGGCCAATTGACCGTGTTCGACGAGAGCGCGCTCTACGACGTGGGACAGCGGCAAGTAGGACAGCATGCGCGACGAACTGTTCATCGGCACCCGCGCCAGGGCCGTCTGCACGGCCCATGCAAAGCCGGCGAAGTTGTGCATGACCCCCTTGGGCGTGCCGGTCGTGCCTGACGTGTACATGATCGTGGACAGGGTGTCGCCGTCCAGCACCGGATTGCCCTTGATCGGTGCGGACTTCGCGACGATGTCGTCCCAGGCCGGATAGTTCTTCTTGGCGTCGTCCGGAGACAACGGGTGACTGACACAGGGGAGGCCCTCGGGGACACCCGGCTTCATGCCCTCCCAGCCGTCGAGCTTGCCAACGAAGAGCAACTTGGCGCCACTGTGCTCCAGGATCTGGCGGATGGTCCCTTTGGCCAGGGTCGGGTACAGCGGCACCGAAACACAGCCCGCCAACCAGATGGCGTAGTCGCTCATCATCCAGTGCGCCGTGTTCTTGGACAGGATCGCGATCCGGTCACCCGGCTCGAACCCCTGGGCCTGCAAGTAGGTCGCCATGCGGCGGGCCTGGTCCACCACTTGCTGCCACGTGTAGTCGACCACCTTGCCGCCGCCCACAGGCTGCGTGAATGCGATCTGGTCTGGGGCGTTCTTTTCCCAGTGGTATAGGCGCTGCAGCGCCAGGGCTTCGGGGGCGACTTGGCTCATGGGGAACCTCTGAACTTGCGTGGACAAGGCTCTGAGCCTAGCGGGCATCGACCCTGCTGCAAACCGGGCTTTCCCAGAGTCAGGTTGGGGGCTTGCCTCTAGGATGGGTCGACTGCGACCTGTGCCACGCGCGCACAGCCCTAGGCAAGTGCGTCGCCGACCACGCTCTCGCCTGCCGTATCGACTGGCGCCGCCGCCTCGGATCGGCGCGGCGCGAAGCGAAAGCTGAATCGCGCGCCACGGCCGGGTTCGCTGGTCGCGGCGACGCTGCCGCCATGGCGTTCGATGATGCGGCGCACGATTGACAGGCCCAGGCCGGTGCCCTGGAACTGCGTGCTGGCGTGCAGGCGCACGAAGGGCTGGAACAGCGCGCTCGCGCGGTCGGCCGCAAAACCGGCGCCGTTGTCCTGGACGAAGAATCCGCCCGCCGCATCGTCGCCTTCGCGCCCGAACTCGATGCATGGCCGCGCCACGTCACGCGTGAACTTGGCCGCATTGCCGAGCAGGTTGACCAGCACCACGCGCGCCAGCGCCGCACTGCAATGGGCCACCAAGCCAGGCCGAATCACCCACTCTGCGGGGGCCTGGCGCTCGGTCCAGGGCAGCTCGGCGACAACGGCCTGCGCCAGCTGGCTCAGGTCGACCGGCTCGAGCACCAGGGCGGTGGACGCCGAGCGCGCCAGTTCGAGCAGGGCCGTGACGGTGTGCGACATCTCGCGCGCCGCCTGCCCCTGCAGCCGCAGCCACTCCCGCTCCTCGTCACCCAGACGCTCCCAGGCGCGGCTCTTGAGCAGGTCGGCCAGTCCGGCGACCTGGCCGATCGGCGTGCGCAGTTCGTGCGCCAGCTGGCGCGAAAAAGCCTCGAGGTCGCGGTTGCTCTGTTCGAGCTCGGCGGTTCGTTCAGCCACCAGGCCTTCGAGCACCCGGTTGCGGTTGAGCAGCACGCGCTCGGCGCGCTTGCGCAGCGTGATGTCGCGCCCCACGCCGTGGTAGCCGATGAACTCGTTGCGGGCATCGAAGCGCGGCTGGCCGCCGATGGCCACCCAGCGCAAGCCCCGCCCGGCGGTTCGTACCGCGTACTCGAAGCTGCGGAACGGTCGGCGCGCGTCCAGGTCGGCGCGGTGCGCCGCCCACTCGGCGTCGGTTGCGCCATCGGGATACAGCGACCAGCGGGTCTGCCCGATGGCCTGCTCGGCGCGCGAACCCAGCAGTTCCCGGGCCGCCGGGCCGAACTGCTCGATGCGGTGCTCGGCATCGGTCTGCCAATACCAGTCGTATGACAAGTCGACCATCAATGCGTGGCGCCGCTCGCTGTCGGTCAGTTTCAAGTAGGCCAGTCGCTGCTCGGTCACGTCGCGGCCGACCCCCTCGTAGCCGGCAAAGCCGCCCCGACCGTCCTTGTAGGCGCGGCCATTGAGCGCCACCCAGACCGACATGCGTCCGGCCCGCCGAACCTCGAGCAGCAGGTCGCGCAGGGGCCTGTGCTCGGCCATCTGGGCGTTGAGCGCGGCCCAACCCCCTTCCGGCGTCTCGAACACCGGCACGTCATCGAAGCGATGCCCAACCAAGTCGCTCGGCTGCACGCCCAGCTTGACCAAGGAGGCCAGGTCGCGAGACACCCACGAGAAGCGCATCTCGGCGTCGGTCTCCCAATGCCAGTCGGCCGACAGCCGCATGCGCGACTGCCAACGCCGCTCACGCTCGCCCAGCGCGCGCTCGACGTCGAGCGCCACGCTGCCAAAGCGCGATGCCACGGGCCACGACGACGTCGAGGCTGAATGGGTCTCCGGGCCGGCGGGGGGCGGCCCGCTGTCGGCGCGCACTGCACGCAGGGCGCCGCTGACGTCGCCTTCGCGCAGGCGCTGCGAGAACTTGTCGAGCGCCTGCGTGGACGCGCGCGACTCGCCAAAGGCGCGCCGCACCAGTGCGGTCGTCGCCACGCCCAGGGCCACCGCGGCGCCGGCCGCCAGCCAGTGGATGAGCGGCGTCGCGCCGGGCCACCAGAGCGGCGCCGTCGCCAGCAGCACCAGCAGGGCCACCAGCGCAATCGATGCGGTCGCCACGCGGTTGGCGCGCAACGCGCGTTGCCGCTCATGGGCGCTGCCGGATGGTCCCTCGTCGTCTCGATTGGTTACGGGTCCACTGTCCGGCATCAGGTCGAGTCTATCGGTACGCTTGTATTGATGTACCTGTCAATGTTTACGGGGGGCGATCAGTGAGCCGACCGTTCCGGTTCGCACAGCCATTGCGCGGCGCGTTCGGCGATCATCAAGGTCGGCGCATTGGTGTTGCCGCTGGTGATGTTGGGCATCGCGCTGGCATCGGCGACGATCAACTGAGCCACGCCTCGCACGGCCAGTCGGCCATCGAGCACGGCCATCGGGTCCCGCGCCGGCCCCATGCGACAGGTGCCCACGGGGTGAAAGATCGTCGTGCCGATGTCGCCCGCGAGCCGGGCCAACTCGTCGTCCGTCTCGTGTTGCGCGCCGGGCTTGATCTCGACCGGCGCGAAGCGCGCCAGCGCCGGTTGCGCGACGATGCGCCGCGTCAGGCGCAGCGACTGCGCGGCCACGCGCCGATCCCCGTCGGTCGCCAGGTAGCGGGGCTCGATCCGGGGCGCGTCCTGCGCATGCGGCGAGCGAATCCGCACCGAGCCGCGACTCTCGGGGTTCAGGTTGCACACACTGGCGGTGAAGGCTGCGAAGCGATGCAGGGGCTGGCCGAACGCATCCAGCGACAGCGGTTGCACGTGGTACTCGAGGTCGGGCCAGCGTTGCTCGGGAGAAGACCGGGTGAATGCACCCAGCTGCGAGGGCGCCATGCTCATCGGGCCGCGGCGCGTCAGCAAATACTGCAGGCCGATGCGCGCCTTGCCCAGCCAGGAATGGGCCATCGAGTTCAAGGTGGTCGCGCCGCTGACACCGAAGACGGCGCGGATTTGCAGGTGGTCCTGCAGGTTCTCGCCGACCCCCGGCAGGTCATGGACGATGCCGATGCCATGCTGCGCCAGCAAGGCCGCAGGGCCGATGCCCGACAGCTGCAGCAATTGCGGCGAGCCGACCGCCCCTGCGGCCAGCACCACGGCACGTGCCGCACGCAACGTTTGCACGCCCCCGTCGGCGCTGCGGCATTCGACGCCGGTAGCCACCAGCGCCCCATCGGCGCGGCGCTCGGTGCTCACGCGCTCGACCATCGTGCCGGTCTTGACGGTCAGGTTTTCCCGACCCCGAACCGGGCGCAAGAACGCCTGGCTGGCATTCCAGCGCAGACCGCGCTTCTGATTGACCTCGAAGTAGCCCACGCCCTCGTTGTCGCCGCGGTTGAAGTCTTCACAGGCGGGAATCCCGGCCTGCTGGGCCGCCAGCGCAAAGGCGTCGAGCAGGGTCCAGGACAGGCGCTGGCGCTCGACGCGCCACTCGCCGTTCGCGCCATGGTGTCCATCGGCGCCGCGCCAATGCGCCTCATGCCGTTTGAAGTACGGCAGGCAGGCCTCCCAGCGCCAGGCGTCGTCGTCGAGCGCCGCGGCCCACCCGTCGTAGTCACGCGCCTGCCCGCGCATGTAGATCATGCCGTTGATGCTCGAGGAGCCGCCCAGCACCTTGCCACGCGGATAGCGCAGCACGCGGCCGTTCAGGCCGGGGTCGGGCTCGGTCTGGTACAGCCAGTCGGTGCGCGGGTTGCCGATGCAGTAGAGATAGCCGACCGGGATGTGGATCCAGGCGTAGTTGTCGCGTCCGCCGGCTTCGAGCAGCAGCACGCGCACGCGCAGGTCGGCGCTGAGCCGATTGGCCAGCAGGCAGCCTGCCGTCCCGGCGCCCACGACGATGTAGTCCCAGGTCGGCGCCTCGCTCATCCCCGCCCTCAGCGCGATACCGTCGAGCCCAGCACCGGGAACAGCTTGATCAGGCCGTCGGCCAGCAGCTCGACCGCCATCGCCGCCAGGATCAATCCCATCAGCCGCGTCATGACATTGATGCCCGTTCGGCCAAGCACCTTGGCGATGCGCCCCGAGGCCGAAAAGGCGCCGTAGGTGACGAGTCCGATGACCACGCCATAGCCGACCAGCACCGCGTGCTCCCACAGATGCCTTGTCTTCTCGGCATAGATGACGATCGTCGAGATCGTCGCCGGGCCGGTCAGCAGCGGGATCGCCAACGGCACGACGGCAATGCTGGCCCCCGCATCCGCCTTCTGGTTGCCCTCATCGACATCGCCCGGCGTGGCTTCGGCCGGTTGCGCATTGAGCATCTGCAGCGAGCTGATGAGCAGCAATGTCCCGCCGCCGACCTGGAACGAGGCCAGGCTGATGCCGAAGAATTCGATGATCTTCAGCCCGGCGACGGCGCTGACCGCGATCACCACGAACACGCTGAAACTCGCCACCAGGATCGTGCGGCGGCGCTGCTCGCGGCCAAAGTTCTGTGTGAAGGCAATGAAGAACGGGATCACGCCGATTGGATTGACGATCGCCAGCAGGGCGATCAACGGTTTGAAGAGGTCCATTTCAGCGCGTCCCGGGGGACACCGAAGCCGTGGGCCGCCACAGGCGGGGGCGGCGCGCACGGCGACACAAGAGACTCATGCCTGGATGCTAGCCGACGGGCCCGGCGGCCGACCGCGTCGATCACGCACCTCCCTCGGGTCAACCCGCGTGGTCAGGACGCGATACGGGGACAGAAAACAACAGTTTCACTTGTGGGGATGCGGGTTTGCGGCCAGTTCTTTGATAATTCGCCCTCTGTGTCTGGATGCGGCACCTTCGCTTGAATGGGTCACGACGGGTTGAAGCTCCACATGGTTTATTGCGATTGAAAGGGGCTCCCCGATGGGAAACAAGCTTTATGTGGGCAACCTGGCCTACAGCGTGCGTGACGAGTCGCTGCAAGCGGCATTTGGTGAATTTGGTACCGTGACTTCGGCCAAGGTCATGATGGATCGGGAAACCGGCCGCTCGAAGGGCTTCGGCTTCGTCGAGATGGGTTCGGACGCCGAGGCGCAAGCCGCCATCAATGGCATGAATGGCCAAGCCCTTGACGGCCGTCCGTTGGTTGTCAACGAGGCCCGCCCGCGTGAAGAGCGTCCGGGCGGCTTCGGCGGTGGCGGCCGCAGCGGCGGTGGCGGCTACGGTGGCGGCGCTGGTGGTGGTGGTGGCGGCTACGGCGGCGGCGGCGGTGGTCGCAGCGGCGGTGGTGGCGGCTACGGCGGCGGCGGCGGCGGTGGTCGCAGCGGTGGCGGCGGTGGCGGCTACGGCGGCGGCGGCGGTGGCCGCGGCGGCTACTGAGCCCCCGCACTGCTCAGCACAAGTCAAAGGCGCCGGTGGCAACACCGGCGCCTTTTTCTATTGCTGGCTCGTCCCGGCAGGCGCGGTCCGCCGTTGCTTGCGGCCGCGGCCCGCGAACAACCGGTCGAAGAGCCGGTTGGGCAACAGTCTCAGCAGCTTGGCTACCAGCCCCATCTGCCAGGGGATGACGCGATAGCTGCTGCCCGCTTCGATGGCGCGGAAAGCGCGATCCGCGAACTTGTCGGCCGGCATCAAGAAGGGCATCGGGTAGCGATTGCCCGCCGTCAGAGGCGTGGCGACATAGCCCGGCAGGAGCGTCACGACGCGCACGCCGGCGTCACGGCATTCGCCGCGCAGGCTCTCGCAGTACGCCACGACCGCTGCCTTGCTGGCGCAATAGGCGGCGTGTCCCGGCAGGCCGCGGATCGCGGCCACGCTGGCGACACCCACCAGCGTGCCGCTGCGGCGAGCCCGCATGCCGGCGATGAAGGGATGGAAGGTGGCGGCCACGCCGACGTTGTTGATGGCAAAGGTGTCGCGCATCACGTCAAGGTCGTCTCGCTCGCCGCTGTCCATGCCGATGCTGATGCCGGCGTTGCCGATCACGACGTCCGGCAAGCCCTGCTCGGCGATGCAGCGCTGGCCGGCGGCAATGATGCTGTCGACATCGCGGAGGTCGGCGGAATAGACCGCCAAGCGGTCGTCGGCGAGCCCCTGGCTCCCGGCCCAGGCCCGGACTTCCTCGGTGCGTCGGGCGATCAGTGCCAGACGCCATCCTGCGTGGGCATAGCGCGCTGCCAGTGCCTGGCCGATGCCGCTCGAGGCCCCGGTGATGAAGACCAGCGGCGACCTCATCGCCGGGGGACGTCAAATCGCGCACGCACCGGCGCGCCCAGCGTCAGCCGGCCGCTGAGGTTGTCGTACTCGATCGAGCCGACGCGGATTTCGCTGTTGCCCTGACGCAGCTGCACCGGCAGGTGCGAGCGCACCCGCTCGGTATCGAGAAAGGCGTGCAGGAACTCACTGCGGAACTCGAGCAGTACGTCAGCGCCGGCGCTCTCGCGCACGACCTGCGCGGCCCCCAGCAGCTGCAGCTCGGAAGCGTCGCCATTGGACAGCGCGCGCTGCGCGACGGCGCGCGTGACGCCGCCGTCCGGCGACATGGCACGGATCGTCACGCCGTCAATTTCGAGCGTGTCCGTGTCGGGGTAATGACGCACCTGCTGGCCCTTGACCTGCACGCGCATGCGGCCGTCCGCGCCGAATCGCTCGAGCGTAAATCCCTGCATCGCGTAGTCGGGCTCATGTCGCGCCGGCGCTTGCGCGCGCGGGGCGTCGGGTCGCGGCGTGTTCTGCACCAGCCACCAGGTGCCCAGCGCCAGCAGGGCCATCAGCAGCAAGGGCAGATAGGCTGACACCAGTTGCCCCAGGTACCAGTGCCATGGCTGGCGCGGGCGCGGCGCCGTGGCGCGCGGCGGCGGCGGGTCCAGCGGTTGCAGCAGGCTGTCGATGTCCACTCAGGCGCCGTCCAGGGTGTGCGTTTGGCCCTGCAACAAACTTGCATAGCGCCCGGCCGCCATCAGCAGCAAGTCGCAGCACTCGCGTGCCGCGCCGTCACCGCCGCACGCGGCCGTCACATGGTGGGCCACCGCCCGCACCTCGGCGTGGGCGTTGGCTGGTGCGCAGGCAAAGCCGGCCCGCGTCATCAGCGGCAGGTCGGGCCAATCGTCGCCCATCACAGCGACGTCCGGCCAGTCCAGCGCCAGCGACTGCAGCAACACCTCAGCCGCGGCCAGCTTGTCCTGTGCGCCGTACACCGCATGCGCCAGCCCAAGGTCAGCGATGCGGCGTCGCACGGCCGGCGAATCCCGCCCGGTGATGATGATCGGCGTGATGCCCCCCTGCGCCAGCAGCTTGAGCCCGTGACCGTCGAGCGCCGAGAAGGCCTTGAACGACTCGCCCTGCTCGCTGATGAACAGCCGCCCATCGGTGAGCACGCCATCGACGTCGAAGACGGCCGCCCGGACACCCAAGCCCCGCCCCTGCGCCTTGAGCAGAAGATCCGGCGCAAAGCTGAGCGCGGGCATCAGATGACTTTCGCGCGCATCAGATCGTTCGAGTTCAAGGTGCCGACCAGGCGCCCGGCCGCGTCGATCACGAGCACGCTCGTGATGCGGTGCTCCTCCATCAGGTCGGCAGCCTCGACGGCCAGTGCGTCGTCGCGAATGCGGCGCGGGTTGGTGTGCATCACATCGCGCGCCACCAGGGCGCGCAGGTCGGCGCCGCGTTCGATCAGGCGGCGCAAGTCGCCGTCGGTAAAGATGCCGAACACCTCATCTGCCGCGCCGACAACGGCCGTCAGGCCCAGGCCCTTGCTCGTCATTTCGCGCAGCACGGCATTGAAGTCCGCATCGGGGCCGACCCGCGGCAACGCGTCGCCGGCACGCATCAGGTCGCGCACATGCAGCAACAGCTTGCGGCCGAGCGCGCCGCCGGGATGCGAGCGCGCAAAGTCTTCCTCGCGAAAGCCGCGCGCCTCGAGCAAGACCACCGCCAGCGCATCCCCGAGCGCCATCTGCGTCGTGGTGCTGGCCGTGGGCGCGAGGTTGAGCGGGCAGGCCTCGTGTTCGACTGCGGAGTCGATCACCATGTCGGCGTGCCGGCCCAGCGTCGACGCCGGCCTGCCGGTGATCGCGATCAAAGGCACATGCAAGCGCTTGAGCAGCGGCACGATCAGATTCAACTCGTCGCTTTCGCCGGAGTTGGAGATGGCAATCACGACATCCTGCTCCGTGACCATGCCGAGGTCGCCGTGGCTGGCCTCGGCCGGATGCACGAACATGGCCGGGGTGCCGGTCGATGCCAGCGTCGCGGCGATCTTTCTTCCGACATGGCCGCTCTTGCCCATGCCCATCACGACCACGCGCCCGCGGCAGCCGAGGATGACGCCGACTGCGCGCGCAAAGCCCTCGCCCAACCGGGCTTTCGCGCCGACCAGGGCGGCCGCCTCGATGTCCAGGGTCTGAGCCGCCAGCGCCAGCGCACGCGCGGAATCGAGGGTCGGGGAAGGCGAGGGGCTCGGGGTCACGGCAGTCGTGGTGTACTTGGCGCGCGATTCTAGGCCGCAGGCCCGCGGCCAGCGACTTCACACGACGGATGGCCTCAACCCTCGAACTCGTTCTGCTCTATCTGGTTGCCGCTGTGCTCGGCGTGGCGATCTGTCGCTCGTTGAAGCTGCCGCCGATCCTGGGCTACCTCGCCGTCGGCGTCCTGATCGGCCCCAACGCGCTGGCGCTGGCCAAGGACACCGCCGGCGTGAAGTACCTGGCCGAGTTCGGCGTCGTGTTCCTGATGTTCGTCATCGGACTCGAGTTCAACCTGCCCAAGTTGCGCGCGATGCGCACGCTGGTGTTCGGCCTGGGCCTGTCGCAGGTGATGCTGACCATACTCGCCGTGCTGGCCGGCAACGCGATGCTGATCTGGCTCTTCTCGTTCGGGGCGCGCGCCTGGGAGCTGAGCTTTTCGGGCGCCGTGGTCCTCGGCAGCGCGGCGGCTATGTCGTCGACCGCCATCGTCGTCAAACTGATGGCTGACCGGCTCGAGCTGGACTCCGAACATGGCAAGCGTGTGATGGGGGTGCTGCTGTTCCAGGATCTGGCCGTGGTCCCGCTGCTGGTCGTCATCCCCGCGCTGGGCTCGGCGGGCGGCGACATGGCCGTGACCTTGGGCTGGGCCCTGCTGAAGGCCACGGTCATCCTGGCCGTGCTGCTCACCGGAGGCCAGCAGGTGATGCGCTGGTGGCTGACCCTGGTGGCGCGGCGCAAGAGCGAAGAGCTGTTCGTGCTCAACCTGCTGTTGATCACGCTGGGCCTGTCCTGGATGACGGAGCACGCGGGCCTGTCGCTGCCGCTGGGCGCGTTCGTGGCCGGCATGCTGGTCGCAGAGACCGAATTCAAGCACCAGGTCGAGACTGATATTCGCCCCTTTCACGACGTGTTGCTGGGCCTGTTTTTCATCACCATCGGCATGAAGCTTGACTGGCGCCCGGTCCTCGACCAATGGCTGCTCGTGCTGGTGCTGAGCATGGGACCGGTGCTGGCCAAGCTCGCGCTGGTGGCCTTGCTGGCCCGGCTGTTCGGCGCGCCGCCGGGCACCGCGCTGCGCACGGGCCTGTACCTGGCGCAGGCCGGCGAGTTTGGTTTCGTCTTGCTGACCTTGGGCGCCGACGGCGGCCTGGTCGCGCCGCAGTGGGTCAGCCCGGTGCTGGCCAGCATGGTGCTGTCGATGCTGGCCACGCCGTTCATCATCATGTACAGCAACCGCATCGTGGCGCGCCTGTCGTCGACGGACTGGATGCTGCAGTCGGTCGCCCTGACCACGATCGCCAAGAAGTCGATCGCAAGCGAAGCGCATGTGATCATTTGCGGCTATGGCCGCAGCGGGCAAAACCTGGCGCGCCTGCTTGAAGTCGAGCACATCCCGTACATGGCCCTGGATCTCGACCCCGATCGCGTGCGCCAGGCCGCGGCAGCCGGCCAGAGTGTGGTCTTCGGCGACGCGGCGCGTCTGCGCAGCCTGATGGCCGCAGGCCTGGCTCGCGCCAGTGCCGTGGTGGTGTCGTACCACGACACGCCCTCGGCGTTGAAGATCCTGCAGGTGGTGCGTTCGCACGCACCGCAGGTGCCGGTGGTGGTCCGTACCGTCGACGAGAGCGACATCGATCGCCTCAAGGCGGCCGGCGCGACCGAAGTCGTGCCCGAGGCCATCGAAGGTTCGCTGATGCTGGCCAGCCACGCGCTGGCCCTGGTGGGCGTGCCGATGCGGCGCGTGATCCGCATTACCCGCGACGCGCGGGACGCGCGCTACGGTCTGCTGCGCGGTTACTTCCATGGCGCCGATGACGACACCGTCGAGGAGTTGCAGCAGGCGCGCTTGCTCAGCGTGACGCTACCGCAGGCCGCGCCTTGCGTCGGACAGCCGCTGGGCGATCAAGCCCTGCCCGCGGTCGGCGTTCAGGTTGTTTCTGTGCGCCGCGCCTCGGGTCAGGTGCACGCCGCGCAAGACGACATGCTGCTCGGCGGCGGCGACACGCTGGTGTTGTCGGGCCTGCCAGAGGCGCTGGCGCTGGCCGAGGCCAAGTTGTTGGGCGACTGAGCCGTTGCGGACAATCGTTGCGCCATGCCTGACCCAGCAGACCCCAGCACCCCTGCGGCGTACATCAAGAGCCACATCCGCACCGTGCCCGACTGGCCGGTGCCGGGTGTGCAGTTTCGCGACATCACGCCGCTGCTGTCGAACCCAAAGGTGTTCCGGGTCCTGATCGACCAGTTCGTGCACCGCTACTTCGACACCCGGCCCAGCGCCATCGCCGGCCTGGACGCACGCGGCTTCATCATCGGGTCGGTGCTGGCCTACGAACTCAATGTCGGTTTCGTGCCGATCCGCAAGAAGGGCAAGCTGCCCTTCACGACGGTGGCCGAGACCTACGAACTCGAGTATGGGTCGGCCACCGTCGAGATCCATACCGATGCCGTCGAGCGCGGCGACCGCGTCGTGCTGATCGATGACCTGATCGCCACCGGCGGCACCATGATGGCCGGCAAGCGTCTGCTGGAGCGCCTGGGCGCGACCGTGATCGAAGGTGCGGCCATCGTCGACCTGCCCGAGCTGGGCGGCTCGGCCCGGCTGCGCGAAGCTGGCCTGCCGTTGCACACGCTGGTCGACTTCGCCGGGCACTGAGCGTTGGCGCACGCGCCCGGCTGTGGCGCGATCAGCTGACCGCTTGGCCGAGCTCGATGTTGGCACGCATGCGCACGCCCATCACCGCGGCGGCGGCGCGCACCAATTCGAGTGCCAGGGTCGGATTGCGGGCGATCAGCTCCTCCAGCCGGGGCAGGCGCAGCGCCCACACGACGCAGGCACTCATGGCTTCGACATTGGCCATGCGCGGCTGGTCGCTGAACAGGCCAGCCTCACCGACCACGGATCCGGCGCGCAGGATCGACAGGCGTGAAATTCCGGGCTTGGCGTCGCTGACGAACACCTGCAACGTGCCATCTTCAACCAGGTACATCGTTCTGTCCTGGTCGGCCTGCTGGACGAGCAGATCCCCGGCCCGAATTTCATGGCGTGTCAAGAAAGGCTGCAACAGGCGCCACTGCTCAAGCGTCAGGCGCGGCTTGAAGGCGTCCGGCGCATTGAGCGAATGCACGGCGAAAAATAGGGGCTGGATGTCCATGAGGGTCTGCGGCGGCAAAGCCTGCGCCAAGCGGCGATTATCGAAATTGACAGCGCAGACCACAATCGCTTGTGCGGGGGGTCGCTCGCCCTCGGGCCCCGCTCATCTTGCGACCGCGCCAGCCGATCCGATGGGCGCGTCCAAGCGGCGCGGTCGTCATTTGCCGATGCAGAAGCGCCCAAATATTTCGCCGAGCAAGTCATCGGCGCTGTAGGCGCCGGTGATTTCACCCAACGCGTTGTGCGCCAGCCGCAGCTCTTCAGCCAGCAGATCAAGCGCCGTGTCGGCGGCGGCAGCAAGCGCGCCGGCGCGCTCCAGATGCTCGGCCGTGCGTCGCAAGGCCAGGACATGGCGGGTGCGCGCAATGAACACGCCCTCGGGGCTGGCGTGCCAGCCTGCCTGCTCGAGCAAGGACTGTCGCAGCGCCTGCAGGCCCTCGCCGGTCCGGGCCGAGAGTCGCAGGCTGCCTGGCGCGACCTTGCCGGCCGGCGCCACGTCGCTCTTGTTGTACACGTGCAGGACGCGGGGCGTACGGCGCAGCCGCATTGCTATCGCCGCGTCGCCGGCTTCGAACGCGGGCTCGCCCATGCGCGTCAGGTCATGCAGGAACACCACGGCATCCGCCCGGTCGATCTCGGCCCAGCTGCGCGCGATACCGATGCGCTCGACCTCGTCGTCCGATCCGACCGTGTCGCGCAGGCCCGCGGTATCGACGACATGCACGGGCACGCCCTCGATCTGGATCGTCTGGCCGATCTTGTCGCGCGTGGTGCCGGCGATCGGCGTGACGATTGCCAGTTCCGCCCCGGCCAGCGCGTTGAGCAGCGAACTCTTGCCCACGTTGGGCTGGCCAGCCAGGACCACGGTCATGCCTTCGCGCAGCAAGGCGCCCTGGCGCGTGCGGTCGAGTACGCCCTCGAGCGCCGCCATGATCTGCGCCAGCCGGCCGCGGGCATCGGCGCGCTCGAGAAAGTCGATCTCCTCTTCGGGGAAGTCGAGCGTGGCTTCGACCAGGGCGCGCAGTTCGACGATGCGCGCGGACAGCGCCGCGATCTCGCGCGAGAACGCGCCGCCGAGCGAGCGCGCCGCCGACCGTGCCGCGGCCTCGGTGCCGGCGTCGATCAGGTCTGCGACGGCCTCGGCCTGCGCCAGATCCAGCTTGCCGTTCAGGAACGCGCGCTGAGTGAACTCGCCCGGTTGCGCCAGGCGCAGGTGTGCCAGGCGCGGACGCCGTGTCACCGCATCGATGTCAGCGCCCGCTTCGAGGCAGCGTGCGAGCAGCAGCTGCAGCACCACCGGCCCCCCGTGGGCCTGCAGTTCGAGCACGTCTTCGCCGGTATAGGAGTGCGGTGCGGGAAAGTGGATCGCCAAGCCGTGGTCGATGGCCTGGCCATGCGCGTCGCGCAATGCCGCATAGTGCGCCACGCGCGGCTCAAGTGCGCGGCCGACGATGGCCTCGATCAGCGGCGCCAGCGCCTGACCGGAGACACGCACGATCCCCACCGCTCCGCGCCCGGGCGCGGTGGCGATGGCGGCGATCGGATCCTGTGGCAACGCCAATGAAGAAGGCACCGCGCGATTGTCGCTGCGGTGCCTTCAGGTGAGCTGGCGCGGGGGGAGAGAAGTGAAACGCTCCAGAGTCGGCGGAAGGCCTTTGACAGCCACGCCGGGTCAACCCCGCATGGCTACATCCTCGACGCAATGCCTGACCGGCTCAACCCCCTAAGCGACCAAAGACCCCCCATTCGTGTGGTGTTCACGCGCTTGGCTGCCCTGCCGAGCCACCGCTACTTGTTCATGCCCAATTGCCGATTGATGAACCACTGCTGGGCGATCGACAGGATGTTGTTGGTCAACCAGTAAAGCACCAGGCCGGCCGGGAAGAAGAAGAACATCACGCCGAAGATGAGCGGCATCATCCACATCATGCGCGCCTGCATGGGATCGGGTGGCGTCGGGTTCAGCCAGACTTGGAACAGCGAGGATGCGGTCATCAACACCGGCAGGATGAACCACGGGTCTTTTGCCGACAGGTCGACGATCCAACCGATCCAGGGCGCGTTGCGCATCTCGACCGACGACAGCAAGACCCAGTAGAGCGCAATGAAGAACGGCATCTGCACCAGGATCGGCAGGCAGCCGCCGAGCGGGTTCACCTTTTCCTCGCGATAGATACGCATCATCTCCTGCTGCATCAGCTGCGGCTTTTCCTTGTAGCGCTCGCGCAGGTCGGCCACGCGCGGGCCCACGGCCTTCATCTTGGCCATCGACCGGTAGGCGCTGGCATTGAGCCAGTAGAAGGCGATCTTCAGCAGCACGACCAGGGCGACGATCGACCAACCCCAGTTGTGCAACACGCTGTTCAACTGATCCAGCAACCAGAACAGCGGCTTGGACAGGACCGTGAACCATCCGTAGTCCTTGACCAGGTCCAGCCCGGGCGCCAGCGCCGCGAGCCTGTTCTCTTCCTGCGGCCCAGCGAACAGCTGAGCCTCATGCGTCTTCGTCGCACCGGGCTCGATCTCGCCCAGCGGCAAGACGATGGCGACCGAGTACAGGTTGTTCGACACCTTGGCGGTGCGGTACTCGCGCGGCGTGCTTGTCGGCACCAGCCAGGCCGAAGCAAAGTAGTGCTGCACCATCGCCACCCAACCGTCGTTGGCGCTGACAACGTGGCTGGTCTTGCCTTTTTCGATGTCCGAGAAGTCGACCTTTTTCGAACTTCTTGGCTTCGGTGTAGATCGCCGGACCGGTGAACGTGAAGTAGCGGAATTAAATCAAAAAACAATTGGAAACCTTGCCGAGAGGAAAATATGATATAGGGGAAACCGCCCAGAAATTAGCGGATTGGACACGTGAGTTGGATACGACACGATATATAATCGCAAACTGTATACTGCCTTCCTCAAGCTACGAATCCGGGTATATTGATGCCTTGGATATGGTGGGCTATAGTTATAGGCGGGTCATCTATGATTATGGTCATAAAAATTATCCGGATAAGCCCATAATGGGAACTGAAAATCTAGGGCAATGGCATGAGTGGAAAGCAGTCATGGAAAGACCTTTCATCTCTGGAACGTATTTATGGACAGGTATCGACTATATGGGCGAATCGAATGGAAGGTGGCCCAAAAAAGCGGGTTCTAGCGGATTATTGGATTTGGCCGGGTTCGAAAAGCCTGCATATCATTGAGCGCGTATTCCTCGGTGAAAAAATCTTCCAGCTCGGTGCTGCCCGTCTGTGCAGCCTCATGAAAGAACCGGATGTCGCCGCCAGCACAAAATAGTCCAAAGGACCTACCTTGCCGACGCCGCGGATCGCAACCGCCTGCACTTGTGGCGTATCGCGCCATTGAAGCAGGCACTGCGTGAGGGTGCGGATCATTCCCAGCGAGAGTGCATTGAGCGCCTTGGCGTGCGCACCGGTCGGTGGCCAGACTGCAGCATGCCGGGCTCTGCGAACCGTCAAGCCGAACGGTGAATCGGAGTGCCTGCCGGGAATTCCTGGTGCACGGGGTGCGTTATGCGTTTCCGCCCGTGCATGGGCCGGAGCGGCTGGGCATGCCGACCGCCGGCGCGCATCCCGAACTTTCCGCCCTGTTCGGGAACGGGTCGGCCATGAAGTCGCTCGTGTGGCCGATGGAAGGCGGCGTGGTTCGCGGCGAAGCGCTGGTTCCGCTC
>CAVUEP010000087.1:0-17083 GCA_963740395.1 uncultured beta proteobacterium
GCGGGCCGATCACAAGGTCGCCGCGGCCGTGGTGGGTCACGACCCCGGGCTCGGGCATCGCGGTGGCCACATAGACCACGGTCGGCATCACGGTCTGGTGGACATGGCGGGCGATCGTCGCGGCGTTGTCGACGCCGTTCTGCAGACTGAGCACCAGCGCCTGGTCAGCGAGCAAGGGCGCGATCTGGCGTGCGACCTGATCGGTGTCGGTGGACTTCACGCAGAAGAGCACCAGGTCGGCCGTCCGCAGGGCCGCAAGGTCGGTCGAGGCCGCCAGGCGCACGGTTTGCACCCGGCCCGCCACGTGAAGCAGGAGCCCGCGCGACTCGATCGCCTGCACATGGGGGGCACGGCCGATCAGCGTGACGTCGTGGCCGGCGCGCGCCAGCATGGCGCCGAAGAAGCTGCCGACCGCACCGGCGCCGACGACAGCGATGGAATTGAGGGGTGCTGGCACGGCAGGTCCTGTGCAAGGCGCAAGTTGTTCCAGCCTCGAGTATGCAACGCTGCCATTCGGAGCCGCCTTGCCCTGGCCCGACGCGTTGCAGCGTCAAACCATCCGGAGTGGGAGCGGGCGGCGCCGCTGGAGCACCCTGCGCGGATGGGCGAGGTGATCGACCTCGCCCCGCGGGTCAGGCAGGTACGTGCCTTAGTTCAGCCGCCTTGCGGGCGACCGTGACGCGGTTGCGGCCGGTCTGCTTCGATGCGTAGAGCGCCTGGTCGGCGCGTTCGAACCAGTCATCGGCGGACTCGCCTGGTGCTTGCAGCGCCAGGCCGATCGAGATCGTGACCTGGCCGATCGTCTCATTGCTCTCGCGCCGGCGGATCCGGCTCGCGGCCACCGTGGCGCGCACACGCTCGGCAATGAGTTCGCCCTCGGCCAGCGTGGTCGCTGGCAACAACACCGCGAATTCCTCGCCGCCGACCCGTGCGGCGATGCAATCGTCGCGCAGCGTGGCCTTGACCGCGCGCGCCACGACACGCAGGACCTGGTCGCCGAACAGATGGCCGTAGCTGTCGTTGACACGCTTGAAGTGGTCGATGTCGCAGACAAGCAGGCAGGCGTCTGCGCTGTCACTCTGGGTGCTCCGAACCAGTTGAGGTTCGAAGGCGCGACGATTGGCCAGTCCGGTCAGGCTGTCGAGCAGGGCTTCATCGCGGGTCCGTTCGATCTCGCGGCGAAGACGCTCGATCTCACCCTGGCTGGAATCCAGGCGGGATTTCAGCTCGGTCATCGAGGTGCGCATCTGGTGCGTCTCGGCAACGACCCGGGCCACCGCCCCGGCGTCGTCTGCGTGACCTGCTTCGACGTCCCGGCGCCAGCGCTCCAAGGAGGCGTCGAACTGCTCGGACTGGTGACCGGCCTTGTGTGCCGACTCCGACATGTCATTGAGCAGTCCGCGCATGCCTTCGACCACGCGCTGCGCACTCTGTTCGTCGATGTCGAGCACATGTGCGTCAAAGAGCTGGACCGTCTGCTCGTCGTCGAGCGCCTGGCCACCGGCCGTCAGGCGGGCAATCGCCTCGCTCAGGGCCGGGTTGTTGCCCGCCACATGTTCGTACCAGATGGCATAGCTCAGTGGGTGCGGCGCCGCCTTCTGGCGCGACATCAACGGCAGCGCCAGCCGCAGCAACTCCGCGCTGCGGGTGGGACTGTCTGCGTAGCGCTTTCGACTCATGTGAAACCTTGCTGCACTGTGGATCCCAATCAGCGCCTCTTGCATCCGGCCACATGGCCTGGTGTCTGCGGACCCTCACGGAGATTGTCGACCGGCCAACGCGGCGCTAAAGGGATCACGGCCGCCAAAGCGTGCGAAATGCGGCAACTTGGCGTCTTCGCCCTGCGCCTTCAAACAGACACGCTGGGGACTGGCAGCAACGGTCCGAGGCCAGTCGTTCGGAGTTGGCCCGGCAGACCCCGGGTTGGTCCGCGGGCGATTCGTCAGCGGCGTGCCGCCGTCAACAGCAGCTCGTTCGGTCCAGCCCATCCGGACGGCGTTGCGAACACTGCCAGCCGCTCTTCCATGTCGGCCCAGGCGGCGGCGGCCGCCGCTTCGTCGAGTCGGCCCAGGATCTGACGGATCGGGCTGGCCGAGTTGCGCACGAAGTCCAGGTAGGCGCGCGCCGATGGCAGGCGAAATGGTGCCTCGATCCGGGTCGTGGCGACGTCGTTGAATCCAGCTGTGGCGAACAGTTCATTGGCCAGCCCAGGGCGGCCCAAGCTGAGCAGACCGCCGGGCCGGTAAGGGTCGGCCGCCGGCAGGCCCGCATGTTCGAGCGCGGTCGACATCAGGATCGAGACGCATGGGTTGCGCTCAGGCTGCGAGAACACCATCGTGCAGATGTGCCCGCCAGGGCGAAGTGCACGGTGCATCTCGGCCAGGCCGCGCAAGGGGTCGCTGAACAGCATCAGGCCGAGCCGGCACACCACGGCGTCGAAAGTCGCAGGCTCGACGCCAAGGTCTTCCCCGTCCGCGACCCGGGTCTGCACGTTGGTCAGGCCGGCGTGTCGGGCGTTGTCCGCGGCCAGGGCCAGGATCTGCGGGGACAGGTCGGTGGCCAGCACATGGCCGGACGGACCGATCCGCCTTGCGATGGCCAGGGTCTGTTCACCGGCCCCGGCAGCGACGTCGAGGACCCGCGCGCCCGGGCCGATCCGGGCCATCCCGAGCATGCCCTCGGTCGCCGGCGCGAGCCAGGCGCCGATCTGCGGGCCGTAGGCGTTCCAGCCCGCGGCCGCCGCGTCCCATTGCGCGCGCTGCGCCGAATTCGATGGCGTGGTCATGGCGTTCAGTTCCTGCGTGCGAAGTGATTCGATCCCACCCACTGCGCGACGCGCACCCCGAGTTCGACACCGGCATCGGTCGAGAACCCGAAGTGCATGCCGCCGTAGATGCGTGCAATGCGGCTTTCGTCGTTGAGCGCGTCGGTGTTCGCGTAGCGGCGCGCCGTGCCGGTGACCTTGCTGTCGAACATGTAGGCGACCTGGCGCGTGCCATAGAGCTGGCGCAGGGTTTCGCCGAGGCCGCCCGAGGTACAGGAATGCGCCGCCGGATACTCGGGGTGGTTCGGCGTCGGCAGCACCGGCGTCCAGCTCGCGATCGCCGACTGTGGCATCGTTGCCGTCGGACTCGGCCTGCACGATGGCCGTCATGGGGCGCCAGGCCAGGTAGTGGTACTTCGCTTCGAAGCAGGCGCCAATCGCGTCGGCGTGCACGACATAGATGAAGGCCATCAGCCGCGCTGCCTCGGCCACGTCCGCGGTGGTCGCGGCGAAGCGCCCGAGGTTGCGCGTCACGAACGGCCCCGGCGGCTCGGTGTGGAACCGGGCGATCTCGAACTGCTCTGGCGTGCGCGCGCTGCTGACGGTGCCGCCGCCCGCCTTGCTGTCGTTGAAGGCGGCGGTGTAGGTCGCGCTGTCGAGCGCCGGCGGTGGCGGCGGTCGGAACTGATCCAGCTGCTTCAGTGCGAAGGGCTTGATGAAGGGCACATGGCGGTTGAACGGCGTCGGACTGGCGCTGCGCCACTGGCCCGGGCCGGTCGCGGACTGGAAGGGCGCCAGCGCGACGCTGCGACCGTCGTTGGCGCGCATGGCGACGACGGCGGCGGCCACCTCGCTGCCGAGCGCGAGCCCGCGGGTCTTGGCGGCGCCGTCCGGGATCGAGGCCAGACGGCTGTCGTAGGCGGCCTGGTACTGGGCGCTGCGGTTGGGAAACAGGGCCTGCAGCACGCCGTAGGCGGCGGCGCTGGCTGCGGCGTCCAGCGAGGCGCCGGTGGCAGGCGCCGCTGGCGTGACGGCGAAAGGTTTGTAGCGGCCGTCGATCGCGCTGACGGCGTCGTAGATGGCCACATGCACCGAGGCCAGGTCGACCTGGTAGCCCGGGCGCTGCTCCTGCGGTGTCGTGCCGACGGTCGACGGCGCGAGCACCGTCAGGTTCGCGATGCCGTTCCAGTAGGAGACGACGTTGGGTTGGTCCGGTGTGAGCGTGACCGCAGATTCGGCACCGTTCGCAGCGCCACCGGTCAGCAGGCCGAGGGTCAGGGCGAGGCCGGCGATTCGATGGATGTCCAGCCGGCTTGGCGTGGCTGACAATGGTCTGGGGTTCATGGCCGATCTCCTGGCGGTTGTGGGTCGCGCCGACCTCGGGGTCGACGCATCCGCAGACTAGGCGTTCGACCGCAGCCGCATAAGGCGCAAGATTGCGCGAAGGGGCCGCAGTGACGCATAGCTCGAGCAAGTTCGACTGGGACGACCTGCGCCACTTGTTGGCGGTGGCGCGGGAAGGCAGCACCCTGGCCGCCGGGCGGGCACTTGGCGTCGATCAGTCGACCGTGCAGCGGCGATTGACGGAACTGGAGCGACGCATTGGCCAGTCACTCGTCCAGCGCCAGCCGACTGGCTACCGCCTGACGGAATTCGGCCAGGCGATGCTCCCCTTCGCCGAAGCTGTCGAACAATCGATCCTGGCGTTCGAGAGGCAACTCGACACGCTGGGGGGCGAGGTCTCTGGAGTCATCCGCATGACCTGCCCCGAACCCATCGTCAACCGCATCACCCAGACCGGGCTGCTCGACCGTTTCCATGCCCGGCATCCGGGCCTGAAGGTGCAGTTCGTGATGAGCGACAAGTACCTCGACCTGTCGAAGGGGGACGCTGACGTCGCGCTGCGCTCGGGCGACACCGACGACGGCGAACTGGTCGGCCGAAAGATCGGCGACTCGATCTGGGGCGTGTATGCGAGCCAGACCTACATCGATCAGCATGGCGCTCCCGAGCGCATCGAAGACCTGGGCCACCATGCACTGGTCGGCTTCGACGACACGATGGCCAGGCACCGGGTCGGGCAATGGCTGAACCAACTGGCGCCGGACACGCCGCTGGCCGCCAGCAGCAACAGCGTGCTCGGCTTGATCTACTCGGTGAAGGCCGGCATCGGCATCGGCCCGCTCCCGATGCCACTGGGCGATGCCGAGCCCGACCTGGTTCGCCTGTTCGGTCCGGTGAAGGAGCTGTCGCGAATCTGGCGCCTGCTGACCACCCGCGAGCTGAGGCGCACACCGCGCGTGAGCGCCTTCTTCGACTTCATCGTCGAGGAGATCGAGACCTTGCGGCCCATTCTCACCGGATGACCTTCTGAGCCAGCCTGGCCAGGGCCAGCCGGCAGGAGCCGCACACGATTCGAATAGGTCGCGACCGCGCCATTGCCGGATTGCGTGCACTCAAGACCAGGCGCCGACTTCCTCCGTATCTTGTCACCGTGTCCACGCACGGGAGGCAGTTCATGAAGATCGCGGGCTCACCAGCGTCTGCCGACTCGGCAAGTCGGATCGATCGTCGCCAGGATCGACGCGCCGGTCGGAAAGGCCTGGTCGGCGCCCTTCGGCGCTCCTTGCTGGCGACCTCTGTCGCCATGCTCGTCGCGCCCGTGCTGGCAGCGGGGGTGCACACCGACCCACCGGCCTCGCCGGACCCCGGCGCCAAATACCTCTTCTACCTGCACGGACTGGCGCTCGAGACCGCCGGGCCGCGCGCCGAGGCCTACCAGTACCGCGGCATTCTCGACGCACTGGCCGCGCGGGGTTTCGAAGTCATCGGCGAACAACGCGGCCCCGTCCGCATCGATGACTATGCGGGCAAGGTGGCGGCACAGGTCAGCGGGCTGCTGCGCGCCGGCGTGCCACCGGGCCAGATCACGGTGGCCGGGCATTCGAAGGGCGGCATGATCACGCTGCTCGTGATGTCGACGGTGCGCAACCCGGAAGTGGCCTATGTCAACTTCGCGGGTTGCGGGCTGCCCGGGAGCGGGTTCGAGGGCTTCCAGCGTTTTGGCCAGGCGCGCGGGCCGAGCGCCAGGGGGATCCTGCTTTCCGCCTACGACCGTGACGATCGCATCGCCGGCTCATGCAAGGCTGCCCTGGACCGCATGACCAGCGCCACCGTCGCAGAGCGCGTGCTCGACCTCGGAGGTGGGCACGAAGCGTTCTACACGCCCAAGGCTGCATGGCTCGACGTGCTGCAGGCCTGGGCAGAACGGCGCGGCCCATGATGCCGATCGTGGCCGCTGCCGGATCAGTTCTTCTCGTCCTTGAACCCGGCCTTCCAGTGGGTACCGTCGCAGAACGGCTTGTTCTTGGACTGGCCGCAACGGCACAGCGTGAAGTGTTCGTCGGACAGCGGCGCGGCGTCGCCAAGCAGTTGCGGGCTGCCGACGACCGCATAGGGGCCGTCCTTCGTGACCTGAATCGCTGGCAGGCGCCCAGCATGCTCCCGGGTCACACCGTCGATGCTGTACGACAGCGCGCCTGAAGGGCACTTCTCGATCGTCGCGATGGTGGCGTCGACGGCCTGGGCATCGGCATTGATCCAGGGCTTGCCGTCCATGCTGAAGACGGCGGGCGAATGTTCGGTGCACAAGCCGGCGTGCGCGCAGACCGAACGGTTGTCGTGGACCGTGATCGCCTTGCCGGCATAGGCCTTGGTGACGCTGGCCGCCGGGTCGGCCAGCCTCTCGCTCGAGAAGCCGTTCTTCCTGTGGGTGCCGTCGCAGAACGGCTTGTTGGCCGATTCACCGCAGCGGCACAGCCAGTATTTCGCATCGGTGGCGATCGTCTCGCCCCTCGAGTCGGTGAGGGCGACCGGGCCGCTCACCTGCAAGGGGCCGTTCGGTTTCGGTTCGATGGTGGTCGGTTCGGTCATGACGGGTCTCCCAGGCGCGATCGTCGCGCCCTGGCTCCTTGTACCCCCGAAACCTGCCGCCGTCAGCCGGGTCGGGGCACGACCCTGGTTCACCCGATACGGAGGCACGATGACGAACTGGCCGCAATCCGCGGCGTCACGGGGTTCCACAAGGGAAGCATTGCCAGTGGCCGCCGCTGCCCACATGGATGCCCACGTGGACCGGGCTGTCGAACTGCTGCGCGGCTCGGCACTGGCCTGAGCGGGCTCAGCCGCGCCCGAGCGCCTGGGTCGCATGTTCGCAATCCGGGTCGTCGCAATCGCACGACCAGGGCCAGGGCGGCGCGCTCGTGTCGCGGGCCTGAAGCCGCGTGAACAGGCCGCGGCGAGGGGCCACCACGCTGCGCACGCGCGGCGCGACGGCGTCGAGCGCCGACTGCAGGCGCTGCGGTCCGGCGCCGGCGACGATCGACCAGTCGACACGCGAGGCCAGCAGCATCCGGCGCAGCCGCTGGTCGACCGGTTCACGCACCTGTTCGCCGTCACGCTGCAGGCCGTCGGCAATCCAGGGCAGATCGAGGGCGGTCAGCAGGGTCAGCGCCATGCCGCGCTGCAGGCGGCATGCCTCGTCGTCGAGCGAGTGGTCGTCGAACAGCAACTGGCTGTAGACGGCCGTCGTCAGCGCAGTCGTGTCGCAGACCACGATGTCGTGGTTGCGCGCCGCGTCATCGATCTGCTCGTGCTGTGCCAGGAGGATGTCCCTTTGTTCGCCCTGGCGTGGGGTGCGGCCTTCCTGTTCGCACCAGGTGCGCAGCCACTCGGGCACGGCCACGCAGCGCAGGCCGGTCTGCCCGGCCAACGCGTCGGCGAGGGCCAGCGCGAGCGTGGACTTGCCGGTGCTCTCGGCCCCGACGATCGCGATCTTCAGTGCTTCAGGCACGGGCCATCCGGTGCCAGGCGCGCCAGCCCAGCAGGGCGAGCGCGATGAACACCGCGTAGAGCAGCACGGTCAGCCACAGCGCCTTGACTGCGAACAGCAGCACGCTCACCACGTTGACCGCCACCCAGACCGGCCAGTTCTCGACCAGCTTGCGTGCCAGCAGGACCTGACCGATCAGGCTGCCCACGGTGGGCAGCGCGTCCAGCCACGGCACATCGCTGTCGGTGAAATGGTCCAGCAGCAGCGCGAGCAGCGGCCACAGGGCCACGGTCGCAGCGCCGCAGATCCACATGCCACGCGGGCTCAGGCGATGCACGCGCAACGGTGCGCCGTCGCTGCCGCGGCCGCGCAGCCACTGCCACCATCCCCAGAAAGCGACCACGATGAAGACGAGCTGCAGGCCGGCCTCGCCATACAGCTTGCTTTGCGCAAACAGCAGGCCATAGAGCGCCGAGGCCACGATGGCGAGCGGCCAGGCGAGCGGGTTCACGCGCAGATTGCACAACACCATCCAGATCGACAGCCCGAAGGCCAGGACCTCAAGCCAGGTGACCGGGCTCGCCCACAGGCTGAAGGCGACCGCGAACAATGGGGCCAGCGACGGCCAGAGCGACTCCATCACCGGCTTCGAGGGTCAGCGCTTTGCGGAGATCTGGACCAGGATCTCGTCGGGCTTGACCATGCCCAGATCGGCGCGCGCACGTTCCTCGACCATCTCCAGGCCCTCGACCAGATCGCTGACTTCGGCGGCCAGGCGCTGGTTGCGCTCACGCGCCTGACCGTTGGCCTCGATCTGGGCGTCCAGCTCCTGTTGCAGGCCCATCACGTCGCGCAGGCTGCCCTTGCCAAACCACAGCCCACCCTGGACCAGCACCAGCAGGGTCAGCAAGGCGGCGGGCAGCAGGCGCATGAAACCCGGTTCAGCGAAGGTTGTAGAACGCGCTGCGGCCAGGATACGAGGCCACGTCGCCGAGGTCTTCCTCGATGCGCAGCAACTGGTTGTACTTGGCCATGCGGTCGCTGCGGCTCAGGGAGCCGGTCTTGATCTGGCCGGCATTGGTGCCGACCGCGATGTCGGCGATTGTGTTGTCCTCGGTCTCGCCCGAGCGGTGGCTGATGACGGCGGTGTAACCCGCACGCTTGGCCATCTCGATGGCGGCAAAGGTCTCGGTCAGCGTGCCGATCTGATTGATCTTGATGAGGATCGAGTTGGCCACGCCTTCGTCGATGCCACGCTTGAGGATCTTGGTGTTGGTCACGAACAGGTCGTCTCCGACCAGCTGAACCTTCTTGCCCAGGCGCTCGGTGAGCAGTTTCCAGCCGTCCCAGTCGCCTTCGTGCATGCCGTCCTCGACGCTGATGATCGGGTACTTGTCGCACCAGGTGGCCAGCACGTCGGCCCAGGCGGCGGCGGCGAGCGACTGGCCTTCGCTCTCGAGCACGTACTTGCCGTCCTTGTAGAACTCGCTCGCGGCGCAGTCCAGGCCGATCGCGATCTGCTCGCCCGCGGTGTAGCCGGCCTTGTCGATCGCCTCCAGGATGAGCTGGATCGCGGCTTCGTGGTTGGCCACGTTGGGGGCAAAGCCGCCTTCGTCGCCGACCGAGGTCGGCATGCCCTTGGCGTCGATGATCTTCTTGAGCGCGTGGAACACCTCGGCGCCGTAGCGCAGCGCTTCGCGAAAGCTCGGCGCGCCGACCGGGATGATCATCAGCTCCTGCAGGTCGAGGTTGTTGTTGGCATGCGCGCCGCCGTTGATGACGTTCATCATCGGCACCGGCATCTGCATCGCGCCCATGCCGCCGAAGTAGCGGTACAGCGGCAGGCCGGACTCCTCGGCCGCGGCGCGCGCCACCGCCATGCTGACCGCCAGGGTGGCATTGGCGCCCAGACGGGCCTTGTTGTCGGTGCCGTCGAGGTCGATCAGGGTCCGGTCGAGAAAGGCCTGCTCGCTCGCGTCCAGGCCGAGCACCGCCTCGCTGATCTCGGTGTTGACGTGCTCGACGGCCTTGAGCACGCCCTTGCCGAGATAGCGCGTCTTGTCGCCGTCGCGCAGCTCGATCGCCTCGCGGCTGCCGGTGGACGCACCGCTCGGCACCGCCGCGCGGCCCATGGTGCCGGACTCGAGCAGCACGTCGCACTCGACGGTGGGGTTGCCGCGGCTGTCGAGGATTTCTCGGCCGACGATATCGACGATGGCACTCATGCGGTTCCTTCCAGGGTTCGGGTAGTCAGGCAGGTCCGGGGCTCAGACGGGCGCGTCAACGCCTTCGACCAGGACCATGTTGAAGTAGGCGGTGCAGCCCGGCGCGCTTGGCGCACGCACGCGGCACATATGCGGGGCTGTCGTAGAAGGCCTGGCCTGCCTCGAAGCTCGGGAAGCGCAGCACGGTCAGGCGCGGCGCGGCTGCCAGTCGCCCTCGAGCATCTCGCCAGGCGTCCGCCGCGCACCAGGTACTCGCCGCCGAAGGCCTTGACCACCTCGGGCGCGGCGGCCATGTAGCGCTTGAAGGGCTCGGCATCGGTGACGTTCGACTCGACGATCATGTAGGCGGCAGCCATCGGGTGCTCCGGGCTCAGGGGTTGAAGTTGTTCTCGAGCAGCGGCTGCTGCTTGATCACGCGGTCGAGCGCGACGAGTTGCTCGAGCAGGGCCTTCATGTGCTTGAGCGGCACCGCGTTCGGGCCGTCGGACAGCGCGTTCGCCGGGTCGGGGTGGGTCTCCATGAAGAGGCCCGCGACGCCGACCGCGACCGCCGCGCGCGACAGCACCGGCACGAACTCGCGCTGGCCGCCGGAGCTGGTGCCCTGGCCACCGGGCAGTTGCACGCTGTGGGTGGCGTCGAAGACGACCGGGGCGCCGGTCTCGCGCATGATGGCCAGGCTGCGCATGTCGGACACGAGGTTGTTGTAGCCGAAGCTCGCGCCGCGTTCGCAGGCGAAGAAGCGGTCCTCCGACAGGCCGTCCTCGCGCGCCGCGGCACGCGCCTTGTCGATCACGTTCTTCATGTCGTGCGGCGCGAGGAACTGGCCCTTCTTGATGTTGACCGGCTTGCCGCACTGTGCCACGGCGCGGATGAAATCGGTCTGGCGGCACAGGAAGGCCGGCGTCTGCAGGACGTCGACGACCGCGGCGACCGCCGCGATCTCGGCCTCCGAGTGCACGTCGGTCAGGACCGGCACACCGATCTGCTGGCGGACCTTGGCCAGGATCTCGAGGCCCTTGTCCATTCCCGGGCCGCGAAAGGTCGTGCCACTGGACCGGTTGGCCTTGTCGTAGCTGCTCTTGAAGATGAAGGGGATGCCGAGTGCTGCCGTCACCTCCTTCAGGTGGCCGGCCACGTCGAGCTGGAGCTGCTCGCTCTCGACCACGCAGGGGCCGGCGATCAGGAAGAAGGGCTTGTCGAGTCCGACGTCGAATCCGCAGACCTTCATGCGGCCACCGCCTGGGTCGCTTCGTGGCGCGCCAGCGCAGCCTTGACGAAGCTGATGAAGAGCGGGTGGCCGTCCCAGGGTGTGCTCTTGAACTCGGGGTGGAACTGCACGCCGACGAACCAGGGGTGCACTTCCTGCGGCAGCTCGACCATCTCGGTCAGCTTCTCGCGCTGGGTGATGGCGGAAATGATCAGGCCGGCCTGCTGCAGGCGGTCCAGGTAATGTTCGTTCGCCTCGTAGCGGTGGCGATGACGCTCGGTGACCACCGGGCCATAGATGCGGTGTGCCAGGGTGCCGACCTTGACGTCGGAACTCTGTGCGCCCAGGCGCATGGTGCCGCCGAGATCGGACGCGGCGTCGCGCTTCTGGATCGAGCCGTCGGCGTCCTGCCATTCGTCGATGAGGGCGATCACGGGATGGGCGGTGTCGGCGTCGAATTCGGTGCTGTTGGCGCCGTCCAGGCCGGCCATGTGGCGCGCGTACTCGATCGTGGCGACCTGCATGCCGAGGCAGATGCCCAGGTAGGGCAGGCCGTGTTCGCGCGCATAACGGGCGGCACAGATCTTGCCCTCGATCCCGCGCTTGCCGAAGCCGCCGGGGACCAGGACGGCGTCGAATTCACCGAGGCGCGACACGGTCTCGGGGGTCAGGGTCTCGGAATCGAGGTACTCGATCTCGACCTTGGCGTGGTTGTGGATGCCGGCGTGGCGCAGCGCCTCGTTGAGCGACTTGTACGAATCCGACAGATCGGTGTACTTGCCGCACATCGCGATCCGCACCTTGTAGCGCGGATTCGCGACCTCGTGCACAAGGCGGTCCCAGCGCTTGAGGTCGGCCGGCTTGGTGAGCAGCTGCAGCTTCATGCACATCAGCTCGTCCAGGCGCTGCTCGTGCAGCATGCGCGGCACCTTGTAGATCGTGTCGACGTCCCACATCGAGATCACGCCGTGCAGCGGCACATTGGTGAAGAGGGAGATCTTTTCGCGTTCCTCGGAGGGCACCTCGCGGTCGGCCCGGCACAGCAGGGCGTCGGGCTGGATGCCGATCTCGCGCATCTTCTGCACCGTGTGCTGGGTCGGCTTGGTCTTGAGTTCGCCCGCCACGCCGATCCATGGCACATAGGTCAGGTGCACGAAGGCGGCATTGCTCGGGCCGGCGCGCAGGCTCATCTGGCGCACCGCTTCGAGGAAGGGCAGGGATTCGATGTCGCCCACCGTGCCGCCGATCTCGACAATGGCCACGTCGACGTCGGCCGCGCCGCGCTTGACGAACTCCTGGATCTCGTTCGTGACATGCGGGATCACCTGCACCGTCTTGCCGAGGTAGTCGCCACGGCGCTCCTTCTCGAGCACGGACTTGTAGATCTGGCCGGCGGTGAAATTGTTCGCGCGCTTCATGCGCGTGCTGATGAAACGCTCGTAGTGGCCGAGGTCGAGGTCGGTCTCGGCACCGTCGTCGGTCACGAAGACCTCGCCATGCTGGAACGGGCTCATCGTGCCCGGATCGACGTTGAGGTAGGGGTCCAGCTTGATGAGGGTGACCTTGAGGCCACGCGACTCGAGGATGGCCGCCAGCGACGCCGACGCGATGCCCTTGCCGAGCGAGGACACCACGCCGCCGGTGACGAAGACGTACTTGGTCATTTCGTGCAGCGACCCACGCGAGGCGGTTCGCCGATTAGGTAAAGCCGGATTATAGAGAGGCGCCCGCGGGCGCCGGCCGCTTGGCGAGCATCGCGCGCGCCACCCGTGACGCCGGCGCACGCCCGAGCTCGGCGCTGATCCAGGCCGCCACGTCGACCAGCGCGTCGAGGTCGATCCCGGTCTGCGCGCCCAGGCCATGCAGCAGGTGCAGCACGTCCTCGGTGGCGACGTTGCCGGTCGCACCCTTGGCATAGGGGCAGCCGCCGAGTCCGCCGACCGAACTGTCGAAGGCACGCAGGCCGAACTGGTAGGACGCGTAGACGTTGGCCACCGCCATGCCATAGGTGTCGTGGTAGTGACCGGCGAGCTGCGCAACCGGGATGCGCGCCGCGCACCGCTTCCAGCATGGCCAGCACGGTGGCCGGCGTGCCGGCGCCGATGGTGTCGCCGAGCGACACCTCGTAGGCGCCGCGCGACTGCAGCTCGGCACTGATGGCGGCGACCTGCGCCGGCGCGATCGCGCCGTCGTAGGGGCAGGCGATCACGCAGGAGACGTAGCCCCGGACCTTGATGCCGAGCGGCCTGGCCGCTTCGAAGATCGGCGTGAAGCGTTCGATCGACTCGGCGATCGAGCAGTTGATGTTCCGCTGGGAGAACCCTTCCGAGGCCGCGCCGAACACCGCGACCTCGCGTGCGCCGGCCGCCACCGCGGCCTCGAAGCCCTTCATGTTCGGCGTCAGCACCGGAAAGCTCAGGCCGCCGGCCGCGCCGGCGATGGTCGTGAGGCCGGCCATGATCTCGGCATGGTCGGCCATCTGCGGCACCCACTTGGGCGACACGAAGGACGTGACCTCGATGTCGCGCAGGCCGGTGGCCACCAGGCGGCGGATCAGCTCGAGCTTGGTGCCGGTGGCGACGTTCTGCTTCTCGTTCTGCAGCCCGTCGCGCGGGCCCATCTCGACGATGCGAACCCTGTCGTTCATGGTCATGCCTCCTTCGGCAGCATCGTAGCCAGCTCCGCCAGCAGGACCCGGGCCGTCAGATCGGGGGCTTCCATCGGGTACAGGTGCGTGCCCTCGACCCAGCGCATGCGCTCGCCGGCCACGGCGCGCGTCACGTCCAGCCCCGCCTGCCGGTTCTCCGGTGATTCGGTGCCACCGACGAAGGCGACCGGGCAGGCCGGCGGATGGCGCCTGAGCACCCGGTCGAAGTGGTGCGGCAGCGTGTTGTAGAAGTGGGTTTCGATGTCGCGGCTGAAGGCCAGGCGCACGCCGCCATCGGGGTCGGGCTCGAGGCCGGTGTCGATGTAGTCGGCCAGCACCCGTGGATCCCAGCGCGCGAATGCGCGCTTCGCCGCGAAGTGCCGGTGGGCCGCTTCGGCGCTGTCCCAGTGCCGGCGCCGGCCGACCGAGACCTTGGCCGGCGAGAAGCGGCGAATCAGGCCGGTCGCCTTGCCCAGCCCCAGAGCGCGCGCGCGCCAGCCGCCGACCAGCGGCGAGTCGAGCAGGATCACGCCGGCGGCCAGGTCCGGGCGGCGGCAGGCCACCAGCAGGCTGAGGTAGCCGCCGAGCGAATGGCCGATGAACACCACGCGCTCGCCCGGCGCCTCGCGCTCGGCGAAGCCGATCAACTCGTCGCGCACATGAGGCCAGTTGCTCGTGATCGGGTGCCGGGGATCGTGCCCGAACTTGTCCGGCGCCAGCACCCGGTGGCCGGCCGCGCGCAGGGCGTCGAGCAGGACCCGGTAGGTGCCGGCCGAGAATCCGTTGGCGTGCGAGAAGACGAGGGTCGCCACGGTCAGACGATCTTCTCTCCGGGATGCGTGACCTTGCGCATCGGGCCGTAACGCTCGCTCGGCACGATCAGCGGATGGTCGGCGCCCTCGTCGGTGAGCGGATCCTCGAGGTTCTGGAACACCTCGCGCAGGCGCTGGCCCCAGACGGTCCGGATCATTTCGAAGTAGGGGTTCTGGTCATCAATGCAGACAAATTCGTCGCTCGCCAGCTGGCCCTCGCGGTAGACCAGCAGATCGAGCGGCAGGCCGACCGAAAGGTTGGACTTGAGGGTCGAATCCATCGACACGAGGGCGCACTTGGCGGCCGTGTTCAAGCGCGTCGTCGGCTTGATCAGGCGGTCCAGCACCGGCTTGCCATATTTGCTCTCGCCGACCTGGAAGTAGCAGGTCTCGCGCGTGGCCTCAATGAAGTTGCCGGCCGAATAGACCTGGAACAGGCGCATCGCCTCGCCCTGGATCTGGCCGCCGAAGATCATCGACACGTTGAACTCGACCCCGGCCTGCTTGAGCGAGGCACCGTCCTCGTCGTAGACCCGCCGCACCGCGGCACCGAGCACGCGCGCGGCGTCGAACATCGACTCAGCGTTCCAGATCGTGAGCGGCGCTTCATGCGCACCGCGGTCGATCTTCTGCACCTGCAGGACCTCGCGCACGCTCTGGCTGATGCCGAGGTTGCCGGCCGACAGCAGCACCATGAAGCGGTCGCCCGCCTTCTCGTAGATCATCATCTTGCGGTAGGTGCTGATCTGGTCCATGCCCGCATTGGTGCGCGAATCGGACAGGAAGACGAGGCCGGCATCGAGCTTGATGCCCACGCAGTAGGTCATGGTGTTTTCTTTCGCAGGGACTTGAGGCGGTACAGGGCGTCCATCGCTTCGCGCGGCGACAGCGTGTCGGGGTCGAGCTTGTCGAGCGCCGATTCTGCCGCCGACGGGCCAACGGGCTCGGCCGGCGCTGGCGGCGCGGCGAACAGGTCGACCTGGGCCGCACCCTGTAGCGACTGCGCCTCGAGTGCTTCGAGCGTGGCGCGCGCCTGGCGCACCAGCGACGCCGGCATGCCGGCCAGGCGCGCCACCTGCACGCCATAGCTGCGACTCGCCGGCCCGGGCTCGATCTGGTGCAGGAAGACGATCTGGTCGCCGCTCTCGGCAGCGCTCACGTGCACGTTGAGTGCGCCGGCGTGGCGCTCCGGGAAGGCCGTGAGCTCGAAGTAGTGGGTCGCGAACAGCGTGAAGGCTTTGTTGCGCTCGTGCAGCTGGCTCGCGATCGCGCCGGCCAGCGCCAGGCCGTCGAAGGTGCTGGTGCCGCGGCCGATCTCGTCCATCAGCACGAGCGAGTGCTCGGTCGCGCTGTGGATGATCGCCGCCGCTTCGGTCATCTCGACCATGAAGGTCGACTGCGCATTGGCCAGGTCGTCGGCGGCGCCAATGCGGGTGTGGATGGCGTCGATCGGCCCCAGGCGGCAGGCGCTGGCCGGCACGAAGGAGCCCATTGATGCCAGCAGCGTGATCAACGCCACCTGGCGCATGAAGGTGCTCTTGCCGCCCATGTTGGGGCCGGTGATCACGAGCATCCGTGTCTTGGCGTCGAGCCGGCAATGGTTGGCGATGAAGGGCCCGCCACCGGATTCCTGCAGGCGCGCCTCGACCACGGGGTGGCGGCCCTGCTCGATCTGGATGCACGGGTAGGGCACGAACTCCGGCGCACACCAGGCGAGGGTCGTGGCGCGCTCGGCCAGCGCGGCCAGCGCATCGAGTGCGGCCAGGGCGCGTCCGAGCGCAGTGAGCGCGGCCAGGTGCGGCTGCAGGGCATCGAGCATCTGCTCGAACAGCCACTTCTCGCGCGCCAGCGCTCGTTCCTGCGCCGACAGCGCCTTGTCCTCGAAGGTCTTGAGCTCGGGCGTGATGTAGCGCTCGGCGTTCTTCATCGTCTGGCGGCGCTGATAGTCGGCCGGCACCTTGTCCAGCCCCGAACTGGTCACCTCGATGTAGAAGCCGTGCACCTTGTTGAACTGCACGCGCAGGTTGCCGATGCCGGTGCGCGCGCGTTCGCGCTGCTCGAGGTCGATCAGGAAGGCGTCGCAGTTCTGGCTGATCGCGCGCAGCTCGTCGAGTTCATATTTTTGAATTTTTCGTTGTCCCGTTTTTGAATTTGAGTTGTTGTAGCAGAGATTCGACGTATTCGGTCTTAATCCAATGTTCCATGCACCTACACACTTGTACATCAAGTTTATATAATTAGGATGACTTCGTATATTGTAAATGATTGGTATAATTTTACTATTGACATAATACTTAAACGTTGGATTTCTATCAAAATCAACAATCATAAAAAATATAGACAATGTTGTTGTTAAGAATTTTTGTTTGTCCTTGAAACGATTCAGTTTACTGTGAACACAGTAAAAGTACATTAGACACAATACCTCCAGAATGGCTTCGTAAACCCCTGGATCCCGGATACTCCCTACTACCGGTAGTACTTGTAGTAGCTGTCCAATCGCGTTTGAACACATAATGCTCGTCTGCCGTCTGGGACGTGAGCGCCTCCTGTAGAGAAAACATTGGAGCGTCATAATAAGCGTATTCCACTCCTTA
>CAVUEP010000088.1:0-16119 GCA_963740395.1 uncultured beta proteobacterium
GTACGCATTCGACGCCGAGGAGCCTGTGTCGGCGCGACTCGAACCCGATCGCGATGCGACTCCTGCCGCACCCGACGAGTTGCCGGTCAGCGATGTGCAGACCACGACCAGCGCCATGGGGTCACTGGGCCAGACCCAGTTCCACGCGCTGAGCGAGCTCGCGCCGCTGGCCGAAGCCCGACGCATCGAGGCGCCGCTGGTCGAGGACGCGACCGACAGTGACGAGATCGACGCAGTCGACGCGATCGATGCCGAGCTCTTTCCGATCTTCGAAGAGGAGGCGGCCGAATTGCTGCCGCAGTTGGGCGCGCGGATGCGCGACTGGGCGGCCCGACCGTCGGATGCCGGCGGCCCGGCGGCGTGCATGCGCACCTTGCACACGCTCAAGGGCGGCGCCCGTCTGGCCGGGGCGATGCGCCTGGGCGAGCGTGCGCACCGTCTCGAGACCGCGATCGACGCACTGGCAGCCAGCGAAGCCGCAACAACGCCCGACGTCGAGGCGCTGCTGGTACAGGTCGACGCCATCGGCGCCACGTTCGACGTGCTGCGCGGGCATGCGCAGCCCAGCATCCCGGCGGCGAAGGTTCAACCGCCCGTGGCCCAGGCGCCTGTCGTGGCGCCGCCCGCGGCGCTGCAAGCCGAGGTCGATAGCGTGCCCGCGCCCATCGAGGCCGAGGCCGTCGTGCCATCGGGTGTCACGGGTTTGGCCGCCGCGCCTGCTTCAATCGACTGGCAACAGTTTTCGGCGGGTATGCCCTCGGCGACGGTACAGGCCGAATTCGCAAGCGAGCGGCGCGCCGGTGCCACCGCGCAGGGCGCGGCCGCCGGCACGGTGCGCGTGCGCGCACCCTTGCTGGACCGGCTGGTCAATCACGCGGGCGAAGTCAGCATCACGCGCTCGCGGATCGACGCCGAAGTGGCGCAGATGAAGGGCTCGCTGGAAGACCTGACGGAAAACCTGGAGCGCCTGCGACACCAGTTGCGTGAGATCGAGCTGCAGGCCGAGACCCAGATCGGCTCGCGCCTCGAAGCCGCCAAGGCCGAAGGCCACTCCTTCGACCCACTGGAAATGGACCGCTTCACCCGCTTCCAGGAATTGACGCGGATGATGGCCGAGTCCGTGAACGACGTGGCCACCGTCCAGCGCAGCCTGCAACGCACGCTGCAGGCGGCCGAAGACGACTTGGCTGCGCAGGCGCGCCTGACGCGGGACATGCAGGACGACCTGCTGCGCACGCGAATGGTCGAGTTCGAGAGCTTGTCCGACCGGCTCTACCGCGTGGTGCGCCAGGCCGCCAAGGAGCTGAACAAGCAGGTGCGCCTGGACCTGGTCGGGGGCTCGATTGAAGTCGACCGGGGCGTGCTTGAGCGCATGGGGGGGGCCTTCGAGCACCTGCTGCGCAATTGCGTCTCGCATGGCATCGAATTGCCGGCCACGCGCCAGGCGGCGGGCAAGGATGCCGCGGGCCAGATCACGGTGGCCGTGGCGCATGAAGGCAACGAGGTTGCCGTGGAGTTCCGCGATGACGGCGGTGGTCTGGACTTCGCGCGGATTCGCGATCGCGCGGTGGCGCTGGGCCTGCTGGCCGCCGATGCCCAGGCCAGCGACGCTGCCGTGGCGCAGATGATCTTCATGCCCGGCTTCTCGACCGCCGATGCAGTCACGGAACTGGCGGGCCGCGGCATCGGCATGGACGTGGTGCGTGCCGAAGTCAACGCCCTGGGGGGCCGCATCGAGACCGCCAGCGCGCCAGGCCAGGGCACCAGCTTCAGGCTCTTGTTGCCGCTGACGACGGCGGTGACGCAGGTCGTCATGCTGCGCGCCGGCGCCGTGACGGTGGCGGTGCCGGCCACCCTGGTCGAGATCGTGCGCCGCACGACGCCGGCCGAGCTTGACGCCGCGTTCACCAGCTGCAGCTACCTGCTCGACGGCAAGGTGATCCCGTTCTTCTGGCTCGGGGCGCTGTTGCAGGCCGGTGGGCGCAGCGACGAGAACGCCACCAGGTCGCTCAAGGTGGTCATTGTCAGGAGTGCCCAGCAGCGCATCGCCCTGCACGTCGACGAGGTGGTCGGCAACCAGGAAGTGGTGGTCAAGAACCTGGGGTCGCAACTGGCGCGCGTGCCGGGTTTGGCCGGCATCACGCTCTTGGCCTCGGGCGCCACCGCGCTGATCTACAACCCGGTGGCGCTGGCCACGCTGTATGGCGACGCAGCGCGCGCCGCCATGCGCGCGAGTGCCGCGCAACCGGCACTGCCGGGTGGCGCAACGGCTGCGCCGGCGCGCGAGGCACCGCTGGTGCTGGTGGTCGACGATTCGCTGACGGTGCGCCGTGTCACGCAGCGACTCCTGGTGCGCGAAGGATACCGCGTGACCCTGGCCAAGGATGGTCTGGATGCGATCGACAAGCTGGCCGAGGAGATTCCCGCGGTCGTGCTGTCGGATATCGAGATGCCGCGCATGGACGGTTTCGACCTCGTGCGCAACATGCGCGCCGATGCCCGCCTGCGCGACCTGCCGGTGATCATGATCACCTCGCGCATCGCCCAGAAACATCGCGACCATGCCGCCGAGCTGGGCGTCGATCACTACCTTGGCAAGCCCTATGCCGAGGAAGACCTGCTCTCGCTGGTTGCGCGCTATGCGGCGACGCACGCCCTCAGCTGAGGCTGCCGTGCGCCAGGTGCAGCCTGCCCTCGTTTCAAGGGTTTGCGCGGCGTAGCCCAGGGCAACGCGCGCGCGAGAATCAGCCATGTCCGATCTTGTCGAACGCTTGGCCGACCTGACGGCGCACCGTGACCGCGATGTGCTCGATGCAGTGCTGGCCAGCGCTTTCGCGGAGTTGCTCTCACCGCAACTGGTGGCAGTGCACCGCTGTGTCGGCGACGACGGCGCGCTGCGTTGGCTGACCCGCGCAAGCATGTGCGCGGGCGACGTGGCCGCGACCACCGAGGGAACCTGGACCGACTTCGAACAGCTGCCGCGCCTGGATGAACGGCCGACCTGGCGCGACTGCCTGCGCACGCAGGCCGAGATCACGCTCGACGGGCCCCCCGTCACGTCCTTGTTTCCCCTGACCACCGACACCGGCGCCGTCGGCGTGCTGGAGGTGCGCACCGCGCAGCCCCTGGCGCCCAGTGACCGGCGCAGCATTTCCAGCACCCTGCGCCTGTACCGCAATTTCGAAGGCCTGCTCGACTACAGCGAACGCGACACCCTGACGGGCCTGCTCAATCGCAAGACGTTCGACGGCGCCTTTCTCAAGCTGGCGCTTCCCGCGCCGGGCAGAGATGCGACGCTCGACGCTGAGCGCCGCGACGGCGTGACCGCCTCGACCTATTACATCGGCGTCGTCGACATCGACCACTTCAAGCGCGTCAACGACGCCTTTGGCCACCTGATCGGCGACGAGGTGCTGCTGCTGCTGTCGCGCGTGATGCGCGGCACCTTCCGGTATCACGACCGGCTGTACCGCTTTGGCGGTGAGGAGTTCGTGGTCCTGATGCGCTGCGCGGACGATGCCAGTGCGGCCATCGCCTTCGAGCGCCTGCGCGCCAATGTCGCGGGCTATACCTTCCCTCAGGTCGGGCGCATCACCGTCAGCGCAGGCTACACCGCGGTGAAGCCGCAGGACACGCCGTCGGGGGCCTTCGAGCGCGCCGATCGGGCGGTGTATTTCGCCAAGGCCCATGGTCGCGACCAGGTCCGCAGCCACGCGACCCTGGTGGCGCAGGGCCTGCTCGAGGTCGAGCACCAGACCGGCGACGTCGAGCTGTTCTGAGCGGCGGCGCTGAGGGCTGCGAGCGCCCGGGAGCGGGCCACAACCCCTCGCCGCGGGGACACGCGCCCATAATCGGAACTCGTTTTCCGCCTAAGGCCGCACCTCATGCCGCGTCAAACCAAGATCGTCGCCACCCTGGGCCCTGCATCGTCCTCGCCCGAGATGCTCGAGCGGCTCGTCAACGCCGGCGTCGATGTGGTGCGCCTGAACTTTTCGCACGGCACCGCGCAGGACCATATCGAGCGCGCGGCCATGGTGCGGGCCGCGGCCGAGAAGGCCGGCCGCGCCGTGGCGATCATGGCCGACTTGCAGGGGCCCAAGATCCGCGTCGGCAAGTTCGAGGACGGCAAGACGACGCTCAAGGCCGGACAGAAGTTCGTGCTCGACGGCGCCCGTCAGACGCCCGGCGACAACGACGCGGTGGGCTTGGACTACAAGGAGCTGGCGCGCGACGTCAAACCCGGCGACACGCTGTTGCTCAACGACGGCCTGCTGGTACTGACCGTGACTGAAGTGCACGGCGAAGAGGTTCACACCCAGGTGCGTGTCGGTGGCGTGTTGTCCAACAACAAGGGCATCAACAAACAGGGCGGTGGCCTGACGGCACCGGCCCTGACCGGCAAGGACATGGAGGACATCAAGACGGCGATGAGCTTCCAGTGCGAGTACTTGGCGGTGAGCTTTCCCAAGAGCGCCACCGACATGGAGATGGCGCGCCAGCTAGCGAACGTGGCGGGCGAACCGTGGCGCCACAAGCCCAGCCTGATCGCCAAGATCGAGCGCAGCGAGGCCATTCCCGCGCTGGAGAGCATCGTGCGCGCGAGCGACGGCATCATGGTCGCACGCGGCGACCTGGCCATCGAGGTCGGCACGGCCACGGTGCCGGCGCTGCAGAAGCGCATGATCAAGCTGGCCCGATCGCTCGACAAGGTGACCATCACGGCGACGCAGATGATGGAGTCGATGATGGTCAACCCGGTGCCCACGCGCGCCGAGGTCAGCGACGTCGCCAACGCCGTGCACGACGGCACCGATGCGGTCATGCTCAGTGCGGAAACGGCGGCCGGCCAGTACCCGGTCGAGACCGTCGAGACGATGGCGCAGATCTGCGTCGAGGCCGAGCGTGCCGAGGAGAGCAAGCTCGACGCGGACTTCAGCAACAAGCACTTCGGCCGCATCGACCAGGCGATCGCCATGGGCGCGCTGTTCACCGCGTACCACCTGGGCTGCAAGGCCATCCTGGCGCTGACCGAATCGGGGTCGACGGCGCTGTGGATGAGCCGCTACCGGATCCACACGCCGATTTTCGGCATGACCTCGCAGCCGGTCAGCCAGCGCCGCATGGCGCTGTACCGCAATGTGCGCCCGCTGCTTGATGCCCAATTTCGGCGAGCGCGACGCTGCGCTGGCTGCGGCCGAGAAGATCCTGGTCGAGCGCGGTGTGCTCAAGCCCGGCGACACCTATGCCATCACGTGTGGCGAGCCGATGGGCTACCCGGGCGGCACCAACATGCTCAAGGTCTGCCGGGTCGCATAGGGCCGTCCGGCGCGGCGTCTCGCGCGCCCGCGGGGCCGGTAACCGCGCGGTAACGACGGCCGCGCTATACCTGCAAGTCCTCACTTCACGCGCCTGGCCAGGCGGCAGTTGCCTGCCTTGCCGGGCCGCACGACACTGCGCCGCATGGCCCGTCCGACTGCCGCCGCCCGTCCGCGCGCTGCCACTGCACCGGCGTGGCGGTTGCGCCTGCTGGGCCAGCCCGCGCTGGTCGCGCCGGACGCGGATCGCGATCTCACCCTGCGACCCAAGGACGCGGCGCTGCTGGCGGTCGTCGCGCTCTCGGGGCCGATCAAGGCCGAGCACCTGGCCGCGATGTTGTGGCCTGCGGCGAGCACGAAGCAGGCCGACAACAGTCTGCGCCAGCGTCTCTTTCGCCTGCGCCGCGACACCGGGTCGGTGCTCGTCACGACCGGCTCGTTGCTCGACTTGGCGCCCGACCTGTGCAGCGACCTGCGCCCGACCTTGGAGAGCATGCCTGGGGACAGCCAGGCGGGGCAGGCCGAGCTGCTCGGCGACCTGGAATTCGACGACCTGCCCGAGTTGGCGCTGTGGCTGCGCGCGGAACGCCAGAAGTGGCGCGAACAGCGCGACGCGGCGCTGGCGGCGGCGGCCGCAGCCTGCGAAAAGGCCGGCGCGATCGCCCAGGGCCTGGTCTATGCGCAGCGCCTGATCGACAGCGAGCCGCTGGCCGAGCATGCCCAGCGCCGGCTGATGCGGCTGCACTACCTGCGCGGCGATCGCGCCGCCGCCATCCATGCGTTCGAGGACTTCGAGCAGCGCCTGAAGGACGAATTGGGCACCCGACCGTCGGCCGAAACGATCGAATTGCTGGCCACGATCGAGCGCGGCGCCGCGGCCCTGCCGGTGCGGCGTGCGATCGCGCCGGCCAGCCTGATGCGCCCGCCGCGGCTGATCGGGCGCGAGCGCGACCTCGAGTCACTCCAACATGCGTGGTCGGCCCGACGCGTCTTCCTCGTCGTCGGCGAGGCCGGCATCGGCAAGAGCCGCCTGCTGCAGGAATTCTCGAGCGGCCGCGCGGGCGTGGTCGAGGTTCAGGCTCGGCCGGGCGACGCCGGCATCGCCTACGCGGTGCTGGCGCGGCTGCTGCGCGCGGTGCTGGCTGCGCACGAGGTGGCGTTGAGTCCGGCACGCATTCAGGAACTGGCCCTCGTCCTGCCTGAGTTGGGTGCCCCGGTGGCGCTGGCCGGCGAAGCCCAGCGGCTGTTGTTGCACCGGGCCGTCGACGCCACGCTGGCCGACGCGGCCGCTGCTCGATCTGCGGGCCGTGATCGTCGACGACTTGCACTTCGCCGACGCTGCCAGCATCGAGTTCCTGCAGACGCTGGTTCAGTCCGAGTCGCTTGACGCGTTGGACTGGGGCTTTGCGCAACGACCGGGCGATCCCGGCGCCGCGACGGCACAGATGCGCCAGGCGCTGGAGGAGTGCGGGCGCGTCGAGGCCATGGCGTTGCAGTCGCTCGGCCTGGCGCACTTGAAGGCGCTGATCGAGTCGATCGGCCTGCCCGAGTTGGACCCAGGGCAACTGGCGCCGGCATTGCTCAAGCACACCGGCGGCAACCCGATGTTCGCGCTCGAGACCTTGAAGGACCTGGTCTTGTCGGGCGAGGTGAGCGCGGTCGAGCGTGGCGCCAAGCTGCCGCAGCCGGTCACGGTGGGCGTCGCTGGTCGAGCGGCGGCTGGCGCAACTCTCGAGCCCGGCGCTGCGCCTGGCGCGGGTGGCCGCGCTGGCCGGCTCGAACTTCAGCGCCGAGCTGGCGGCGACGGTGCTCGAGGCGCATCCGCTGGACATTGCCGAGCCCTGGCGCGAACTCGAGGCCGCCCAGGTCATCCGCGACGGGGCCTTCGCGCATGACCTGATCTTCGAGGCGACCCGCGCATCGGTGCCGCGACCGATCGCGCGCCTGCTGCACCATCGCATCGCGTCCCATCTGGTGACGCAAGGGGCGACGCCCGAGAGCATGGCGCCGCATTGGGCCGGCGCCGCCGAGTGGCAGCAGGCCGGCGAAGCCTACGCTGCGGCGGCCCGTCGTGCGCAAAGTGCGTCGCAGCGCACGCACGAAGTCGAATGCTGGCGCCTCGCCGCCGAGGCCTTCGACCAGGCCGCCGCGCCCGATCGCGCCTTCGAGGTGCGCTGCGAGAGCATTCATGCGCTGATCGTCGTGCACGGCGTGACCCATGCCAACACCGTCATCGACGCGCTGCTGGGTGTGGCGCAGACCGACCCGCAGCGGGCGGCGGCGCTGACGGCGCGCGCGACCGCCGCGCTGATGGCCGCCGATCCCGAGTCGGGCATCGCCGCGGCAGTGCAGGCCGCGCAGCTGGCGCGCCGATTCGATTCGCCGTGGCCGGCATTTCAGGCCGACCGTCTGCACGCGGTCGGCCTGGCCCAGGCCGGCCGCAGTCGCCGAGGCGCTGGCGATCATCGAACCGTACCGCGCGCTGGTCGAGCGCGAAGCCACCGCCGAGCAGCGCGGACAGTTCTGGGCCGACTACGCCTACGTGCTGAACGCCGCGCGCCGGCTGCGCGACACCGCGCATGCGCTGCAGCAGGCGATCGACAACGCCCAGGCCCTGGGTGACTTGGCCGAACTGGCGACGCTGACGTCCAACCTGGCCACGGTCAAGGGCAACCTCGGGCAGGTGCCCGAGGCGCTGGCACTGGCCCATCGCTCGCTGGCGCTGCAGGAGCAGCTCGGTGCCACCGACGGCCCCGAAGGCGCGGTGGTGGCCACCTATGTGGGCCTGTACTGCGGCATGGTCGGCCGCTACGGCGAGGCGCTGCAGCGGCTCGACACCGCGCTGGCATGCTTCGAGCGCGACAAGCAGGTGGTGTGGATCGCCGTGGCGTCCAACCACAAGGCGCAGATCCTGATCGACCTGGGCCAGTTCGCGCGTGCGCGGCAGGCACTCGAGTACGCAGCGCCGCCGATCGATCATGTGCAGGGCGCGCGGGGCGGCCATGGCGGCGCCGCATCGAACGTGCCTTGGGTCACTCGGGCCATTCGCAGATGAGCCTGGCGATGCAGGCGCTGACCGCAGGGGCAGACCCGCATGTGCGCATGCACGTGATGCTCGACCATGCCGATGGCAGCGATCCGCTGGCCACCGTTCAGCGCTGCGATGAAGTGCTGCAGCTGGCGCTGGCGCTCGAATTCGCGGGTGTGGCGATGAAGGCCCGGCTGTTGCGCGCCCACGCGCTGTGCCGTGCCGGACAGGTCGAGGATGCGGCCGCAGCGATGCGCTCGCTGGTACCTCAGATCGAGACCGTTCAGCCGGCCGATCTCTACCTCGGCCAGGCCTGGTGGCTCGCCGCCCAGGTGTTCGAGGCCAGCGGCGACGGCGATCAGGCGCTGATGGCGCTGGCCCAGGGCGCGCAATGGGTGCGCCGCGTCGCGCTGCCCCAGGTGCCCGACGCGTACCGCGACAGCTTCCTGCAGCGCAACCCGAGCAATCGGGCGCTGCTGGCCGCGGCCGACCGCCGGCTGGCGCGGTAACTCGCCAGTAACAGGGTCGCGCCTACCTTGGTGCCCATGCGTCGGGATGACCCGATGCATTCCACCCGTAGGAGGCGCCATGCCGAAGACTTTGATTTCTGCTCTGTGGCTTGCCACGTTGCCAGCCTGGTCGCTTGCGGCCGATCGCGCGATCCCGCTGTCGCCGGTGGTGTCGATGTCCTGGGGCTACCTCACCCCGGGCCCGACCGTGAACCCGCACCGCAATCCTGCCGTGGGCTTCTGGCAGCGCTCCTCGGGCGCCAAGCCTGGCGTGGGCGCCGTCTTCGTCGCGACGATGGAATACCAGTTGCCCGAGACTGCACCCTCGCATGTGCGTTCGGCCACGTTCCAGTTCAGCGGCAAGCAGTCGCAGTGCAGCGGCGCCGAGCCGGTCGTGGTCGACGTCTATGCCTACCCGGCCAACGGCAAGGGCGAGGTCGCCGACGCCAGCGCCGGCACGCGTGTGGCGCAGTTGCGCGCCGATTGCGCCACCAACCCGGCCTTCAACCAGCCGATCGACGTGACTGCGATCGTGCGTCAGCTGTCGGTGCCCGCGGGCATCCGCCATGTCGGCTTCAACATGCGCAAGGCCAACAACCGCCAGGGGCCCGGCCTGTTCGGCCTCAGCGCGGGCAAGCTGACGGTGGTGTTGACCGACCGGGAACTGGCGCAAGGCCCGACTCCCGCGGCCCCGCTGACGCCCGGCGCAGCGCCCGCGCAGGCCGTGCTGAGCGAGAACTTCGAGGCGCCGGCCAGCGGCAACTACACCGTGGTGCGCGCGGGCCAGTCGTTCGCGACGCGGACCCGCACCTGGACCGTCGAGGCCGGTAGCGTCGATATCGTCAACGCCCAGGTGCGCAGAGAAGCCGCCGCCTTCGACGGCACCCAGGCGATCGACCTCGCCGGCTCGCCGGGCGCCGGCGTGTTGTCGACCCGTTTCGCGACGACGCCGGGTCAGGACTACCTGCTGACTTTCCACTACGCGCGCAACAACGGCATCGGTGCGGTCCCGGCGCGGGCCCGTGTCGAGGTCGTGGGCATGGGCGTGCTGTTGCAGGGCGAGGTGCAACACGAAGCGCCACACCTGGCGTTCAATGCCTACCAACAGTTTCGCGGCGCATTCCGCGCGGACGGCACCAGCGCGACCCTGCGCTTCACCTCGTTGAACGGGGGCAATGCCGGCGTGATGCTGGACGCCGTCTCGATTGCGGGCGTGCCGGTGTCCGCAGCGACGCTCCCGCCGGTCGGCGACCCGATGGCAGGCACCCTGCCGCAAGAAGCGCCCGCGCCACAGGCCGGAGCCGGCCCCAACGGCCTGATCAAGGCGCTGGGCACGCTGGCGCGCGGCGGCGGCACCAAGGCCGCACGCGAGCAGGCCAAGGTCGAGGCGCTCGAGGGCATCGCCAACCTGCCGGCGACCGCGGCCGGACCCGCGGCAGTTCCTGCCACGCCGAACCAGCCGACGCAATGACCTCGTGGAGCCACGCCATGACGCGCACACGCCTGCCCTTGCCATCGTCTGCCGCCAGTGCGCTGTGGTCGATCGCCACCGTGACGCTGACCTTGGCTGCAATGACGGCCCAGGCCCAGACCACCCCGCCGCTGCGCAAGTACGTGGGCTCGCCCGATTACCCGGCACTGTTGAAGGAACCGGCGGTCAAGGCCAAGCTGCAGGCGGCCATGCTTTCGAAGAAGCGCATCACGGTGTTCGCCAAGGACAAACGCTACGACAGTCTGATGATCTACATCAAGGACTGGATCACGCAGGTCAACTCGGGCCATCGCGATCGCTTCGCGCAGCCCAAGAACGTGCAGTTCGGCAGTCCCAGCTGATGCCGCACGACGCAACTGCCCACAACCACCGACCAGGAGCCTTCATGAAATCGCTTTTCTTCTTCGACGCCATGGTGACGCCCAAGATCATCACCTTCATCTACTGGCTGCTGCTGTTCGTGGCGCTGGTCGGCGGCATTGGCTCGATGTTCACTTTCGGGCGGCTGTCGTTCAGCGGCTTCGCCACCGGCTTGGCCATCGTGGTCGGCGGCGCGCTCGGCGCGCGCATCTGGTGCGAGTTGCTGATGGTGCTGTTCAAGATCAACGAACACACCCAGAAGCTGGCCGAGCGGCCGGGCGGGGTGCAGCCATGAACGCGCGTCGCACGGCGTTGCGGCGCGGGTTCGCGGCCCTCGTCTGTGCCGGCCTGCTGGCGGCCTGCGACAGCGGCCCGGGTGAGTCCGAGTTCGTCGCGGCCTGTCTGAAGGAAGGCCAGCGCGGCATCAACAACGCCATGGGCATCGACCGCGACAAGTTCTGCAAGTGCGGCGCCAAGGCGGCCCTGGCCAGCGTGTCCGACAACGGCCGCCGGTTGTTGGTCTGGGAGATGGAGGGCGGCAAGCGACAGGAAATCGCGGCCCTGCAGTCGAAGATGAGCGACGAGGAAAAGATGCAGGTCGTGAAGGCCAGCTTCGAGGTCATGGGCAAGTGCATCGGCGGCGGCTGAGGCGTGGCCCGTCGATCTGCTTCAAACCAACCCATGGAGGCGACGATGAGACAAGCTGAACAGCTATGCGCTGCGCTGCTGGTGACGGTCATGCTGTGGCCCGCGGCGGCGTCGGCAGCGAGGATCTATCCGCACAACGTCACCAACCTGGTCGCCAGCCCGCGTGTATGCACGCCTGGGGCCCGCGGCATCTATTCGTACGACGCGAGCTGGACGCCGGCCACCTGGAACGGCCAGATCTGGCAGCGCTACAACGTGGTGGCGCACAACTGCGTGGCCGGCCCGGTGAGCTGCACGCCCACGCAATGCACGGTGCAAGCGACGGGCTGCAGGACCGGCGCGCCGGGGGCGTGGATTTCCGTGCAGGCCGACGTCGGCCAGGCGATCTCGGGCGTGAGGGCGAACGCCGTCCCTCCGTCACGCTGCCTGTGAGGCGGCAGCGCACACGAAACAAATCTCGGCGTCCGATTCAAGTGCGGCGCCAATCGGAAGGGTGAATCCATGCGAGTCACGCACCTTGCTATTGCATTCCTGACGGTCGGGTTGATCGGCTGTGACCAGCCGAGCGAGCCCCCCTCCAAGGCCGCGGCAGCGAAGTCGAAACCGGCGGGCCAGGGCGCTGCGACGGCCGAGCAGGTGGCCAAGGAGGCCCGCGCCGATGTGCGCTGCCCGGCGAAGCAAAAGTCGGCCCCGCGCGCTGCCGGCGCACCGGTCGACGACGTGATCGGCGTTCGCCCGGGCATGAGCTACGACGAGGCGGCCAACGCCGTGCTCTGCACCCACGACCTGCTGGTGATGCAAACCGATCGTGGCCGCGGTTTCAACATCAAGACCTACGGCCAGCCACTGCGCCACGGCTTCGGCGCCCGCTTCGCCGAGCCGCGCGTCGAGTGGACTGCCAAGCGCGCCAAGATCGAAAGCATGGACGACATCGTTGCGCGCAGTGGCAACGCCGCCCGCGACGACATGAAGCCGGGGCAGTCCAAGTGGTATGTCGGCACGATGGGCCTGCCCGGCCAGGAACTCGTCATCAATGTGGCGCGCGAGGAATGGTTCGAAGCTGGCGCCAACCCGACGATCGCCAGCATCGAGCAGGCGCTGCTGAAGAAGTACGGCCCGCCCTCCAAGCAGCAGAACAACAACGGCCAGCGCTACATCAGCTGGTCCTACGACCTGACTGGCAGCCTGGTCACGCCAGGCGCGCCGCTGTTCAACCGCTGCAGCGGCAACGCCAGTCCGAATGGCGGCGTCAGCCTGTCACCCGACTGCGGCACCGTGGTCACGGCGATCGTCGCGCCGCTGCGCGACAACCCCGACTTGGCGCTGTCGATGCAAGTCGGCGTGGTCGATCAGGCCGGCGGCTACCAGCTCGTCACCACGACCGAGCAGGCGCTGGCGCAGGCCGACCAGCAGCGCCGTGCCAAGGAGACCGCAAATGCAACCAAGAACACGGCAGCGCCAAAGTTGTAAACAGGAGCTGTGTGGCCGCGCCGAGACTGTAGGGAGAGACGCCATGTTCCTTGCCAAGCGACACGTTCTGCGCAGCGGTGCTGCCGTCGTCATGCTCGTGGCGCTCACAGCCGGCTGCGACAGCGGACCCAGCGACTCCGAGTTCATCACCGCCTGCCTCGCCGAAGGCGAGCGGGGGGCGAACAAGATGATGCGGCGGGAAATGGGCGTCAAGGCAGAGGACTTCTGCAATTGCGGTGCCAAGGAAGCCCGATCCGTCTTCACGCCGCAGGCCCGGCAGGCGATGGTTCTCGGAATGCAGGGCAAGAAGGCGGAAGCGCACGCGATCGGAGAAAAGATGAGCCCGCAGGAGCAGGACGCCTTCATGAAGGGCACGATGACGCTCTTCAATGCGTGCGTCGGGAAGCCCCGCTAGAAGCGACAGGAGCACTCATGAACCGTTTGATTCAGAGCGCAGTGCTGATCGTCGCCGTTGCCGGCGCATCGGCCTGGGCACAGAGCAAGAGCGAAATACAGCGCATGCAGTCCTGGCTCGGCGTGCTGGCACCGGACTGTTCGAACTACATGCTGCCTCAGCTCAAACACCTTGGCGATTCGCTGGTCGTGCAGGACGGCGGCAAGGCGGTGCTGACCGGTCGCCACGTGAAGCCCGTGCCCAAATACTTCGGCGCGACACCGCCACCGGAATTCGAAACCGCATTCACGAGCGAGGTCGCGGGCGGTGAAGCCCTGGTGTTCGTGTACTACCGCAACGCGTCGGGTCTGTTCGCCGCGGTCGAGGGCGGACCGAAGGTGATGGCCGCGCTGCCGGCAGCATTCAAGGGCAAGCGCTCCCGGCATTGCGACCCGAACCGCAACGTCGCACCGGGGGCAGCAGCCGGCCCGAGCGCGCAGGCAAGAGCCGACCCGGACAAGTTCAACGGCTACGCGCTGACTGAGCTGAGCGCGTCGGGGCTTCTCTATAACGCGAAGGCAAAGGAGGTCTACTACAAGGCACTCGGCCCGCTCGTCAAGGAGTCGTGGCTCGCCAAGCTCGACGGCCCGAGTTCGGAGGGTCAGGCAATGAAGGTGGCTGACTCCGACTACGTGATGCTCTACACCTGCAAGAACCACGACTGCTACGACAACAACGTCGTCCTGCTGTGGTCAGGCATGCAGAAAGTTGTGTACGGCAAGGTTTATCAGAAGGGCAAGTCGACCTTGATCGGCAACCCACCGCCAGCAGTCGCAGCGGAACTCGAAAAGCTGTGGAAGAAGCAGTTTCGCTCGCAGCCGAAGTAGCCAGATTGGACAGGAAAACTGACATGAGAAAGATGTTGGTGGTCGCGAGTTTCGTGGCTGTTGCCGTTTCGAGCCCAGCCCATGCGCTACAGCACCAAATCACACCGCTGCAGCCCACTGACCTGACATGCTCGAACCTCAAGGGGACATGGCAGTACAACGCGAACTGGGAGCCCTTGTTCGATGCGACGAAGCCTCCGGATCCGGTGACGAGAAAACGTCCATTTCTCCTCGATTCCAAGGGCAAGCCCTGGCCGACCTACCAAGTGACACTCAAGCTTGCGCCAGGCTCAGCGAAGGGCTCAGGGCCGTGCACGGTTCCCAACGGCGGCATGTTCAACTGCGGCGGTGCCACTAGATGCAGCATCCTCGTGACCTGTCCTGTCACGGCAAGTGGCGCTTACGTGGCCGTCCAGGGAGCCGGCAACGTTGTCAGCTCTGCGGTGCGCACCGTGGCTGCACGCAAGCCTGCGAATTGCAACTGAAGCTCCAAATGAGCCCTAACGTTTCCACAGCTGACAAAGGGAACACCCGATGATGCGGGCCACGATTTTCGGCCTGTGCCTGTACGGGAGTTGGCCCGTGGCCATCGTGACGGCGCTGCTGCTGATCGCGGCCGCACCGGCTGCGGCGCAGTGGGTGGACCCAACGACTTGCGCGACAGGTACAGCCGCGTGCGACTCTGCCCAGAGGAAACAACGTGACGACGACGCGAGCTACGCCGAGAGTGCGAAGCACAGAGCGCAGGTGGAGCAAGCCGAGCACGACCGGCAACGGCGCGCTCTGCTCAAGACTGCGCCGCTTCCGGCCGAGCGCAACGCGCTGCTGGGCAGCTGGCGCCTCGACGCCGGCCAGCGATCCGCCGTGGGCGGGCCAGGCCAGGGGTCCGGTCGCGATGCGGTCGTCCGCGAGTTGTTCGGTGCGCTCTCGATCGATCGTCTCAAAGACCTCGGGTGCGGGGCGGTATTTGGCGGAGGCGTCAGCTTTACGCCGTCAACCTATACGCGCAGTGGGACCGGCGGCGTCGTGGGCGGCCCCATCGCGTACCGAGCCGGACAACGCGGCGCCAAGGCAGTCACTGTTGCCATACCCAACGACGGTCAGGCCAGGATGATGGACTTCGAGATCGCGAGCGCCAGTCGCATCGTGTACGACGGCGGCTGCGTACTGGTGCGGGTCGACGCACCCGTATCCAAGGTCGCGGCCAACGCGACGACTGCACCAGGCAACACGCGCACGGTGGCCGCAAGCACATCGGCCGCGACGGTCGCCGCCTCGGGCAATGCCGACGCTGTGGTCGACGGTGCCGCCTTTCGCTGCACCGACGGCAGCCTGCTGCACGTGAGCATGTGCCAGGGCGGCGCGGCACAGGCCACCTGCAAACTCACCGAGTTGCATCGGCCCGGCGTGCAGATGGGCAAGCCAGTGCCGCGCGCGGACATCGCGGCGCGCGTGAAGTCATGCGAGGCGGGCGGCATCCGCTACGGCGCGGACGACAAGCCGGTCTTCGTGCGCTAGGTCCAAGCCGAGCGCGCCTGGCGCCCGCCTTGCGCGAATCGGCGGCAGCCGGGTCAAGTCCTAGAATCGGGCGAGTCTCGCGGCGATGACCGCCGCGGCGTCAACCTCGCAAGGACTGTCACCATGCCACTCGTCTCCATGCGCCAACTGCTCGACCACGCCGCCGAAAACGGCTACGGCATCCCGGCTTTCAACGTCAACAACTTGGAGCAGGTGCAGGCCGTGATGTCGGCCGCCGACGAGCTCGGCGCACCGGTCATCCTGCAGGCCAGCGCCGGGGCGCGCAAGTACGCCGGCGAGCCCTTCATCAAGCACCTGATCGAGGCCGCCCTCGAGGCCTATCCCAAGGTGCCGTTGGTGATGCACCAGGACCATGGCCAGAGCCCCGATGTCTGCCAGGGCGCCATCAAGCTCGGTTTCTCCTCGGTGATGATGGACGGCAGCCTCGAAGCCGACGGCAAGTCGATCGCCAGCTACGACTACAACGTCGAGGTCACG
>CAVUEP010000089.1:0-66308 GCA_963740395.1 uncultured beta proteobacterium
TGGTTTCAGACGCATTTGCGAAGGAGGCCACCATGGCAAAGCTCATCGTACCGCTGTCCGAACTCCAGGTCAAAAACGCCAAACCAAAGGATAAACCATACAAGTTATCCGACGGCGGCGGCCTGTTCGTAGAAGTCATGCCGAGCGGGTCTCGCATCTGGCGCTGGAAATTTCGCCAGGCCAACGGTAAGGAGAACGCACTGACGTTTGGTCCTTATCCGGAAATTACGTTGCAGGATGCGCGTGAAAGTGCTTGGCAGCGCGGCGCCTGATGCTGCAAGGGATCGACCCGGCCAAGCATCGCGACGACGCCAAACGACTGTTGAAAGAGCGCGCCGCCAATACTTTTGAAAAAATCGCCCGCGAGTGGCATGCCAACAGGGTTCCGACCTGGAGCGAGCGCACCGCCAAGAACGTCCTGCAACGGCTGGAGGCAGATATCTTTCCTGCCATTGGCCGCAAGCCCATCGATGAACTCGGACACCTCGATGTGATCGCCGCACTGCGCAAGATCGAGGAGCGCGGCGCAAGCGAGGTCGCCCATCGCCAGAGCGGCGAAAAGGCCGATGCGCTGGCCGCGGCCGACGGTGAGCATGGCGTTGATCGCGCGCACGCCGGTGTCCAGCGGCGCGCGCACCGGGTCGCGGTCCATCGCGTTGATCGGGCGCCGCACCATCGGCGCGGAGCGCGTGTTGTCGATCGGCCGCGGCGGTCCAGCGGCTGGCCATGCGGGTCGACGACGCGGCCGAGCAGGCCGTCGCCGACCGGCAGGTGCAGGCCGCGGTCTTCATTGCGGCGCCAGGGGTGGCTTTCGGCGCCCAGGCGCGGCGGTGCGGCCGGTGGCCGGCCGCGGCGATCACGCGCGCCGCTGGCCAGGCCATGGACTTCGCCGGTGGGCATCAGGAAGGCGCGGTCGCCGTCGAAGCCGACGACTTCGGCCTGCACCGGCGGGCCGTGGTCGCCACGGACTTCGAAGACCGCGCCGACCGGCGCGCGGATGCCGGCGGCCTCGAGCACCAGCCCGGTCACGCGCACCAGCGAGCCGGCGCTGGCCAGCGGCTTGCGGCGCCGACGGCGTAGGCCTCGAGATCGGCCAGGTAGCGTTGCCAGCGGCCGCGTGTCGCGGTCCGGCTGCCTGGTGCCGGATTCATGGCGCGGCCTCGTCGTCGTTCAGCGGCAGTGTCTGTCCCAGTGTGGCGGCAGCCTGCGCCCAGCGCGTCTCGATGCGGGCGTCGATGCTGCCGAGGTCGGACTCGATGCGGCAGCCGCCGCGCGCCAGCGTGGCGTCGGCCAGCAGCTGGCGCCGCGCGCGGTCAGGGCGTCGCCGGCGCCGTGCCTGCACCAGCGCGAGGTCGTCCGGATGCACGAAGACGCGGATGTGGCGCGCCGACAGCAGCACGGCGTTGACCGCCTCGGCTGGCCACCTGCGGCCACCAGCTCGGGCCGCGCCGCCAGTTCGCTGCGCACGACCTGGCGCGCCAGCGCGGTGGCTACGCGTGCCACGCTCTGGGCCAGCTCGCCCTCGAGCGCGATGAAAGCCTCGTCGAAGGCGACGACCAGCTGCCCGAGTTGCGCCGCCATCTGCTGCGCGAAGGTCTGCTTGAAACTCTCGAGCGCGACCAGTCCGTCGCGGTAGCCGTCCTGGTAGCCGGCCTGGCGCGCGTGCCTGCTGGTCGGCGCTGCGCTGGCGCCTCGGTGGCCGGCGCGGCCGGCCGCGCTGCTGTCGCCGAACGCGTCGGGGCGCCAGGCGGCAAAGGCCTCGAGCTCCTCGCGCGGAATGAAGCGCGAGTAGGGCTACGTGCTGCCGGCGTCGATCAGACGAATTCGTCATCGCCGCCGCCGCCCATCACGATCTGGCCTTCGTCGGCCAGGCGGCGCACGATCTTGAGCATTTCCTTCTGTTCGGCCTCGACCTCGGACAGCCGCACCGGGCCGCGCGATTCGAGGTCCTCGCGCAGCGTCTCGGCGGCGCGCGTGCTCATGTTCTTGAAGATCTTGTCGCGCAGCTCGGGCGTCGCGCCCTTGAGCGCAACCACCAGCGACTCGCTCTGCACTTCCTTCAGCAGGGTCTGGATGCCCTTGTCGTCGAGTTTCTCCAGGTCGTCGAAGATGAACATGTTGTCCATGATCTTCTGCGCCAGGTCGGCGTCGGCCTCGCGGATGTAGTCGAGCACGCCGGTTTCGAGCGAGCTGCCGAGCAGGTTGAGGATCTCGGCCGCGGTCTTCACGCCTCCCAGCGAGGCCTTGCGCATCTTGTCGCTGCCGGCCAGCACCTTGCTCATGACTTCGTTCAGGTCCTTCAGCGCAGCGGGCTGGATGCCGTCGAGGGTGGCGATGCGCACCAGGACCTCGTTGCGCTGGCGTTCGGCAAAGCACTTCAGGACCGCGCCGGCCTGTTCGTGGTCGAGGTGCACCAGGATGGCGGCAACGATCTGCGGATGCTCGTTGCGCAGGAGTTCGGCCACCGACGCGGCGTCGATCCACTTCAGGCTTTCGATCCCCGAGACATCGCTGCCCTGCATGATGCGGTCGATCAGCAGGTTGGCCTTGTCGTCGCCGAGTGCCTTGCGCAGCACGTCCTTGACGTACTGGTCGTTGTCGGCCACGAGCATGGTCTGGTTGCCCGCCTGGCCGTTGAACTTCTCCAGCACGCCCTCGACCTTCTCGCGCGAGACCGCCTTCATCCTGGCGATGGTCTCGCCCAGGCGCTGTACTTCCTTGGGTTCGAGATGGCGAAAGACGTCGGCGGCCTCTTCCTCGCCGAGCGACATCAGCAGGATCGCGGCGTCCTCGAGGCCGGCGTCGTCCAACGCACCGCTCATGTAGGTTCTCCATTGACCCAGGTGCGCACGATGTTGGCCACCGCCGCCGGGTTCTGGCGCGCGATCGCACGGGCGTCGTTCAGCCGGTCGTTGTTGCGCGGCGCCTCGAGCGCGGGCTGGTTCGGGGTCGGCAGCGGCAATCCGTCATTGGCCACCAGGTTCAATGCCGCGCCCGTTTGCGGCGAGGGCGTCAGCGCGGCCTTCAGCGCCGGGCGCAGGAAGCCGAACACGACCAGCAGCGCAACCAGCGTCAGCGCGGCGGGCGTGGCGCCGGCGCGCAACAGGTCGGTCAACCACTCCTGCTGCCACAGCGGCAGGTCGGCGGCCTTGGGCGCGGGCTCGACGCGGAACGGGGCGTTGATCAGCTTCACCGAGTCGCCGCGCTCCTTGGTAAAGCCGATGCTCTCCTGCACCAGGGCGGTGAGCTTCTCGATCTCGTCGCCAGACAGCGGCGTGCTGGTGGTCTTGCCGTTGGCGGCGGTCGTGACGCGGTGGTTGACGACCACCGCGGCGGCCAGTCGCTTGACATTGCCGGTGGCGTTGCGCGTCACGCGCACGGTCTTGTCGACTTCGTAGTTGGTCACGTTGTCGCGGCGCTGGCTGCCGCCGACCGCATTGCCCGCCTCGGCGGTGCGCAGCGGCGTGGCCGCGCCGGTCAGCGGCGCCGTGGCCGGCACGGGCGGCTGGTTGGATGTGGCGCCGGGCACGCCCGAGGGCGTGGCCTGCGCGCCGCTGCCGGATTCCGAACTCTGCTGGCTGCGCACGGTGGCGGCCTCACTGCCCTGGTTCGGCTTGAACGACTCGGACGTGGCTTCGGTCTGCGAGAAATCGATGTCGGCGGCCACGGTGGCGCGCAGGTTGTCGCGGCCGACCACGGGCTCGAGGATCTCGATCACGCGCTTGACATAGCTGGCCTCGACCTGCGCCACGTACTGCAGCTGCTGGGCGTCCAGGCCCTGGCCCGTGATCGGCTCGCTCGCGCCCGACAGCAGCGCGCCGGTCTGGTCGAGCACGCTGACGGCCTTGGGGCTGAGTTCGGGCACCGAGGCCGACACCAGGTGCACGATGCCGGCGATCTGGGTGCGGTCGAGCATGCGGCCCGGATGCAGCGTCAGCAGCACCGAGGCCGAAGGTTTCTGTTGTTCGCGAAAGAAGCCGTTCTGGTTCGGCAGCGCCAGGTGCACGCGCGCCGCCTGCACCGAACCCAGGGCGCCGATCGAGCGCGTCAGCTCGCCTTCGAGGCCGCGCTGGAATGTCAGGCGCTCCTGGAACTGGGTCTGGCCGAAGCGCGCGCTGTCCATCAGTTCGAAGCCGACGATGCTGCCCTTGGGCAGGCCCGCCGACGCCAGCTTGAGCCGCGCGTCATGCACCTGCGAGGCCGGCACCAGGATCGCATTGCCGCCGTCGGCGTGGCGGTAGGCGATGTTCATCTGCGACAGCTGCGCAATGATCGCGCCGCCGTCCTTCTCGCTCAGGTTGGCGTACAGAACCTTGTAGTCGCCCTTCTGGCTCCACAGCGTCAGCGCCACGGCAACCGCGGCCAGTGCCGCGACGCTGACGGCGAGCGTGAACTTGGTCTTGGCGGGGATGGCATTCATTGTCGAGAGGCTGGCAGCCGTCGGCGGGGCGACGAGGTTTCCGGCGTTGGCAATGGCGTTTTCCATGGTCGGCGTGGTGTGTCAAAGCGCTGCAGGCTCGCAGGTCACACCTGCTCACACCTGCATCGATGGGGGCCATTGTTCGGCAGCGCCCGGCAAAGCTATAGGGCGAACAGTCGGCGAAAGCCGCGCTTGTTCAACATGCTGTGCCGGCCCGTACCCACCTACAGTGCCGCCATGCCCCGACTTGCGGCCCCTGTGCTGCACGTCGCCGGGCGTGACAGGAGTCACAGTTCATGGACCGTGTTCATCTCAAGCCCTTCGATTTTGCGCAGGCCGTGGCGCGAGCCGGCCTGCAGTCCAACGGCCAGCCGTTGGCGCCTTCCCGGCCCGCCGCGGTCGAGGGCGGCGGCTTTGCCGCAGCCATGACACAGGCGCTGAAGTCGGTCAGCGCGCAGCAGATGCAGGCGCAGCAGATGCAGCGCGAAGTCCAGCTCGACAACCCGACGGTCAGCCTGGAGCAGACGATGATCGCGATGCAGAAGGGTCAGATCGGTTTCCAGGCGGCGCTGCAGGTGCGCAACCAGCTGGTGCGGGCCTACACCGACATCATGAACATGCACGTTTGAGATGACGGCCCCAAGCCGCCGCGTGCATCACGACAACGAGAACAGCCGTTTGCGTTTCTGCGTCTGGTCGATGTAGCGCTGCAAATCGCGCTGTGCCGCGCCGTCGAGCCTGCCGAAGGCGCATCCCAGTCGCAGCGCGCCCGGGGTCGTTTCCATGCCGGTGCCGACATGCTGGATCGTCAACGAGGTCGAGAAGCGCGCGTTGGCGTCGAGCTCGACCTGCACGTCCTGGAGTCGCAGCCCGGCCGCCAGCGGTGGTGCGCCGGCAGGCAGCGCCAGCGCGCAGCCGCCCACACTGATATCCAGCACGCGCAGCGCCATCAGCTTGTCGGGTGTGGCCGGGTGGCGCAGCGTGACCGTAGGCGAGCCGGCGGCCGGCGTGCGCACGCGAAAGCTCTCGCGGCGCTGAAAGCGGTAGACCACAGTGGGCAACGCGGCCTGCAGGGCGCTGCTGGTACTGCCATGCACCAGCACCAGGTGCTGCAGGTCGAACTGCAGTTTCACGTTGTCGAGGTACGCCACCACGGTGGCCTCGCCGGCATCGACCAGGGCCCGCACGCCGGGTTGGCCGGCATCGGCGGCCAGCGACAACCGGTTCTGCTGCGCGTCGACCGTCCACACCGTCGTGGTGTACGCGGCACCGCCCGGCGCAGACAGGTGCACCAGCACGTTGTGGTCGACCAGTTGGCGCAGCAGGGCTTGCAGGGCGATAGGCTGCGTGACCGCGAACTCGTCCAGCGAGTTGCCGCTGAGCTGCTGCAGCGCGGCGGGCTGGGTGTCCTGGAAGTTTGGCTGCATCGCCTGGCACTCAATGCAGGGTGCGGACCTTGCCGTCGAGCATGCGGTCGAGGTCCTCGAGCCAGGGCTCGGCCAGGGTGCGCATCTCGGCGTCATTGACGAGGATGCGTTGCATCATGCGCGTCTTCAGGCGCGCCTCTTCGCCCGACAGGTTGGTGTTGCCGGCGGCATGCTTGAGCTGCGCGATCAGCAGCACGCAGGCGCCTTCGAGCTTGACGACCTGGTCCCAGTTGGCTTCGCGGGCCGCGCTGAGCATGTCGGTGCTGGCTTGTTCCAGCGCTTCGTAGTAACCGAGGAGGGGGGTGTTCATCGTGAGTCCTGATGGAACGCGTCAGGGGTGAGGGGCGGCTTGGGGTGCAATCGAGGCCCAGGCCTCGCGGATCGGCTGGATCAGCGCCAGGCATTCGGTGAGTGCCTTGGCGTCATTGCGCAGATTGGCCTGCGTCAGGCGCAGCGTGATGTAGGCATAGAGGTCGTTCAGGTCGGCGGCCAGCGGGCCGCTGCTCAGGTCCAGACTGGCCTTCAGGCCTTCGTCGACGATGCGCGCGGCGCGCACGATGGCGCGGCACTTGGCCTCGATCTGGTTGCTCTTGAGGGCGCCGATGGCCTGCGCCACGGCTTCGACATAGGCATCCAGCAGCATCGTCACCAGGCGGTGCGGTGAGGCGTCAGCGACGCCGGTCTCGACGCCCACGCGGGCGTACATCTGGGTCATCGGGGCGGTTCCGGGTCGGCGGGTCATGCTGGGCGAGGCAAATCGAGAGGCGTACATGGCGTCGTCATTCGGTGCGTGCTGCGGATAGTCAAGTTATCGGTTCCTCGCCTGCTGGACTTGAGGCCCATCAGTGCCCCGGCAGCGCGCGATTTGGGCCTCGATCAGTCAATGAAAAACGGCCTGCACGCGGTGCAGGCCGTCGACCAATCCGTGCGCACTTCATTCGCGCTCAGTAGCTGTCGTCGCGCTTGTTCCAGTTCGTGATCTGCTGCTGAACGAAGTTGCCCAGGCCGGTCAGTTGATTCAAGCTCGCGTCGAGCGCCGAGTACTGGCGCGTGATGCGCTCCTGCACCCGCAGAACTCGATCCTCAAGCCGCTGCTGGTCCTTGTCGTTGCGGGCGATCGACTCGCGCAGGCCAGTCGCACGGCTGGTCAGCAGGCCGTCGGTGCCGACGATGCCGTCGGTGAGCGCCTTGAAGCGCGTGCCGAAGCCCGTCTCGAGGGTACTGAAGGCGCGCGCGACCTCTCCCGGGTTGGCCAGGGCGGCGTCCAGGGCCGCGTCGCTGACCGTGATCGAGCCGTCGCGTTGCATTTGCAGGCCCAGATCGGACAGGCGCGCAAAGGCCGTCGATGCCGGCGAGGACTGCTGCAGCAGGCCCCGCAGCCGGCTTTGCAGGCTCACCGCCGTGCGGTCGCCCTGCAGCGCGCCTGCGGATTTCGAGGCCTCGTCGTATTTCGTCTGTGTTGTCAGGTACTTGTTGATCTCGTTGTAGGCGGCGACGAAGTCGGTGATGCCCTTGCGCAGTGTTGTGGTGTCGGGGCCCAGCGTGATCTGCACCGGCGTCGTCGTCACGCGGCTCAAGGTCAGGCCCAGTCCGTCGATCACGTCGGTCAGCACATTGCTGGCCGACGTGATCTGCAGGCCGTTGACGCGCAGCACGGCGTTCGCGGCGGGGCGGTCCTGGCCCATGTTGCCGGGATAGGTCAGCGCCGACAGCTGGCCGCTGGCGCCCGACACGGCAATGCTGACGGCATTGGCCGTGCCGGTGTCCGAGGCGGTGAAGACCAGGCGCGGGCCCGTGCTGTCCTGAATGATGGCGGCGTTGACGCCCGCGGCGGCGGCATTGATCTGGTCGCGCACGGCGCTCAGGCTGCTGCCGTCGAGAATCTCGATCGGTACGGCGTTGCCGCCGCGCGTGATCGTGATCGTGCCCGCGCCCATGTTGCTGGCGTCGGTGATGGCGCCCTCGGCGGTGGAGAGCGACTGCGCGGCGGCCAGGCTGGTGACGTCGATGCTGTAGCTGGCTGGGGTTGAGGTGCCCTGTGCCGTGACGGCCACGGCGGTGGCGTCGCTGCTGCGCGCGCTCGCGCGGGCCCAGAAATCGGTTGAGCCGAGCTGGCCGGCGGCCGACTGCAGGTTGCCGGCGTAGCTTTGCAGCAGCCCGAACGAGGACAGCTGGGTGTTGAGCTTGGTCTTGCGTTCCTGCAGCAACTCGATCGGCCGGCGCTCGAGCGCGACCAATTGCGACACGATGCTCTTGACGTCGAGCCCGCTGCCGATACCGGGGGAGGAAAGTGCCATGCGTGTGCGCTCCGTTCAGCAGGGATATCGGCAGAACGCGCGCCGACTTGAGGCCCGCATCGGGTCGACCTGGGTCGGTCGAAACCCGAATACGCTGAAGCGAATGTGGGCTACTTCAGCAGCTGCAGCACCTGCTGCGGCAGCTGGTTCGCCTGGGCGACCATGGCGGTACCGGCTTGTTGCAGGATCTGCGCCCGCGACAGGTTGGCGGTTTCCATGGCGAAGTCGGCGTCGATGATGCGACCGCGCGCGGCGGTCAGGTTCTCGGCCGTGACCTGGATGCTCGAGATCGCGTTCTCGAAGCGGCTCTGCACCGCGCCGAGCGTGCCGCGCGCGGTGTTGACCACGGTCAGCGCGCTGTCGATGGCGTCCATCGCCGAGGCCGAGTCCGCGGCCGTGGCCACGGTCAGGTTGGTGATGCCGGTCTGGGCCGTTTGAGCGGTCACGGTCGCCGTACCGGCGGTCGTGGCGGCGGTCAGGCCGCTGACGTTGGCCAAGGTGCCGCCGATCGTCAGTGAGGCGTCGGTCGAGGTGATGACACCGCCGGCCGACATCGTGACGTTGGCCAGTGCGGTGGCACCGCCGCCGGCCTTTGCCGTGTTGAACGAGGCCACCAAGGCCGCAAGCGCGGCAGGCGCGTCGGCGGCACCGTCGGCCGTGACGATACCGATGCCGTTGATCGTCAACGCGCCGCTGGCGATGCCGGTGGCGAAGGCAGTGGCGGAGGCGGCGGGAAGCGACTGCGTATAGGTCGTCACGGGAGGCGGCGTCAGCGTGCCCAGCGCCGCGAGGTTGGTGTTGGCGATTGCATCCAACGTGATGGTCTCGCCGGAGTTCGCGCCGACCTGGAAGTTCTGCGTCGTGAACGTGCCGTCGAGCAACCGCGTGCCATTGAAGGCCGTGGTGGTGGCGACGCGGCCGATCTCGTCCTTGAGCTGTTGCACTTCGGCCTGCAGCGCGGCGCGGTCGGTGGTGTTGTTGGTCGCGTTGGCCGATTGCACGGCCAGTTCACGCATGCGTTGCAGCATGTCGCCGACCTTGCCCAGCGCGCCTTCGGCGGTCTGCGCCAGCGAGATGCCGTCGTTGGCGTTGCGGGCCGCGACGTTGAGGCCACGCACTTGCGTGTTCATGCGCTCCGAAATCGCCAGGCCGGCGGCGTCGTCCTTGGCGCTGTTGACACGCAGGCCCGAAGACAGGCGCTGCATCGACGTCGCCAGTGAAGTCTGCGACATGTTCAGGTTGCGCTGCGCGTTGAGCGAAACGATGTTGGTGTTGACGGTCTGGGGCATGGCAGCTCCTTGGGAGGTCGAGGATCGGCGCGGTGGCCGGTGATCCGGGCTTGTGGTGGCAATTCTTTAGCCAGCCGCGCGCCAGTGATGCCTCAATTAGCTGGTCGATTCAGGTTCAGTTCCCAATGCAAAGAGCCCCGACCGGATGGTGCGGGGCTCTTCTTGCCGGCGGCTGCCGGCCTTTGGATCGTGCCGTTCAGCGCAGCAGTTGCAGCACTTGCTGGGGCAGCTGGTTCGCCTGGGCGACCATGGCGGTACCGGCCTGCTGCAGGATCTGCGCCCGCGACAGGCTGGCGGTCTCCATCGCGAAGTCGGCGTCGACGATGCGTCCGCGCGCGGCGGTCAGGTTCTCGGCCGTGACCTGGATGCTCGAGATCGCGTTCTCGAAGCGGCTCTGCACCGCGCCGAGCGTGCCGCGCGCGGTGTTGACCACGGTCAGCGCGCTGTCGATGGCGTCCATCGCCGAGGCCGAGTCCGCGGCCGTGGCCACGGTCAGGTTGGTGATGCCGGTCTGGGCCGTTTGGAGCGGTCACGGTCGCCGTACCGGCAGTCGTGGCGGCGGTCAGGCCGCTGACGTTGGCCAAGGTGCCGCCGATCGTCAGTGAGGCGTCGGTCGAGGTGATGACACCGCCGGCCGACATGGTGACGTTGGCCAGTGCGGTGGCACCGCCGCCGGCCTTTGCCGTGTTGAACGAGGCCACCAAGGCCGCAAGCGCGGCAGGCGCAGTCGGCGGCACCGTCGGCCGTGACGATACCGATGCCGTTGATCGTCAACGCGCCGCTGGCGATGCCGGTGGCGAAGGCCGTGGCGGAGGCGGCGGGAAGCGACTGCGTATAGGTCGTCACGGGAGGCGGCGTCAGCGTGCCCAACGCCGCGAGGTTGGCGTTGGCGATCGCGGCCAGCGTGATGGTCTCGCCCGAGTTCGCGCCGACCTGGAAGTTCTGCGCCGTGAACGTTCCGTTGAGCAGGCTGGTGCCGTTGAACTTGGTCGTTGTGGCGACGCGGCCGATCTCGTCCTTGAGCTGTTGCACTTCGGCCTGCAGCGCGGCGCGGTCGGTGGTGCTGTTGGTCGCGTTGGCCGATTGCACGGCCAGTTCACGCATGCGTTGCAGCATGTCGCCGACCTTGCCCAGCGCGCCTTCAGCGGTCTGTGCCAGCGAGATGCCGTCATTGGCATTGCGCGAGGCGACATTGAGGCCACGCACTTGCGTGTTCATGCGCTCCGAAATTGCCAGGCCGGCGGCGTCGTCCTTGGCACTGTTGACACGCAGGCCCGAAGACAGGCGCTGCATCGACGTGGCCAGTGCGCTGGCAGAGCTGCCCAGATTGCGCTGTGCGTTGAGCGAAACGACGTTGGTGTTGACTGACATACCCATTTGAAAATCTCCTTGAGGTTGAATGACCGCCGGCAAGTGCGCCGGACGTTTGAGTTGCCCAGGTCGGTCTTTCCCCGGGCTGCGCCCGACGCCTGTCGATGGGTGCTTTCGTTCACCCGCTCGGCCGGCTGTCCGGACCACGGTCTGGAAACTTCCTCGCCGTTGGGTTGCTTATCGGCGGCCATTTCCTGCGACTTGAGCGTGTCAAGCAAGAAAGTGTTTGCATTTCACGTTCGGGCCGGTGGCGTTCGCGGTGTGCGCACGGTGTCGGCGCGCTGCTGTGGGCGTCGCCGGGAGCGACCGTGCCCCCGGCCCAGGCAAGCTTCATCGGCAGCCACGCGCTCGACCTGAGGCGGACCGAGCCGCGAGCCCGTGCCGGCGTTGCAGGCCGGGGCATCGTGTGCCGTATGCCGCACGCGGGGCGCCCATCGCAGTCGGGTCGCGACACCTGTCCAGTAAGCTTGCCGCCATGTCCGAGGCCGCGTCGCCGCAGTTGTCCGTCGAGAGTCCCGAGGCCTTGCCGGCCGGCACGCGCGTGGCCGAGTTCGAAGTGCGCCGCCTGCTGGGCTGCGGCGGCTTCGGCATGGTCTACCTGGCCTGGGACCACGCGCTCGAGCGCGAGGTGGCGCTCAAGGAATACATGCCGGGCACCCTGGCCGGCCGCGGCGCGGGGCTGCAGGTGTCGGTGCGCTCGAGTTCGACCGCCGAGACCTTTGCGGTGGGCCTGCGCTCCTTCATCAATGAGGCGCGGTTGCTGGCACGCTTCGACCACCCCTCGCTGGTCAAGGTGTACCGTTTCTGGGAGGACAACGGCACGGCCTATATGGTGATGCCGTACTACCCGGGTCGCACCCTGCGCCAGGTGCGCGAAGGCATGATCGTGCCGCCTGGCGACGCCGTCTGCCGTCGCGTGCTCGATGCCCTGTTGTCGGCGCTGGAGGCATTGCACCGCGAAGGCGTGTACCACCGCGATGTCTCGCCCGACAACATCCTGCTCAACGACGAGACCCTGCCGGTGCTGCTCGATTTCGGCGCCGCGCGCCGCGTCATCGGCAACGAGACGCAGGCGCTGACGTCGATCTTGAAGCCTCACTACGCGCCGCTCGAACAGTACGCCGACGGCAATGCGATGCGCCAGGGGCCATGGACCGACCTCTATGCGCTGGGCGGCACGATGTACTTCCTGATCACGGGCGAAACGCCCGTGGCCGCCGCCTCGCGCGCGCTGCACGACGACCAGCCGCGCCTGAGCGCCACCCGCGCCCGCGATCGCTCGCCCGGCCTGTTGGCGGCCATCGACTGGATGCTGGCATTGAAGCCGCCCGAACGCCCGCAGAGCGTGCACATGTTGCGCGACGTGCTCGAAGGCCGCATCACGATGCCGGGCCGGCAGGCGGCCGACAAGACCGTGCCCGGCGTGGCGGCGCGCGAGACGCCGGCCGGCCACCCGCCGCGGACCGACATCGATCTGGGCAGCGCCGATGCGGCCGAGGGGCCGGCACCAGCGCCAGCGCCAGATCTGTCGAACGAGGCGACCGTGATCCAGGCCCCCCCGTCGACAACGCTGCCGCCAACCGCCGAGAGTGCGGCCACCGGCGTCGCGTCGGCGGCGGCAGCCACCGCGATCCTGGCAGCGGTGCGGCGCCAGTCGCAGGCCATGGGCTGGCTGTTGGGCGTGTTGGTGCTACTGAATATGCTGGCCTGGTGGTGGATCATGCGACCGGCGCCGACCGAGCCAGCGACGCAGGCCGCGTTCGTCGCCGCGCCGGCCATGTCGCCGTCAGCGCCCGCCGCCGCGGTGTCGGCGCTGCCGCCCGATGGCGGGGGCACCGAAACGATCCTGTCGATCCTGCCTGCGCGCACCAACGCCGCGCGCGTGACGGAGACGGCCGACACGCCGGCGCGCGGCGGTCAGGCAGCGGCGGCTACCGCGACGCTGCCGGCGGCGGCCGTCGCGGCCGGCAATGCCATCGGGCCGCGCGCCCGCTGCGGCGATCGCAACTTCCTGTCGCTGCTGATTTGCATGAAGCGAGAGTGCGAACAGCCCGCGATGGCCGGCCACGCCGAGTGCGTGAAGATGCGCGAGCAGGAAGAGGCGCAGCGCGACCGGCGCCAGTGACAGCGCGCTAGAAACCCGTTCCCGGCTGACTCACATACTCGAGTTCCTCGGCGCTCGAGGCACGTCCCAGCGCCACATTGCGGTGCGGGAAGCGGCCGAATCGGGCCACCACCGCCTCGTGACGCCGGGCCCACTCGACCAGGCCGGCCAGCGCGGGCTCATCGCGGGCGAGTTGCTCGAACAGCTGAACACTGGTGCGCTGGTGCGCCAGGTCTTCGGCATGCTCGAAGGGCAGGTAGGTGAACTGGCGCCGCACGCCGCTGAACTGGCGGTCCTGCCCCGAGGCCACCAGGGCCCGCGCGATCCGCAGCGCCTGGGCATCGCCGGCGAAGGCGTGCGCAGTGCCGCGAAAGATGTTGCGCGTGAACTGGTCCAGCAGCAGGATGCGCGCCAGCGCGCCAGACGGCTGCCGGTCCCAGTCGTCCAGGCCGCCCGCCAGGGCGTCCTCGACCAGCGCGCCGAAGCGCTCGGTGATCTGCGCGTCGAAGGCGGCGTCCTTCTTGAACCAGACCGCGCGCGTCTCGTCGTGCTCGCCGAACCAGAAGTCCAGGACCTCTTGCGCACGCGGATCCTGCATGTCAGTACCGCCCGGCCGCTCCGAAGGTACTGGGCGCCCCCTCGGGGGGCAGCGAACGAAGCGAGCTTGGGGGTTTCACTTCACGCCTCCAGCAGGTCGTGGGTCTCGCGCCGGCGGCGCATATAGGCGGCGACGTAGCTGCATACCGGCCGCACGCGCAGGCCCTGGGCGCGCGCATGCGCCAGCGTGGCGGCCACCAGCGCGGCGGCGATGCCGCGGCCCTCGAGCGGCGCCGGCACATGAGTGTGGTCGATCGACATCACCCCTTCATGCGTTCGATAGTTCGCGACACAGAGATGGCCATCGACCGTGGCCTCGAAACGCGAGGCCTCGGGGTTGTGCAAGACGAAGGGGTCTGACATCGCGAAGGTCTTCCTTGTGGCCGCCGGCATACCCGGGTCATTGTGACCGCAGCCGGACCCGTGGCGGTGGCCGCCCGACCGTGGCCCGTCACGTCAACAACGGTTGCAGCGAGAGTTCCACCGACCGCTGACCGTCGTTGAACCAGACCAGCCCGTCCTGCACCGTCACCTGGATCTGCATCGCGCGCTGTGCCAGTGCGGCCAGCGCCACGCTTTGTTCGACCGCCAGTTGCCAGACCGCCAGCCGCTCGGTGCGCGTCAGCTTGTTCTTCACGCTGGCCCACCAGATCGGGGTACTGGCGCTGTAGGAGATGAACGTGGCCTGTTCGGCGCGCGCCGCGGCGCGCAGCATGCGCCGCTCGTCGGGCTGGCCGACCTCGATCCAGTGCACCAGCTGGCCGGTCAGGTCGAGCTGCCACAGGTCGGGCTCGTCGGTGTCCGAGAGGCCGCGCGCGAACACGAGCTTGCCGCGGTGGTCGTCGGCCGGCACGTTGAGCGCATAGGCCAGCAGCCGCACCATCATCCGCTCTTCGGTTTCCGAAGGGTGCAGCGCCAGCGTCAGCGCATGGTCGCCGTAGATGCCGCGGTCCATGTCGGCAATCTGCAGTTGCGCCTTGTAGATCGTTGCCTTGATTGCCATCGTCGGTGAAGCAGGTTGGTGTGGTTGGGCTGGGCCATTGCGGGGCACAGGGGCGCCGACTGTGCCACATGCCGCGCTGTGGGCCGCCGTCCCTATGCAACGCGCGGCATATCGCCAGCCGCAGCGGCTGTGCCAACAATGCCGCTTCAATGACGAAGGGACGGCATGGGTGGCGGATTGGCAGACAGCCTGCAAGCGGCGTGGTCCTTGCTGACGGGATTCGATGCACGGCTGGCCGAGGTGGTCTGGTTGTCGCTGAGCGTCAGCGCCAGCGCCTGCGCGATCGCCGCAGCCTTCGGCATGGCCGCGGGGGCCTGGCTGGCCGTGACGCGCTTTCGCGGTCATGGCGCATTGGTCGCCGCGCTGAACACGCTGCTGGCGCTGCCCTCGGTCGTCGTCGGGCTGGTGGTCTACCTGATGCTGTCACGCTCGGGGCCGCTGGGCTCTCTGGGCATCCTTTTCACGCCGCAGGCGATGGTGGTGGCGCAGACGATCCTGGTGCTGCCGGTGGTGGCGGCGCTCACCCGGCAATTGATTGCCGACGCCTGGCGCGGCAACGGCGAGCAGTTACGCTCGATGGGCGCCCAGGGGCTGACGAGTGCGGCGTTGCTGTTGCTGCACGAGCGCCTGGCCCTGGTGACGGTGATGCTGACGGCCTTCGGCCGCGCGATCAGCGAGGTCGGCGCGGTCATGATCGTCGGCGGCAACATCGACGGCGTGACGCGGGTCATGACCACCGCCATCGCGCTCGAGACCAGCAAGGGCGACCTGCCGCTGGCCCTGGGCCTGGGGCTGGTGTTGCTGGGCGTGGTCGGCGCAATCAATACGGGCATCGCGCTGGTGCAGCGTCGCCACGGCGGGCCGGGCGGGTCGGTCGAGGTGGTGCCGCGATGAGCGCGCCCCTGATCGAACTGCGCGCCGCGGGGGTGCGCTTCGGTGCCCTGGCGGCGCTCAGCGGCGTGGACTTCGTGCTGCGCGCGGGCGAGCGCGTGGCACTCGTCGGCGCCAACGGCTCGGGCAAGACCACCTTGCTGCGGCTGCTGCACGGCCAGCTGGCGCACAGCGGGCAGCGCCAAGTGGCGGGGGATGCCGCGGGCCGGGAGCCGGCGCAGGCGATGGTGTTCCAGCGCCCGTTCCTGATGCGCCTGTCGGTGTGGAACAACCTGCGCGTGGCGTTGTGGCTGGCGGGCGTGCCGCGTGCCGAGCGCGCTGCGCGTGCGCGCCAGGCCCTCGAGCGCGTCGGCCTGGCCGACCAACGCGAGCGCCCGGCGCGCGTGCTCTCGGGCGGCCAACAGCAACGCCTGGCGCTGGCGCGGGCGTGGGCGGTGCGGCCGCGGGTGTTGTTCCTTGACGAGCCCACGGCCAGCCTGGACCCCGGCGCCAAGCGCGAGGTCGAGCAGCTGATTGCCGAGTTCGCCCGGGAAGGCATGGCGCTGGTGATGAGCACGCACAACCTGGGCCAGGCCAAGCGCCTGGCCACGCGCGTGGTTTATCTCGAGGGCGGGCGCCTGATCGTCGACCTGCCGACCACCGATTTCTTCAACCAGCCGCTGCCCGACGCCGCGGCTGCCTTCGTCAGAGGAGAACTGGTATGGCCATGACCCCGTCGACACGCCGCACCTGGATCGCCGGGCTGCTGTTTCTGTGCAGCGCACGTGGCGCTGGCGCAGGAGCGCTTCATCGTCATGGCCTCGACCACCAGCACCGAGCAGTCGGGCCTGTTCGCGCACCTGCTGCCGGCTTTCAAGGCCGCCACCGGCATCGACGTGCGCGTCGTCGCGCAGGGCACCGGCCAGGCCCTGGACACGGCGCGCCGCGGCGATGCCGATCTGGTGTTCGTGCACGACACGCTGGCCGAGGAGAAGTTCGTCGCCGAGGGCTTTGCGACGCGGCGCCTGCCGGTGATGTACAACGATTTCGTCGTCGTCGGCCCGCGCGCGGACCCGGCGGGCGCCAGGGGCCGCGACATCGCCGCCGCCCTGGCCCGCGTGGCCGCACAAGGCACGCCGTTCATCTCGCGCGGCGACAAGAGCGGCACCCACGCCGCCGAGCTGCGCTTCTGGAAACTCGCGGGCATCGACGTCAGCACGGGCGCACCGGCGGCGATGCCGGGGCTAGGAGCCCCCGAGACGCCTTCGGCGTCGGCCCCCCGAGGGGGCGTCGCCCGCTTGGGGCGGCCCGGCGCGGGCTACCGGGCCTGCGGCTGCGGCATGGGCCCGGCGCTGAACATCGCGGCGTCGAGCGGGGCCTACGTGCTGGCCGACCGCGGCACCTGGCTCAACTTCAAGAACCGCGCCGACCTCACCGTGCTGGTCGAGGGCGACTCGCGCCTGTTCAATCCCTACGGCGTGATGGTGGTCAACCCGGCGCGCCATCCGCATGTCAAGGCTGCATTGGCGCAGGCCTTCGTCGACTGGGTCACTTCGCCGGCAGGGCAGGCCGTGATCGCCAGCTACAAGATCGGCGGCGAGCCCCTGTTCTTCCCGAATGCAAACTAGCGACAATGGGGTGTGACTCCTGGAGCGCCGCGCATGACCGAGACCAAGGCCTTTGCCTCCCAAGCCGACCTCGAGCCCAAGAAGGTCAGCTTCACCAAGCTGTCGGCGAACGCCTACGCCTACACGGCCGAGGGCGACCCCAATACCGGCGTGATCATTGGCGACGACGCGGTGATGGTCATCGACACTCAGGCCACGCCCGTGATGGCACAGGACGTGATCCGGCGCATTCGCGAGGTCACGGACCTGCCGATCAAGGTTGTGGTGCTGAGCCACTACCACGCGGTTCGCGTACTCGGCGCCGCGGGCTATGCGCCCGAGCACATCATCGCCAGCCGCGACACCTATGACCTGATCGTCGAGCGTGGCGAGCAGGACAAGGCCAGCGAGATCGGCCGTTTTCCGCGCCTGTTTCAATCGGTCGAGTCGGTGCCGGCGGGCATGACCTGGCCGACGATCACGTTCACGGGCCGCATGTCGATCTGGCTTGGGCGATTGGAGGTGCAGTTGATCCAGTTGGGCCGTGGCCACACCAAGGGCGATACCGTCGCCTGGCTGCCCGAGCAGCAGATCCTGTTCAGCGGCGACCTGGTCGAGTTCGACGCCACGCCCTATGCCGGCGATGCCTACTTCAGTGATTGGCCGCAGACCCTGGACAACATCGCGGCGCTGAAGCCGCGTGCGCTCGTGCCTGGCCGCGGTGCCGCGCTGACCACGCCCGATCAGGTCGCCGCCGGGCTGGCCGGCACGCGCGCCTTCATCAGCGACCTGTATGCCAGCGTGAAAGCCGGTGTGAAGGAACACAAGGACCTGAATGCGGTCTACAAGGACACCCTGGCCAGGCTGCGCCCGAAGTACGGCCATTGGGTCATCTTCGACCACTGCATGCCCTTCGACGTGACGCGCGCTTTCGACGAGGCGACGCAGCACCCGGACCCGCGCATCTGGACCGCGGAGCGCGACATCGAGATGTGGAAGGCATTGAGGCTGGATGACCCACCCCGTTGCGCCTGCGGCGCTCCCCCTCAAGGGGCCGAGACCCGCGCCTCCGAGCCGACCTGCGTCGGCTTGGACAGGTCGAGGAATGGCCGCGTCCCGCGGCCATGCGGCCTGCAAGGCCCGCTGGCGGATCGGCAAAGCCGGATCCGCGGCGGTCGCTTGGAAGGAGAGACTGAGATGGCATTGCTTCAACGTATCCACCATGTGGCCTACCGCTGCCGCGACGCCAAGGAAACCGTCGAGTGGTACCGCAAGCACCTGCAGCATGGACTTCGTGCTCGCGATCGCCGAAGACCAGGTGCCGTCCACGGGCGCGCCCGACCCGTACATGCATGTGTTCCTCGACGCCGGCCAGGGCAACGTGCTGGCCTTCTTCGAGCTGCCGAACTCGCCGGCGATGGGCCGCGACGCCAACACGCCCGACTGGGTGCAGCACATCGCCTTCAAGGTCGACAGCCTGGACGACGCTCGAGGCGACGAAGCAACGACTCGAAGCGGCGGGCATCGCGGTGGTCGGCCCGACCGAGCACACGATCTTCAAGTCGATCTACTTCTTCGACCCCAACGGCCACCGGCTCGAGCTCGCGGTCGACACCGCCACGCCCGACATGAACGCACGCCTGGACAAGGTGAAGTGGGACATGCTCGAGGAATGGTCTCGCACCAGGCGTGCGCCCAAGCACGCGGCCTGGATGCACGACAAGACGCACTGAGGGCGCGCGGCCGCCTGCGTTGCGATGCTGAAGACCTACACCTGGCCCAAGTACGAGTACCGCGCTGCGCCGGAACTGGGAGCGGCGCGCCGCGGCGCGTGCCGCTGGTCGTCGTCGGTGCCGGGCCGGTGGGCCTGAGCGCCGCCATCGATGCCGCATTGCGCGGCCTGGAAGTCATCCTGCTCGACGACGACAACACCGTCTCGGTCGGCTCGCGCGGTGTCTGCAACGCCAAACGCACGCTGGAAATACTCGATCGTCTCGGCCTGGGCGATCGCGTGGTCGAGCGCGGCGTGACCTGGAACGTCGGCCGCACCTTCCACGGCGACCGCGAGGTGTTCAGCTTCGACCTGCTGCCAGAGGCCGGCCATCAGCGCCCCGGGCATGGTCAATCTGCAGCAGTACCACCTGGAGCAGTTCCTGGTCGAGCGCGCGCAGGCGCTGCCGGCCATCGACCTGCGCTGGCAGCACAAGCTCGACTCGGTCCTGCCGGGCGACGACGGCGTGCTGATCGAGGTCGATACGGCCGATGGCCGTTACGCGCTGCAGGCCGACTGGCTGATCGCCGCCGACGGCAGTCGCAGCGCCGTGCGCCGGCAACTCGGGCCTCGACGTCGAAGGCAAGGTCTTCGAGGACCGCTTCCTGATCGCCGACGTGGTGCTCGACGCCGAGCCGTTTGCGCAAGAGCGCACCGAGCGGCGCTTCTGGTTCGACCCGCCGTTCCATGCCGGCGAGAGCGCGCTGATGCACCGCCAGCCCGACCGGGTCTGGCGCATGGACTTCCAGCTCGGTTGGGACGCCGACCCCGAACGCGAGAAGGACCCCGAGCGCGTGCGCGCGCGCGTGCGGGCCGCGCTCGACCAGCAGGGGCTGGCGGGGGTCGGCTTCGAGCTCGAATGGGTCAGCGTCTACACCTTCCAGTGCCGGCGCATGGCCCGGTTCCGGCATGGCCGCGTGCTGTTCGTCGGCGACAGCGCGCACCAGGTCTCGCCGTTCGGCGCTCGCGGCGCCAACTCGGGCGTGCAGGACGCCGACAACCTGATGTGGAAGCTCAAGCTCGTGATCGACGGCGCGGCGCCCGAGGCCCTGCTCGACAGTTTCGACGTGGAGCGCCGCGCGGCGGCCGACGAGAACCTGCTCAACTCGACGCGCTCGACCGACTTCATGACCCCCAAGACCCATGCGGCGCGCGTGCTGCGCGATGCGGTGCTGTCGCTGGCGGCCGAGGTGCCGGCGGCGCGCGCCCTGGTCAACAGCGGCCGGCTGTCGGTGGCGACGCAGTTGCTGGACTCGCCCTTGAACACGCCCGACGCGGACGTGTTCGAAGGCTGGATGCGCCCGGGCGCACCGCTCGACGACGCGCCGGTGCGCACGCCCGACGGCCGCGACGGCTGGTTGCTGCCGCACCTGGGCCAGCAGGGTTTCATGCTGCTGCACTTCGGCCTGCCGAGCGCGCTCGAGAGCGCGGCCATCGACGCGCTGGCGCGCGAGGCGGTCCCCGTGCACGCGCTGGTTGTGCTGCCTGCCGGCGATCATGCGCCGCGGGGCTCGAACGCCGTGACCGACAGCGAGGGCCTCGCAGCCCGGCGCTATGGTGCCCGCGCCGGCACCACCTACCTGATCCGCCCCGACCAGCATGTGGCCGCGCGCTGGCGGCGCTTCGATGGTCAGGCCGCGCGTGCCGCGCTGGCGCGCGCGACGCAGCAGGAGGCGCCATGACGCGACTGATCACGAAGCCGAACTTCGCCACACCGGGGCAGCACCCGCGCCAGGCCTATACCCCGGGTGACGATTTCTACGACGCCTTGATCCATGCCCACGAGGGCCTGAGCGATGCGCAGAGCGAGCGGCTCAATGCGCGCCTCGTGCTGCTGCTGGCCAACCACATTGGTGACCTCGACGTGTTGCGCGAGGCGCTCGCGCTGGCGCGCAAGGACGTTGGCGAGGACAGCGCCACAGCGACTTGAGCGTCGTGTGCCCCCGGGGCGGGCGGCAATCAGTTCGGCGCCAGATCCGCAATGATCTGCAGTGCAATCTGCTGGCTGGCGCTGCGCAGGCTGGTCTGCGCGAAGTCGTTCTGCTCGTCGAGCCATACGGCAAGGCTGCTGACCGGCCCGACGTACTCGTAGGACTTCTGTGTCGGCGGCTCGGTCTTCGGCACGCCGTTGCTGTGAACGCTGACCAGCACTTGCATCACCAGCCCAATGCGTCGGTCTCGGGCTGAGATCAGAAACAGGTTCTGCAGCTCGACGTTCACAGCGGCATCCGCAGGTGCTGGCGTCAACCGCCAATGCTTGCGCGCACGATCGGTCAGGTGGGTCCGCAGTTCGTCGAGCGGGTCGTGTGACTGCCGCAACCGAGTCAGGCGATCACGCAACTGAGCCGCGGTTTCCTGCGGCAGGCTAGCCGCCACGCCGACCGCCGCACCCGCGACGACGCCCACGCCGGATCCCATCAGCGCGCCAAGCGGGGCGCAGATGAGGAAGAACGGACCGCAGCTAAGGCCTGCGAGCGCACCCGCCACTGCGCCGGTGCCAGCACCCGTGCTCACGTTTTCGCCCACGGTCGAGTCCTGAACATCGGCGTCGCCGGCTGCCAGCGGGCGCGCCACGACCGTCAACGAAAGCGGTGAGCCGCCACGGATGGGCGGCAACTGTGGTTTCGACGCGCAGCCAGCGAGCAGGCTCAGGCACAGGGCGAGGACCACCGACCGTGACTTCATCAATGCTCCCGTGTGCGACTCGATGGCGGGCGGATTGTGTCGCGACGGCATGTGATCCGGATATCGGCGGCTTCCCTACCTCGCACCGCGGCCTTGCACGTCAATGGGACACCGCGCAGGCTTGCGCGCAGAACCCCTTGGGCGATTGATGCCGGTCTGCAAGTCCGCCCGTTCCAGGCGCAGCGTGCTGATCTGCGCCGCAACCTGCGTGGCGCCGTTTATCGGCCTGCGCGACGCCTTGGCCGTGAAGGGGGTGGGGCGCTCGACCGAAGCCGACCGCCGATGGTACGAGGCCGCTGTGAGCATGCGGCGACTGGCCCAATCCTGGGGCGACCAGGCCTACGGCGCAGGTCTCACGCATGGTCTACGGCGAGGCGTTGACCGACGCCGGCGTGCCGCGGCCCTAGCGCAGAACTGGTGCGGCCGTGCGACGATGGGGCCTGTCGAAACTTCGTTGGTGAGGACGCGGTGCCTGTTGTGACGATTCGGCTCGCCCGGCGCGAGCCTGCTACCACGCGCGAGCAGAAGGCGCAACTGATCGATGGCGCGACGCAGCTACTGCAGGCCGTGCTCGGCAAGCGGCGCGAAGATGTCGTCGTGCTGATCGACGAGATCGACCCCGACAACTGGGGTCAGGGCGGCGAGTCGGCGTCGGTCCTGCGTGAACGTCGGCGCAGCCGGACCTGATCAGTAGCTGCCAGGCAGCAGGATGCGGCGATCCACGTTCTTGAGCTGGGTGTGGCCGCAGAAGGCCATCGTCACGTCGAGCTCCTTGTGGATCACCTCCAGCGCCTTGGTCACGCCCTCCTGTCCCATCGCGCCCAGGCCATAGGCCGCGGCGCGGCCGATCATGGTGCCGCGCGCACCCAGGGCCCAGGCCTTGAGCACGTCCTGGCCGCTGCGGATGCCGCCGTCCATCCAGACTTCGATGCGCGACCCGACGGCATCGACGATCGCCGGCAGGGCGGCGATCGAACTCGGCGCGCCATCGAGCTGGCGCCCGCCATGGTTGCTGACGACGAGCGCATCGGCGCCGCTGTCGGCGGCCAGGCGCGCGTCTTCGACGTCCATGATGCCCTTGAGGATGAACTTGCCGCCCCAGCGCTTCTTGATCCACTCGACGTCGCCCCAGTTGAGCTGGGGGTCGAACTGCTCGCGCGTCCAGGCGCCGAGCGAGGACATGTCGCTGACGCCTTTGGCGTGGCCGACCAGGTTGCGAAAGGTGTGGCGCCGCGTGCCGGCCATCCCCAGGCACCAGCGCGGCTTGGTCATCAGATTGATGATGTTCGCCAGCGTCGGCCTGGGCGGTGCGGTCAGGCCGTTCTTCAAGTCCTTGTGGCGCTGGCCGATGACCTGCAGGTCCAGCGTCAGCACCAGGGCCGAGCAGCCGGCGGCCTTGGCGCGGTCCATCAGGCGCTCCATGAATTCGCGGTCTTTCATCCAGTAGAGCTGGAACCAGAACGGTGCCGCGGTGTGTTCGCGCACGTCCTCGATCGAGCAGATGCTCATCGTCGACAGCGTGAACGGCACGCCGAACTTCTCGGCCGCCTTGGCGGCGAGGATCTCGCCGTCGGCATGCTGCATGCCCGTGAGGCCGACCGGGGCCAGGGCCACCGGCATCGCCACGGGGGTGCCCGCCATCGTGGTGGCCGTGCTGCGGTTGGCCATGTCGACCGCCACGCGCTGGCGCAGCAGGATCTTGGCGAAGTCGCTCTCGTTGGCGCGGTAGGTGCCCTCGGTCCAGGAGCCCGAGTCGGCATAGTCGTAGAACATCCGCGGCACGCGCTTTTCGGCCAGGGCGCGCAGGTCTTCGATGCAGGTGATGACGGGCATGGGCGGTTTTCCTCCGCCCCGATCGTAGCCCCGAGTGCGGCGGGCCGGCTTGACCTAGATGTAGGCCTGGGCCAGCAGCGCCGCGACCGTGAAGGCGCCGGCGCCGACGACGAGCAGCCAGTTCGGCGCGCGACCCTGCGGTGCGGGCGAAACGCGTTGGCGCTGTCGGTCTTTGTCGATCATGGGGTCGCGAGTGTCACCGGCCGGCGCGGCCAAGGCAAGCCATGCGCACCCCTAACAGGCGCAGTCGGCGTGACAAATCGACGCGTTTGAGGCATAGACCGGCGGCATGGCGGATGGTTTGGGCCTCGGCAGTCGACTCGGCCAGGGTCAGGTCGCGCGTGACGGTCTTGAAGTCCTCGAAGCGCAGCTTGATGCCCACGGTCTTGCCGGCGTAGCCCTTGCGCTGCAAGTCGGTGGCGAGTTGCTGCACCAGCTCGTCGAGCACCCGGCCGAGTTCGGCGCGGTCGCGCACGGCATGCAGGTCGCGCTCGAAGGTGGTCTCGCGGCTCATCGAGACCGGCTCGCTGCCGGTCGACAGCGGGCGGTCGTCGCGGCCATGCGCGGAGTCGTGCAACCAGCGGCCGTAGCTGGCGCCGAAATGTTCGACCAGCCAGCCTCGCTCCCGGGCGGCCAGTTCGGCGATCGTGCGCACGCCGAGCACTTCGAGTCGCGCGCCGGCTTTGGGCCCGATGCCGTTGATGCGCCGCACCGGCAGGGGCCAGATCCGTGTCTCGATGTCGGCCTGGGTCAATACCGTCAGGCCATCGGGCTTGTCGAGTTCGCTGGCGATCTTGGACAGCAGCTTGTTCGGGGTGACGCCGATCGAGCAGGTCAGGCCGGTGGCGCGGCGCACGTTGTTGCGGATCTCCTGCGCGATGGCGCGCACGCCGCCGCAGGCATCATGGCCGACGCTGTCCTGTGCGCCGGGCAGCTGGCTCAGGTCGATGTAAATCTCGTCGATCCCGCGGTCCTCGATCAGCGGGGCGACCTCGGCCACGGCGGCCTTGAAGCGCCGTGAGTAGAGCCGGTACTGCTCGAAGTCGACCGGCAGCAGCACGGCGTCGGGCGCGCGCAGCGCAGCCTTCATCAGCCCCATGCCCGAGTGCACCCCGACATCACGCGCGGCATAGGTGGCCGTGGTGGCGACGCCGCGGCCGGTATAGCCGGCCAGGCGTGCGAATCGCCGGGTGCCGTCGGGCAGCAACACCGGCTGATGCCGCCTGCCGCCACCGACGACCACGGGCAGTCCCGCCAACTCGGGGTAGCGCAGCAGTTCGACCGACGCATAGAAGGCGTCCATGTCGAGGTGGGCGATCCAGCGTCGAGGACCGCTTGACAGGGAAGTCATGGCACCGATTTTGGGGGTGCCGATGGGGCATGTCGGCAGCCCATCGGGCTCGAGAGCGTGAACGATTTCGCTTGCAAATGGCAAAAATGCCCATTTAGAATGCGACCACAGCCTGACCCCGGCTGCATCAACCGCGTCCCGGACTCACGTGGCGCAAAGGAGAGACAGAATGAACTCATCGACAGGACATGATCTGGTGCCACGTTGGCGCCACGCGCTTGCGGCGGTGCTGGTCGGCGCCTCGATGGTCACGCTGCTGGCGGCTTGCGGCGGCGGTGGCGATGCACCGGCTGCAGTCAACAGCGAAGCCCCGGAGAGCTTCACGAGTGGAGCGATCACGGGCCTGGGCTCGATCATCGTCAACGGCGTGCGCTTCGACGACGATGCGGCGCGCGTCGAGAACGACGAGGACGGCAGCGTGCATGCGGCGCGCGACCTGAAGCTGGGCATGATGGTCGAGATCCAGGCCGGCCGCATCGACGACAACACGGCGCGCGCCCGGGCCCTGCTGATCCGTTTCGGCAGCGAACTGGTCGGGCCGGTGGCGTCGATCGACGCCACGGCCTCAACGCTGCGCATGCTCGACCAGACGATCGAGATCAAGCCGAACACGGTTTTCGAAGCCGGGCTGGCGGGACTTGACGCCATCAGCGTCGGCCAGGTGCTCGAGATCCATGCCCTGTTCGACTCGGCCAACGGGCGCTACGTCGCCACGCGCATCGAGCGTGAGGACGGCGCAACGGTCTTTCGTCTGCGCGGAAGGATCGCGGCGCTGGACACCACCGCCAAGACATTCCGCATTGGCGACGCCGTGATCAACTACGCCGGCGTGCCCGACGCCAACCTGCCCCCGGGCCTTGCCAACGGTCAACGCGTGCGCGTGCGGCTGCAGACCGCGCAGGTCAATGGTCAATGGGTTGCGATCTCGGTGCGTACCGGCATGCGTGTCGTCGATGCCATCGCCGACGCGCGCCTGCGAGGCCTCGTGACGGCCTACACCTCGGCACAGCAGTTCGAGGTTCAGGGTATCCCGGTCGACGCCAGCAACGCCACGTTCGATCCCAATCCAGCCGCGGTGCGCCTCGGTGCCCTGGTGGAGGTGCGTGGACGCGCCGGCGGCGGAACCATCGTCGCGTCGCGAGTGCGCGTCCGTGACGAGCGCGATGACGACCTGCAGCGGGTCGAGTTGCACGGGACGGTTGGTGCCCTGGACACCACCGCGCAGACCTTCATGCTGCGCGAGATCCGCGTCAACTACAGCCGTGTCCTCGAGTGGCGCAATGGCCGGCCGTCGGATCTGGCCAACGGTGCGCAAGTCGAGGTCAAGGGCATCTGGTCCCCGGACCGGCAGGTGCTGTTCGCGGTCATCGTCGGCTTCGAGTCCTGACCGAGACCGATGCGACATGCCGGGCCGGCCGCCTCTGGGTCTCTAGAGCGACCGGCCCGGCTACCATCTTCCGATGACGACGCCGACGCCCGCCGTGCCCGCCGAAGACGCGTCGCTCAAGGATGCGCTCGAGCGGCTGTTGCTGCCGCTGGCGCAACTCGCGGTGGCACGCGGCGTGCCCTACGCCGTGATCGACGAGTCCCTGCGCAAGGCTTTCGTCGCTGTCGCCCATGCGGCGCACCCCGGCTTGCCGGAGCACCGGCGCGCCAGCCGCGTCAGCGCAGCCACGGGGTTGCATCGGCGCGAAGTCAATCGCCTGCTCGAGGCGGCCGCGCAGCCGGCAAGCGTGGCGCCGCCACGCTCGCCCGCAGCGATGGTCTTCGCGCACTGGCGTGCCGACAAACGCTATCGCACGCGTGGGGGCGCACCCAGGGTGCTGCCGCGCAACGGCCCTGCGCCGAGCTTCGAGTCGCTGGCCCAGGAAGTGACGCGCGATATGCATCCACGCGCGCTGCTCGAAGAGTTGCTGCGCCTTCAATTGGCCCAGCTGGACACCGAGCGCGACCGGGTCAGCCTGACCGAGGAATCCTTCGTGCCGCGCGGCGACGCGGCGCGCATGGTGGCCTACCTGGGTGCCAACGTGGGTGACCATTTGCAGGCGGCGGTGGCCAACGTGCTCGGCCCTGACCCCGTGCACTTCGAGCAGGCCATCGCTGCCGATGGCCTGAGCGCCGAGTCGCTGGAGCAGGTGCGCCCGCTGCTGCGCGAGCATTGGCGCCGCCTGACGGACGAGCTGGTGCCGACGCTGCAGCGACTGATCGATGCCGACGCTGCGCTGCCGCCATCCGAGGCCGGCCACCGCGTGCGCCTGGGCCTGTACAGCTTTGACACCCGGCCGGCGGAAACACCCGAAGCCACACCGTCCGCGATCCGCGCGCGACGCACAAAGGAACGTCCATGAATGTCCTCAAGTCTCCTGCGACGACGCTGCGCGCGCTCGCCGCGACGCTGCTGCTCGCACTCAGTGCCTGTGGCGGTGGCGTCGAGACCGGCGGCACGGGGGCCTATGTCCAGGGCCCGATCGTCGGGTTCGGCTCCGTGATCGTGGCCGGCGTGCGTTTCGACGACAGCCGCGCCAGCATCGAGGATCCCGACGGCGGCGTGCGCCGTCGCGAAGACTTGCGCCTTGGCATGCAGGTCGAGGTCGAGAGCGGCCCGATTGGCGACGACGGCAGTGGTGGGCGCGTTGCCACTGCGACCCGCGTGCGCCTGGCCAGCGAACTGCTGGGACCGGTCGGGCTTATCGACGAGGCCAATTCGCGCCTGTTCGTGCTCGGCCAACTGGTGCGGCTGACCTCGGCGACCGTCATCGACGGCGTAGCCGGGGGTGCGGCCGGGCTGCGGATCGGCGATGTCGTCGAAGTGCATGGCTTCTTTGCGCCTGTTGTGGGTTACGTTGCCACGCGCATCGAGCGGCGAGTCGTCTCGCCCGCCAGCTACCGCGTGCGCGGCCTCGTGCGCGACCTGGATGCGGCGGCGCAGACCTTGCGCGTCGGCCTGCAGGTTTTTGACCTGAGCCTGGTCGGCATCCCGCCGGACCTGACCAATGAGCAGTTCGTCCGACTGGCGCTGCAAACGAGCCAGGTGGGCGGACGCTGGCGCGCGTCGGCGATCACGGTCGAGGCGCGTGGCGCGGGTGACCGCGACGAGGCCGAGGTCGAGGGCTTGATCAGCGCCTTCACGAGCGCGGCGCAGTTCAGCGTCAACGGTGTGCGCGTCGATGCCTCGGGCGCCACCCATGTCGACGGCAGCGCCGGGTTGGCCGAAGGCGTGCGTGTCAAGGTGCGCGGGCGCAGTCAGGCGGGCGTGCTGATTGCAGCCACGGTGGACATTCGCAGCGATGGCGACGTGCTGCTGGAGGGCGTGGACCTGCGCGGTGCCGTGGGCAGCGTCGATGCGGTCGCCCAGACCTTCACCTTGCTCGGCAGCACCGTCTTCTACGGCATGCAGCCGGCGCCGGGCTTCGACGGCGGCACCGCCAGCGACCTCGCAGCGGGCCGCTTGGTGCGAGTCCGCGGTATCGTGGGCCCCGATCGCACGCGCGTCGTCGCCATGCGCATCGAATTCGTCAGCAATTGAGGACTCACATGGAGGTAGGTGTTCCATGGCAGTACTTGGCAAGGCGAGCCAGGCCGCGGCGGCGGCCTGGCTCATTGTCCTGAACGGCTGCGCGCAGGTGCAGTCCGGTATGCGCGAGACATGGCAGTCTGAAGTTTTCGCCGCGGAACGTGCGTTTGCCCGGTCCATGGCCGAGCGCGACTTCGCCGCCTTTGGCCGCTACTTGGGCACGGACGCCGTGTTCTTCGGCAGTGCCACGGTTCAGCATGGCCGCGACGCCGTGCTCGTCGCATGGAAGCCATTCTTTGACGGCGCGCAGGCCCCATTCTCGTGGGAGCCCGACCAGGTCGAAGTGCTGGCGTCCGGCGCGCTCGCGCTGTCCACCGGGCCCGTGCGCAGCGCGTCGGGTCAGGTGGTCGCGCGCTTCAACTCGATCTGGCGGCGTGAGCCCGACGGCCGCTGGCTGGTTGTTTTCGACAAGGGTTCACCGCCGGATCCGCCGGCGAAGTGATCAGCCCTTGGCGCGCGAGACGCGCAGGACCGAGGGCGCCCGCTTGATCGTGCGCAGCACGTCGGCCACATGCTGACGGTCGCGCACCGACAACAGAAGCCTCAGCTCGGTGGTCTCGCTGGCCGGCTCGGCGCCCATGTCCAGGTGAGTGATGTCGGCCTCGGCATTGCTCACGGCAGCCGCCACGCGGGCCAGCACGCCCTGTCCGTTCTGCACCAGCACCGCGATCATGGTCTCGAACGACCGCACCGGCTGTTCCGACCACTCGACAGGCAACCAGCGCTCGCTGTCGCGATCGCGCAGTCGGCGCCCGACCGAGCAATCGGCCGTATGGATCGTCAAACCCTCACCGCGGCCGAGGTAACCCACGATGTCGTCGCCGGGAATCGGCCGGCAGCAGGGGGCCAACTGGATCGAGGCGCCCTCGCTGCCGTCGACGCTGACCAGGCCCAGATTGGCCACCGGCTCCTCGCCGTCCTGGGCGGCGAAGTGGCGGCGGCTGAGGGTCACGGCATCGGGCCGCACGCCACCGCGCTCGCCGATCACTTGCGCCAGGCGCTTGGCCACGATCGAGGCGATCTTGCGGCCCAGACCGATGTCGATCATCAGGTCGCTGCGTGTGCGGTTGCCGCTCCAGCGCGTCAACTGCTGCCACAGCGCCGCGGCGGCTTCGTCGTTCGGGTCGGGCGAGGGCATCAGCAGCCCCTCGCCGCGCAGCGCCTGGCCCAGCAGTCGCTCGCCCAGCGCGCGCGACTCCTCGTGTTCCATGTTCTTCAGGTGGTGGCGAATCTTCGATCGCGCACGCCCGGTGCGCACGAAGTTCAGCCACGACGGGTTGGGCCGGGCACCGGGAGCGGTGGTGATCTCGACGACGTCGCCGCTCTTCAGTTCGGTGCGCAGGGCCACCGCCTCGCCATTGACGGTGGCTGCCACGCAATGGTCGCCGACATCGGAGTGGATGGCGTAGGCGTAATCGATCGGCGTGGCGCCGCGCGGCAGCGCCAGGATGCGCGACTTGGGCGTGAAGACGTAGACCGCGTCGGGGAAGAGGTCGATCTTGACGTGCTCGAGGAATTCAGCGGCGTCGCGGGTGTCGTCCTGGATGTCGATCAGCGACTGCAACCAGCTCGCGCCCAGGCGCTGCGCATCGTCACCCTTGGTGCCGCTGCGCTTGGTCTTGTACATCCAGTGGGCGGCGACACCGCTCTCGGCCACGGCGTTCATCGACTCGGTGCGGATCTGGAACTCGACCGCCGTGCCCAGCGGGCTGACCAGGGTCGTGTGCAGCGACTGGTAGCCGTTGGCCTTGGGAATGGCGATGTAGTCCTTGAAGCGGCCCGGCACCGGCTTGTACAACTGGTGCAGGACGCCCAGCGCGAGGTAGCAGTCGGGCAGTTGGGACACCACGATGCGAAAGCCGAACAGGTCGCTGACATTGGCGAAGCTGCTGTGCTTCTGCCGCATCTTGCGAAAGATCGAATACACCGTCTTCTCGCGGCCCGTCGACCTGGACCTTCAGCTTGGCCACGCCGAAGGCCTTCTCGACTTCCTTCTGCACCCGGTCGACGATGTCGCGCCGCGTACCGCGGGAGCGGGCTACGGCCTTGGACAACGCGCCATGGCGCCAGGGATGGAGTTGTGCGAAGGACAGTTCCTGCAGCTCGCGGTAGATCTGGTTCAGCCCCAGCCGGTGGGCGATCGGGGCGTAGATGTCGAGCGTTTCGCGGGCAATGCGGCCGCGCTTGTCGGCGATGACGGCGCTCAGCGTGCGCATGTTGTGCAGCCGGTCGGCGAGCTTGACCAGGATCACGCGCACATCGCGCGCCATCGCCAGCAGCATCTTGCGGAACGACTCGGCCTGTGACTCCTCATGGGTCGAGAAGCGCAGCTTGTCGAGCTTGGTCAGCCCGTCGACCAGCTCGGCTGTCGGTGCGCCGAAGCGTTCGATCAGCTCTGGTTTCGTGACGCCGCAGTCCTCCATCGCGTCGTGCATCAGCGCGGCCATGATGGCCTGGACGTCGAGCTTCCAGTCGGCGCACAGGCCAGCCACGGCGATCGGGTGCGTGATGTAGGGCTCGCCGCTGGCGCGGAACTGGCCCAGGTGGGCTTCGTCGGCGAACTTGAACGCCTCGCGCACCTGGCGCGTCTCGGCCTTGCTCAGGTAACCCAGCTTGTCGCTCAGCGCCGCGAACGTGGAGGCCTCGACGCCTTCGGTCGCCTTGGCCGAAGCCGCGCGCGAGGACATCTGCTGCAGCGCATTGGGCAGCAGGTCCGCGGCGAAGGATCGGATGCTCACGCCCGCAATGTAGCGCGAGTCCTGTCGACGCTCGGTGCGTCAGGGCATTCCAGCACCGTTGCGCCGGTCCCAATGCAAAGGGCGCCTGACCGTTGCCGGCAGGCGCCCGAGGGGGTCCAGGCGGGGTGCTTAGATCGGCACCTTGCGCAGCATCTCGATGCCGACCGCGCCGGCGGCGATCTCGCGCAGCGCGGTCACGCCGGGCTTGTTGTTCTTGCCTTCGATCTTGGGTGCGTGGCCCTGGCTCAGCATGCGCGCGCGGTAGGTCGCGGCCAGCACGAGCTGGAATCGGTTGGGAATCTTTTCCAGGCAGTCTTCGACAGTGATGCGAGCCATGGGGGCCTTTGCGTATAAGCGGGGAGGGCAGTCAGGTCAGATTCAGCGCCGCAAACACCTGCGACTTGTTGCGCTGCTGCGCGGCAAACTTCAGGCGCTGCGAGTGGACGACGGTCTTGAGGTCGAACAGCGCCGTCTCGAACAGGGCATTGATTATAACGAAGTCGAAGTCGCGGGCATGGGGCACCTCGTCGCGGGCATTGGCCATGCGCTGCTCGATCACTTCGGGGCGGTCTTCGCCGCGGCGCTGCAGACGCTGGCGCAATTCCTCCCAACTCGGCGGCAGCACGAAGATCAGCACCGCATGCTCGAACAAGGCCTTGATCTGCAGCGCGCCTTGCCAGTCGATCTCGAGCACGACGTCTTCGCCGTGTTCGAGCCGCTGCTGGATCGCCCTGCGCGAGGTGCCGTAGAGGTGGCCATGCACCTGGGCCCACTCGAAGAACTCGTTGCGCGCCACCATGGCGCGGAACTCGGCCTCGTCGATGAAGCAGTACTCGCGCCCCTCCTGCTCCTGACCGCGCGGCGCGCGCGTGGTGTGCGACACCGACAGCGCAAGGTGCGAGTCGAGTTCGAGCAGGGCATTGACGAGGCTCGACTTGCCCGCACCGCTGGGGGCTGCAACGACGAACAGGTTGCCGGGCGTTTCCATGGCCGGGGATTCTAGGAGCCCACGCCGGCGTCGGCGCGCTGACCGCGCTCAGCGCGGCTCGATGCGACGCGCGCGCAACACTTCACGGGCGACGTCAGGGCGGTCCGTGATCAGACCGTCGACGCCCAGGTCCAGCATGCGGTTCATGGTCGCGGCGTCATTGACGGTCCAGACCAGCACCTTCAGGCCCAGGCCCTGCGCTTCCTGGACCTTGCTCCGGTCAACGTCGCCGAAGTACACCGACCACAGCCCCCCGCCGGCGGCCTTGATCAGCCTGGGCACCGAGCCATGCTCGCCATAGCGCAGGCCGGCGGTCCAGGGCGAGGGCTCGCTGCCGCCGGCGCCGATGTTGTCGAGCCAGCGCTGCTGGGCCGAGAGATAGACCGTTGGAATCTCCGGCGCAATTCGCTGCACATGGGCCAGCGAGCGCCAGTCGAACGACAGGATCTGGCTGCGCTGCTGCAGGCCGGCCTTGCGGACCTCGGCCACCACGGCCTCGGCGTAGGGCTCGGGCGCCAAGGTCGCTTCGGGCAGCAGCGGGTTGATCTTGGTCTCGATCGCAAATCGCACCTGGTCGTGCCCGCCGCGCCGGACCAGGTCGAACAGGTCGGACAGCCGCGGGATGCGGGTGCCGTCGATCGGCTGCTGGTCCGGGTGGTTCGCGGCGTAGCGAGAGCCGGGCTTGAGGCGGCCGACATCGAAGGTCTGCAGCTCGGCCCAGGTCAGCGTATGGATCGGCGCGCTGGGCTTGTCGAGCCAGCGGCCCTGGGCGTCGCGTGTGGTGTCGGGGTTGAGCGCGAGGTCGTGGTGGATGACGAGCACGCCGTCGCGCGTGATCGCAATGTCGAGTTCGAGCGTCGTCACGCCCTGCTTGAGGGCAACCTCGAAACCCGCCAGGCTGTTCTCGGGCGCCAGACCGCGCGCGCCGCGATGGCCCTGCAGATCCAGCGCGCTGGCCAGTGGCGGCAACAGTGCCAGCAGCAGCGCCGCTGCGCGGTGCAGCCACAGGATCGTTGGTTTGGGGTGGGGCATGCGCGGATTAGGCGCATGCGCTGGCACCGGCGTCAATCCACCGGGCGCCGTCACTCGATGTTCTGCACCTGCTCGCGCATTTGCTCGATCGCGACCTTCATCTCCAATGCCACGGTCGTCAGTTCGAGCGCGGCGGACTTCGAGCCCAGCGTGTTGGCCTCGCGCTGCAGCTCCTGGATCAGGAAGTCCAATCGCTTGCCGATCTCGCCCCCCTTGTTCAGCAGCCGCTCGACTTCATCGAGGTGCGAGGCCAGGCGGGCCAGTTCCTCGGCCACGTCGATGCGGATGGCAAACGCCGCCGCTTCGTTCAAGGCGCGTTCCTGCAAGGCCTGCGAGCCTATCGTCTGTGTCGCGCCGCTGTTCTGCAACGCCTCCTGCCAACGCTCGAGGAAACGCTGCTGCTGGCGCTGCACCACGGCGGGCAGCAGCGGTCGCGCCTGCTCTACCAGCGTGCGCAGGTGGCCGACGCGCTCCTGCAGTACCGCGGCCAGCCTGGCGCCCTCGCGTGCGCGCGCCGCGCGCAGGGCCGCCACCGCGTCACGCGCTGCCTGCAATGCCGGCTCGTCGAGTCGTGCCGCGGCGGCGCTGCCGCGGCACCATTGCAGCGCCTCGTGCACCGACAGCGGTGCGGCCTTGGGCAGCCAGCTCAGCACCGTGCCTTCAAATCGCGCCAGGCGATTGAGTTGTTCGGCGTCGGGTGCGGACAGCCCCGCCTCGGTGTCGCGCTGGGGCGTGATGCGCAGTTCGACCTTGCCGCGCTTGATCGCATTGGCCACGAGCTCGCGCAATGCGGGCTCGAGGCCACGCAATTCGTCAGGCAAGCGCAGCGACAGATCGAGAAATCGGCCGTTGACCGATCGCAATTCGGCGCTCACGCAAGCGCCTGCGTTGGCTGTGGTGGTGACGCCACCATCGGCCTGCGAAGCCGCGCCAGCGCTGGCGCTGGCGTATCCGGTCATGCTGTAAACTGACATCGAACCTCTGCATTCAAGCGCCGCCACCAATTATGTCAAAGCCCAAACCCGCCCCGCTGCCTGCGGGTACCGTGGTTGGTGGGTATCAGATTGTCAAGAAGCTGGCGGCCGGCGGCTTTGGCGTCGTCTACCTCGCCGAGGACGAACAACGCCACCTGATCGCGCTGAAGGAATACCTGCCGGCCTCGCTGGCTGAGCGCTCGCCGGGTGAGCTGACACCGCGCGTCAAGCCCGACAAGCTGCCGTTGTACCGGCTGGGCCTGAAGAGTTTCTTCGAGGAAGGCCGCTCTCTGGCGCAAATCAGCCACCCGAGCGTGGTTTCGGTGCTGAACTTCTTCCGCGAGAACGAAACCGTCTACATGGTGATGAATTACCTGCAGGGCGACACCCTGCAGGATTTCATCGTCACCGCGCGTGACCTCAAACGCGACAAGGTGTTCCGCGAGAGCACGATCCGCAGCCTGTTCGACGAGATCCTGCGCGGCTTGCGCATCGTGCACCAGCACAAGATGCTGCACCTGGACATCAAGCCGGCCAACATCTTCGTCACCAACGAGAACAAGGCGGTGCTGCTGGACTTCGGCGCCGCGCGCGAGGTGCTGAGCAAGGAAGGCAACTTCATCCGCCCGATGTACACGCCGGGCTTCGCGGCGCCCGAGATGTACCGGCGCGACGGCAGCCTGGGCCCCTGGACCGACATCTACGCCATCGGCGGCTGCATCTACGCCTGCATGCAGGGCTACCCGCCCAACGATGCACCGCAGCGGATCGAGAAGGACCGCTTGGCGCTGTCGCTGTCCAGGTTGCGCAACGTCTACTCCGACAACCTGATCGAAGTCACCGAGTGGTGCATGTCGCTGGACCCGCTGTCGCGGCCGCAGAGCGTTTTCGCTTTGCAGAAGGAGCTGGCGCGCGAGACCGAGCGTCGCTACACCAAGCTGAGCTTCAGCGAGCGGCTGAAGCTGCAGCTGGAAAACCTCAAGACTGGCGCGAAAGCGTAATCCATGCGGTTTAGCGTCTATCAGATCAGCCGCAAGGGCGGGCGCGAAAAGAACGAAGACCGCATGGGCTATTGCTACACGCGGGACTCGGGTCTGTTCGCGCTGGCCGACGGCATGGGTGGCCACCCCGAGGGCGAAGTGGCTTCACAACTGGCCCTGCAGACCCTGGCCGCACTGTTCCAGCGCGATGCCAAGCCCACCCTGGCCGATCCGCTGCGCTTCTTGCACGACGCCATCATCGCCGCCCATCACCAATTGCTGCGCTACGCCACGGAAAAGGCGCTGATGGACACGCCTCGAACCACGGTCGTGGCCTGCGTGATGCAGGGCAACGCGGCCTACTGGGCGCATTGCGGCGACTCGCGGCTGTACCTGGTGCGCGGCGAAAAGCTCATTGCGCGTACGCGCGACCACTCGTACACCGAGTTGCAGGAGACCTTGTCGCACGTGGTGCCGATGGGCGAGAAGTTCAATCGCAACGTGCTCTTCACGTGCCTGGGCAGTCCGGGCAAGCCCGTAGTCGACACGGCAGGCCCGTTGTTGCTGCATGCTGGCGACCGCATGCTGCTGTGTTCCGACGGGCTCTGGGGCGCCGTGACCGATGGCGTCATCGCCGAGCAGTTGGCGCGAAGCTCGATCTCCGATTCGGCACCGGAGCTGGTCGAAACGGCGCTGCGCAACGCCGGGCCCAAGAGTGACAACGTGACCGTGATTTCGGTTGAATGGGAATCGGCCGAAGACAGCGACGGCGCGGCGGGTGTGTCGACCGAAAGCCTGGGCGAAGAGGTGTTTGCGTCCACGATCCAGGCCAACCTGGTCGGCGAGCTGGCCAGCGACGAGCTCGACGAAGCCGAGATTGAGCGCTCGATCAAAGAGATCAACGACGCCATCCGCCGTTCCAACGAAAAGAAGTCCTGATGACCGAATTTGTCCGCAGCGGCGGCCGTGCCGCCGACGCGCTACGCCCATTGCGCATCGAGCGCGGCTATACCAAGCACGCCGAGGGCTCGGTCTTGATCGCCTTCGGCGCCACGCAGGTGCTCTGCACCGCCTCGGTCGAGGAGAAGGTGCCGCCGCACAAACGCGGCAGCGGCCAGGGCTGGGTCACGGCCGAGTACGGCATGCTGCCCCGGGCCACCCACACGCGCAGCGATCGCGAGGCCGCGCGCGGCAAACAGAGCGGTCGCACGCAGGAAATCCAGCGCCTGATCGGCCGCTCGCTGCGCGCCGTGTTCGACCTGTCGGCGCTGGGCGAGCGCACGATCACGCTCGACTGCGACGTGCTGCAGGCCGACGGCGGCACCCGCACCGCGGCCATCAGCGGTGCTTTCGTGGCCGCCCACGACGCGGTGCAATGGCTGCTGGCGCAGGGGCGCATTGGCGCCAGCCCGATCCGTGACCATGTGGCGGCGATCTCGGTCGGCCTGATGGGTGAGTTGCCGCTGCTCGACCTCGAGTACAGCGAGGACTCGACCTGCGACACCGACATGAACGTGGTCATGACCGGCCGCGGTGCCTACGTGGAAGTGCAGGGCACGGCCGAGGGTGCGGCGTTCACGCGCAGGCAGATGGATGCGCTGTTGAAGTTGTCGGAGCAGGGCATTGCCGAGCTCGTCAAGGCGCAGCGGCAGGCGCTGGGCACATGAGCGCAGGCAGGACCGGCGCGCGCTTCGGCGCCCGGCCATGAAACTGGTCCTGGCGTCCAACAACGCCAAGAAGCTCGCCGAGTTGCAGTCGCTGTTCTCGGGACTGCCGATCGAGATCGTGTCCCAGGGCTCGCTCGGCATCGGCGAGGCCGAGGAGCCGCACGACACCTTCATCGAGAACGCGCTGGCCAAGGCGCGCCACGCGGCACGCGCCAGTGGACTGGCGGCGATCGCCGACGACTCGGGGTTGTGCGTGGCCGCGCTGGAGGGCGCGCCGGGCGTGCATTCGGCCGATTACGCGGGTGCGATCGACGCCGCGGGCGACCGTGAGGCACGGCGGCGCGCGCAGGACGCGGCCAACAATGCGCGCCTGCTCGCTGCGATGGCGGGACGCAGCGACCGCCGCGCGCGCTTCGTCAGCACCCTGGTGGCGTTGCGCCATGCTGACGACCCCGAGCCCTTGGTTGCGTTCGGTCGCTGGGAGGCCACCCTGCTGAGCGCGCCGCGCGGCGCCGGGGGCTTTGGCTACGACCCTCTCGTGTGGATCGAAGCGCTCGGCGCCAGCGTCGCCGAACTCGATGCCGGGCAGAAGAACATCCATAGCCACCGTGCGCTGGCCGCGGCGCAGATGCGCGACTTGATGCGCGCCGCATGGCCACTGGGCTGACGTGAGCGAGCGCCCGATCCGCATCCACCGCAAGGCGACTGCGGCCGACGCCAGCCTGAGCCTGAGCAGCCTGCCGCCGCTGGCGCTGTATGTGCACCTGCCCTGGTGTCTGAAGAAATGCCCCTACTGCGACTTCAATTCACATGAACTGACCGCCCCCAAGCTCGCCTCGCGCGCTACCCCCCAAGGGGGTTCGACCCGGACCGGGGAACCCGGATCCGGGCCGGGTCTCGCGCTCGACGCTGAGCGCCAAGGGCGCTACGTCGAGGCCCTGTTCGCCGACCTTGACGCCGCGCTGCCGCAGGTCTGGGGCCGTCACGTGATCAGCGTCTTCATCGGCGGGGGCACGCCCAGCCTGTTCTCGCCCGACAGCATCGATCGCCTGCTGGCCGGCATCCGCGCCCGCCTGCCGCTGGAGCCCGGCTGCGAGGTCACGCTCGAGGCGAATCCCGGCACGTTCGAGCGCGAGCGCTTTCGCGACTTCCGGGCCGCGGGCGTGACGCGGCTGTCGGTGGGGGTGCAGAGTTTCGATGATGAGCTGCTCTCGCGCATCGGACGCGTGCACGACGGGGCCCAGGCCCGCGCGGCGCTCGCCGAGGCGCGCGAGGCCTTCGACACCTTCAATCTGGACTTGATGTACGGCCAGCCCGGCCAAAGCCTGGCGCAACTGAACGCCGACCTCGATGTGGCGCTGGACTTTGCCCCGCCGCACCTCTCGATCTACCACCTGACCGTCGAGCCCAATACCTTGTTCGCCAATGCGCCGCCGGTGCTGCCCGACGACGACGCCGCCAGCGACATGCTCGACCTGATTGCCGCGCGCACGCAGGCTGCAGGCCTGGCGCGCTACGAGGTGTCGGCGTTCGCGCGACCGGGGCATCGCTGCACGCACAACCTCAACTACTGGCAGTTCGGCGACTACCTGGGCATCGGCGCCGGTGCCCATGGCAAGCTCAGCTTCGCCGACCGCATCGTGCGCCAGGTGCGATGGCGCGAACCGGCGATGTACATGGAGCGTGCGTTGGCTGGCCAGGCCCTGTCGAGCGAAATCGAGGTCACGCCGGCTCAGTTGCCCTTCGAGTACATGCTCAATGCATTGCGGCTGGCCGACGGTTTCGAGCCGGCGCGCTTTGCCGAGCGCACGGGCCAGTCCATTGCAGGCATCGACGCCACGTTGCAGCAGGCGCTGGCGCGCGGCTTGATCGAGCGCGACGGCAGCCGCTGGCGGCCCACGCCGCGCGGATTCGATTTTCTCAGCGACCTGCAAGCGCTGTTCCTGTGAGCGCGCCGGGTCGCCCCATGCGCGAATGCTCCCGCTCGGCGGGACGGCGCGCAGCGCCCAGGGCGCACAAGTGAGCGCAGCAGCGGCCCGCGGAACAGGGCGCGTTCTGCCGCTCATTTCCACGAATTGCAATCGGTACGCACTGCTAGACTGAATGCCACTTTGAGCCAGTCGACACCTTCCGCTGAATCGATGGCCGCTGCCGGCGTTGCATCGCCTGGCGGCGCTGGATTCCATCTCGACACCGCCTTGTCGCTGCTGCGACAGTCCGGCCGCGAGCCGCCTAGCGGCGAGGTCGGCAGCCCGGCCTGGATGCAGGGCTTGATCGACGCCTTGTGCGAACTCTCCAGTCGCGACGCACTGACGGGGCTGGCGAATCGCCGCCACTTTGAAATGGTGCTGGCGCGCGAGATCGATCGCGTGGCGCGCGCCGGCGAGCCCGCGCTGCTGCTGATGCTCGACATCGACCACTTCAAGCGCGTCAACGACACCCACGGTCATGTCGCCGGTGACCTGGTGTTGAAGGCCGTGGCCGAGGCCCTGCTCGAATGTGTGCGCCCGATGGATACCGTGGCGCGCATTGGCGGCGAGGAATTCGCCATCGCGCTGCCGAACTGCCCGCCCGCGTTCGGTCCGACTGTGGCCGAGCGCATGCGCACGCGCATCGAGCGCCGGCGCGTGACGATCGGACTGTCGCAACAAATTTCCGTCACCGTGAGCCTGGGCGGCGCGTTTGCGCCGCAATGGGTCCGTTCGACGATGAACTTGTGGCTCGAGCGTGCCGACCTGCAGCTCTACAGCGCCAAGGCGGGCGGGCGCAACCGCGCCGCCTTCGAGCCGGCCGTGGTGTTGCAGGTCAGTGCGGAGGAAAAGGGACTGTTGTTCAGTCACTCGCAGTTCGCTGCGCAGTCCGATCCGGATGATTCAAGAAACGCCCACCCATGACCGACGCCAACGCAACACCTGCCCCACGGGCACGCATCACGGCTGTCACGAGTGGCAAGGGCGGTGTGGGCAAGACCTTCGTGTCGGCGAACCTGGCTGCGGCGCTGGCGCGGCGCGGCGAGCGCGTGCTGGTGCTCGACGCCGACCTCGGACTGGCCAACCTGGACGTGGTGCTCAACCTGTCGCCCAAGATCACGTTGCACGATGTCTTCACGGGCAAGCACCGTCTGGAAGATGCGATCCTGCCGGTTTCAGGGGGCTTCTCCGTCTTGTTGGCCGGCTCGGGCATGGTCGAGTACTCGCGCCTCACGCCCGAGGTGCGCGATCAGTTGCTGCAGACCATCGAGGCGGTGAAGCCCAAGTTCGATCGCGTGCTGCTCGACACGGGAGCCGGCATCTCCGACGTGGTCCTGTACACGATTTCGCTGGCCGACGAGGTGGTGGTCGTGACGACGCCCGAGCCGACCGCGATGACCGACGCCTACGCGACGATCAAGGTGCTGGCCACGACACAGGGGCGGCGCGCACTGCAACTGGTGGTCAACCAGACCCTCAAGGCCGGCGAGGGCCGTGTCATCCGCGCTCAACTGCAGCAGGTCATCGATCGCTATGTCAGCCCGGGCCTGGACGCGCCGGTCGCGCTCGGCCATCTGGGCGATGTGCCGGTCGACGTGGCCGTGCGCGAGGCGGTGCAGAAGCGCCAGCTGCTGCTCGAGCTGTTCCCCGGCGCGCCGGCGGCGCGCGCTGTCGTGGCGCTGGCCGCACGCATGGTGCCGTGAACGAGCCCGTCTCGGCCTACGCTGGTCTGGGCGGCGAGTCAGCGGTGCGCGAACTGGTGGACCGCTTCTACGACCTGATGGATCTGGAGCCGGCCTACGTCGGCATCCGACGCCTGCACCCGGATACGCTGGAGGGTTCGCGCGACAAGCTGCACTGGTTCCTGTGCGGTTGGCTCGGCGGCCCCGACCTGTACCAGCAGCGCTTCGGGCACCCGCGCCTGCGCGCGCGCCACCTGCCCTACGAGATCGGCATTGCCGAGCGCGACCAGTGGCTGGCGTGCATGCAACAGGCCATGGCCGAAACGGGCGTCGAGGCCGAACTGGCCGAGCGGCTGCACGCTGCGTTCTTCAACACCGCCGACTGGATGCGCAATCGCGGCGGCTAGGCGCCGGCACTGCGCAACTGCCGCGCGTCAGCGGCCGGCCAACAGCACCAGCAGCGCGCCATGCCCGCCGTCGACGGCGCTGGCCTGGGTGAAGGCGATGACCTGATTCTTCTGAACCAGCCAGCGCTTGACCTTGTCCTTGAGCACCGGTTCGCGCCCGGGCGAGCCGTTGCCCTTGCCATGCACGATGCGCACGCAGCGCAGTCCATCGCGCGCGGCTTGTGCGATGAAGCCTGACAGCGCGTCGCGCGCGGCCTCGCGGCGCAGGCCATGCAGGTCCAGTTGGCGCTGGATCGACCATTGGCCCCGGCGCAGTCGGGCCAGCACGTCGGCGCCGACGCCGTGGCGTCGAAAACTCAGGTCAGCGTCGGTTTCCAGCAGGGTGCTCACGTCGAGCTCGTCCGACAGACTCGAGGCCAGTGCTTGTGCCTCGTCGAGCAGGCGCTGCCGCGGTTCGGGCGCCACGCTCGGGCGCGGCAGGTCGGCGCGCTCGTCACTCGCCAGCGGCGTGACCGCGCCGGCGCTGAGACGAAAGCGGTCGCGCTCAAGCCGCTCGGCTGCCGCGGCCCGCGCCTGGGCTGCCGCGCGCTCAGCCTCTTCCTGCGCGGCCTTCGCGATCCTGGCCTTGAACGCCGCGAGTCGTGACAGGGCGTCGGGCTTCACGTCAGATCAACCCGCGCTCGGCAAACGACAGCACGCTATCCGCGCCGACGACCAGGTGGTCGAGCACGCGCACGTCGATCAGCTGCAGGGCCGCGCGCACCGACTGCGTGACCATCTCGTCGGCGCGCGAGGGCTCGGCCATGCCGCTGGGGTGGTTGTGCGCCAGCACCACCGCCGCCGCATTCAATGCCAGCGCGCGCTTGACGATCTCGCGCGGGTGCACGCTGGTGTGGGCCAGCGTGCCGCGGAACATCACCTCGAACGCGATCGAGCGATGCTGGCTGTCGAGGAACAGCACCGCGAACGCTTCATGGCCCAGCGGGCGCAAGTGCAGCGCCAGGTAGTCCTTGACGCGCTGTGGCGAATCGAACAGCGGTCGCTCGGCCAGTTGCTGGGCGAGCACGCGGCGGGCGATCTCGAGTACCGCGGCGACTTCGGCGCGCTTGGCCGGCCCCAGGCCCTTGACGCCGGCGAGCGCGCGTGCGTCGGCGTGCAGCAAGCCCGCCAGGCCGCCGAAGCGGTCGAGCAGCGACTGGGCGAGTTGCAGCACCCCCTGGCCCGGCAGGCCCGTGCGCAGCAGCAGGGCGAGCAACTCGGCATCGGCGAGCGCGGACGGGCCGCGGGCGAGCAACTTCTCGCGTGGCCTGGCGTCGGCGGGCAGGTGCTGCAGCGTGTTCAGGGCCATCCCCGTAAAATCGAGTCCAGTCTATCGCCCAGCCCAAGCACCGTGACCGCGATCCATTCGGGCTCGTTCCTGACCCTCCACTACCGCCTGGCCGGCCCGGACGGCGCCGCCGTGGTCGACACCTTCGACGGCCAGCCGGCCACCCTGTCGCTGGGCCAAGGCGAGCTCGCGCCCGCAATGGAGGCGAGATTGATCGGCCTGCCCGAGGGCGCGCGCCAGAGTTTCGAGCTGGCCGCGGGCGAGGCCTTCGGCGAGCGCAATCCGCAGATGCTGCAGCGCGTGAAGGTGTCGTTGTTGCACGAACTGGGCGACCCCGACGCGCAATATGGTGTGGGTGACGTGGTCCGGTTCCCCACGCCCGACGGCCGCGGCAGCTATGCCGGCGTGGTGCGCGAACTGGGCAGCGACTGGCTGCTGTTTGACTTCAACCACCCATTGGCTGGCCAGCCGGTGCGGTTGGATGTTCACGTGATCGGGGTTCTGTAGTGATCAACGAGGTTGTCCTGGCCAAGCCCCGCGGTTTCTGCGCCGGCGTCGATCGTGCGATCGAGATCGTCGAGCGTGCGCTGCTCAAGTGCGGCGCGCCGATCTACGTGCGCCACGAAATCGTCCACAACACCTATGTCGTCGATGACTTGAAGGCCAAGGGAGCGATCTTCATCGAGGAGCTGTCCGACGTGCCCCCTGGCGCCACGCTGGTCTTCAGCGCGCATGGGGTGAGCCAGGCCGTGCGCCGCGAGGCGGCCGAGCGTGGCTTCTCGGTCTTCGACGCCACCTGCCCGCTTGTGAGCAAGGTGCACGTCGAGGTCGCCAAGCTGCACAAGGAAGGCTACGAATTCCTCATGATCGGCCACAAGGGCCACCCCGAGGTCGAGGGCACGATGGGCCAGCTCTTCGATGGCATCTACCTGGTGGAGGAGGTCGCCGACGTGGCCGGCGCCCCGGTGACGAAGCCCGATCGGCTGGCGGTGGTGACGCAGACCACGCTGTCGGTCGACGACACGGCTGACATCCTGGCGGCGGTCAAGCGCCGTTTCCCGAACGTGCGCCAGCCCAAGCACCAGGACATCTGCTACGCCACGCAGAACCGGCAGGATGCGGTCAAGGTGATGAGTCCGCAGGTCGACGTCGTCATCGTCGTCGGCAGCCCGACCAGCAGCAACAGCAACCGACTGCGCGAGCTTGCCGAGCGACTGGGCCGGCCAGCCTACATGGTCGACAACGCCGAGGCCCTACAGGCCGGATGGTTCGAGGGCAATACGCGCGTGGGCCTGACCGCCGGCGCGTCGGCGCCCGACATCCTGGTGCAGCAGGTCATCGCACGGTTGCGCGAGCTCGGTGCGGTCGCGGTGCGGCACCTCGAGGGTGTCGACGAGACCGTGCACTTCCCGCTTCCCAAGGGGCTGGGCGACAAGTCGATGGCGGAGGCTTCAGCCGTGCGATCTTCGAGTTGAAGCCCGCACGCGGCCGCCTCTTTGCGCGGCGCATTTCCGCACCGACCCGTACGACCTGACGCGAAAGACCGATCCCATGCTCGACATCAACCAACTGCGGCGCGACCTCGACGGCGTGATCGCCAAGTTCGAGACGCGCAAGACGCCGCAGCCCTTTCTCGATCGCGACCAGTTCTTGGCGCTCGAAGCCGAGCGCAAGCGTATCCAGACCCGCACCGAAGACCTGCAGGCCCAGCGCAACAGCCTGTCCAAGCAGATCGGCAAGCTGAAGTCGCAGGGCCAGGACGTGGCGGCCGTGATGGCCCAGGTGAGCGGTCTGGGTGAGGAGCTGGCCACCTCGGCGGCCCGCAACGAGAGCCTGCAGGCCGAGATCAATGCGCTGCTGATGGGCCTGCCCAACCTGCCGCACGACAGCGTGCCGGTCGGCGCCGACGAGGGCGCCAACGCCGAGGTGCGCCGCTGGGGCACGGCACGCGCGTTCGACTTCGCGGTCAAGGACCATGTCGACCTGGGCGCACCGCTGGGGCTGGACTTCGACACCGGCGCCAAGCTGTCCGGCGCACGCTTCACGTTCCTGCGCGGCACCGCGGCGCGCCTGCACCGCGCGCTGGCGCAGTTCATGCTCGACGTGCAGACCGAGCGGCATGGTTACACCGAGTGCTACACGCCCTACATCGTGAACCGCGAGATCCTGGAAGGCACGGGGCAGCTGCCCAAGTTCAAGGACGACATGTTCTGGGTCTTGCGCGGCGGCGACGAGCAGCGCGAGGAGCAGTACCTGATCTCGACCAGCGAGATTTCGCTCACCAACAGCGTGCGCGAACAGATCCTTGACGCTGCGACGCTGCCGATCAAGCTCACCGCGCACAGCCCCTGCTTCCGCTCTGAAGCCGGCAGCGCCGGGCGCGACACGCGCGGCATGATCCGCCAGCACCAGTTCGACAAGGTCGAGATGGTGCAGATCACGCAACCCGAGCAGAGCTACGCGGCGCTCGAAGAAATGGTCGGCCATGCCGAAGCCATCCTGCAGCAGCTGGAGCTGCCCTACCGCGTGATGGTGCTGTGCACCGGTGACATGGGCTTTGGCGCCACCAAGACGTACGACCTCGAAGTCTGGCTGCCGGCGCAGAACGCCTACCGCGAGATCAGCTCCTGCTCGAACTGCGAGGCCTTCCAGGCCCGGCGCATGCAGGCCCGCTTTCGCAATGCGCAGGGCAAGACCGAACTGGTGCACACGCTCAACGGCTCGGGCCTGGCCGTCGGCCGCACGCTGGTGGCGCTGCTTGGAGAACCACCAGCAGGCCGATGGCAGCATCGCCGTGCCCGCCGCGCTGCGCCCGTACCTCGGGGGCCGAGAAGTGCTGCGCTAGAATTCGCGCCTTCGCCGCAAGGCGAGACCACGGATCAGGAGAGGTGGCAGAGTGGTCGATCGCGCCGGACTCGAAATCCGGTTCACGGGTCTCCCGTGACGAGGGTTCGAATCCCTCCCTCTCCGCCAGACAAGATGCCCACGCAAGTGGGCGTTTTTGTTTCCGGTGCTGGTTGCGCCCGGGCGCACGAAATGTTCCACGTTGCGATGGCAAAGAAATATACTTGCTCGCGTAGCGGTGGATTGTGTTGTCTGCAACGCAATTGGAGATCCGGCAAGTAGTTGACCATGACTGCACTGCCTGACCAACTTCGCGACTTCGACAGCGAGCTTGAGCGCGCGCCGGCCACCTTCTTCCCCGTGTTCCGGTGGACTCACCGCAGCACGATCGACAGCGACTATGTCGAGGAATTGCAGGCCTGGGCCGAGGGTTACGAGCCGAAGCCGCGATGGGCCACAGACCTCCCAGAACCTGACCCGGCACGCGACGTGGCAGCCCAGGTCGATCGTGCCGCTGGCGAGCACTTCCGAGGCACGTGGCGTCGACGCCTCGCTGACGCGCATGGCGACTGTGGCTACGTCGCGCGTCAGATGCGCAAAGCGGGCGTGCCACTGGACCTGGCGCTCGTCATCCTGCTCCTGCCTGACGACGCGTTCCAAGCGGCGCCGACGCCACTCCTTCAAACTGAGTCGGTCGGCTGGCCGGGGCAAGGGGCAACCGCTGCACTGCCGGTCCCGCGAACACCCGCGTGGCCCTCGTCCCTACGGCTGGAAGTAGCGACCTGATTCGCGCAGCGGACGGATCGGGGGCCGACCCGGGCTGACTTGCCGGCAACGGTCGCACCCCGTGGGTATCCCGTCGGTACAACGCCTGGTGATGCCGGAGTGCGGGAAGAAGTCACTCTCGCGGCGTGCATAAGGCGCACCTGCTGAGCGATGGGTGGTCACGGGCGTGGAGACGACGCTATAAGAGCGTCGAATCCGCCCCAGACGTCATCCGGTTTCGTCCACTCTGCAACTTGAAGCGAGGGAAAGCCACATGCCTGCCAATCCGTCGTCCCGCAAGGGGCACCGAAGTGCAATCGAGAAGGATCGCCGCGCGGTTGCGGGCACCAAGTCGGCAACCGAACCGCTGCGCAGGCTCAAGGGCGTGTTGAGCCGCCCGCTCGGACTCGAGCGGCGCGACGGTCAGCTGCGCGTGGTGCTTGCCGAGCGCCGACGTCCGCCGCTGGCGGACCAGAAGCCTTCGCTGTCGCAACTGTGCGATGAGCTGAGCACGCGCATGCTGGCCCACGGGCCTGACTATGCGGCCAAGGCCATGCGCCACCTGGTCCTGCTGCACGACGTGCTGAGGCGCAGCGGTTGGCAGGGCGTCGCGGCATTGCCGAGTCCGGTGCTGGGCGAGGCGTTGGCGCAGGCCGAGATGCTGGCCAGCGATGAGCCGTCACCGCCGCTGGACACGATCATCGAAGGTCTGATTCCACTGCACTCTGCCGCCGTGCTGCGCGATGAAAGCGATTCTCGCCTGCATGACTTCAGGGTCGGCGAGAACCTCGAGGTCACGGAATCGAACTTCGCCGAGTTCGACGACCTGGAGCGCAGCTGGGCCGGTACCACACCGTCCAGACTGATGACGCGCGAGCGCGACGACGACTGAGGTCTGTCGCCGCCGGGGGCCACCTTGCCGTTGACTGACAAGCCTACGGTTCGCCGTCGCTGCCGCTGCGTCGCTGCCGTGACTTGGCGGCCTGTTGCGCGGCGCGCCGCAGCGCGCTGCAGCGGCGCAAGCTCTGCTCCATGTCGGTCAGTCTCAGGCGTCCGTCAGCGCCGGCGGCCAGCAGTGCGGCCTTGAGTTCCTCGTAGTGCGCTTCCATTGCACCTAGCGCTGCGTCAGTTTCGCCGCCCAGCGGCGCAGGCAACGTCGGGTCGCAGCGCGCCAGAAGGGCATCGGCACTGCCGGCAAACGCCGCGTTCGCCGCAGCCAGCACACGATCGGCGCCGACCAGAGCCGGCAGGGCCGCGGCGGCGTGCGCCTGCTCCGACCCCGTCTCGTGGTAGCGCAGCACGCGCAGCGCCCAGGCCAGTCGGGTCGCTGGCGCCTTGCGGCATTGCGGCGCGGTGCATGCGGTCGACAAAGTGCTCGATCGCCGAGTCGAGCCTGTTGAAGACAAACTGGTCGCGTGCCGTGGCAGCGGCGTCCGCGCCGGCCAGCGCGGCACGCGCCATCCGCGCGGCCACGTGCCCGACCCGGCCATCTCGCGCTCGAGCGCATCGAGCGCCAGCGCCGGCACGGCCAGCACGTTGTCGTCGAGATAACTGCGGCTGGGCCTCGTCTTCCTCGCGGGCGCGGAATCGCCGCTGCAGCCAGCGCGTCAGCGCGGCGGCCAGCGGCCACATCAGCAACACGCCCAGCAGGTTGAAACAGGTATGGAACAGCGCCAACCGGAGCGCCGGATCCGTCGGCCAGGCCCATCGCCTGCCGCGCATGGCCCAGGGCGTCGATCAGCCAGGGCAGCAGCAGGCAGCGCGACGCTGGCGGTGATCAGGTTGAAGATCACATGCGCCGCCGCCGCGCGGCGCGCATTCGGCGTGGCGCCGATCGCCGCCAGCAAGGCGGTGACGGTGGTGCCGATGTTGGCGCCGATGACGACCGCCGCCGCGCCCTGCGCGTCGATCAACCCACCCTGCGCGGCCGTGAGCGCGATCGCGATCGACGCGCTGGACGACTGCATCAGCACCGTCATCAGCACGCCAATGCACCAGCTGCGCCAGCACGACCATCACGCCGTCGCCCTGCGGCAGGCTGACGTTGCCCGGCCAGGCCGGTGAAGGTCTGCTGCAGCAGGCCGATGCCCATGAACAGCAGGCCGAAGCCGGCCACCGCCGTGCCGATCGCGCCGCGACGCCGGCCGTCGCCGGTCAGGCGCAGCAGTACGCCCACGCCCACCAGCGGCAGCGCCAGCGCCTCGATCTTGAACTTCAGGCCCGACCAGCGCCACCAGCCAGCCGGTCATCGTCGAGCCGACGTTGGCACCGAACAGGACCCACAACGCCGGCGCCAGCGCCAGCAGGCCGGCGTTGATGAAGCCGATGGTGGCCACCGTGACGGCGCTGGACGACTGCACCATGCGCCGTGACCAGCATGCCCGAGCCCAGCGCATGCCAGCGCGTGCGCGTGGCCGCCGACCAGGATGCGCTGCAGGGCCGGCCCGGCGGCCAGCTTGAGCCCGTCGGTCATCATGCCCATGCCGAGCAGGAACAGGCCCAGGCCACCAACCATGGTGCCGAGCGTATGCAGTTCGATCATCGTCCGACCCTCGGGCAGACATGCAGCGGAGTCGTTTGCAGTGGAGAGTTCATCGTGGGCCGTCGTGCGTGACGCGGCTGGCATCATGCCTGCATGCGCCATTGGATCCGACAGCGACTGCCCACCGAAGACACCTTGAAGGCGCACCCCGGCCTGCGCTGGCTGGGTCCGTTGCTGCGCCGGCCCTGGCTGTGGCAGTTGAATCGGCGCCGTGTGGCACTCGGCGCCGGCATCGGTGTGTTCTTCGGCTTCATCGTGCCGGTGGCGCAGATCGCCGGCGCGGCGTTGTTTGCGATCCTGCTGCGCGCCAACCTGCCCATCGCCGCGGCGGCGACGCTGGTCTCGAACCCCTTGACGTATGCACCAATCGCCGTGCTGGCCTATGCGACGGGTGCGGCGCTGCTCGGCGAGCCGGTCGTGCCTGGCGCCGCCGAGGCGCTGGTCGCGGTCGTTGCCGACAGTTCGGTCGTTGACCCGAGTTGGATCGACCGCATCCAGGCGATCGGCAAGCCGCTGCTGCTGGGGCTGGCCGTATTCGCAGTCGTCGGTGGCATCGCCGCCTGGGCGCTCGTGCATCTGGCCTGGATGCTCGCCGCCCGGTTGAAGCTGCGTCGGCGCAATCGCCGCGCAGCCCGCAGGCCCTGAGGCGGCCTGCACGCCGCGCGCAGCCATCGGCGGCGGCTAGCGCAGCGGCGGGTCCGGCACGAAGCCGGGTTGATTGCCCGGAAACGGCCGCGGCCTGATGTAGGCGGTGGGCGTCGGGATCACGCCCGCCGCGACCAGACGCTCGAGGCTGTCGTACTCCAATTGCGCCAGCTGCTCGGGCGCGGTCGTCGCGCGCTCGAAGTGCGTGCGCCGCGACACCGACCATTCGCGCTGGCCGTGGCCCGTGCCCAGCTTGGGGCTGGCGGCATCGGCCGCCGCGCTGCGCTCCCTTGACTCGGCTTGTGCCGAACCCAGCGCGCTGGGTTCGGCGGCGCGCTTCTCTGAACGAAACGCGAGGGGCGGCGCCGCAGGCGGTGGTGGCAGTGCGCGCTCGCGGAACACGGCCATGCCGATGACGCCGACATCGCCAGGCCGGCCCGTGAGTGCGGCGTACGAGCGCTCGACCGGCGCGAACTCGAAGGCCGCGATCTCGGTCCCTGATTTGCGCCAGCCATTGATGTCGAACGTGCGGCCGGGGTCGAGCACGTAGCCGGTCTGCTGCCAGTCGGCGGTCTCGCCCGTGATCACGTTGACGCCGTCGACCGACAGCACCACCAGCACCCTGGCGTGCGTGAGGTTGCGCAGGCGCAGCGCATAGCGGGCACCGGGTCGGCCGGGGACGAATTGGCGCCCGCCCTGGGTGTAGGTCGGGACGACCTGTCCGCTATCGCGGTCGAACACTTCGATCGAGGCCAGGTTGCGGTGCGCCGCGGCCGGGGTGGCACAGCCGCCCAGCGCGAACAGGCCGGCCACGGATGCGGCGATTGCCAGCAGGCTGCGCCGGCCGACGGGGGGGCGATTCAGGGGAGACGTCATGGGAACCTCCGGTGGTGGGTGTGCAGGGTTCTACGCACCAGGGGTCCGGCCGGGGTCAAGGCCCGCGAACTTTTTTCTGACGGCGGCGCCTGCGCCGCCGGCCAAAGCGTCTACTGAGGCGCGCGTTCGCGTCGCATGCGCTCGCGGTCCAGCACCGTCGGCACTGTCAGGCCGACCGTGAGCACATGCTTCAGCGCGGCCATGACACGCGCCTGCTGGCTTGGCGCTGCCGGCGGCGGCGCAGCCGGCGTGGCAGGGGCGGACAGGGCGAGTGGCATGACTGCAGCGGCGGCGCCTGCGACGAGCGCCGGCATCACGACCACGTCGGGCGCAGGCAGTCGGCTGGGGCGTGGTTGCACGCCCGGTGAAGCGGCAGCCAGACGACGCCCGGCGCTGAATCGCACGGCAAACAGCAGGCAGGCCAGGCCCACGGCCACCAGCACACCCCGCGGCAGCGTCGGCAGCGCCGGCAGCGTCCACGCCGGCGCCGCCTCACCCGACCACACCTGTACATGCACGTCGTTGATGTCGAGGTTGTGCATATGCACCAGGCCCAGCATCGGCGCGACATGGCGTTCGCCCCGAAAACTCACGCGCGTGCTGGCGGCGGTCAGGGTCAGCGGCTGGCCGGCGCTCACGCCGGTGCGGGACACGCGCGGCACGGCCATGACGAGCTCGCGGCTGGCAACTGGCGATTCGTGGATCTCCCAACCGGCCTGCCACTGGGTCTGGACCTCGCCGGCGGCACGGGCCAGACCGCTGACCGTGAACACCAGGGTGTAGGGGTTGCGGCCGGCACCCGCGCGGTGCTTGGGGCCGACCCAGGGGGAGCGGTCGGCGAACAGCGTGGTCTCTCGTCCCGACATCTGGCCGGCTTTGCCGGCCGCCATGGCGGCGTAGCGTGCGATCGCCTCGGGTGGCAACCGGTACTGGGCGACGAGGTTCCTGCCCTGGGCGCGCGGCTCGCGGCCGATGGCCGGCGTGGTGGCGGCTGCGAACAGCCCGAGGGCGGCCAGCAGCAAACCCAAGCGGAACCAGCCACTGCTGAACATTGTTGTTGTTCCTCCGCTCGGACCGGCGTCCAGCCGGCCCAACGGGATGATTGTGAGCAGATGTTCACGGCCGCACGAGCCCCTCGCCCAAGGGGGGGGCGCATACCCGCGGCGTGGGGTCAACGCCCTGCGAGGCTCCCCACGGCGTGCTGCACGCCGCCGTTGCCCACGGCAATGCCCTGCGCGCGCAGCGCGGCCTCGACGCCGGCTATCGCACCCAGGATCATGGCCGGGTTGCAGTCGCCCAGGTGGCCAATGCGGAACGCGCGCCCGGTCAACGGACCCAGGCCACCGGCGATGGCGACCTGGAAGCGCTCACGGGCCACCGTGCGCAACTGCGTCGACATCGATGCCCGCGGCCACCGGATCGTCGTCACCGAGACCGAGCGGCTGGCTGGTTCCTGCGCAAAGAAGTCGAGCGCGCCGCCTTCGCGCCAGCCCTGCGACCGCGGCGTGCACCGCGCGCGCCAGCTGCGCGTGGCGCTGCCACACCGCGTCCAGGCCTTCGCTGAAGATCAGGCCCAAGGCCGCCTCCAGCCCCAGCAGCAGGTTCTGCGGCGGCGTGCCGCAGAACTTGCGGTACGACAGGTCGCTGCTTGCGGCGCACCCAGTCCCAGTAGAAGCGCGGCGCCGGGTTGCGCTCGGCCAGCGGCGAACGCCGCCGCGTTGACGGCCACGAAGCCCACCCCCGGCGGGCACATCAGGCCCTTCTGCGACGCGCCCACGCGCCACGTCGACGCCCAGCGCGTCCATCGCGAACGGCGCCGCGCCGAGCGAGGCCACCACGTCGGCCACCAGCAGCGCCGGGTGGCTCGGCGGCGTCGATGGCGCGGCGCAGCGCGCCGATGTCGGTGGTGACGCCGCTGGCGGTGTCGGTGTGCACGGCGAACACCGCCTTGATGGCGTGGCCCTTGTCGTCGCGCAGGGCCTGCTCGACCGCCGCGGCATCGATCGGCCAGCCTTCGCGCCAGGGCGTGCGCACGACGCGGCGGCCCAGGGCCTCGGTCTGCACCGCCCAGGATTCGCTGAAGTGGCCGGTGCCGGGCACCAGCACGGCTTCACCGACGTTGGCCAGGTTCTCGACCACGGCCTCCCACACGCCATGGCCATTGGCGGCATAGATGAAGACGTCGGCATCGCGGGTCTGCAGCAGGCGCTTCAGGCCCTGCTCGCAGGCCGCGATGTTGGCGTCCACGCGCGGGTCGGCCAGGTCCATCGGCTGTGCGCTCATCGCGTGCAGCACGGCGTCGGGCAGCGGTGTCGGGCCCGGCGAATGCAGGAAGCGGCGGCCGGGGATGCGGATGGAGTTCATGACAGGATGGCACCAGCAGGGATGCCGGCGATCCTACGTCCCACCACGGCTTGGACTACTTTTCTTGCGCGCCCGCCTCTCGAATCAGGTGCACATCGCGCTGCGGGAACGGGATGCTGATGCCGCCTGCCTCGAGGCCCTGCTTGCAGCGCTGCACGAGGTCGAGCTTGGTGGCCCACCAGTCGGCGCGGGCGGTCCAGACGCGGAACAGGATGTTGACCGAACTGTCGCCGAGCGCGTCGACCTTGATCAGCGGCGCGGGGTCCTTGAGGATGCGCGGCTCGTCGGCGGCGATCCGCTGCAGGATCGCCAGCGCGGCGTCGATGTCGTCGCCATAGCCGATGCCGTAATGCTCGTCGATGCGGCGGATGTCCTTGTCGGTCACGGACAGGTTGATGATCGTCTGGCCCCAGATCTTCGAATTCGGCAGGAACGCCACCGGGCCGTCGGGCAGGTGCGCCTTGCAGGCGAAGAAGCCCAGCGTGTCGATGACGTAGACGTCGCTGCCGAGCCTGACCAGGTCGCCGATCTTGAACGGGCGGAACAGCAGGATCATCACGCCCGCAGCCACGTTGCTCAGCGTGCCCTGCAAGGCCAGGCCGATGGCCAGGCCCGCGGCGCCCAGCAGCGCGATCAAGCTCGTCGTCTGGACACCGAAGCGGTTCAGGACCGCGATCACGGTGATGACGATGACGGCGACGCGAACGATCTTGCCCGGCAGGGGGTGGAACACGGCGTCGATGCTGTGGGCCTTGCGCATCGCCCGCGTGGTCAGTCGCGACAGCCAGCCGGCGACGGTGAAACCGACGATCAGCGTCAGGATCGCGCCGAGCACGTCCATGCCGTAGCCGGCGAGCAGGCCGCTCAGGAGTTGGGTGAGGTGTTCGAGTTGTTCATTCATGGCCAAGAGAGCATAGCGGCATTGAGCTGCCGCGCCTGTGCCGCGCGTCTGCGCCGGCCTCAGGCCTGTGTCGTCGGCGGTGGCGGCGTTCGGGCGGGTGCAAGTTGCAGCGCGATGGCGCCGATGCCGGCCAGTGTGGCTGCCAGCGCCACGAAACCGCCGACGAACGGGATGCGGGCCAGCAGGGCGATCCCGAGCACGGCCAGCATTGCCGCCGCGATGCGCCATCCGGTGCGGCCCGCCGATTCTGCCTTCCAGCGCGCCAGCGCCCATTGGCCGATCGCCACGCCGCTGGCCACATAGCCCACGAGCAGCAGCATCAGGTACAGCAACACAACCAGCAGGGCCAGCGGGATGCCGATGATCGTGATCAACAGGATCAGTGTCGCCACCGGCACGCACACCAGCGTGATGAAGCCCAGCAGCAGGCTCCAGCCGCTGCGCGTGACCAGCGTACGCGCAACGCGCTCGGACGTGACCGGCAGCAAGGCGACCAGCGCCGCCGCGATCGTCATCAGGCCCAAGGTCCAAAGCCAACTACCGATGCCGCCGATGCTCGACCGAGACCTGCGCTCGCCGTCGCCGCGTGCAGACCGGTCTGCCCCAGGCAGCGGCACCTGCTCGATCGCACCCGCGACTTGTGCCGCCGGGTCCCGACGAATCTCGTCGCTGCCGCGGTAGCGCAGGCTGCCCGCCAGGCGCGCGTTGGGCCCCAGTTGGAGGCGTCCGGCAGTGACGAGCACGTCGCCGCCGACCGGCGCATCGATCAGCACGCGCCCGCCGCCGATTCGAATCGAACCCTTGACCGGGGCGCGTAGTGAGACCTGGCCACCACCGACCGTGACATTGCCCTCGACCGAGGCCTTGGGCCCCAGGTCGACCTGGCCGCCGGCCACACGCAGGTTGCGCCCCACCGCAGCATCGAGCGCGACGCGGCCGCCCGCGGCGTAGATGTTCTGGCCGACGCTGGCTCCGATGCGCACATTGCCGCCGGCGAGCACGGCGTCGCCGCTGACCGGCGCCTCGACGTCGATTTGGCCGCCGGCGGCGATCAGGTCGCCCGCCACCGGCTGCTCGATGCGCAGCGAGCCGCCGAACACGAAGCGATCGTTGCCGAGCTCGCGCGCGATCACGCGTGGCTTGTTGTCGCTGTCGACACTCGGTTGGGCGCCGGCGGTGGCTGCGATCGACAGCAGGCAGGCAGCAAACAAAAGGCGACAGGACATGGTGAAACCCCCTTGGGGGCATTTTGCGGCTGCCGATCGGGTGTCGGTTGAGGCCAGTCAAACGGTTCCGAACTGCGCACCTAACTTGACCTGCGGGCGGCGCTGCGCGGTTTGACGTTGCGCAACGTCGTGCCGCCGCGCGCTGACTAGGCTATTTCTGATGCAGCCAGGGTGCGGCCCGCGTGATGTCCCAGCCGGCCCGCCCGTGCGCAGTCTGTGTGTCAACCTTCAACGGAGATCACCATGAGTGCCCTGACCCGCTATGAACGCCTGGATGACATGTTCCCTGAGATGTTTCGCCGCTTCATGCGGCCGATGACCACGGCCGGCTTCGAAGCGCCGGGAGAGATTCGCGTCGAAGTCACCGAGAACGACAAGGACTATGAGGTGCGCGCCGAGGTGCCCGGCGCGAAGAAGGACGACATCAAGGTCACGATCGACCGCAACTATGTCTCCATCACCGCCGAAATCAAGCGCGAGAAGGAAGAGAAGTCCGGCAAGGGCGGCCGCACCCTGGTCAGCGAGCTGTACTACGGCAGCGCATCGCGGGGCTTCAGCCTCGGGCAGGAGGTCGAGGAGTCGGCCTCGTCGGCCAAGTTCGAGAACGGCGTGCTCACGCTGCTGCTGCCCAAGAAGCGCGAAGCCTCGAGCCGCAACCTGAAGATTCAATAGCCATCGCTCACGGCGACCAAGGCATGGATGTCGGACTGGCCGTCGCGCCCGGCCGGTCCGAGACGCCCGCGGCCGAGGTCGTCTTCGTCGCGCGCGGCCTGACCAAGACCTACCGCAACGGTGAGGTCGAGGTGCAGGCGCTGCGCGAGGTCGATCTGGAGATACGTCGCGGCGAGTTCATCGTGCTGCTCGGCGCCTCGGGCAGCGGCAAGTCGACGCTGCTCAATATCCTGGGCGGCCTGGATGTGCCCACCAGCGGGCGAGGTGCGATTCGCAGACCATGTACTTACGGGCGCCAGCGAGGCCGACCTGACGCGCTACCGGCGCGAGCATGTCGGCTTCGTGTTCCAGTTCTACAACCTGATCCCGAGCCTGACGGTGCGCGAGAACCTCGCGCTCGTGACCGACATCGCCAGCGACCCGATGCCGATCGACGAGGCCATCGACAGGGTCGGACTGACACCGCGGCGCGATCACTTTCCGGCGCAACTGTCGGGCGGCGAGCAGCAGCGGGTGGCGATTGCGCGCGCCATCGTCAAGCGACCCGAGGTGCTGCTGTGCGACGAGCCGACCGGTGCGCTGGACTACCAGACGGGCAAGCTGGTGCTCGAAGTCATTGCGAACATCAACGCCGAACTCGGCACGACGGCGGTGGTGATCACGCACAACGCGGCCATCGCCGGCATGGCCGATCGCGTGATCTATCTCGGTGACGGCCGGATCCAGAAGGTCGAGGTCAACGCCCACAAGATCAGTCCTTCGGAGCTGAGCTGGTGAAGGCCCTGGACCGCAAGCTGCTGCGTGACGTGCGCCAACTGTGGAGCCAGGCGCTGACGATCGCGTTGGTGGTGGCCAGCGGCATCGGTGGTTTCATCACCACCCTGTCGGCAGTGGACTCGCTCGAACTCGCGCGCGACCGCTTCTATGCATCAGGCCGCTTTGCCGACGTGTTTGCCAGCGTCAAGCGTGCACCGAACGCGCTGGCCGACACCCTGCGCGCCACGCCGGGCGTGGCCGATGTGCAAACCAGCATCGAGCAGATCGTGCGCATCGAGCTGCCCGGCGTGGCTGATCCCGTCATCGGCCAGTTGATCGGCATCGACCTGCAGGCGCCACCGCGGATGAATCGCGTGTTGCTGCGCAGCGGCCGCGCACTCGACGAGGTTCGCCTCGGCGACAACGCGATTCCGGCCCTGGTGTCGCCGGCATTTGCCACTGCGCGCGGACTCGCGCCGGGGTCGCGCGTAGGCGCGCTGATCAACGGCAAGCGCCGCACGCTCGTCATATCGGGCGTGGCCCTGTCACCCGAGTTCATCTTTGCCGGCCTGATGGGCATGCCCGACCTGCGCGGCTTCGGCGTCTTCTGGCTGCCTCGCGATGCCCTGGCCGCGGCCTACGACATGCATGGCGCGTTCAATCGCGTGGCGGTGAAGCTGGCGCCGGGCGCCTCCGAACGGGCCGTGATCGACGCCCTGTCGCTGCAGCTCGCGCGCTACGGTGGGCGCGAGGCGCATGGCCGCGAAGACCAATCGTCCCACGCCATGCTCAGCAACGAGATCAAGGAGCAGCATGTGCTGGGCACCGTGCTGCCATCGATCTTCCTCGGGGTGGCGGCGTTCCTGCTACGCTGGTACCGGCGTCGGCGGCGATCGGGACGTAGACCCGGCCCCCCTGCGCATCTATGACCGAGAAGGCCTCTCCGGCGCGAGCCCGGCTGACTTCGGCCTCGTCGAGGCGGTCGATCGTCCCGAGCCGCTCGCCCGCGGCGGACACGACCCCGGCGGCCACCCCCGAACTCGCCACGGTCACATCGACCAGCGCGGCGAGTTGGGAGGGATCGCTGATGCCCGAGACCAGGATCGCGAGATTGCGCGCCGCCTGGTCGGCCATCGCCATTCCGCGGTCCTCAGCCAACGTCCGGACCAGGAGCGCCAGGGGGATCAGGAAGGAGACCAGCAGTGCGGTCGCGATCAGTGCGACGAGAACGGTGATGCGCCGCCTCACGGGGCGGCCTCCCCCGGGTCCACCAACCGGACCCCGACCCCGCGGACGCTCTGCAGGTAGCGAGGGCGGGCGGCGGTCTCACCCAGCTTGCGGCGAAGCCAGCTCAGGTGGACGTCGACCGTCCGATCGGCCCCAGCCGTAGGGCTGCTGCCACACCTCGGCCAGCAGCTCGCGCTTGGTCACCACCGCACCGGCCCGACTGGCGAGCACCGCCAGAATGTCGAACTCCTTGCGGGAGAGGCTCACCGGGGTCCCGGCGAGCGTGACCTCGCGGCTGCGGGGATCGATCACGAGTTCGCCGGTCACCAGCACGGGGACGACCTCCTCGTCCAGATCGCGCCGGGAGCGACGCAGGACGGCACGGATCCTGGCGGCGACCTGGTCGGCACCGAACGGCTTGGTCACGTAGTCGTCGGCCCCGGCGTCGAGGGCGCGGACGATGGACCGGTCATCGTCTTGTGCGGTGATCACGATCACCGGTATCGCGCTCACGGCGCGCAGCATCCCCAGGACACCGAAACCGTCCAGGTCGGGAAGCCCCAGGTCGAGCAGCACGATGTCGGGCTGCTCCCGCATCGCGATCGACACGCCCGAGATGCCGTCCCCCGCCACCGCGACGGCATCCCCGCGCTCGGTGAGCACCCGCTTCAAGGCGGATCGGATCGCGAAGTCATCCTCGACGATCAGGACCCGCACCATGTCCTGACCCTACGCCTCCGGATCCGCCGGGACGATGCGGCATGATGGGTCGATGAGGCGTCGGCTCCCGGTGATGATCTGGGCCTCGGTCTGGGTGATCGTGGTCGCGGTGTCGGCCACCAGCGTGTGGCTGGTGATCGAGCGTGCCGGCGCCCGGGTGACCAGCCAGGCCGCTCCGCAGTTGCCGGTCGGCACCGTCGCAGCCACCCCCCGGCCCGATCCGAGCCCGGCCACCACCGCCACACCCGGGCCGGCGGCCGTGCAGGGGTCGTGGAACGGGCCGGGCGGGCGGGTCACCGCCACCTGCCGGAGTCGGGAAATCCGACTGAACGCTGCCGTCCCGGCCGACGGGTTCACCGTCGAGATCGAGAACCGGGGACCGGAGACCCTGGAGGTCGAACTCCACCAGTCCCGGGGTGATCGCGAGTTCAAGGTGCGGGGCGTGTGCCGCGCCGGGGGTCCGGTCTTCACCGTTGCCGAGGAGTGAGCGCGCCCCGTCAGCGCGGCATCCGGCGCCACAGGGCCCGCGGCGCCAGGCCGGCGATGGCGAACAGGACCCGCAGCTGCCACGGGATCCACAGGTCCACCCCGCGCCCGTCCCGGATCCGCCGCACCACGGCGTCGGCGACCTGGTCGGGAGTGGAGGAGAACGGGGCCGGCTCCCGGCCGGCGGTCATCCGGCCGATCACGAACCCGGGCCGGGCGATGATCAGGTGCACGCCGCTGCCGTGCAGCGCGTCCGCCAGGCCGGACGCGAACCCGTCCAGCCCGGCCTTGGCCGAGCCGTAGACGTAGTTCGCGCGCCGCACCCGGGCGCCGGCGACCGAGGAGAAGGCCACCAGGGTGCCGGCCCCCCGCGCCCGCATCCGTTCGGCGAGCACCGTCAGCAGGGCGGCCTGGGCGACGAAGTCGGTGTGCAGCAACGCGGCCGCGGCCAGCGGGTCATGCTCGGCGACCGCCTGGTCACCGAGCACGCCGAACGCCAGCACGGCCACGTCGATCGGGCCGACCTGTTCCTCGATGGCCGCGACCAACCCCGGCTGGGCCGCGACGTCGTCGGCGTCGAAGGCAACCGTCTCGACCCGTTCGGCGCCGGCCTCCCGGCACGCCGCCACTGCTTCGTCCAGCGGCCCCGGCCGGGCGGCCAGCACCACCCTCGCTCCGGGCGCGAGCCGGGTGGCGACCGCCAGCCCGATCTCGCTGCGACCGCCGAACACGGCGACGACGGCGCTCACAGCCGGGCCCGCAGCGTCCGCAGCCGGGCCAGGGAGGATTCCCGCCCGAGCAGCTCCATCGACTCGAACAGCGGCGGGGACACCGGGGACCCGGTGATGCCCAGCCGGACCGGGCCGAAGGCGAACTTCGGCTTGATCCCCAGGCCGTCCACCAGGGCCTGCCGCAACGCCGACTGGATCGCGTCGGTGCTCCACTCCGGCACTCCGGCCAGGGCGGCCAGGGCGGCGTCCAGCACCGCACCGGTGTCGGGGCCCACCTTCGCCAGCACGTCGGGGTCGATCACCAGGTCGGCGTCGGGCGTGAACAGGAACGCCAGCTTCGGCAGTGCCTCGCCGAGCAGCACCAGCCGCTCCTGGACCAGCGGGACGGCCCGCCGCAGCAGGTCGACCTCGGCCGGCGTCGGCTCAGCCCACTGTCCCTCCCGGACCGCGTACTCGACCACCCGATCAGCAAGGTCCTCGGCGGACAGGGAGCGGATGTAGTGGCCGTTGAGCCAGTCGAGCTTGGTCAGGTCGAAGATCGGGCCGACGGTGTTGACCTTCGCCCAGTCGAAGGCGTCGACCAACTCGTCGAAGGTCGACACCTCGGTGCCTTCGTGCACGGGCGAGTAGCCCAGCAGCTGCAGGAAGTTGCGCAGCGCCTCGGGCAGGTAGCCCTGCTCGAGGAACCAGGTCAGCCGGGCCGCCGGGTTCTTGCGCTTGGAGATCTTGGACTTGTCGGTGTTGCGCAGCAACGGCATGTGCGCGAACGCCGGCGGCGGCCAGGCCGAGCCAGCGGTACAGCAGCAGGTGCTTGGGCGTCGAGGAGATCCACTCCTCGCCGCGCACCACGTGGGTGATCCCCATCAGGTGGTCGTCCACGACGACCGCGAGGTGGTAGGTCGGGAACCCGTCGGCCTTCAGGATCACCTGGTCGTCGGGACGCGGCGCGCTGACCTCGCCGCGGATCAGGTCGGTGAAGGTCAGCGGCGCGTCGTCGGGGACCAGCATCCGCACGACCGGGTGTCTCGCTGAACCCGGGCAGCGCGGCCCGCTCGTCGCGGGTCTTGCCGTAGCACAGCCGGTCGTAGCCGGTGCGGCGGCCTTGGGCGCCTGCTGCTCCTCGCGCATCTCGCTGCAGCCGCTCGGGGTGCACCAGCAGTGGTACGCGTGGCCGTCGGCGAGCAGCTGGTCGACGTACGGCCGGTAGGTGTCGAGGCGCTCGCGACTGCCGGTAGGGCGCGAACGGCCCGCCCTTGTCCGGCCCCTCGTCCCAGGGCAGCCCGAGCCAGTGCAGGGTGTCGTAGATCTGCTGCTCGGAGTCGGCCTGGTAGCGGGCGCGGTCGGTGTCCTCGATCCGCAGCACGAACGCGGCCGCCCGCTGGCGGGCGAACGCGAGGTTGAACAAGGACATGTACGCGGTGCCGACGTGCGGGTCGCCGGTCGGGGACGGGGCGACGCGTAAGCGGGCAGGCGCGAGATCTGAGGTCACGCCGGAGCAGCCTACCGGTGCTCTGCGGGCTCCAGCGGTGCTCGGGTGGCCGCGGCCACCGTTCGGAGACCTGACCCGACCGGGGCCACGCGGACGGTTTCTTCCTTTCCGCCAGCGAGTCGGGTGGTACCACTGCCGCGGGAGCCGCGGACCTGCTTCTATGGCGGGATGGTGCAGAACCCGCAGGTTGCCTCACACACGATGCTGGCCGACATGGTGTCCGACTCGTACTACCCGGCCGCCCTGGTCGCCAAGGGCCAGCAGATCCTCCTCCGCCTCGCTGAGCGGATCGAGGACCACTCGCCGAGGGACCTCGACGCGCTGTACCGCCTCACGCATGCCGCCGCCGAGGAGTTCAACCGGCTGGCCGAGGAGTTCGAGCATGCCGACAGCGAGATCGAGACCGTGGCCCGAGACGCCATCTCCGAGGACTTCGGCTTCCTCGCCGACGTCTACGGGTACTCCGAGGCCGACCTGGAGGGCTGCGTCGCCCCGCGCGACTGGTGACGCACGACGGGCGGAGACGTCGCGGAGCGGGACGCGCGTCGGCCCCACCTCCGCCTGCGCTAGTCTTCACCTATGACCGAACCCGTTGCCGCCAACGACTTCATTCGTGACATCGTCCTCCGCGACAACGAGCAGCGGACGTTCGGCGGACGCGTCCAGACCCGGTTCCCGCCGGAGCCCAACGGCTACCTGCACATCGGCCACGCCAAGGCGATCACGCGTCGACTTCGGCATCGCGCGCAGGACTTCGGCGGTCGCTGCAACCTGCGCTTCGACGACACCAACCCCGACACCGAGGAGACGGAGTACGTCGACGCGATCGTCGCGGACATCGCGCTGGCTCGGCTTCCGAGCGGGCGACCAGCTGCTTCTACGCCTCCGACTACTTCGACCAGCTCTACGAGTGGGCCGAGCAGCTGGTCAGGCAGGGCTTCGCCTACGTCGACGACCAGGACGGCGAGACGATCTCGGCGCGCGGGGCGGGTTCGGCAAGCCCGGCGTCGAGAGCCCGTACCGCAACCGCGGCGTCGAGGAGAACCTCGACCTGCTGCGCCGCATGCGGGCCGGCGAGTTCGCCGAGGGGCACGGGTGCTGCGGGCCAAGATCGACATGGCCGCACGAGAACCTGAACCTGCGCGACCCGGTCATGTACCGGATCCGGCACAGCCACCACCACCGCACCGGCGACGCGTGGTGCATCTACCCCACCTACGACTGGGCGCACGGCCAGAGCGACGCGATCGAGGGCGTCACGCACTCCCTCTGCACCCTCGAGTTCGAGAACCACCGGCCGCTCTACGACTGGTTCCTCGAGCACCTGCCGCTGCCCGGCGACCAGCCCCAGCAGATCGAGTTCGCCCGCCTCGAGCTCACGCACACCGTGACCAGCAAGCGGAAGCTGCTCAAGCTGGTCGACCGACGGCTCGTCGAGCGGCTGGGACGACCCGCGCATGCCGACGCTGCGCGGGCCTCCGCCGGCGCGGCTACCCGGCGTCGGCGATCCGGGCGTTCTGTACCGAGATCGGCACCACCCGGACCAACAGCCGGCAGAAGATCGAGGCCCTGGAGTCGTTCGTCCGACGGGAACTGAAACGCCACCGCCCCCCGCCGGATGGCGGTGCTGCGGCCGGTGCGGCTGGTCATCGACAACTGGCCCCGGGACGCCGCCGGCGTCCCGCTGGTGGAGCATTTCGAGGTGGCCAACCACCCCGAGCACCTCGCCGACGGCACCCGTCTGTCGCCTTCAGCGGCGAACTGTGGATCGAGGCCGACGACTTCGCCGAGGTGCCGCCGCCCAGTTCTTCCGGCTCAGCCCGGGACGGGAGGTGCGCCTCCGCGGCGCCTACCGGGTCACCGCCACCGGGGTGGAGAAGGACGCCGACGGCGCCGTGACCGTCGTCCACGCCGACTACGACCCGGCGACCCGCGGCGGCGACGCCCCGGACGGCCGGAAGGGTGAAGTCGACGATGCGCTGGGTGTCCGCGGCCCACGCGGTCGAGATCCCGGTGGCGCTGTACGACCGGCTGTTCCTCGCCGAGGTGCCCGGCGAGGCGACCGGGGAGGCGCTCGACGACCTGAACCCGCACTCGCGCGAACAGCTCACCGCCCGGGCCGAGGCCGCGATCGCCGCCACGGCCCCCGGCCGGGTGCTGCAGTTCGAGAGGTTGGGCTACTTCGCCGCCGACCCGGACACGCCCGGGCTGTTCCACCGGACCGTGGGCCTGCGCGACGAATGGGCCGCGATCCAGAAGCGTCAGGGCTGACGCCGGTGTCCGGCCCGCCGCATGGTGCCCGACCGGCTGCCGCCGCTGCCGCTGCCCGACCTGTCCGGGCGCCGGGCCGTGGTCACCGGCGCCAGCGCCGGGATCGGCCTGGCCACGGCGCATGGCGCTGGCCGGGGCCGGCGCGACGGTCGTCCTCGGCGTCCGCAACCCCGGCAAGGGCGCCGCGGCGGCGGAAGCCATCCGGGCGGTCCACCGGGGGCCGACCTGGCCGTCGAGCAGGTGGAGCTCGGTTCGCTGGCCAGCATCGCCGCCTTCGCCGGCCGGGTGGGGTCCGGGCCGGTGCACCTGCTGGTGAACAACGCCGGCCTGAGCACACCCGACTCCGACGCCCGCACCGTGGACGGCTTCGAGCTACGGTGGGCGTCAACTACCTGGGCAGCTGGGCGCTCACCGCGGCCCTCTGGCCGGTCCTGGCCACGGCCGGCGGGGCCCGGGTGGTGACCCTCGGCTCGCTCATGGCCTCCCGCGGCCGGATCGGGCCGGAATTCGGCACCGGGGAGGCGGCCATGCGCTCCTACGGCGACTCCAAGCTCGCGCAGGTGGTGTTCGCCGGCGAACTCGGCCGCCGCAGCCGGGCCGCCGGAACCGACGTCACCGCCGTTGCTGCCCATCCCGGCTGGAGCCAGACCGCCATCTTCGACGCCGCCGGCACGCCGCTGGTTTTCGAGACCCTCGGCCGCCTGCTGGGTGCGCTCCAGTCCCCGGCCGACGGCGCCCAACCGGTACTGCGGGCGGCCACCGACCCGCAGCCGGCCGCCTACTACGGCCCGACCCGGCGGTGGGGATCCGCCGGCCCGGTCGGGGCGGTGAAGCTGCCGGCCGGGGCCGAGCAGCCCGGGGTCGGGGAACGGCTCTGGGAGATCTCCACCCGGCTCACCGGCGTGCGCCTCGAGCCTTAGAGTTGTGGCCATGAAGGCCCCTGTCACCGTGGTTGGCGAAGCGCTGATCGACATCGTCATCCCCACGTCCGCAGCGCCGGCCGAACACGTGGGCGGCAGTCCGGCCAACGTGGCGATCGGCCTGGCCCGGCTCGGCCACGTCACCGAACTGGCCACCTGGATCGGCACCGACGACCGCGGCCGCCGGATCGCCGAGCTGATGGCCGCCGAAGCGGTGGCGCTGACCGACGGGAGCACGGACGCCGCCAGGACGCCGACCGCCGCGGCCCGCCTCGACCCGGCCGGCGTCGCCAGCTACGAGTTCGACCTGGAGTGGCGGATCGACCCGACTCTGGTGCCGGTTCCGGCGGGGGGGCATGTGCACACCGGCTCGATCGCAGCCACGCTCTCCCCCGGCAGCGACGGCGTCCTGAAGATCATCGCCACGGCCCGCCCCCACGCCACCGTCTCCTACGACCCCAACGCCCGACCGACCCTGATGGGGAGCCCGGACCAGGCGCGTGGGGTGATCGAACGGTTGGTCGGCCTGGCCGATGTGGTGAAGGCGTCGGAGGAGGACGTCCGCTGGCTGTACGGCACCACACCGCTGCCCCAGGTGCTGGCGCGCTGGGCCGCGATGGGCCCGCCGGTGTGCGCCGTCACCCAGGGCGGGGACGAGGTCGTGGTCCTGGCCGCGGGAGAGTTCCAGCGTTTCCCGACCCTGCCGAGCCATGTGGTCGACACGGTCGGGGCGGGCGATTCGTTCATGGCCGGCCTGCTCTCGGGACTGCTGGACGCCGGGCTGCTCGGCGGTGCCGACGCGAGGGAACGGTTGCGCTTCGCGACCTGGCCCAGCATCAGTGCCGCGGTGGATCGGGCGCTGGCCTGCGCCGCGATCACGGTGTCCCGCGCGGGCGCCGACCCACCGACCCGGGAGGATCTGGCCACCCCAAAACCCCAAAACCCCTGATATAACTTCTTCTGTGATGAATGTTAATGGAAATTTCAAATTACTTATCTCAGCAAGGATGAGCTCTGATTTATCCGCTTGATGAAACTGCAGTAAGACTTCCTTATTAGGCGGAAGAAGTGCTTGTGCTTCCACTACTTTGTTGGCTTTCCTCAGATTGGTTCCTTTTACTTAAGTCTGCTTTTTTCATGTCTTCTCGAAGATGCTCCCTTCTTTACAAACCATTCAATTGAAGAAAACCAAGCTTTGCTACCTGAGTGAATCAACAAGTACATAGCGCCAGAACTTGAAAGGCTTAATACTTTGCTTCCACTTCACCATACTATCTCCGTTGAGCTTTCGAAAAGCAGAGATAATCTACCACTTCACTTTGCTTTTGGAAGCCTGAATAACAAAAGTTACATTCGCCTTCTAAGCAGAGACCATTCTGCCACGCTCATGCGAAGAGGGAACTCGAACTCGCACTCAATGAACTTCCCAATCTTGCCAGAGTTAAAGTGGAACGAGTTTCCCTTCCTTCTTTCAAAGTTTGAACGATCGAAGTGGTCAGTGTTGTAGGTCACCTTCCTGATCTTGTCGCTGACCTCTATGTACTTGCTCGCAAAGAGCATTTCCTTGTGCTGTTGCTTTTTTAGAAAGTACTTCATTGCGCACTGGCTCATTTACTCATTCGAGAGGTATCCCTCATCGTAGCACTTCTTCAACTGATTTGATGAAAGCTCACCTATATCAAAGGCTAATATGCACTCATTGATGATCTCCTTTTTCGAGCAACCCGAGTTTCTCCTTTCCATCTCCTCAGCAAACTCCTGAAACCTTTCAAAGATGAAGGCAGTAATGGTATGCTTTCCGTTGAAGGCATCACTTCCCTGCCTCGTGTTCTTCATTCTCTTCACCGTTTTGAATTTGCCCCCTGTGATCAGCAGCTTTACTATTATGTCTTTGTCAAGTATGAGTGAGTCCTGGGCGAACACGTCCTTGTAGAACACCAACTGCATGTTCTCGTAGATGGTGGTTTGAAACTTGGCAATGAGCTCTGGCTTTGGGTAGTACATCACAGCCCACATGTAGATCTTGAGGGCAAAGATAACTGTGAACCTGCTATCAAGGAATACTGCTATGGAGTCTTAGAGTTTGTCACATAGAAATCGTTCGGCGAGATCAGAAAGAGCTAACAATACTCTAGGAAGTTGCCGAAAGCTATCTGGAGAGACGTCTTTAAGTTCGAGATAGTCTATTCTGTTCACTGAAATCGTCAGCAAATTCGTCTTCTTTTGAACTTGTTTGACCTAAATCGCTTTTTTAGGTGGTTTGCTTTCTACCTTGTCTTCTTGAGAAGACACAGTGCTTTCGTCATCACTATTCCAGGTCTCGTTGTTGAGAGTCACTACGTCTTGATTGTTTTCAAACTGAGTGATAGGCTTTATCTTTCCTTTGCCTTTCTGAGTCTTATACTGTTTCCTAATTGTCTGCTTCTTGAGCTGCACCTTCTGATTGAACTTTTGATCTCTCTTTCTGAGATTTGACTCAGCTGGTTGCTGCTTCACCTTTCAAGAATCCTTAGCGCCGATAATGGTCTAATTTGTATATCCTTTTTCAAGACTCCAGTGGCTACTGTAGAATTAGGCTTTGAAGAAGGGGGAAGTCATAGCTAGAATGAGCTTGTGGGCATAGAAAGTCCTGTCCTAGACCTTTATTGTGACGTCTGAAAGCTCGTTTTGGTTAGCGTAGGAGGAAAACTGGGGCTGGAGGTAGCTGTTCTTGGTTCATGGTTGGGTCTTCTTGCTGAAGTGATAGCATAGTTTTAAATATTGGCTCTAAGGAGGGTTTTAGTTTATGGTTTCCAAATTATAAAATTCGACCAACATTCCAAGAACTCAAATCTCCAAAGCAGTGCGCAATTAACACTAATCTATTTCCACCTCTTCCTGCCCTCGGCCACACAACGGGGTTTTGGGGT
>CAVUEP010000090.1:0-13776 GCA_963740395.1 uncultured beta proteobacterium
CCACCGGTGCATGTCAGGGTCGAAGACCCCGGCTGCGTCGCCAAGACCTTTCCCGATTACTTCGAATCGATGTTCGCGGTGACGCAGGCCGACCCGGTCGCGGTGCCCGTGATCGCCATCGACGGGCCGACGGCGTCGGGCAAGGGAACGCTGGCGGCGCACACGGCGCAGCGACTCGGCTACCACCTGCTTGACTCGGGGTCGCTGTACCGTGTGGCGGCGCTGGCCGCATCGCGCAACGGGCTGCTCGGCGCCAGCGGCGAACTCGACGCACACGCGATTGCGTCATTGGCCGCCACGCTCCCACTGCGCTTCGAGGCCGGCCAGATCTGGCTCGGCGACGAGAACGTGACCGAGACGCTGCGCGACGAGGCCATCGGCCTGGGCGCCTCGCGCGTCTCGGCGCTGCCGGCCGTACGCCAGGCGCTGCATGCCTTGCAGTTGTCGTTCCGGCGCGCGCCGGGCCTGGTCGCCGACGGTCGCGACATGGGCACGGTGGTCTTTCCCGACGCCGCGCTCAAGGTCTACCTCACCGCCAGCGCCGCCCAGCGCGCCGAGCGGCGCTATAAGCAATTGATTTCAAAGGGCTTTTCGGCTAACATCGACAGTCTTCGCGCCGACTTGGAGGCACGTGACGCTCGCGACAGTTCGCGCAGCGTTGCGCCCCTGAAACCGGCCGAAGATGCGCTGTTGCTCGACAACTCCGCCGTCAGCGTCGACCAATCGGTCACGTGGCTGCTGGACGCGTGGGAAGCACGCAGGCCGTTCCCGAAGCCCTAGTTCGGGGCGGCCAATCAGGCTGCCGCGCCTCTCCGGCGCGGCATTCCGCAACCCAACCGCCACCCCCGTGGCTCTACTGCCGGCATACCCACTCCCTGTTTCGCCGGCGCCAGGAAAATCCACATGTCCCAAACCCAAACTGCCACCCCCCCGGCCGCGGATTCGTTCGCCGCCATGTTCGAAGCCAGCCTGCAGAAGCGCGACATGCGCGCAGGCGAAGTGATCTCGGCCGAAGTCGTCCGTATCGAACACAGCTTCGTCGTGGTCAATGCCGGCCTCAAGAGCGAGGCCTATGTTCCGATCGAGGAATTCAAGAACGATCAAGGCGAACTCGAAGTCCAGATCGGCGACTTCGTCTCGGTGGCCATCGACGCGCTCGAGAACGGCTACGGCGACACCATCCTGTCGCGCGACAAGGCCAAGCGCCTGGCCTCCTGGATGTCGCTCGAGACCTCGCTGGACTCCGGTGAGTTCGTGGTCGGTACCGTGAACGGCAAGGTCAAGGGCGGCCTGACGGTGCTGGTCAACGGCATCCGCGCCTTCCTGCCGGGCTCGCCTGCTCGACACGCGTCCGGTCAAGGACATGAGCCCGTTCGAGGGCAAGACCATGGAGTTCAAGGTCATCAAGCTCGACCGCAAGCGCAACAACGTCGTGTTGTCGCGCCGCGCTGTCGTCGAGGCTTCGATGGGCGAAGAGCGCGCCAAGCTGATGGAGACGCTGCACGAGGGCGCGATCGTCAACGGCGTGGTCAAGAACATCACCGAGTACGGCGCCTTCGTCGACCTCGGCGGCATCGACGGCCTGCTGCACATCACCGACATGGCCTGGCGCCGTGTGCGCCACCCGAGCGAAGTGGTGCAGGTCGGCCAGGAACTGCAGGCCAAGGTGCTGAAGTTCGACGCCGAGAAGAACCGCGTCTCGCTGGGCATCAAGCAGCTGGGCGACGACCCGTGGCACGGCGTGTCGCGCCGCTACCCGCAGAGCACGCGCCTGTTCGGCAAGGTCACCAACATCGCCGACTACGGCGCCTTCGTCGAGATCGAGCCGGGCATCGAAGGCCTGGTGCACGTCTCGGAGATGGACTGGACCAACAAGAACGTCTCGCCGTCCAAGATCGTCGCCTTGGGCGACGAGGTCGAGGTCATGGTGCTCGAGATCGACGAGGACAAGCGCCGCATCAGCCTGGGCATGAAGCAGTGCAAGGCCAACCCGTGGGAAGAGTTCAGCGCCACGGTCAAGCGCGGCGACCGCGTCAGCGGCCCGGTCAAGTCGATCACGGACTTCGGCGTCTTCGTCGGCCTGTCGGCTGGCATCGACGGCCTGGTGCACCTGTCCGACCTGTCTTGGCACGAGCCGGGCGAGGCTGCGGTGCGCAACTACAAGAAGGGGCAGGAAGTCGAGGCCCTGGTGCTGGCGGTGGACGTCGAGCGCGAGCGCATCAGCCTGGGCATCAAGCAATTGGATGGCGACCCGTTCGCCACCTTCACCACCCTCAATGACCGCGGAGCACTGGTCAACGGCAAGGTCAAGACGGTCGACGCGCGTGGCGCCGAGATCCAGTTGACCGACGACGTCACCGGCTACCTGCGCGCCTCGGAGATCAGCCGTGACCGCGTCGAGGACGCACGCAACGTGCTGAAGGAAGGCGACGAGGTCGAGGCCATGATCATCAACGTCGATCGCAAGGTGCGTTCGATCCAGTTGTCGATCAAGGCCAAGGACAGCGTCGAGCAGCAGGAGGCCATGCAGCGCCTGTCGGCCACCAGCGAACGCGAGAACGCCGGCACGACCAGCCTGGGCGCCCTGTTGCGGGCCAAGATGGACAACAAGGAATAGATGGACATCCCCGGGGCGCCCATGGCGCCCCGCCCTCCACTTGGGCGAGCCTGCTTTGAGGCAGCCCGGCGCGGGGCAAGGGACAACATCAACCTCCGACCCATCCACAGATGACCCGCTCCGATCTCGTGGCTGCGTTGGCTGAGCGCTTCAGCCAGCTCACGCATCGCGACACCGAGTTCGCAGTCAAGACCATGCTCGATGCCATGTCCGACGCGCTGGCGCGCGGGCACCGCATCGAGATCCGGGGCTTCGGCAGTTTCTCGATCAATCGCCGACCGCCACGCGTGGGTCGCAATCCGCGCAGCGGCGCGCAGGTGACGATCCCGGAAAAGCTGGTGCCGCACTTCAAGCCCGGCAAAGCCCTGCGCGAAGCCGTCGACGCCAACGTGCCGGTCCTCGACGAACCCCCAACCAAGCCGGCAAGCCGGCCGCGCTGACGCGATCAGCGCGCCCTCCTGCGGGCGTGTTCTTGACTCCGCCCTCGGGCATGGCCCGTAGAATTGCCCGCCGATGCGTGCTCTCAATTGGCTCCTCCGGGCCCTGATCTTCTTCACCCTGTTCGCCTTCGCGCTGAATAACCAGCAGGAGGTGGCCGTGCAGTGGTTCTTCGGGTTCGAGTGGCGCGCACCCATGGTCATCGTCCTGGTGGCCGCCTTCGCCGCAGGTTGCGCCATCGGCGTGTTGGCGATGGTCCCGAGTTGGTGGCGGCGACGGCGCGTCTCGCAGATTGCCAGCCCCGACGCGACAGCGCCGAGTTCAGGCGCGACCCCGACGCAGGTGCCATCGACCTTCGGCGCGGAAGCCGCCGTGCCGCCGCGCGAAGGCCTTTGATGGACTTCGACCTGCAGTGGCTCCTCCTGGCCCTGCCGATTGCCTTCGCGCTGGGCTGGCTCGGCTCGCGCATCGACCTCGGGCAATGGAAGCGCGAACAGAAAAGTTCGCCCAAGGCCTACTACAAGGGTTTGAACCTGCTGCTCAACGAACAGCAGGACAAGGCCATCGACGCCTTCATCGAGGCGATGCAAGGCGACCCCGACACGACCGAGTTGCACTTCGCGCTGGGCAACCTGTTTCGTCGGCGCGGCGAGTTCGAGCGTGCCGTGCGCGTGCATCAGCACCTGATGCAGCGCGCCGACCTCGCGGCTGCCGAACGCGAGCGCGCACGCCACGCACTGGCCCAGGATTTCCTCAAGGCCGGTCTCTTCGATCGCGCCGAGGAGCACTACCGTGCACTTCAGGGGACTCGCTTCGACACCGAGGCGCGCCTCGCGCTGCTGCAACTGCACGAGCGCTCCCGCGATTGGCGCGCGGCCGTCGACGACGCCGCGGAGCTGGAGAAGACGGGTACGGCGTCCTTCGCCACGCGCATCGCCCACCACTGGTGCGAACTGGCACTCGAAGCCGACGAGCTCGGCGACAGCGCCGCAGCCGAAGCTGCGCTTGCGCGCGCCCGCGAGGTGGCTCCGGAGTCCCCGCGACCCTGGGTGCTGGCCGGTCAGCGCCAGGCGCGCGCCGGCGAGCACGCACAGGCCCTGGCCAGCTGGAGCAACCTGCGCCAGCGCCACCCGGGCGCGTTCACGCTGGTGGCGCAGGACTACGCCCAGAGCGCGCGCGCGGCAGGCCAGGCCGACGAGGCGCTCGGCGCGCTGCAAGATCTGTTCACCCAGCATCCATCGCTCGATCTGCTGCGCGCAATCGACGCCCTCGACACCGATCCCACGCGCACGCAGCAACGGCATGCCAACCACCTGGCGCAACAGCCCACGCTGTCCGCAGCGGCCGCCGTGCTCCACGACGACCCCGGCAATGCAGCGCGCGCCAGCGCCATTGCGGTCATCGAACACGCCGCGCGGCCCCTGCAGCGCTACCGCTGCGCCGCATGCGCCTTCGAGGCGCAGCACTACTTCTGGCAGTGCCCCGGCTGCCTGAACTGGGACAGCTACCCGCCGCAACGGGTGGAGGAGATGTGAGCGCGTCCCGCATCGTCCTGTGCATGAAGTGGGGCACCAAGTACGGCCCCGAGTACGTCAATCGCCTGTACGCCATGGTGCGTCGGCACCTGCAAGGCGAGTTTCAGTTCGTCTGCCTGACCGACCGCAGCGAAGGCATTCGCGCGGAAGTTCGATGCCTGCCGATCCCGGACCTCGCACTGCCCGAGGGCATTCCCGAGCGCGGCTGGAAGAAGCTCACCACCTTCGAGGCCGATTTGCATGGACTGCGGGGCACGGCCCTGTTCCTCGACGTCGACGTGGTCATCGTCGACGACATCACGCCGTTCTTCGAGCAGCCGGGCGAGTTCCTGATCATTCACGACTGGAAGCGGCCGTGGCGCATCACCGGCAACTCGTCGGTCTATCGGTTCGAACTGGGGGCCCACGCTGACGTGCTGAGCCACTTTCGCAGCCACGTCGAGCAGGTGCGCGCGAACTTCCGCCACGAACAGGCCTACTTGTCGGATTTCATCCATCGCCAGGGCCAGATGGCCTACTGGCCGGCCGCCTGGTGCCGCAGCTACAAGTACCACTGCGTGCCGCGCTGGCCCATCAACCACTGGCGCGCGCCGGCCATCCCCGCGGGCGCGCGCATCCTGATCTTCCACGGCGTGGTCAACCCACCCGACGCGCTGGTCGGCGAGCGCAACAGCAATTGGCGGTTCATGTTGCCTGCGCCGTGGATTGCCGAGCACTGGGTCGAATGAGCAGCGCCGCCGCCGCGTCCCGCGTGTGCCCGCTGACCGAGCGCGCCACCGCCACCGACGTGATCGAAGGCCTGGCGCCGCCGCCCTGGGTGGCGCGCCGCTGCCGTGAAACCGGCTTCGTGTTCCTGGAGAACCCGCCCGGCTACGAGAGCCTGAAGCAAGATCTGGCCTGGCAGGTCACGTCACAGCGCGAATCGCAACAACGCCAGCAGGATGAGCCGCTGCGCTACGCCGCGAGCCGCTGGGTCAAGCGCCTGCGCCGCAACGTCCTCAAGCGCCACAAGGTCGCTGACATGACGTTGGCGCTGGCGGCACGATCTGCGGCCGAACGCCCTCAGGCTGAAGCCGTGCACCTCGTCGACGTCGGCTGCGGCTGGGGCGAACTGCTCGGGCTCGTGATGGAACGCATGCCGCCCGCGTTGCGCCGCCGATGCGTGCCCCATGGCATCGAGTTGTCGACCCAGCTCGCAGATCTTTCCAATCAAGCGCTGGCGCCCTATGGCGGCCACTGCGAACACGCCAGCGCTGTCGATGGCATGGCCCGCTTTGCCGCCGGCAGCCTCGACGTGATCGTGCTGTCGTCCTTCCTCGAACACGAGATCGCGCCGTTGCCGCTGCTGCGCCATTGTCGCGATGCGCTGCGGCCAGGAGGCACCGTGCTGGTCAAGGTACCGAATCACGCCAGCTGGAACCGCCGACTGCGCGGCGCGCGCTGGTGCGGCTATCGCTGGCCCGACCATGTCAACTACTTCACCCCCGACACCCTGCGCGCGATGGCCGAGAAGGCCGGGCTCGACGTCTCGCGCATGAACGCCCTTGACCGCTTCCCTCTCAGCGACAGCCTGTACGCGGTGTTGCGCAAGAGAACCGCGCCATGAACGAGATACCGGCGCACGCCATGTCCGGCTGCCGGGTCTGCGGCCAGCCGCCACGGCATCTGTTCGACGGCCCGCTGCTGAATCATCGTGTGGCCTACTTCGAGTGCGATCACTGCGGCTACGTGCAGACCGAGACGCCGTACTGGCTGGAGCAGGCCTACACCCAGGCCATCAACGGCACCGACACGGGCCTGATGCGGCGCAACGAACGCAACGCGACGATGGTGATCCGGGTGCTGATGCTGCTCGGGCGCTTGCACGGCCGCGTCATCGACTGCGCCGGCGGCTACGGCATCCTGGTGCGCCAGCTGCGCGACCGCGGCGTTGACGCACGGTGGCACGACCCCTACTGCCAGAACCTGCTGGCACGGGGCTTCGAGGCCGGAGAGGACGAACGCGCCGACCTGATCACGGCCTTCGAGGCGATGGAGCATTTCGTCGATCCGCTGGCGGAGCTGGCACGGCTGCTGCAGCGCGCCGACAGCGTGCTGGTCTCGACCGATCTGATCGCCACGCCGGCGCCGCCGCAGGATCAATGGTGGTACTACGGCACCGAGCATGGCCAGCACATCGGGTTCTTCCGCCGCCGCACGCTGGACACGCTGGCCGCGAAGCTCGGCTGCCATGTACACACCGATGGCCACGCGTTCCACCTGTTCACGCGCCAAGTCGATCGCGCCTTGGCGTTGGTCGCTGGCGCGCCACACGCGCAAGGTCGCGCCGCTGGTGGCCCGACTGCGGCTCAAGTCGAAGGTCTGGTCCGACCATGCGGTGGCGCGCGAGCTGGCACTCGACCAGGCCCGCGCCGTCACGCCGAAAGCCACGCCATGACGCAAGAAGACCCGGCCACGCTGGATGTCGTGATCTGTGGCGTGGCACGCAATTGCGCGCGCTCGATCGAGCGCGACATCGCCACCTTGCAGCGCGCCGCTGCGCTGTTTGCCAGTGTCAAGGTGCTGGTGGTCGAGAGCGACTCGAGCGACGACACGCTGGCGATCCTGCAGCGCCTCGGCCAGCGCGACGCGAATGTGCGCCACGTCAGCCTGGGTTCGCTGCGCGAGCGCCACCCCCAGCGCACCGCGCGCATTGCGTTGGCGCGCAATGCCTGCCTCGACGAACTGGCCGGCAACCCGCTGTATGCCGGCACCAGCCACATGATCATGGTCGACCTGGACGGCATGTGCCGGCACCTGACGCACGAGGCGCTGGCCAGTTGCTGGGTTGCCGACGCGCCGCCCTGGGACGTCTGCGGCGCCAACCAGGGTGACTACTACTACGACGTCTGGACCATCCGGCACCCGCAATGGTGCCCGGGCGACGCCTGGCGCGAGCATGAGGCGCTGGTGCCGCTGTTGGGCACGACGGCGGCCGACGAGGTCGCGATCTTTTCGCGCATGGTGCACATCGCGCCTACGCGCCCGTGGATCGAGGTCGATTCGGCCTTCGGCGGCCTGGCGGTCTACCGCCGGGCGTCGATCGGCGCGGCGCGCTACGTCGGCCTGGACGAACAGGGCCGCGAGGTTTGCGACCACGTCGGTCTGCACCTGGCCATGCGCGCGGCGGGCCGTCGCATCTTCATCAATCCGGCGCTGATCAACGCCCGCAGCACCAAGCATGCCGGGCGCAAGAAGTTCTTCCGCACGTTGCGCCGCAAGATCTGGAACGCTGTGCGTGGCCGCGACTGACGCCCCGGCGCCATTGCGCTACGCCAACCTCGTCGTCCAGCGCGAACGCAACAACCGCGTCTTCGAGCCCGGCGCCGGGCCGAACGGCGGCGAGTTCTTCCTGCCCTGGCGCGAGTTGCGCGCCGCCTTCGCGCACAGGGGCATCGAGCTCAACACGCCCGACGTCAACGCCGGCCGTGAGCTGGCCTTCGAGCTCCACCTCAACGCCCAACGCAAGGTGCCGGCGCAGCCTCGCTGCTACACCTTCCTCTACGAGGACCCGCTGGTACGGCCGCTCAACGTCGATCGCGCCCAGTTGGCGCGCTACCGCCTGGTCTTTGCCTGGAACGAAGACCTGATCGACAACGCGCATGTGCTGCGCCTTGACTATCCCCACGCGCTCGACGTCCACGCCGTGCCGGGCTGGGCGGAGCGCCCCCTGTTCTGCGTGTTGATCGCCTCGAACAAGGCGCTGCGCTATCCGAGCGCGCGGGCGCTGCACGGCCGGCGCGTCGACGTGATTCGCCACTTCGAGGCCCACGCCCCCGAATTGTTCGCGCTCTACGGCCACGGCTGGGACATCCCGCCCGTGCAGCCCGGCGCCTGGGGCCGCATTGCCAAGCGGCTCAACGAGTGGCGCCGACGCTGGCGGCCAGACTACACGCCGTTCCCAAGCTACCGCGGCAAGGTCACGCACAAGGCCGAGGTGCTCGAGCGCGCGCGCTTCTGCATCTGCTACGAGAACTCGCGCGGCAGCCCGGGCTACGTGACCGAGAAGATCTTCGACTGCTTCGTCAGCGGCTGCGTCCCGGTGTACATCGGCACGCCGCATGCCGAGCCGGCGATTCCTGCCGCCTGCTTCATCGACGGCGAGCAATTCGCGTCGCCAGCTGAGCTGTTGACGTTCCTGCGCACGCTCACGCGAGCAGAGTTCGACGCCTACCAAGCGGCGATACGCGACTTCCTGTCCTCAGCCGCCAGCGCGCGCTTCAGCAACGCGCACTTCTGCCAGCGCATCGTCGCCACCATCATGGCCGACCTGGCCGCGCCCTGAGACGCTACAACGGCGCCAGGTCGGTCGGGCGCGTCAGCTCGCCCGCGTCTGCGGGCCAGTCGTCGCGCTCCTCGCGCGGCACGATCTGCGTCGGCCAGCTGAAGAAGGCAACCACTTCGTCGCGTCGGGCCAAGGTGTCGGCCGCGCCCAATTCGATCAGCTCGCGTGTGTAGGGCTCTTCGAACAGCAGGTAGCTGGCCAGCGCCGCACCGCTTTGTGCCTCGGTGTCGCTGACACCCACGGCGCGCAGCATGGTGCGTACCGGCCGCGGTAGGCAATGCACGTGGCGCGCCGCGATGTCGTCCAGGCGCTGGCTCGGCGAGATCACCAGCACCTCCAGCGGTTTGAGCGGCGTCTGCGCGCGCGGCTTTCGGGTCCAGCAGCGCCAAGGTGCGATTGATGCGCTGCGCACGCTCGACGTCGACCGCGAGTGCGTCGAGAAAGATGTTCGACAGCGCATGGCCGGCGATCTGCGCCAGGCTCGGGTAGTCGTCACCGACCACCTGGCGGCCTGGCGGCTCGTTCATGCGGCCCGCGCCGACCACGAGGATGCGTTCGGCCCCGAGGTGCACGGCGGGCGAGATCGGCGCCGACTGGCGCATCGAGCCGTCGCCGAACCACTCGTCGTGCCGGCCGCGCTCGAGCTGCACCGCCGGGAACACGAACGGAATCGCCGACGACGCCATCAGGTGCTGCCAGCCGATCGTGCATGGCACCGCCACACGCTGCGAGCGCAGCCAGGGCTGGAACGGCCTGGCCGTCTGGCAGAACGTGACATGGTCGCCGCTGCTGTAGGACGACGCCGTGATCGCCAGCGCACTCAGATGGCCGGACTCGAGCATCTCGGGCAGCCGGTCCAGGTGCACGACACGTTGCAGCAGCTCGCCCAGCGGCTCGTTGTCGAGCAGCGAGCGCGGCCGCGCGCGGCGCCAGCGCGCGATGGCCCAGCCGATGGTCAGCATCGTCAGCCAGCGCGCGCCGGTGCGCACCACGCCGAAGGCGTCGGCGCGGTAGACCTGGTCGGCGCTGAAGTGGCGCCAGACATTGACCAGGCCCGCGACGGACAGGTCGAAGCGGTCGGCATGACAGGCAATGGCCGCCGCATTGACGGCCCCCGCCGACGTGCCGGCGATGACGCCGAACGGGTTGTGCCGTGGCGCCCCGACTTCGCGGCGGATGCGCGCCACCGCCTTGAGCACGCCCACCTGGTAGGCCGCGCGCGCGCCGCCGCCGGTCAGCACGAGGCCGGTCTTGGCGTGGCTGCGCGAGGCGTCCATCCCCGCAGTCTAGGCATCCGTGGCCGCGCGTTCACATGAACGGCACCACCAAAGGTCGCCGGTTCGTGACCGGCGCAACACTGCGGCGCTACTCGTAGACGACGGCGGCCCTTCCTTCATGGGCCAGGGTGCGCCAGCGCGCCAGGGCTTCGTCGCTGGGCCAGAAGCGCGCCGCATCGCCCAGGTCGAGCTCGGCCTGCACGTCCTGCCGCTCCAGGCGCAGGCGAATCGCCAGGCCCTGTTGCATCTCGCCCTGGTCGGTGGCCAGCGTCTTGGCCGGCCAGGTGCGGATCACGTCGGCCACCGGCGGCGCCTTGCCGTTCACGGCTACCGCCAGGTACTTGCCGAAGCGCGCGCGCGCCGCGGGCAGGTCCCAGATCTGGTTGACGTTGAGCCGCAGTCCGCCGGAGAACCGGTCCGGCTGCACCTTGCCCTGCACGATCACGAGCTCGTCCTCGCGCAGGCGTTCGCGGTTGGCGTCGAGCAGGTCCTCGTTGACCGTCGACTCGATGTACTCGCTGCCGTCGTCGAGCCGGAAGATCGCGACCCGTCCGCGCTGGCCGTTGACGACGCGCAGGTCACTGACGATGCCGGCCAGCAACTGCGGCTCGCGACTGTCGACCAGGTCGGCAATGCAGCGCTTGGCGAACAGCCGCACCTCATTCGCGCACTGCTCGAACAGGTGGCCCGAGAGGTAGTAGCCGAGCGCCGACTTCTCCAGCGTCAGGCGCTCCTTGATGCTCCACGGCTCGGCCGCCACCAGCGCCGGCTCCTGCGTGCTCGCGGCATGCGAGTCGGCGAAGTCGAACAGCCCGCCCTGGTCGGCATGCGCCGCCTGCGTCTCGGCCCAGTCGAAGGCCAGCGACACGCTGGCCAAGGCGCGGGCGCGATCAGCATGCAACGCGTCGAAGGCACCGGCCTTGATCAGGGCCTCGACCGCGCGCTTGTTGACGCGCTGGCGGTCGACGCGGGCGGCGAAGTCGAACAGGCTGCGGAACGGGCCACCGCCCTCGCCTTCGCGTTCGCCCGTGCCGTCGCGCGCGGCCACGATGGCCTCGATCGCGCCCTGACCCGTGCCCTTCACGGCACCCAGCCCATAGCGCAGCGCCTTGTCGCCCTCCTTGCCCGGCAGTGGCTCGAAGCGGTAGCCGCCGCGGTTGACGTCGGGCGGCTCGAAGGCGATGCCGAACTGCTTGGCGTCTTCGATCAGGGCCTTCAGCTTGTCGGTGTCGTCGAGTTCGACCGTCATGTTGGCGGCGTAGAACTCGGCCGTGCAATGCACCTTCAGCCAGGCCGTGTGGTACGCCAGCAGTGCGTAGGCGGCGGCATGGCTCTTGTTGAAGCCATAGCCGGCGAACTTCTCCATCAGGTCGAAGACTTCGTCGGCCTTGGGCTGCGCAATGTCCTGCCGGCCCGCGCCGTCGCGGAAGATCTGGCGCTGCTTGGCCATCTCCTCGGCCTTCTTCTTGCCCATCGCACGGCGCAGCAGGTCGGCGCCGCCGAGCGAGTAGCCGCCGAGCACCTGGGCGGCCTGCATCACCTGCTCCTGGTAGACGAAGATGCCGTAGGTCTCGCTCAGCACCGGCTCGAGCAGCGGGTGCGGGTACTCGATGGTCTCGCGGCCATGCTTGCGCGCACAGAAGCTCGGGATGTTCTCCATCGGACCCGGGCGGAACATGGCATTCAACGCAATCAGGTCCTCCAGCCGGCTCGGCTTGGCGTCGCGCAGCATGCCGCGCATGCCGCGGCTTTCGAACTGGAACACGGCTTCGGTCTGCGCGTTGGCGAACAGCTGGTAGACCGCCGCGTCGTCGAGCGGCAGCTGGTCGTAGTCGAAGGCCTCGCGCCCCTTGCGGCGCGCGCGCACCAGGTGCCTGGCCTGCTCGAGGATGGTCAGCGTGGCCAGGCCCAGGAAGTCGAACTTCACCAGGCCGATCGCCTCGACGTCGTCCTTGTCGAGCTGGCTCACCGCCGAGTCGCTGCCGGGCTGCTGGTAGAGCGGGCAGAAGTCGGTGATCTTGCCCGGCGCGATCAGCACGCCGCCGGCATGCGTGCCGACGTTGCGCACGATGCCTTCGACGCGCGTGGCCAGCGCCAGCAACTCGGCGACTTCTTCCTCGGCGGCTTCGCGGCGATCGATCTCGGGCTCTTCCTTGCGGGCGTAGATCAGGCCCGGGTCGGGGTTCTCCGGCACCGCCGCCAGCGTCACGGTCTTGCCCGGCGGCGCCACGATCAGCTTGGCGATGCTGTCGACATGGCCGTAGCCCATGCCCAGCACGCGGCCGACGTCGCGCAGCGCCGCCTTGGCCGCCATGGTGCCGAAGGTGACGATCTGGCTCACCGCATCGCGGCCGTACTTGGCCTTCACATAGTCGATCACGCGCTCGCGGTTGGCCTGGCAGAAATCGATGTCGAAGTCGGGCATCGACACCCGCTCGGGGTTCAGGAAGCGCTCGAACAGCAGGTTGTAGGCCAGCGGATCCAGGTCGGTGATGCCCAGCGAATAGGCCACCAGCGAGCCCGCGCCCGAACCGCGACCCGGGCCGACCGGGCAGCCATTGGCCTTGGCCCAGTTGATGAAGTCGGCCACGATGAGGAAGTAGCCCGGGAAGCCCATCTTGACGATGGTGACGATCTCGAACTCGAGCCGCTCCGCGTAGCGTGGGCGTTGGCGGTCGCGCTCGGCGGCGTCGGCGTAGAGCCGCGCCAGCCTGTACTCGAGGCCGGCGGTCGAGGCCTCGCGAAAATGCGCTTCGATCGGCACCGCCACGCCATCGACCAGTGGCGTCGGAAAGTCGGGCAGGCGCGGCTTGCCCAGCGTGAGCGTCAGGTTGCAGCGTTGCGCCACCGCCAATGTGTTGGCCAACGCCTGCGGCAGGTCGGCGAACAGCGCCGCCATCTCGGCCTGCGTCTTGAAATACTGCTCGCGCGAAAAGCGCTTGACCCGCCGCGGGTTGGCCAGCGTCTCGCCTTCGGCCACGCAGACCCGCGCTTCATGAGCTTCGTAATCGTCAGGCTGCGCGAACTGCACCGGGTGCGTGGCCACCACCGGCAGCCCCAGCCGCGCCGCCAGCGGCACGGCCGCACGCACATGGGCCTCGTTGCCGGGCAGGCCCGCGCGCTGCACCTCGATGAAGAAGCGCTGCGGGAAGGCCCGGGCCAATCGCTGCGCGAGCTGCTCGGCACGCGCTGCGTCGCCCGCCAGCAGCGCCTGGCCCACCGCGCCGCCGTCGGCACCCGACAGCGCCAGCAGCCCCGCCCCCAGCTCGTCGAGCCAGTCCCACTTCACCAGCGCCTGCGCGCGCACGGTGTTGCCGGTCCAGGCGCGCGAGAGCAGCTCGCACAGGTGCAGGTAGCCGTTGTCGTTCTGTACCAGCAGCAGCAGCCGGCTGCCCAGCTTCTCGCCCGCCTCGGGCTCGAGCCAGACATCACAACCGATGATCGGTTTGACACCCTGCGCGCGGCAGGCGCCGTAGAACTTGACGATGCCGAACAGGTTCGCCAGATCCGTGATCGCGCAGGCCACCTGACCATCGTCGCGCGCCGCGGCCGCGGCAGCGTCGATTCGCAGCATGCCATCGACAA
>CAVUEP010000091.1:0-15448 GCA_963740395.1 uncultured beta proteobacterium
TCACCAATTGCTGTTCCAGAACTACGCCCTGTATCCGCACATGAGCGTGTTCGACAACATGGCCTACGGCCTGAAGATCGCCAAGGTGCCGGTGGCCGAGATCAAGGCCCGCGTCGACAAGGCCGCCGGGCATCCTGCAACTCGAGCCCTACCTGGCGCGCAAACCGCGCGAACTCTCGGGTGGGCAGCGTCAGCGGGTGGCGATGGGCCGCGCGATCGTGCGCCAGCCGCAGGTGTTCCTGTTCGACGAGCCACTGTCCAACCTGGACGCCAAGCTGCGCGCCCAGACCCGGCTGGAGATCCAGAAACTGCACCGTGAACTCGGCGTCACGTCGCTCTTCGTCACGCACGACCAGGTCGAGGCGATGACGCTGGCGCAGCGCATGATCGTGATGAACGCCGGTGTGATGGAGCAGATCGGCACGCCGGAGGCCGTCTACGCCAAACCCGCCACCACCTTCGTTGCCGGGTTCATCGGCAGCCCGCCGATGAACCTGTTGCGCGGCCAGGTCGACGGCCAAGTCTTTCGCATTGGCGGCCACGAGCTGAAATTGCCGCAGGCTGCGCCGCGCGCGGGCGACCTGATTCTCGGCGCGCGGCCGGAGCACCTGGACGTCGACCCCCAAGGCGCCTGGCCAATGCAGGTCGAGATGGTCGAGATGCTCGGCGCCGAGCGCATCGTCTACGGCCTTCTTGGCGGCGAACTCGTGATGGTGCGGGTCGATGGCACGCATGTGCCACCCAAGGTGGGTGAGTCGGTGCGGTTGCGCATTGCCGCCGAACACCTGCACTGGTTCGACGCGGCGTCGGGCAAGCGCATCGAATGAACGCGCCCTGGCCCTACCCGCTGTGGATCGCCCACCGCGGCGCCGGCAAACTGGCGCCCGAGAACACGCTGGCTGCGTTCCGGCTGGGCGCCGAGCATGGCTATACCGCCTTCGAATGCGACGTCAAGCTGAGCAGCGACGACGTGCCGTTCCTGCTGCATGACGCGACGCTTGAACGCACGACGTCGGCGACAGGTGTCGCGGGAGAACGGACGTGGGCCGACCTGTCGCAGCTCGACGCAGGCGGCTGGCACACCCGCCGCTATGCCGGCGAGCCGATGCCCACCCTGGCCGCGATTGCAGCCTATGTACGCCGCAACCACTTCGCGCTCAACATCGAGATCAAGCCGACTCCCGGCTGCGAGGAGCAGACCGGGCGCATCGTTGCCCGCGACGCGGCCCGCCTCTGGGCGCACGAGGCACGGCCGCCGCTGCTCAGTTCCTTCAAGCCGGCGGCCCTGCAGGCGGCGCAGCAGGTTGCGCCCGCACTGCCGCGCGCGCTGCTGGTCGACACGCTGTGGGACGGCTGGTTCGAGCAGGCCCAGTCGCTGGCTTGCGTGGCCGTCGTCGCCAACCAAACGCTGTGGGACCAGGCGCTCGTCGCGCGCGTACACGGCGCCGGCATGCACGCGCTGGCCTACACCGTGAACGACGCCGCGATCGCGCGCCGGCTGCTGGCGATCGGCCTGGACGGGCTGATCACGGACGCGGTCGACCAGTTCGCGCCGAACGAACCCAGGTCCTAGCCAGCGCTTGCCGGACTCGCCGGCAGGGCAACCAGTGCCTCGGCACCGAGTTGGTCCTCGTCCGCTTCGGGCGCCGGCAACTGCCGCACGCCTCGCAGCAACGGGTGCCGCCACGCGACCAGCGCGATCAGCAGCGCCGACCCGCCGGCGAAAGCCAGCGACGCGCGCAGGCTGACATGCTCACCCAGCCAGCCCCCGATAAGCGCCCCCGGCCCGGCGGGCAACAGGATCAGCCAGCGCATCGTGCTCGTCATCCGGCCCAGCAGCGGCGCGGGCGTGACGGCCTGACGCAACGCCAGGAAGTTGATGAAGATCAGCACGGCGCCAAAGCCGAAGCAGACCAGCATGACCACGAACATCATGCGGCCCAGCGCCGTGGGCGGCGCGAACGCCAGCAGCAGCCAGCCCGCGCCGCAGACGGCCAGCCCGAGCAACAGGCTGGGCCCGGGCCCGACCTTTGCGGAAATGCGATGCCCCAGCGTGCTGGCCGCGATCGTGCCCAGCCCCAGGCCCATGAAGCTGAGGCCGATCTGGGATTCGTTGAGGCCCAGCGTGCGCGTTGCAAACAGAATCTGCACCACGACCGCCGCATGGTGCGCCATCTGCCACAGCCCCACCGCGACCGCCATCGCCACCAGCAGCGGCGTGCCGCGCACGAAGTGCAAGCCCGCGCGCAGGTCGCGCCAGAAGTGCGCGTCCTTTGCCGGGGCCAGCCGCTCCTGCACCTTGACGCCGCGCAGGATGACCACCGAGCCCAGCAGCATCAAGGCGTCGAGCAGCAGCGCCACGGGCGCGCCCGCGAGCTTGATCAGCGCCCCGGCAAAGCCGGGGCCCGCCACGTCGGCGCCGGAGCTGGCGAGTGCGCTGCGCGCGTGGGCCTCGACCAGGCGCCGGCGCGGCACGACCTGGGTCAGCACGATCTGCGCAGCCGAACCCGCGACGACATAGACGCAGCCCATGACGAAGCCCACCGCGTACATCCACGGCATCGACAGCCAGCCCAGCACCCAGGCCAGCGGCACCGAGGCCACGATGAGCGCCAACGCAGCCTCGCCGGCGATATAGACCGGCAGCTTGCGCACACGATCGAGCCAGACCCCGCTGGGCAGGCTGAGCAGCACAAACGGCGCGATCTCCATCGCCACCAGCAGGCCCATCTGCGTCGGCGTGGCCTTCAGCAGGAGCACGGCGGTCAGCGGCAACGCCAGCATCGTGATCTGCCCGCCCAGCGAGCTGATCAGGATGGAGCTCCACAGGCGCCGGTAGACGGCGTCGCGGAACAGGTCATCGGGCGGCAACGCCAGGCGCTGCCTGAGAGAGTCGGCCAAAGCCGAAAAGTAGCGGGCAATCATGGGAATCTCGTTGACTGTGGCATCGGTCTTGTGGACCGCTGCCTGCGCGGCAGGCCGAAAACTAAGGGCCTGACGCCGATGTCTCGGCGCAGGCCCGGTCGGGGCAAAGCCGAGGTGGATGACTCAGTGCGCGGCCGCCCGTGCACCCGGCACCGGCAGGCTCATAGCGCTGCGTCGGTTCGGAATGTCGTGGGTGGTCATGGCATGGTCTCCAACAGTCGAGATGGTTGCGCGAATGTTAGCAGCGGCGCCTGGGAGGCATCAAGCTGCGCGCACCCCTAACTGCGATAGTCGGCGTTGATGCTGACGTAATCGTGCGACAGATCGCAGGTCCAGACGGTCGCGTGGGCGGGGCCGCGATGCAGGTCGACGCGGATCGTGATCTCGGCCTGCTGCATCACCTGCTGGCCCTGCTCTTCGCGGTAGTCGGGGTGGCGACCACCCCGAATGACGACATGCACCTCATCGAGGAACAGGTCGATCAAGCGCCTGGTCGAGGTCGTCGATACCCGCGTAGCCGACGGCCGCCAGGATGCGCCCGAGGTTGGGGTCGCTGGCGAAGAACGCCGTCTTGACCAGCGGCGAGTGCGCGATCGCGTACGCCGCGAGCCGGCACTCTTCCTTGCTGCGACCACCGTCCACGCGCACCGTGATGAACTTGGTGGCACCCTCGCCGTCGCGCACGATGGCCTGCGCCAGTTGCCGCGACACCGCGAACACGCGCCTCGCGCAACAGCGCACCCTCGGGTGACTCGAGCTGCGTGATCGGGGCATGACCGGCCCGGTGCGTGGCCATCAGCACGAGCGAGTCGTTGGTGCTGGTGTCGCCGTCGATGGTGATGCGGTTGAAGCTCTGGTCGGCGGCCTCGCGCACGAGGGTTTGCATCAGTGCAGGTGCGATCACCGCGTCGGTGGCCACGAAGCCCAGCATCGTCGCCATGTTCGGCCGGATCATGCCGGCGCCCTTGGAGATGCCGGTGACCGTCACGGTCTTGCCGCCGATCGTCACCTGCCGCGACGCCGCCTTGGGCAAGGTGTCGGTGGTCATGATGCCTTCGGCCGCGGCCAGCCAATGGTCGGGCGCGGCGTCTGCCAACGCAGCGGGCAGGCCGGCGACGATGCGCTCGACCGGCAGCGTCTCCATGATCACGCCGGTCGAGAACGGCAGCACCTGCTCGGGCGCGACGCCGAGATGCTGGGCCATCGCCGTGCAGGTCTGGCGCGCTCGCGCGAGCCCGTCTTCGCCCGTGCCCGCGTTGGCGTTGCCGGTGTTGATGACCAGCGCGCGAATGCCGCCGCCCGCGGCCAGGTGCTCGCGGCACACCTGAACCGGCGCGGCGCAGAAGCGATTCAGCGTGAACACGCCGGCCACCGACGCCCCCTCGGCCAGCTTGAACAACACCAGGTCGCGGCGGTTGGCCTTGCGGATGCCGGCCATCGCGGTGCCGATGTCGACGCCGGCCACGGCGTGCAGTTCTGCGGCGGTGGGGCGCGTCAGATTGACTGGCATGGTCGTACCTGGGTTCGCGTCAGGCCAGCCGCCCGTGGCACTGCTTGTACTTCTTGCCGCTGCCGCAGGGGCAGGGCTCGTTGCGGCCCACGCGCGGCACGGCATCGGACAGCATGGCCGCCACCCGCGGGTCGGCATCCTGGGTCACGCTGCCGTCCTCGTTGGGATGGGTGTAGGTCACGTTGGCCACCTTGCTGGCGCGCTCCTCGATCGCGTCGGCGGCCTCCGTGGCCTGTTCCTGCGACTGGATGCGCACGGTCATCAGCACGCGCGTGACTTCCATCTTCACCACGTCGAGCAGCTGCGAGAACAGCTCGAAGGCCTCGCGCTTGTACTCCTGCTTCGGGTTCTTCTGCGCATAGCCGCGCAGGTGGATGCCCTGGCGCAGGTAGTCGAGCGCGGCCAGGTGCTCACGCCAATGGCTGTCGATGGATTGCAGCAGCACCATGCGCATGAACGGCGTGAACTGCTCCGAACCGACGACGGCGAGCTTGGCCGCGAAGGCCTGCGTCGGCGGCCGCCACGACCTTGTCGACGATGTCGCTGTCAGTGATCGACTCGGCGGCCTCGACCGTCGATTTCAGCGGCACCTCGAGTTGCCACTCGTCGCGCAGCGTCGCCTGCAGCCCCTCGAGGTCCCACTGCTCCTCGAGACTCTCGGCGGGCACGTAGGTGCGCACGACATCGGTCATCGTGCTCTTGCGCAGGTTGTTGATCTGCTCGTCCACGCGACACGGCTTCGAGGATCTCGTTGCGCTGCTGGTAGATGACCTTGCGCTGGTCGTTGCTGACGTCGTCGTACTCCAGCAGCTGCTTGCGCATGTCGAAGTTGCGCGCCTCGACCTTGCGCTGCGCACCCTCGATGCTGCGCGTGACGATGCCGGCCTCGATGGCCTCGCCTTCGGGCATCTTCAGCCGGTCCATGATCGCGCGCACGCGGTCGCCGGCAAAGATGCGCATCAGCGAATCTTCCAGCGACAGGTAGAAGCGCGACTGGCCCGGATCGCCCTGCCGACCCGCGCGGCCGCGCAGCTGGTTGTCGATGCGGCGGCTCTCGTGGCGCTCGGTGGCGATGATGCGCAACCCGCCCTCGGCCTTGACCTTGTCGTGCAGGCCCTGCCATTCGTCGTGCAACTGCTGGATGCGACGCGCCTTCTCGTCGGCCGGAATCGAGTCGTCGGCCTCGATGAACTGGACCTGCTTCTCGACGTTGCCGCCGAGCACGATGTCGGTACCACGGCCGGCCATGTTGGTGGCGATCGTGATGACGCCGGGTCGCCCGGCCTGGGCCACGATCTCGGCCTCCTTGGCATGCTGCTTGGCGTTGAGCACCTGGTGCGGCAGCTTGGCCTTCTCCAGCAGGCCGGAAATCAACTCTGAATTCTCGATCGACGTGGTGCCCACCAGTGTCGGTTGGCCGCGACCATGGCAGTCGCGGATGTCCTCGATCACGGCGTTGTACTTTTCCTTGCCGGTCTTGTAGACCAGGTCGAGTTCGTCCTTGCGGATCGTGGGCATGTTCGGCGGGATCACCACGGTCTCCAGGCCGTAGATCTCCTGGAACTCGTAGGCCTCGGTGTCTGCCGTGCCGGTCATGCCGCCAAGCTTGGCGTACATGCGGAAGTAGTTCTGGAACGTGATCGAGGCCAGGGTCTGGTTCTCGCTCTGGATCTGCACGCCTTCCTTGGCCTCGACGGCCTGGTGCAGGCCGTCGCTCCAGCGCCGACCGGTCATGAGGCGGCCCGTGAACTCGTCGACGATGACGACCTCGCCGTCCTGCACCACGTAATGCTGGTCGCGGTTGTAGAGATGCTTGGCCCGCAGCGCCGCATAGACGTGATGCATCAGCGTGATGTTGGCCGGGTCGTAGAGGCTGGCGTCCTCGGCCAGCAGGCCCGCTTCGCCAAGGATGCGCTCGGCGTTCTCATGGCCGGCCTCGGTCAGGAAGACCTGGTGGCCCTTCTCGTCGACGGTGAAGTCACCCGGCTCGATCACGCCCTCGCCGGTGCGCAGGTCGAGCTCGCCGATCTGCTTCTTCAACTGCGGGATCACGGCATTGATGCGCACGTACAGCTCGGTATGGTCTTCGGCCTGTCCGCTGATGATCAGCGGCGTGCGCGCCTCGTCGATCAGGATCGAGTCGACCTCGTCGACGATGGCGAAGTTCAGCCCGCGCTGAGTGCGATCGGCCACCTCGTAGACCATGTTGTCGCGCAGGATGTCGAAACCGAACTCGTTGTTGGTGCCGTAGGTCACGTCGGCAGCGTAGGCCGCCTGCTTCTCTTCGCGCGACATCCCGGGCACGTTGACGCCTACGGTCAAGCCCAGGAAGGTGTAGAGGCGTCCCATCCACTCGGCGTCGCGCCGTGCCAGGTAGTCGTTGACCGTGACCACATGCACACCCTTGCCTGACAGGGCGTTGAGGTACACCGGCAGGGTGGCCATCAGGGTCTTGCCCTCGCCGGTGCGCATCTCGGCAATCTTGCCCTCGTGCAGGGCCATGCCCCCAATCAGCTGGACGTCGAAGTGACGCATCTTCAAGGAGCGCTTGCCAGCCTCCCGCACGGCCGCAAAGGCCTCCGGCAGCAGATCGTCCAGGCTCAGCGCCGGCGGCGACCTTTTCGCGCCACTCAACGGTCTTGGCGCGCAGCGCGGCGTCATCGAGCGCCTCGAATGCGGGTTCGAGCGCGTTGACCTTCTGCACGACCACGCGGTACTGCTTGAGCAGGCGGTCGTTGCGGCTGCCGAAGATCGAAGTGAGGAGTTTGGGCAACATGCGGCGTGGTTTCTTGTCGTTGAGCGTGACCGCATCAAGGTGGGGCCGAGCCGGCAATTCGCAACCACGCTCTCGCGCGGCGGCGTGCAAGCGCTATGTCGGCCAGCGACAGCGCAAAACGGCAGATTTTAGCAGCGCGGCCCGGCGTGGATCAGCGTGTCGCACGACCAGCAGCCACCGCCGCGGGCGCCGAGGCCCTGCCGGCAAGGAAGCGCGCAGGATTCTGCGGTACGCCGGCGACCGTGACCTCGAAGTGCAGGTGCGGCCCGGTAGAACGGCCGGTATTGCCGACCAGGGCCAGCAGCTGCCCACGCTTGACCAGATCCCCGGTCTTGACCAGCACCTTCGATACGTGGGCGTAGCGGGTCTGCAAGCCGTTGCCGTGATCGAGCTCGACCAGGTTGCCGTAGGCGGGATGCAAGGCGGTCGAGACGACGACGCCGCCAGCGGCTGCCAGGATCTGCGTGCCCACGTCGGCGGGGAAGTCGAGCCCGGTATGCAGTGCCGGACGGCCTGAGAACGGGTCGATGCGAAATCCGAATCCCGAGCCCACCGGGCCTTCGACTGGCTTGGAACTGGGCACCATCAACTGCGCCAACCGCCCTTCGAGCAGGCGCGACTCGATCAACGTGAAGAGGTCTGTCGTCTGGTCCGTGCGCTCGTCGAGCAGCCCGATGTGGGCATTGAGTCCATCGAGCGACAGCGGTTCCTGTGCTGCCGACAACGGAAACGAACGGGCCGCCGGCCCCCGACTTGGCCGGAGAACTCGCCGCCGGCATTCCCGGCCTCAGCGGCGGTTTGAACTCTTCGGGCTTCACGCCCGCCATCCCGGACACGCGGTCGCCCATGGCCTCGAGCTTGAGCAGCTTGGCCTGCATTTCGCCGACCTTTTGAGCCATCGCATCGAGGTTCTCGCGCATGAATCGGTCGCGCTGCGCAAACTCGTCGCGCACGACCAGCTTGAACAACTGGCTGACGACGGGCCAGCCCTCGCGCGCGGCGGTCAGGAACACGAAGTGGTAGATCGCGCCGGACAACAGGACCAGGACAAGCACCAGCGCGGCCAGCGCGGCGCCCAGCTGCAAGCGATTGAACTGCAAGGCGCGCGTCTGCGCCAGGCTGCCGTGAGTGATGAGGATCTGCATCGGTCTAAACTCCTTCGCATGGCCAACGCCAAGCCGTCGATTTCGAGCGTGCCCCTGGGCATGCCGCTGTCACGGGCGCTCGACCAGAACGCCAGCCTGGCCAGCCTGGCGCGCCGACTGGCGCAGTCGAATGCGCGTTATGCCGTGATCGGCGCTGAGCTGCCCGAACCGATGCGGCTGCAGGTGAGGCCCGGCCCGATTGATGACGAGGGGTGGTCGCTGCTGGCCTCCAACGCGGCCGTTGCCGCCAAGTTGCGCCACCTGCTTCCGCGCCTGAACGACAGGCTGCGAGAACAGGGCTGGCCGGAATTGCCGATCCGCGTGCACATTCGCACCCGCTGATCGCTCCAGCTTCGTTGTGGTGCCGACTATCCGAATCGAACGGATGACCTTCCGCTTACAAGGCGGGTGCTCTACCAGCTGAGCTAAGTCGGCGCTGCCAGCGGCAATTCTAGGCCGCTGTCACGGCCAAGGCGTTACTTGATGCGCTTGAGCGAGGGCCGCGAACTGCCGGGTCCGGGCGCTGCGGGGGGCGTGTCGGGCGGGCCCGTCTCGGATGCGGCCGGCGTGTCGACCGCGGACAGCCGCGGACCGCCGCGCGGCGCGGCGTCGCCGACCGGCAGCGGTGTCGGCGCGGTACCGACGGACCCTGCGGCGTTGGGCACGGGAAAGGCCATGCCCTGGCCGTTTTCTCGAGCGTAGATTGCGACCACATGGTCGATGGGGACCGCGATCTCCCGGGCAGCGCCGCCAAACCGTGCTCGGAATTCGATCAGTTCGTTACCAAGCTTCAGGCCACTGGTGGCCTCGAAGCCGACATTGAGCACGATCTCGTTGTTCTTCACATGCTCCTGCGGCACCTTGACGCTGGCGTCGACGTAGACCGCGACATAGGGCGTGAAGCCGTTGTCGGTGCACCAATCGTGAAGCGCACGGATGAGGTAGGGCCGCGTGGAACTGCCCTGGCCGTCCGGAGCCGTCGGAAGCGCCACTGACTACTTCCTCATCACCTTCTCGGAGGGCGTCAGCGCCTCGATATAGGCCGGTCGCGAGAAGATCCGCTCGGCATACTTCAGCAGCGGCAAGGCGTTCTTCGACAGGTCGATGTCATAGTAGTCGAGCCGCCAGAGCAGCGGGGCGATGGCCACGTCAAGCATCGAGAAGTCGTCGCCGAGCATGAACTTGTTCTTCAGGAAGATCGGCGCAAGTTGCGTCAGGCGGTCGCGAATCTGGCCGCGAGCCTTCTCGAGTTGCTTTTCGGTGCCTTTGACGCCACTGCGCCCCTCGAGGATGTTCACATTGGCGAACAGCTCCTTCTCGAAATTGAACAGGAACAGGCGCACGCGTGCGCGCGCCACCGGGTCCCCGGGCATCAGCTGCGGGTGCGGGAAACGCTCGTCAATGTACTCATTGATGATGTGTGACTCGTACAGGATCAAGTCGCGCTCAACGAGGATCGGCACCTCGTTGTACGGATTCATCAAGGCAATGTCTTCGGGCTTGGCGAACAGGTCGACGTCGCGAATCTCGAAGTCCATGCCCTTCTCGAACAAGACAAACCTGCAGCGGTGCGAGTAGGGGCAGGTGGTTCCGGAATAAAGCACCATCATGGTGAGGTTCTCCCTTGCTGGTGATCAGAAAAATCTAGGGAATCTTGAGAGGTTCTCAAAACGGGAAGCGCAGCGGCTGCGGTCTCGCAGCCACTGCGTGGAAGACGAGGCACAGGCCTACTTGATGTCCTTCCAGTAAGCCGCGTTCAGGCGCCACGCGATGATGGTGAACAGCGACAGGAACAACAGCACCCAGACGCCGAGTTGCACCCGCGACTTCTGCACCGGCTCACTGGCCCACTGCAGGAAGGCGACCAGGTCGGCGACCTCTGAGTCGTAGGCACGCGCATCGAGCGTGCCTGGCTTGGTCACTTCCCAGCCCTCCAGCACCTGGACCTCGTGGCCATGTTCCTGCACCGCGCGGAACAGGGGTCGGCGCTCGCCCTGCAACTCCCACAGCACATGGGGCATGCCCACATCCGGAAAGGCGAGGTTGTTCCAGCCGGTCGGCTTGGTGTCGTCGCGGTAGAAGGTTCGCAAGTAGGTGTAGAGGTAGTCCGCGCCGCTGCCCTGCCCTGCGGCCGAGCGCGAGCGTGCAATCACCGACAGATCCGGCGGCGTCGCGCCGAAGGACGTCTTGGCCAGCTTGGGATCGAGCGTGACCTTCATCGTCTCGCCGATCTTCTCGCCCGCGAACAGCAGGCTGCTCTTGATCTGCTCTTCGGTCAGGCCTATGTCCTGAAGCCGGTTGTAGCGGACATACGAGGCCGCGTGGCAATTCAGGCAGTAGTTGACGAACAGCCGAGCGCCATTTTGCAGCGCGGCGTCGTCGGTCAACTTGCTGACCGGGAACCTGTCCCAGGCCAGTCCGCCAGACGCCGCTTGAGCGCCGCCGGCAAGCATCAGCAGCGATATCACTACAGACTGAAGCAATCTCTTGATCATGGTCGTGGTTCTCTACAAGGCATTGCGGTCGGGCCAGCGCAGGGCCGCTCCCAAGCGGCCTGAACGTCCCTCGGGGGACGCGAGCAAAGCGAGCAAGGGGCTGTCATCTCAGTGAGACTGGAAGACCACGCGATCCGGCACCGGCTTGAACTGGCCCAATCGGCTCCACCAGGGCATCAACAGGAAGAAGCCGAAGTAATACACGGTGCCGATCTGCGCCATCAAGGTCTTGCCGTCGGAGACCGGCTCGATGCCGAGCCAGCCCAGGATGAGGAACACGACCACGAAGACGGCGTAGACCGCCTTGTGCCAGTCCGGTCGGTAGCGGATCGAGTTCACCGGGCTGCGGTCGAGCCAGGGCAGACCGAACAGGATCATCACCGACAGCGCCCATCACGACCACGCCCCAGAACTTGGCGTCGAAGGTCTTGAGCAGGACGATGGCGACGACGGCCGACACGACCACACCCACCTTGGCCAGCGACGACAAACCGCCCTTCCAGACCGCCATCAACGCGCCCAGGCCCACCAGGGCACAGAAGACGTTGATCATCGGATCGGTGGTCGCGCGCAGCATCGAGTAGTACGGCGTGAAGTACCAGACCGGCGCAATGTGCGCAGGCGTCTTCAGCGGGTCGGCCGGGATGAAGTTGTTGTACTCGAGGAAGTAGCCGCCCATCTCGGGCGCGAAGAACACGATGGCCGAGAAGATCAGCAGGAACACGGACACCCCGACGATGTCATGCACCGTGTAGTAGGGGTGGAAGGGAATGCCGTCCAGCGGGATGCCGGTCTTGGGGTCCTTCTTGGCCTTGATCTCGATGCCGTCGGGGTTATTGGATCCGACGTCGTGCAGCGCAAAGATGTGCGCCGCCACCAGCCCCAGCAACACCAGCGGAATGGCGATCACGTGGAACGCGAAGAAGCGGTTCAGCGTCGCGTCGCCGACGACATAGTCGCCGCGGATCAGAAGCGCGAGGTCGGGGCCGACGAAGGGGATCGCGGCAAACAGGTTGATGATGACCTGCGCACCCCAGTAGCTCATCTGGCCCCAGGGCAGCAGGTAGCCCATGAAGGCCTCGCCCATCAGGCACAGGAAGATCGCCACGCCAAAGATCCAGACCAGTTCGCGCGGCTTGCGGTAGCTGCCGTAGAGCAGGCCGCGGAACATGTGCAGATAGACCACGACGAAGAAGGCGCTCGCGCCCGTCGAGTGGATGTAGCGCACCAGCCAGCCCCACGGCACGTCGCGCATGATGTACTCGACCGACTCGAAGGCCTTGGCCGCATCGGGCTTGTAGTGCATCGTCAGGAAGATGCCCGTGACGATCTGGATCACCAGCACCAGCATCGCCAGCGACACCGAAGTAGTACCAGAAATTGAAGTTCTTCGGCGCGTAGTACTCGGACATGTGGACGCGGTAGGCGTCGAATGCCGTGGGAAAGCGGTTTTGCGTCCAAAGCGTCAGCTTGTCGAGCATCGACGCTCCCGCCGGCGCTTCCTTGAATTCAGCCATGTTGCTGTGCCTCGCCAGTGGTGGGGATCAGGCCTGCTTGTCCTCGCCGATCAGCAACTTGCTGTCGGAGAGATACATGTGCGGAGGCACCTCGAGATTGTCAGGTGCGGGCTTGTTCTTGTAGACGCGCCCGGCCAGGTCGAAGGTCGAGCCGTGGCAGGGGCAAAAGAAGCCGCCCTGCCAGTCGTCGGGCAGCGAAGGCTGCGCGCCGGGCTCCAGCTTGGCCGTCGGCGAACATCCCAGGTGCGTGCAGATGCCCACCGCGACCAGCACTTCGGGCTTGCGCGAGCGGTATTCGTTGCGCGCATACTCGGGCGTCAGTTCGCTCTGGTTGCGCTTGGATTGGGGGTCCGCGACGAGCGGATCGGTCTTCTTCAGCGATGCCAGTTGCTCGGGGCTGCGCTTGAGGATCCACACCGGCTTGCCACGCCACTCGACGGTGGTCATTTCGCCGACCTTCAGATCGCTGATGTCGACTTCGACCGCCGCGCCGGCGGCCTTGGCGCGCTCGGAGGGGGCAAAACTGGACAAGAAGGGGACCGCGGTGGCCACGGTACCGACGGCACCGGCGCCGCATGCGATGCCGATCCAGGTACGTCGGCCTGGGTCGATGGCGTCATTGCTCATTCAATTCCTCGCACGGAAAACGACAGACTGGGGGTCAACCTGGGATTCTAGCGGACGCCCATCCGAGCGCCGCTTCAGGCCAGCGAGCCATACGCCTGGGCAATACTGCGAACCGGATGGCCGCGCCCCGCGCCGCGGGAGCAATGCCGTCGGATCAAAGGAGACCCAGGATGAGCTTCACGAGTGAATTCAAGAGCTTCGCAATGAAGGGCAACGTCGTCGACCTCGCCGTCGGCGTGATCATTGGCGCGGCCTTTGGCAAGATCGTCGACTCCATCGTCAAGGACCTGATGATGCCCGTCGTCGGCCGGATCTTCGGCGGTCTGGACTTCTCCAACTTCTTCGTTCAGCTCGGCGCCACGCCCGCCAATTACCAGGGCGCGATGACCTACGACGCGCTGACCAAGGCCGGAGTGCCCCTGTTCGCCTACGGCAACTTCATCACCGTGGCGATCAATTTCCTGATCCTGGCGTTCATCATCTTCATGATGGTCAAGCAGATCAACCGCCTCAAGAGCGAGGCACCACCGGCCCCCCCCGCAGCACCGCCCGAGGACGTGTTGTTGTTGCGAGAAATTCGCGACTCGTTGAAAAAGTAGGGGAATCGAGCCACCGGGTTTGGCCCCATACTTTGGCCCGTAGACGGTGCCGGCACTGCGTCCCTGGCCGGCCTGCCTTCGCGCACTTGAGCGCGCCCGCCTTCGACCCAGCCGATGAATCCACCGCTGCCGCGATCGCCCGCCGCCCTGACCGCGGCGGCGCACCAAATCAAGGTCTCCGCACGCGAGGCGGCGCAGCGTTGCGTCGACGTGCTGGGTACCGCCGCCTATGGCAGTACCAGCAACAGTGAGCGCGAAGCCCTGCTGGCAGCCCAAACCGAACTCAACCGCAAGCAGTCGGCGTTTTCGATGATCTTCAACGAGCGGCTGGACGAGGCGCTGACGGCAGAGTTGCGTCGCCGCGAGGGCGCGACGCGCATCAGCACCCTCGGCTCATCGTGGCAGTCCCTGACCCTGGTTGACGACCGCGACGTCGAGATCCAGGTCAGCGCTGACCGCTTCGCGCTGACGCTTGCTCATGGCTGCGAATGGGAGTTACGCGAGCTCGACGCGCTGATGCTGGGCCTGTTCTACAACCCGCATGCGGCCCGCAGCGACGCCGAACTGCGCAACCCGCTGCGCCCGGAAGTGATCGGCAAGGCCATCGTGTGGGCCTGTGACGGGCTCAGCGACCGCGCCCCGGTGCGCAAAGTCCTGATCGAGACCATGGCACGCACGATGGCCTCGGGAATGCCCGCGCTGTACGCCAGCATCGTGCAGGACATGCGGGCCGCGGGCGTCAAGCCGCCCGACATGACGGTGCGAACCGTGCAGGGCCCCGGCAACGAGCTGGGCCAGTTCACGAATACCGGCTACGACACCGTGAACCGACCCAGCATGTTCGACGCCGGCGACAGCGGCGCGGGTCACTTGGGGGGCAGCGGCCACAGCATGCGCTCCGGCCTCGGGACCGGCGGCGTGGCCTCGGCGCATGGGCCCACGATCGGCCAGGTCGATGGCGAAGTGATGAGCCTGATCCGTCGCCTGGCGATGCTCGGCAACATTGCCGTGGATACGCAGGTGGACGCGGCGCACAGCGTGCGCAGTTCGGGATCCGGCGCCCTGGCGCCCATGGCCAACCTGATTCTGGCCAACCGGGAGGAGCTGCGGCGTACGGCCACGGGCTCGCTCGACCATATGGTCATCGACGTGGTGGGCAGCCTGTTCGAGCAGATCCTCGCCGATCCCAAGGTGCCGCCTCAGATGGCGCGCCACATTGCGCGGCTGCAATTGCCCGTGCTTCGCGCGGCGCTCGGTGACGCCACGTTCTTCTCCTCGCGGCGTCACCCGGTGCGCAAGCTGGTCAACCGCATGGCGTCGCTGGGCGTGGCCTTCGACGATTTCTCGGAGGGCCCCGGTCAGCAATTTCTGGCCCTGGTGCGCGACCTTGTCGATGACATCGTCAGCGGTGACTTCGACCAGATGGCGCTGTATGAAGGCACGCTGGACAAGCTCGAGGCCTTTTCTGCCGAACAGGCGCAGCGCGACGTCGAGGACAACAGCAAGGCCTCTTCGCTGCTCGACCAGCGCGAGACCGACCTGTTGCTGCAGCAGCGCTACGTGCAGCAGTTGCGCGCCGGGTTGGCTCCGGTGGCCATGGACGACTTCATGCGCCAGTTCCTGACCCAGGTCTGGAGCCAGGCCATGATGAAGGCCGCAGCCACGCAGGGCGGCGACAGCGAACTGGCCAAACGCATGAAGTTGGCCGGCCGCGACCTGGTCATGAGCGTGCAGCCCAAGGGCTTGCCGGCCGATCGCAAGGCCTTCCTGGTGCGACTGCCGCAATTGATGAAGGACCTGCATGAGGGCCTCAGACTGATCGGCTGGCCCGCGGTCGCGACCAAGGACTTCTTC
>CAVUEP010000092.1:0-117810 GCA_963740395.1 uncultured beta proteobacterium
GGTACTGCTGGAACATTAGCGATTCGTATCTTCTTTCCTCGTCTGGCGGGGAAAAGTTGACAAGAATCTGTTATAAATATTTGATTAAAAAGGAATTATATGTTAAAGCTATCGAATGTATTGCTGGGGATGATGTTTTTCCTGGTCTGTTCTGCAAACGCGACTGCCGAGATCGCCTCCAAGACAGACGGTCTGGAGCGGGTCACTGAGACGCTGGTCGCGCCGCCTTTTCTGCCGGAACATCAGCAGGTCGTAAAGGGTGCGCCCAAAGTGGTGCAGATGCGTATGGTGATCGAGGAGAAGCTGCTCAAGGTCGATCCTGAAGACGGCGCATCCATCTGGGCGATGACCTTCAACGGCAGCGTTCCGGGCCCGATGATCGTGGTGCATCAGAATGACTATGTCGAACTGACGCTGGTCAATCCGAAAACCAACACGCTGGTTCACAACATCGACTTCCATGCGGCGACAGGTGCCATGGGTGGCGGTGCGCTGACCCATGTGGCACCGGGTGAAGAAGTGGTGTTGCGCTTCAAGGCGACCAAGGCTGGCGTATTTGTCTACCACTGTGCGCCCGGCGGAAAAATGATCCCCTGGCATGTCGTGTCGGGCATGAACGGTGCCATCATGGTGCTTCCGCGCGATGGTCTGAGAGATGCAAAAGGCAAACCGGTCAAATACGACAAGGCCTATTTCATCGGCGAGCAGGACTTCTACATCCCCAGGGATGCGGCAGGTAAATACAAGGTCTATGCGACACCGATGGAAGGGATGGTTGACATGATGGAGGTGATGAAGACGCTGACCCCCTCGCATATCGTGTTCAACGGCAGCGTGGGTGCACTGACTGGCAAGAACGCCATGACCGCCAAGGTAGGCGAGAAGGTGTTGTTCATCCACGCGCAGGCCAATCGTGATACGCGTCCGCATCTGATCGGTGGTCACGCTGACCTGATGTGGCAGGGCGGTTCGTTCAGCGACAAGCCTGCAACCGATCTGGAAACATGGTTTGTGGCGGGTGGGTCGGCTGCGGCGATGCTGTATCAGTTCAAACAGCCGGGCACCTATGCGTATGTCAATCACAACCTGATTGAAGCCGTCATGCTCGGCGCCGTGGCTCAGGTGAAAGTCACCGGTGAATGGAATAACGATCTGATGGAGCAGCTCAAAAAGCCGGCAGCCATCAAGGAATAGCCCCAAGGCATGAGGATGGACGGGATTGAACGGCGGGAACGCAGTTCAATCCCGTCGTCTTTTTAGGTCACGTCCATCAAAAAAACTATCGATCTGGAATGAAAATTAAACTGTCCGAACAACCGGTCTGGCTGGCGGGATTCCGCCCGTTCTTTTTACTGGCATGTCTGTCCGGCATGTTGCTGCCTGTGCTTTGGGCGCTGATCCGTACAGCGGATGTTTCAGCGCCAATCAGCCCATTTTCCCCGGTGCAGTGGCACGCGCATGAAATGTTCTTTGGTTTCGGCTGGGCGGTGCTGGGCGGTTTTTTGCTGACCGCGACCAAGAACTGGGTCAAGGTGCGCGGCTATCACGGTTACACGCTGATGTTTCTGGTGCTTGCGTGGCTGTTCGAGCGGGCAGGCATGTGGTTCGCGGGCAGTTGGCCATATTTCCTGTTTGTGATCTCGAACAATCTGTTTCTGGGCGCCATCGTGGCAATGCTGGTGTGGACGCTGCTGCGTAATCGCGACAAGGATATGTACCGTGACAATTATTTTTTCCTGCTGATACTGCCGATGTTCATGATCAGCAAGCAGCTGATGCTGAGCGCCGATTATTTCGAGCAGGGCAGCCTCATGGTGCTGGGGTTGTTTCGCATGGCTTTTCTGGTGATGCTGGAGCGCACCCTGTTTCATTTCATGAAGGGCGCATTCCAGGTCGAGATACTAAACAATTCCTCGCTGAATAAGGCGATCAAGCTGCTCGGGTTGCTGCTGGTTTTTGCAGGGATTTTGTCACCCTGGCTGGCGGGTTCAGTCGCCTTGCTGCTCGCACTGTTGCTCGGTCTGCGCTTTGCCTGCTGGTACCCGCAGCTGGCGATGCGGCGGCTGGATGTTGGCATTATGTATCTGGGCTATCTGGCGATCATCGTACAGTTGCTGATCGAGTTTTTCAGACTCGTGTTGCATTTGGAGTGTTCTTACTCGCTGTCCTTGCACGTGTTCACCTTCGGTGCCATGGGGCTGATTATCCCCGCCATGCTGATCAGGATAAGCAAGGGGCATACCGGACGGACAGTGGCATTCGACCAGTTGGACAAGTTCGCGCTATGGGTAATGATGCTGGCCTTCGTGTTGCGCATCGTGTTTCCGTTGTTCGATCAGGCAGATTACGCGCGTTGGATATTGCTCGCGGCGCTCTGTTGGTTCATCAGCTTCATATTGCTGGGCTGGCGTTATATTCCCATGCTGCTCAAATCAAGGATAGATGGAAAGCTGCACTGACAGGTATTCCTGGCTTGAGCAGCATGGGGCAGTTAGCTACGGTCTTGTGCGTCCTGTCACGCGCAGCGATGTCATCGATGCCGGGAATTGATGGGTTTTATTTAGCTTGTTCACCTAAAGAAGTTTTAATTTTTGCCGTTAAATTGACTAGCGCATGGGTTTTGCGAAAAATTTTTCGGTGAGGGCAAAATGAACAACTGGTGGAGTGGACTGTCACTGAAAAACAAGCTGCAATTTCCCATACAGTTGATCTTGCTTCTGGTGCTGGTGTTGGCACAGCGCGTGGCACTGGACAGATTCGAGACTAACGTCCTTTCCGAGGCTCAGCAAAAGGCACTCATTTCTGCCGATGGTGTGTTAAACGGACTTAACATGCTGATGATCAACGGCATCATCAGCGATGCAGAACAGCGCGCGTTATATGTCAAAAAGATGGGATCATCCGATCATGTCAATGAGTTGCGCGTGATGCGCAACAAGCCGGTGCAGGACCAGTTCGGTCTCGGCCTGCCCTCCGAGCAACCTGTCGATGAACTGGATCATGCTGCACTGCAAACCGCCAAGGTGCAGACCCAACTCTCAGATGTGGGGGGGGTGCATTCCTTGCGCGTGGTCGTACCCTTTATCGCACACAAGGAGTTTCGCGGTACCAACTGTCTGATGTGCCATAACGTGCCAGAGGGTACGGTGAATGGCGCAGCAAGTATCACGCTGGATCTGACGCAAGAATTCGATGTGATGCGTAACGCCAACTATGTGATGTGGGCTGTGCAGCTCGCGGTGCAGCTGTTTCTGTATTTTGTGATCGGATGGCTGATCAGTTTCATGACGCGACCGGTACGCGAATTGCAGCTCACCATGCAGGATATGCAGGTCAGCGGTGATCTTTCCAAACGTGTCAGGGTTCGCGGTCAGGATGAGATTGGTCAGACCGGGCAGGCATTCAACGACTTGCCATCCTGCAAGTCGTGCACGTGGACGAGGCGCCGCACTTTACCTACGACCACTGGCAGGAGTGGTACGCCGACAAAGAACGTGGCGTCACCATCAACAGCGACAACTTCAGCGGCCTGCACTACAAGAAGGCCGTCACGGCCATCGCCGACGCGCTGCATGCCAAGGGCCTTGGCGAGAAGAAAACCACCTGGCGACTGCGTGACTGGGGCGTCAGCCGCCAGCGCTACTGGGGCACGCCCATCCCCATCATCCATTGCGACGCGTGCGGCTCGGTGCCCGTGCCGGAAAAGGACCTGGCCGTCCTGCTGCCCGAAGACCTGGTGCCAGACGGCAGCGGCAACCCGCTGAACAAGTGCGCGGCCTTCGTCAACGTGGGCTGCCCGCAATGCGGCCAGCCGGCGCGGCGCGAAACCGACACCCTGGACACCTTCGTGGACAGCGCCTGGTACTACATGCGCTACTGCTGCCCCGGCAACGACGAAGCCATGGTGGACGAGCGTCACAAGTACTGGATGCCGATGGACCAGTACATCGGCGGCATCGAACACGCCGTGCTGCACCTGCTGTACGCGCGTTTCTGGACCAAGGCCATGCGCGACCTGGGCCTGGTGGAGTTCAGCGAGCCCTTCACCAAGCTGTTCACGCAGGGCATGCTGCTCAACCAGTCCTACTACCGCGAAGAGACGGAGAGCAGCGGCAAGACGCGCTGGTTCTATCCCGGCGAGGTCGACGTGCAGTTCGACGACAAGGGCCACCCCACCGGCGCCAGCGCGCGCGCGACGGGCTGCCGGTGCGCTGGGCGGCATCGAAAAGATGTCCAAGAGCAAGAACAACGTCGTCGAGCCCAAGGACATCATCGCCAAGTTCGGTTCTTGCCCGGATGCGCCCACATATGGCCATACAGCAGGCGCAGATTCGCGAACTGTTGCCAGGCGTCGCCGGGCATCTTGTTGATCAGCGAGCCCTTGCCGTGCACCACCTCGTCGTGCGACAGCGGCAGCATGAAGTTCTCGTTGAACGCATACACCAGCGAGAAGGTCAGCTGCGAGTGGTGCCAGCGCCGGTGGATCGGGTCCTCCTGCATGTACTTCAGCGTGTCGTGCATCCAGCCCATGTTCCACTTCAGGCCGAAACCCAGGCCGCCGAGGTAGGTCGGCCGCGACACCATCGGCCAGGCGGTGGACTCCTCGGCAATGATCTGCACGCCGGGGAAGTCGCGGTAGGCCGACTCGTTGAGCATGCGCAGGAAGGAAACGGCTTCGAGGTTCTCGCGCCCGCCGAAGGCATTCGGAACCCACTCACCGGCCTTGCGCGCGTAGTCGAGGTAGAGCATCGAGGCCACGGCGTCGACGCGCAGGCCGTCGACGTGGTACTCGTCGAGCCAGAACATCGCGCTCGACAGCAGAAAGGCGCGCACTTCGTTGCGGCCATAGTTGAAGATCGACGAACTCCACTCCGGGTGGAAGCCCTGACGCGGATCGGCGTGTTCGAACAGGTGCGTGCCATCGAACTGCGCCAGGCCATGGGCATCGGCAGGAAAGTGCGAGGGCACCCAGTCGAGGATCACGGCAATGCCGGCTTGGTGCAGGACGTCGACGAGGTACTTGAAGTCCTGCGGCGAGCCGTAGCGCGAGGTCGGCGCGAAGTAGCCGGTCGTCTGGTAGCCCCAGGAGCCATAGAAGGGGTGCTCCGTGATCGGCATCAGCTCGACATGGGTGAAGCCCAGGCGCGTCACGTACTCGGCCAGCAGGTGGGCGGCGCTGCGATAGTCGAGCATGGCTCCGTCTTCGCCGCGGCGCCAGGAGCCCAGATGCACTTCGTAAACCGACATCGGTGCCGACAGCCCGTTGTGGCTCGCGCGCTGGTTCATCCATGCGGCGTCATCCCAGACATAGTCGTCGGTGCGCCAGGCCACGGAGCCGGTGGCGGGGGCGAGTTCGGCGCGGCGCGCGAACGGATCGGCCTTCTCGAGCCAGTCGCCGCCCCGCGTGCGGATCGCGAACTTGTACTTGTGGCCCTGGGTCACGCCCTCGATCTCGGTCTCCCACAGACCCGAGCCGTCGGAGCGCGGGCGTGCCGGGTTCGCACTGCGACTCCAGTGATTGAAGTCGCCGATCACGGACACCGCTTCGGCATTGGGCGCCCAGACGGCGAAATGTGCCGCGTTGTCGCCCAGCTGGCAGCCGAGCTTGCGATAGAGCTGACCGTGCGTGCCCTCGCGGAACAGGTGGAGGTCCTGTTCGCCCAATGTCTCGACGGGATGAAGTGTGCTGGCTTCGCTCATGAGTCAGGGGTCCTGGTTGCGACGACACGCGAAGCCGCAATGCGGCCAAGGATCGAGGTGGCGTGCCGAATTATACATTGCGACAAATATAATTCTGTCGATACTGCCATGGCGCAGCGCGCCGGCCGTGATGCACGCGCCGGCACAATGCGGCTGGCGCAGCGTGCAACTGGCAGTGTCTTTCTTGATGCGGGCGGCAAATTGACACGAGTCAACTGGGGTAGCGAAATGACGGAGCAACATGAACCGGGGCGGCGTCGATGGCCGACCCGGTTCACACTGGGCAAGGAGGTTTCCCGCGTGACACCATCGCCAGGGCCGCGAACAGCCGCATCCTGCGCCTCACCGCCTGGCCGGGCAAGACGTGCCCCGTTGCGGGCCCTTGTGCAGTCTGTCGGCGCGGCCGCGCTGGTTGGCTGCGCCCAGCTGCCGACGCCCGCCGACACGGCCCCTGCATCGCCGCAGCCTGAAACCGGCGTGTTCGAGACCACGCGCAGCGCGGTGCGTTCCAGCACCGAATGGCTGGCGCGCGGCGTCGACAACTGGTTCGGCGACAAGCCGTTTGCGCAGGGTGGCAGTGTCAGGGAAGGGCGCTTCACCGTCAGTCTGCTGCACCGCCAGGACACGGGGACCGACCTCGATGTGCGGTTGAAGGCGCGCTTTCGACTGCCCAACCTCGAAGCGCAGAGCGGCTACCTCTTTGTCGGGCGCGACAACCCGCGCGAGGTGGTCACGGATACACCGGCCGCGTTTTCGCGCCAGCAGAGGCAGCTGCCGGAGCGCGACGGCGACCTGTCCTTCTTCGCCGGGCTGGGTTTTGCGTTGCGCGAGTCCGTCGACCTCAGGCTCGGCGTGCGCGGCGGGCTCAAGCCCTATGCCCAGGCGCGTTACCGCCGACCCTGGACGCTCGGCGAGCGCGACCTGCTCGAGTTTCGCCAGTCCCTGTTCTGGTCGGTCGACGACCACATCGGGTCGACCACGGCGCTGGCGTATGAACATGCCTACTCGCCCACGTTGGCCCTGCGCTGGCTGAACGCGGCCACGATCACGCAGGTTTCGCGCAGATTCGAGTGGTCGAGCAGCCTGGGCGCCTACAAGTTGCTGCCCGAGCAGCGCGTGTTTTCGCTCGCCCTGCTGGCCAGCGGCCGCCAGGGCGCAGGGGTCGGTGTCACCGATGTCGGCGTGCAGGCCCGTTGGCAGCAGCCGCTGCACCGCGACTGGCTGCTGGGCGATGTGACCCTGGGTCACTTCTGGCCGCGCCCCGACGCGCAAAGCGAACGCGGCCGCGCCTGGGCGATCGGCGCTGGCTTGCAGTTGCTGTTCTAGCCGAACCCGAAGGGCCTAGGGCGTGGCCTTGCGTGTCGAGGCCGCCAACTCGGCTTCCAGCCACGGCACCAGTGCATCGAAGGCCTGGCCCACCGCCTGCGCCATGGCCGTGGCCGCGGCGGCGGAGTCGGCCGTCGGAGTCGGTGCGCTGGCCTCGAACTGCTGGCGCGCAACGCGCATGCGACTGCGCCGATCGAACAGCTCGGCGGTGAGCGTGACCCGGGCCAGCCCCGGCAATGCGCTGACATCGTGGTGCACCGTATCCACGCCCAGGCTGAGCAGCCAATCGGCTCGCAGCGGGTCACCGGCGATGCCGACGGCGTGGGCCACGCCGCGTGCCTGCAGCCGCTGCTGCAGCAAGCGTGGCAACTGCCGCACCGGCCTCTCGGTCCAGAGCGCCAGTTGGTAGTACGAGAACTCGTTGGCGCGGCGAGAATAGGCAATCGAGACCGTCTCGCCGACAGCATCGGACGGCAGGGCCTGGATCACGAGCGCGGGCACCAGGGGCTCGGCGCGGCGTGACACCGCGGCCCCAGCGTCCTGCAGCCGGTACTGGGCCTGCACCGGCGCGTCGCTGCCGATACCGACAGACACGCAGGCGCTCAATGCCCCGGCGCTGAGCAACAGAAGTGCGGATCTCAAGGCATGCTCTCCCCAGGGCCGAGTTGGGACTTCGACGGCCCGAGCAGGGCGGCGCGCGGCTCGCGCAGCCGGTCGATCACGCGGGTCGCGGTCTCCACGCTCAGGCGCAACTCCGTGACCGCGGTGTTGAGCTGGTCGTCGACATTGGTGGCCGAGTCCTCGAGGCGGCGCGCCGTGGCCAGGGCCTGCTTCTCGACGGCGCTGGTGGTCCGGGCGATCTGTTGCAGCGCCAGGCGCGCCTCGCTCACGGCGCGCTCGGTTTCAGTCAGCGTGTGGTCCAGGCGCTGGGCACCGCGCTCGGCCACCGTGGCGATGCGGCTACCGGACTGGCCCAGCTCGACCGCACCCTTGCCGACATCAGTGGCGGCGGCGCCGACGCGTGCCAAGGTGCTGTCGAGCGCGCCCAGTCGCGCGTTGAGTCCGTCGGCGAGCTCGCGCAGGCTGCGTACCGTGTCCAGCACCGCCTTCTGGTTGTCGGCACTGAGCAGTTGATTGACATTGTTCAGCGCCACCGCCGCCATGTCGCCGACCTTGTTGACCCGGCCGGCGATCTCATCCAACTCGGAGCGGCCTTCCCGGATCACGGGCACGCGCTCGCCTGCCGGGATCTCGACCAGCGGCGGACCGGCCGGGATTCGATTGACGAGCGCGATGGCGGCGATGCCGGTGACGAAGTTGCGTGACACCACGGCCACCGTGTTGGTGCGTACCGCCGCGCGATTGTCAATGCGGACGTCCACGCGCACGCGGTTGAGCATCGTGGTTGACAGGGCATAGTCCTCGACGCGGCCGACCTTGATGCCGCGCAGCGTCACGGCTGCGCCGACTTCGAGTCCGTCCAGGGCCTGCTGCTCGAAGTGGATCACGTAGCGGCTGAACACCGCATTGCCGCCGAGGTCCTTCAACCACACGACCGCCGTGACCAATGCAGCGATCAGCGCCAGCACGCCGGCGCCGACCCAGGTGTAGCGGGCTTCAGCTTCCATTGCCGGCGATTCTACGGACCGAGAAGTATTCCTGGATCCACTCATCCTCGACGGCCATCACGTCGTCGACGCGGCCATCGGCCAGCACCTTGCCCTGCGCCAGCACGAGCAGCCGGTCGACCACGCCCAGGAGGGTGTCCAGATCGTGCGTGACCAGGAACACCGTGAGTCCCAGATCGTCGACCAGCGAGCGCACCAGCCGGTCGAAGCCGCGCGCCGTGATCGGGTCCAGCCCGGACGTCGGCTCGTCGAGGAACAGCACCTCGGGTTCGAGCGCGATCGCGCGCGCGATCGCGGCGCGCTTGCGCATGCCACCCGAGAGTTCGCTGGGCATCTTGGCGCCGGCCTCGACCGGCAAGCCCGCCTGCAGCAGGCGCAGCGCGACCAGCGCCTCGACCGTGGCGTTGCTCAATCGCGTGTGCTCGCGCAAGGGCACGGCAACGTTCTGCGCCACGGTCAGCGAAGAAAACAGGGCGCCGTCCTGGAACATCATGCCGAAGCGCCGCCGCACGCCCTCGAGTTCATCCGCGGGCGCGTGCCACATGTCGGTGCCCAGCAGGCGCACGCGTCCGGCGCTCGGGCGGTGCAGTCCGATGATCTCGCGCAGCAAGACCGACTTGCCCGTACCGCTGCCACCGATCAGCGCCACCAGCGTGCCGGGCGCGACCGAAAACGACACGCTGTCATGCACGGTCTGCGAACCGAAGCGCGTCGTGACGCCCTCGACCGCGATGGCAGGTGGCGTGGCGTCGTTCATAGATCCAGCGCCTGCAACCAGACCGCAAATCCGGCGTCCAGCAAGATCACGGCGACGATGCTCTGGACCACGGTCGACGTGGTCGCGGCGCCCAGCGCCCGCGTGTCGCGGCCGACGGTCATGCCCATGCGCGCGCCGATCACGGCGATCACGAGCGCGAACACGGGCGCCTTCAAGAGGCCGACAAACACATGGCGCACGTCGAGCGCTTCGCGCAGCCGGGCCATGAAGGCCACCGGCGTGATGTCGAGCATGGGCCCGGCGATGGCCATCGCGCCCAGCAGGCTCATCACGTCGCCGACGAAGACCAGCAACGGCAGCGCGATCATCAGGGCCAGCACCCGCGGCACCACCAGCACCTGCATCGGCGACAGACCCAATGTGCGGATCGCGTCGGTCTCCTCGGTCAGCCGCATCGAACCGAGCTGGGCCGTGAACGCCGCGCCCGAGCGGCCTGCCACGATCACGGCGACGATGATTGGCGCGAACTCGCGTGTCGCGCCGATGCCCACACCGTCGACGACGAAGATGTTGGCGCCGTACTTCTCGGCCTGCAGGCCGAGCAAATAGGTGATGACGACGCCGATCAGCAGCGTCACCAGCGCGACCACCGGAATCGCCGTCAGGCCGGTCTGCTCGAGCTGCACCGTGAGCTCGCGCAGGCGCAACCGTCGCGGATGGCGCAGCACTTCGCCGAAGGCGAGCATCGTCGCGCCGAGGAAGCTCAGGTGACCCGACAGCAGCTGTGCCAGTTCCGTCGCCTGCCGGCCCAGCAGCGCCAACGGCGAGCGTCGGCGTGGCGCGGTCGAGGCCGTGGTGGCTGCCAGGTGCCGCCGTACCTGCTCGACGATGCGGCCATTGACGTCGCTGAATCCCGTCCAGGAGCGCCTCCGCGGGCCCCGACTCTGGCAGCCGGCGCAACAGCAGCAGCGCAGCGGCCGAGTCGATCTGGTCGAGCGCGCTGCCGTCGATGATGGCCGAGGGCGGCAGCGCCAACCCGGCCAGGGCCGCTTCGATGTCGGCCAGGCGCTGCAGGCGCCACGCGCCGGTCAGGCGCAGGATCGTGCGGCCGTCGACGGTGTCGACGGCGAACCAGGAGTTGGGGGACATGTCGTGGCGCGTGGCTGCCATTCTTGTGCTTTGCCTTGGCGACCCAGGTCGCGCCCGCAGCATAGCCCGGACGGTCGGTTCATGACACGAGCGGCGAGGGCGGCCCCCCGCGCGCGCCGCCTCAGTCTTCGGTTTCCTGTCCGGTGCTGAGGTAAATCGACTGTCCGAGCATTTCCGGCGTGATCAAGGCGATGCCGCCGGGAGAGACATCGAAGCGCTCCTGGTCGGCGCGGGTATCGACGCCGGCCGTGAAGCCGTCGGGCAGCACGCAGCGCTTGTCGACGACGACACGCCGCAGCGTGACGTTGCGGCCGATCACGACGTCGGGCAGGATCACGGAGTCCTCGATCTCGCTGTTTTCGCCGACCCGCACCTTGGAAAACAGCACCGAGCGCCGCACCGTGGCGCCACTGACGATGCAGCCGCTGGACACCAGCGATTCCAGCGCCATGCCGCGCCGCGCGCCGTCGTCGAAGACGAACTTGGCCGGCGGCAGTTGCGGCTGGTGGCTGAGGATCGGCCACTGGTCGTCGTAGAGGTTGAGTTCGGGCACGACGCGGGTCAGGTCCATGTTGGCCTCCCAGTAGGCGTCGATGGTGCCGACGTCGCGCCAGTAGGGACGCGCGCCGACCATGTTGACGCAGCTGCGCGAGAAGGCGTGGGCGTAGACGCGATGCTGGGCCAGCAGGCGCGGGATGATGTCCTTGGCCGAAATCGTGGCTTGAAGTCGTGGTCGGCGGCGTCGCGCCGGAGTTGCTCGATCAGGAACTCGACATTGAAGATATAGATGCCCATGCTGGCCAACGCCATCTCGGGGTTGCCGGGCATCGGCGCCGGCTGCGCCGGTTTCTCGTCGAACGCGGTCACGCGCTCGGCGTCATCGATCGCCAACACGCCGAAGTTCACCGCGTCGGCGCAGGGGCACCTCGAGGCAGGCCACCGTCACGTCGGCGCGGCGCGCCACATGTTCCTCGAGCATGACCGCGTAGTTCATCTTGTAGACATGGTCGCCGGCGAGGATCAGCACGTACTCGGCGCGCGCGTCGCGCAGGATGTTCAGGTTCTGGTACACGGCGTCGGCCGTGCCGCGGTACCAGCCCTCGTCGATGCGTTGCTGGGCCGGCGCGACGTCCACGTACTCGCCCAGATTCGCGGCAAGGAAGGACCAGCCGCGCTCGATGTGGCGGATCAGGCTCTGTGCCTTGTACTGCGTCAGCACAGCAATGTGCCGGATGCCCGAGTTGACGCAATTGCTGAGCGAGAAGTCGATGATCTTGAGCTTGCCGGCGAAGGGCACCGCGGGCTTGGCGCGAAAGTCGGTCAGGCGCTTGAGGCGGGCGCCGCGTCCCCCCGCCAGCACCAACGCCACCGTGACGCGTGCCAGCCGGTTCGAGCCCCCAGCACGCGAGTCGACTGTCTGCAGCCGGTAGTCGTGGCGATGGGTACGCAAAGCAGCGGTCACGCTAGACCTCCGTCTGGAATCAACTCTGGCGCGTGGCCCCGCCAGGGGCAGGCCCAGGAGCCTGCACTGCCAGGGGGTTTTCGATTGTGCGCCGACCGAGCGAACGCGCATCATCCATGCGCAGACTACGTCTGGCCAGCCTCGACGTCTTTGCGCCTTGTCAACCGGCGCCGGCAGGCCCCTTGTCGGCGTCGCGCCCGTGTTGACCAGTCGCCGACGTCGAATCGCGCAGCGGCGGGCTGCGTTTATTCTTCGATGGGCGCGCACCCGGGGCCCGGCCGGTATAAGGTAGCCGGATGCTGGAGCCCGACCTGCCCGATCGCGCCTGCGCGCTCTTCTTTGATTTCGACGGCACATTGGTGGACTTGGCGCCGCAACCGGACGCTGTGCACATGGACCCCTCCATTACGGGCCTGCTGGGAAACTTGTCCGCGGCACTCGGCGGCGCGGTCGCGGTGGTGTCGGGCCGGCCGTTGGCCGAAATTGACCATCACCTGCAGCCGCTGGCACTGCCGGCGGCCGGCGTGCATGGCGTCGAACGGCGCGGTGCCGACGGCGTTGTCAGGCGCCTCGACAGCAGCGATCTGCACGAGGCCGCAAGCGGGGTCCAGGCCCTGTGCCTGCGCCACCCGGCCCTGACCATGGAGACCAAGCCGGGCGCGATCGCCTTGCACTATCGACAGGCGCCCGAACTCGAGGTCGAGTGCCTGGCCGCGATGTCCGATGCCCTGACGCGGACCGAGGGCATGGTGCTGATGCGCGGCAAGATGGTGGTCGAAATGAAGCCGGCGCATGCCGGCAAAGGCATGGCCGTGCGCGCCTTCATGGACGAGGTGCCGTTTCGGCGTCGACAGCCCTGGTTCTTTGGCGACGACGTGACGGACGAAGCCGCGTTCGAAGCCACGCAGGCGCTGGGCGGCGTGGCCGTGAAGATCGGCGAGGGCGAGACCCGCGCGTTGCGCCGACTGCGCGATCCCGTCGCGCTGCATGCTTGGATGCGCCGGCTGACGGCGCAGCTGGTCGGCACGCGGGCTCAAGCGGAGTCGGCATGAGCCCATGTCGCCAGCCGTCATCGGCCCGTCGCGGGGGCGGCAGGCGATGAGCCGGCTCGTCGTCGTCTCCAACCGCGTTGCCGATCCGCGCAAGACCGCGGCGGGCGGGCTGGCGGTGGCGCTGGGCGAGGCATTGGCCAGCTCGGGCGGGCTGTGGTTCGGTTCGAGCGACGTCGTCGTCGAGAGCGGCACGCCGGGTGACGGCAGGTTGAATGTGCAGCGCGCCGGCAACGTCACGCTGGCCACCGTCGACCTCTGTCGCGAGGACCACGACACCTACTATCGTGGCTACTCCAACGGCGTGCTGTGGCCGGTCTTCCACTACCGCCTCGATCTGGCCGACTTCGACGACAGCTACATCGAGGGCTACCGGCGCGTGAACCGCATGTTCGCGAACAAGCTGCTGCCGCTGCTCCAGCCCGACGACCTGATCTGGATCCATGACTACCACCTGATCCCGCTGGCCGCGGAGCTGCGCGCCCTGGGCTGCCGCCAGAAGATCGGCTTCTTCCTGCACATCCCGATGCCGCCGCCGCTGATCCTGGCCGCCGTGCCGGCCCACGAATGGCTGATGCGTGCGCTGTTCGCCTACGACCTGGTCGGGTTGCAGAGCCAGGCCGACCTGAATCACCTGCAGCGCTACCTGCTCAGCGAGGCCCGGGCCGAACAGCTGAGCGGCGACAGCTTCGGCGCCTTCAACCGTTCCTTGCGCGCGCAGGCCTTTCCGATCGGCATCGACGTCGATGAGTTCAACGCCCTGGCCCAGGCCCCGGAGGCGCAGGAGACCTTGGCGATGATGCGCGAGCAGTACGCCAAGCGCCGGCTCGTGGTCGGCATCGACCGGCTCGACTATTCAAAAGGTCTGCCGCAACGCATCCGGGCCTTTCGCGTGCTGCTCGATCGCTATCCGGAGAATCGCCACAGCGCCACCTTGATCCAGGTCGCTGCGCCGTCGCGCGAAGAGGTCGATGCCTATGGCGACATCCGGCGCGAGCTCGAAGGTCTGTGCGGCGCCATCAACGGCGACCATGGCGACCTCGACTGGATGCCGATCCGCTACATGCGGCGCACGGTGGCGCGCAAGCGCATTCCGGGTCTGCTGCGGGCCGGCAGGGTGGGGCTGGTCACGCCGCTGCGCGACGGCATGAACCTGGTGGCCAAGGAGTTCATCGCCGCGCAGGATCCCGAGGATCCGGGCGTGCTGGTGCTGTCTCGATTCGCCGGCGCTGCCGAGCAATTGCCCGACGCCTTGCTCGTCAATCCCTACGACATCCATGGCATGGCCGACGCGATCCAGCAAGCGCTGCACATGCCGCTGGACGAGCGCCGCCAGCGGCATCGGCGCTTGCTGGCCGAGATCCGTGCCCACGACGTGCACTGGTGGCGGCAGCGGTTCTTGAGTGCCTTGATGGAGACGGGAGACTGATGGACGGAGTTTTGGCCAACCTGCAGGAATCGTGGGTCAGGATGGGGGGCGCGGCGACCGTGGCGCTGCGCATTGCCGTGATCGTTGTGGCCGCCTGGGTGGCGATTGCCTTGCTGCAGAGGGCCATTCGCGCCTTTCGCATTCGCATCGCCAGCCGCTTTGACGATCGCGAGGCAGTCAAGCGTGCCGAGACGCTGGGCCGCGTCTTCCGCTACGTGGCCGCGGTGGTCGTGTCGCTGATCGCCGGCATGCTGGTGTTGGGCGAACTCGGTATCTCGGTGGCTCCGATCCTCGGCGCGGCGGGCGTCGTCGGGCTGGCGGTGGGCTTCGGCGCGCAAAGCCTGGTCAAGGACTATTTCACCGGCTTCTTCATCCTGCTCGAGAACCAGATCCGCGAGGGCGACGTCGTCAAGCTCGGCGACCATGCCGGTCTGGTCGAGGTGGTGACGCTGCGCTTCGTGCAATTGCGTGACTACGACGGCTGCGTGCACTTCGTTCCCAACGGCACGATCACGGCCGTGGTCAACATGAGCCGTGGCTTCGCACAGGCCGTGATGGACATCGGCGTGGCCTACCGCGAGAACACCGATGCCGTCGTCCAGGTCATGCGCGACGTGGGCCGCGAGATGCGCAGCGACCCCGCCTTCGCCAATCGGCTCCTCGACGACCTCGAGATCGCCGGGGTCGAGAGTCTGGCCGACTCCTCGGTCGTGATCCGTTGCCGCTTCCGCTGCGCGCCGCTCGAGCAGTGGACCGTGCGGCGCGAGTACCTGCGCCGCGTGAAGCTGGCATTCGATCGCGCCGGTATCGAGATTCCGTTCCCGCAGATGACGTTGCACCGTTCTGCCGCCAAGGTCGTCGCAGGCAGCGCAACCACGGGTACGGCACGCACGGGCCAGGGCTAGCGCGCGGCCGCGCTCGCGCATTGCCGACGGCGCGGGCTGCACCCCCTAACTTGCTGGCTTGGCCGCACTTAGAAACAGCAATGTGCGCAAGCGAACTGACAGTGACGGCGCTTCGGGTCTATGGTTTCTCAGGCGCCGAGTGCGCCCTTGGATCCTGGCATGAAGACCTACGCAAAGCAGTCGCTCGGACGCGACGCCGTCGAGATGGTGGCCCGCCTTTTCAGGCGAGACGACGACCCGCCCGCGCCGCCGGTGCCGATCGACGTGAAGCGGCTGCGCGCGCGACTGAAGGTCGCACAGGAGATGGCCATCCCCGGATTCATGTCTTTGCGTCCCGTGCGCGATGGGGAGCAGATCGTCGATTTCGAATGGGACTTTGCCAGCGTGGCCGCAACGCGCATGCTGGTTGGGGGCTTGAACAGCCTTGTCGGCAAGCGCCTGGTCGAAGTGCTCGAGGGGCGTGCCGGTCGCGGCGAGGTGTTCAGCCAGTACCGGCGCGTGCTCGAGTTCGGCTCGGCCAAGCCCGTGTACCAGATGGTCGAGGTCAACAACGCGGTGGACGTGATCTCGCACGCGGCCCTGCGCCTGCATGACGGGATTGCCGTCACGTTGACGAACATGAGCGCAGTGCGGCGCGAGCGCGCGCTGCAACTCGAGATCCAGGCCCGCACCCTGATCGCCACCTCCCGCGCGACTTGAGGTCGGCGCGGGCGCGGGGCATGCGCGTGCCCAATCCACGAATGCCCTTGCTATCGGGCCTGGGGAATTCGTTGCCACACACTATGTTAGGAACCGAACATATCGATCGGCCTCCAAGCTTTATAGTTTTGTCTGCGCATGCGCCACGTGCGTGGCGCGGTCCAGGCCGACTCGAATTCGATGGGGAGTATTGTGGTGGCGAGTCTGCTCGACCCGAAACAGAACATCCTGCTGGCTGCCCTGCCTGCGGAGGAATGGAAACGCTGGCATCCCTACCTCGAGCCGGTTGCGCTCAAACTGGGGCAGGTGGTCTATGAGCCGGGCGACACCATGGCGCATGTGTACTTCCCGACCACGGCGATCGTGTCCCTGCTGTACGTGCTGGACGACGGTGCCTCGGCCGAGATCGCCGTCGTCGGCAACGAGGGCGTCGTCGGCATCTCGCTGTTCATGGGCGGCGAGTCCACCCCCAGCCGCGCCGTCGTGCAGAGTGCGGGCCATTGTTTCCGCCTGAAGGCCGAGCTGCTCAAGAGCGAGTTCAACCGGGCCGGCTCCGTGACCCACCTGCTGCTGCGCTACACGCAGGCGTTGATCACGCAGATGGCGCAGACGGCCGTCTGCAACCGGCACCACACGCTGGACCAGCAGTTGTGTCGCTGGCTGCTGCTGAGCCTGGACCGCCTGCGCGGCAATGAACTGGTCATGACGCAGCAATTGATCGCCAACATGCTCGGTGTACGCCGTGAGGGCGTCACCGAAGGCGCCCTCAAGTTGCAGAAGGCGGGTCTGATCCGTTATTCGCGCGGGCACATCACCGTGCTCGACCGTGCCGGCCTGGAGCGCAGCACCTGCGAGTGCTATGGCGTGGTCAAGAAGGAGTACGACCGGCTGCTGCCGGCCGCGGCGACGACCTGAGCATCACGGCGCGACGAGCTTTTTCTCGCCGAAAACCCCCGTGCTCGCCGCGCAAGGCGATACTCAGGGCATCGAGGCACCCGGCAGGTCACGGCCGACCTTCGCGGTTCGCCTGGCAAACGCGCTGGCGTGGGCCGACCTCAAGCCGGGGGGCCGATGGCCAGCGCCCAGAATCACCTGATCGAGTCCCTGCCGCGCAAGGATCGATCGCGACTGCTCGCCCGTTGCGTGTCCTGCGAGCTGCACCTGGGTGCCGTCCTGTGCGATGCCGGCAAGACCATCCGCCATGCCTACTTTCCGGTCGACGGCTTCATCTCGCTGATCACGCCGATCGACGGCAAGCCGGCGCTGGAGGTCGGCATGGTCGGCCGCGAGGGCATGCTCGGTGCGCATCTGGCGCTGGGCGTTTCCACCGTGCCGCTGCACGCGCTGGTGCAGGGGTCGGGCGTGGCCTGGCGCATTGGCGCGGCGGCGCTGCGAGGCGAACTGGCCCAGAGCACGGCGCTGCAACGCGCCCTGAACCGCTACCTGTACGTGCAGATGGCGCAGCTGGCCGGTTCGGCAGGTTGCCTGCGATTCCACGAGATCGGCCCGCGCTTGGCGCGCTGGCTGCTGATGAGCCACGACCGCGCCCATGCCGACCACTTTCACGTGACGCAGGAATTTCTGGCCTACATGCTCGGGGTGCGGCGCGTGGGCGTCTCCGCCGCCGCAGGCGACCTGCAGCGACGCGGCCTGATCGACTACCGTCGCGGCGCCATGACGGTGCTCGATCGCAGGGGGCTCGAGTCGGCGGCCTGCGCCTGCTACGGCAACGACCGTCGCGCCTACGCCGACACCCTGGGTTAACGCTGCGGAGCGCGCAGTCAAGGCCAGGCCAGCTTGGACCGCGTCGACGACCGCACACGTCCGACCCGACCGGATTGCCACATCGCCGCCAGCACGCCGCGCCAGCCATAGGTCGCCGTCACCGCGCAGCCGGGCTCGGTCGGCGTAGCTGCCGTGCAGCGCTGACGCACCGTGCTGCTGCGACAAGCTGCAGGTTGACCACGTTGGCGATCAGACCCAGGTGGGTCAGCGCCTGCGGGAAGTTGCCGAGGAACGCGCCGCTGGCTTCGTCGACCTCTTCGGCATAGAGGCCGACGTCGTTGGCCGACTCCACCAGCCACTCGATTGACTTGCGCGCACTGTCGATGCGACCACAGGCGAGCTCGGCATCGATCAGCCACGAACTGCAGACCAGGAAGGCGCCTTCGCCGCCGCTGACCCCGTCCTCGCCCGCATAGCGAGCGACGAAGGGGCCGCGCGCCAGCGTGTCGCGAACGCTGTCGATGGTGCGCTCGAGCGCGCCGTCGGGCAGGGCGAATCCCAGCATCGGCGCGAGCAGCACGGCGGCGTCCGTGCCGCCGTCGTAGGCCTGGCGCAGCCGTCCGTTCTCCGGCTTGGCGACGTGCGCCAGCAACTCGGCGCAGATCTGCTGCGCCGTCGGATCCCACTTCGCGTCGAGCAGCTTGCTCGCACGGTCCATGCCGACCCAGCTCATCAGCTTGCCGTGCACATGGTGGCGCGGTGGGCCACGCATTTCCCACAGGCCCTGGTCGGGCTCGTGCCAGTGCGCGCCGATGAAGTTCGCGATGGCCGCCAGCAGTCGGCAGTACTGCCGGTCCAGCTTGCCGCCCAGGGCGTGGTACAGCAGCGCCAGGTCGAGCACCTGCCCGTAGACATCGATCTGGCGCTGCAGATACGCGCCGTTGCCGCTGCGCACCGGCGCGCTGCCGCGGTAGCCTTCCAGATGCTCGAGCGAGGACTCGCGCAACTGCATCTCGCCGTCGATGCCGTACATCGGCCGCACCTGCGGCAGGATTTGCGCGCAGGCGCGCAGCAGGAAGTCGTGGAAGCACCGCGCTTCACCGCTGTAACCGAGCACGGAGAGCGCATACAGCGCGAACGAGGCGTCGCGCACCCAGCAATAGCGGTAGTCCCAGTTGCGCTCGCCGCCGATGTCCTCGGGCAGCGACGTGGTGGGCGCCGCGACCATCGCGCCGGTCGGTGCAAAGGTCAGCAGTTTGAGCGCCAGCGCGCTGCGCATCACGGCCTGCTGGTGCGGGCCGCGGTAGCGGCAGTAGCCGATCCACTCCTCCCAGAAGGCCTGCGTGACGCGCGAAGAACTCGCCGACGCGCGAGCAGGGCGGCTCGCCCTCGACGATGTTGTCGGCCAGCACGAAGCTCCTGCGCTCTGCCGGCATTGACGCGCACGCTGGCCGTGGCCAGATCGCCGGTCGAGCGCGTAGTCGACCGCAAGGTCGCTGTACACGGTCGGCATTTCCACGCCGGCGCGCAAGGCGTGGTTTGGTCCGCTCCCGCGGCGCAGCGTCACCGGTGCGCGCGCGAACTCCTGCGACGGCCGGAACTCGCATTTCAAGGTCGACGCTGCCGTGCAAACCCTCGACGCGGCGCACGATCCAGCCCGGCGCGTTCAGGTGCACATAGTCGTGCACGCCCGCGTCGAGCCGGCGCCCGACCGGCATGAAGTCGGTCAGCGCCACGCTGCCCTGCGCGGTGCTGAAGACCGTGCGCAGGATGTTGGTGCCGGGCAGGTAGGCGCGCGTGCTCGTGAACTCGCCGCGCGGCCGGATCGACCAGAAGCCGCCGCGCGTCGGCATCGAGCACGCGGCAGAACACCGGGTCGGCATCGAAGCGATTGCAGCGCCGCCCAGTCGATGCTGCCGTCGCGTCGACGACCAGCGCCGAGCCGTGGCAGTCGCCGATCAGCGCGTAGTCTTCGATCGGGCGGTAGCGGGTGGTCTCGCGCTCACTCATGGGCGCGTCGTCGCGTGAAGGAGCGCGCGATTCGATCGGCCCGCTCGCCGCCTCAGGCGTCGTACTTGAACGACAACGAGACGCGTGCCCGGTAGGCGACGACCTTGCCGTCTTCGATCTTCATGTCGAGCTTGCTGACTTCGGCGATGCGCAGGTCACGCAGCGATTTGGCAGCGGTCTCGACGGCCTTCTTCGCTGCATCCTCCCACGACACTGCGCTGGTGCCGATGATCTCGGTGACGCGGTAAACGCCGGATTCCGTCTTCTTCGTGGCCATGGCTTCACTCCTTCGGGTTGGGAGGCGCAGGAACAACTCCTCGGGCCTCGTCACGGTCATCATAGGCGCATGGTCGCGCGCGGCGAAACGCGGCGGCTTGCCTCAAACCGGCGCGTCCGTCGCATAGGTCGATGCCAGCACCGTCGGCGCCGCGGCAGCGGCAGCCACTTCGAGCAGCGTGACGCGCCACAGCGTGCGCGCATCTTCCGGGTCGATCAAGGTGGCGGAGTGCAGCAGTGCCGCGTTGTCCCAGATGACGATGTCGCCGACGCCGTACTTGAAGCGCAATTGGTACTTGGGTTGCGTCGCATGCGCCGCCAGCTCGTTCAGCAGATCGATCGCCTCGTCGTCGGGCATGCCCACGATGCCGAACGAGCTGCCCGACACGGCATACAGCGCCTTGCGCCCCGTCACCGGATGCGGCCGCGCGATGCGGTGCGTGATGACCGGCATCCTGGATTTCTGCTCGGCGTTCAGCACCGACGCCACCGTGCGACTGGCCTCGTCGACATCGTTGCGATTGCCGTAGTGGTGGATCGCCAGCAAGGGCTCGATGCGCCGCTTCATCGTCTCGGGCAGCTCGTCATAGGCCGCCTGCTGGTTGGCGAACAGCGTATCGCCGCCGACCTTTGGCACGACGCGGGAGTAGAGCGTGGTCGCCCGCGCCGGCACCTGAAGGTACGAGTAGTCGGTGTGGAAATACGATCCGGCGTCCTGCAGGCCGGTGGGCTTGCCGTCCTTCTTCACGTTGGACAGGATCAGGATGTTCGGGTCCTCGGGGTGGTGGAACTGATCGATGACATGCGGCTGCGGCGGGCCCAGGCGCTGCGCGAATTGCAGGAACTGCTGCGCCGTGATGTGCTGGGCGCGCAGCGCAAGCACCTGGTTCGCATAGAAGGCCTGCTCGATTTCCTTGAATACCGCGTCCGGCAGCGGCCGCGAGAGATCGACGTCGGACGTCTCCGCACCGAACAGCGGGGACAGGGGTGTGAACGCAATCATGTCAAGGCGCTCCTGGATGAGGAACTCGCGCAACACCGTGGCGTCTGCAAACCTCGCGAGCTGGCTCGCACTCTATCGGATTGACGCCTCTGCGCATGGCAACTGCGGGTCGATGCGGCGTGCGTGCGGGTAGCCCAGCATCTTGCAGACCATGAATCCGACTTAAGCTGCGCCGGTAAGCAATCGGGGGCTGGTGTCTTGGGTGAAGTGCAATTCCGTCGACCGCGTGGCGCCTTCGGCTGGCGGCGGCTGTGCAGGCCGTTGCTCGTCGGCTGCCTTGCCGCCCTGCTATGGGTACCAGCCGTGCGAGCGCAGACGCAATCGTTGACCTGCTTTCCGCCGCCGATCGACACCTGCGGCAAGGGCTTGGTGCGTGGCAGCACCGATGGCGTCGCGTGGGTGGCCTGGTGGATCGAGCAGGACTTCGAGTGGCGCCGCGTGCACGGGTATTTCATTGCCGATGTCGCCTCGGCGCCGGACCCGCTGGCGGCGGCGAACGTCGCCGATGGCACGCTGCGCTCTTGCCATGCGGCGCCGCACAAGCAGGCGCTGGCGGCGTGCCGCGCATTGACCGAAGCCAGCGACCGCAGCCTGCCGCCGGCGATCCTCTACGACGTCGATCGCGCCACCGGCAAGGACGGCGCACGACCCGGCTTTCGGCGCAGCGCCGTCGGCGCGCTGCAGACCGACGGCCAGCGCCATCGGGCCGGCACCTGGTGCGAGTGCTGGCGCGGTGCCGTGAAACTCGGCACGACGCAGTATTGCCTCGTGACCCGGACCGAGAGCTATGCCGCGTGCCGGCGCGTGCAATAGCGCGATACGGCGCGCGCACGGCATTGGCAAGCCCGGCCTACTTGCACTCGAACGCGTTGCGATAGGGCTGTAGCGACTCCGCCACCGCGCTCAGCAGGTCGGCCTTCATGTCGGTGCGGGTCAGCTTCTCCTGGGCCGCCAGCACGGCCATGTCGATGCCCGCGCCGATGGCCACGCCGACGCCGGCGCCGATGGCCGCACCGACGGCGGTGCCGACCCCGGGCGCCACGGCGGTGCCGATGGCCGCACCTGCGGCGGCAGCGCCCGCACCGCCGGCTGCCTTCTTGGTCGCCGCCTTGGCCAGCACCTTGGCCGCGAGCTTGGCGCTGGCCTTGCCCATTGCCTTGGCCGCGATGGCTGCGGCGAATGCCCCCCCGCCAGCCCGGCGCCGGCACCGACGGCCAATGTCGCCTGGTGGCTCTGCAGCTGCTGCAACAACGGGTTTTCGGCCACCGCATTGACGACCCTGCAGTCGCGTTCGTTCAGGACCAGGCGGTTCTGCTGCAGCAGCTGCTGTGCACGGCCCTGCAGCGCAATCAGGTGAGTCGATTGCTGTGCATGCTCGGCCTGCAGGTCCGCGAACAGGCGCGACGTCTGCGCATCGGACCCGATCAATTGGGCGAGCTTGATGCGCAGGAGGGTGTCGACGTCGCCGGTCAGCATCGTCGCCACCCGTGACCACTCGCCGCCGAGGCTGAAGTACCAGTCGAGGTAGGCATCGGCACCCTTGGCGGCCAGGGCCTCGACTTCGTCGAGTTTGGCGCAGGCGGAGCGCCGCGCATCGGCAAGTTCGTCCTTGCCCTGCGCCAGCAGGGCCTCGAGGCCCTTGACGGTGTTGACCAGGTAGGCCACGCCGCCAATGCGTTCGCACTCGGGAAGGGCCCGGATCGCGAACGGGCTGGCCTGCCGGTCCAGGCGGCTGTCCGCCGCACCCACGCCATAGACCACCAGCAGCGCGCCGATCACGGCACCGGCGGCCCAGGCACCGGCGCGCGCCGCGCTGATCGGCGGCGGCGCGTCGTGGGCCGACAGGTGCGGGCCCAGCGCCCGTCGGAGTTCGGCGTGGGGCAGCGACAAGCCCGCCATCGTGAGCACGGCGTGGCTGAAGACCGAGATCGGTGCAATGACCACGGCCAGCAGCAGCCGCCAGCCTGCCTCGTCGGGCCAATGGCCCAGCACCTCCAAGGACGCCTGGCCCCAGGCCGCGGCGTCAAGGCTCCACTGCACCAGCGCCGAGGGCGAGGCCACCCACCCGGCCTGCAAGGCGTGGATGCGCTCGGCGTAGGTCTGTGTTGGGGCTTCGGACAGGAAGTGGCGCGCCAGCACCCAGACCGCCAGGAGGATCGCGATCGCCAGCCACTGCCCAGCCCAGAAGCTCCAGCGACGTGCATAGACCGGCGCCTGGAACTGTGGCGCGACCTTGGCCTGGATGGCCGCGCGCACGAGCATGAGCAGCCAGGGCGAGAGCAGCAGCAGCGCCCATTCCAGCGCACCGAAGAAGACGCTTTGCAGCAGCACCGCCGCCGTGACCGCAAGTGACGCCAGCGCGCGCGCGAGCAGGCCCAGCGCGCGCCGGCTGCCCCAGCGGTGCAGACCCCGGCCGGGCTCGAACTGGTGCAGGGCGATCAGGCGCCCCACCGTGGCCTGGTGCCATAGCGCGGCCGTCATTGGCAGGCACAGCAGACAGGCGGCCAGCGCGAGCCCCGTGGCAGTCAGGCCCGGCACCTGCGTCGACAGGGCCCAGAACGCGGCCAGAAAGGCGTAGCTCAGCGCGATGCCGCGCCAATCGAACGCGCCCTGTGGACGCGGCGTCAGCGGGGCACGGCCGTCGATCACGGCGTGGCGGCGGCGGATCGAATTGCCGCTATGCTGGAAACAGGCCGTCGCGAACCCGGTCCCGCCGGGGTTGCGGCCCTGTTCCCTGTCATTTCCGAGGAGTAAGCCATGTCAGATGAAATCGTCGAGAAGACCGACCTGGAGAAGTCGAGGGACATCATCACCCAGCTCAAGGAAATGCAGCATTACTCGAAGACCAATATCGAGAAGTTGACGGCTTTCTGGTTGCAGCTCGACGGCGAGTTGAAGCAGAAGGAAGTGGCCGTGAAGATCGAGTCGCTCCTGACGCACCAGAACACCTTTCACGAGGCGCTGGAGGCGGCGATCGCGGACTACGAAGTCGTCTGCAACGGCATGGAGAAGGGCTGAGACGCGGACCGTCGCTCACCGCGGCCGCGCCGCCGCGGCGGCCTCGCGCAGCTTGTCTTTCTTGCTCTTGCGCCGCCCCTTGATGCCGCCCGTCGCGTCGCCCGCCGGTGCGGCGGCGTCCACGGCCACTGGTTCGAAGCCGGGTATCTGTTCGCGCGCCACGCGCTGCCGGCGTCGCTTCTCGATCAGGCGGAAATGCGCCTCGCTGCCCGGCGCGTCAGCGCAGATGAAGCTGACGGCCTGACCCTGCGCGCCGGCGCGCGCGGTGCGGCCGATGCGGTGGGTGTAGTCGACCACCGAACGCGGCAAGTCATGGTTGACCACGGCGGCCAGTTGTGCCACGTCGAGGCCGCGTGCGGCCAGGTCGGTGGCCACGAGCACGCTCAGCTTGCGCTGGTGGAAGTCGGCCAGCACCTGGCTGCGGCGACCCTGGCTGAGCCGGCCATGCAGGGCCGCTGCGGCCAGGCCAGCCTGCCTGAGCTTGTCGGCCACATGTTCGGTGGCGTACTGGGTGGCCACGAAGACCAGCGTGCGGTCCCAACCTTCGTCGCGAATCAACTGGCGCAGCAGCGGCGTGCGGCGCGCGGTGTCGACTTCGATCGCACGTTGCCGGACCTGCGGCGCCGAGTCTTCGCCGTCGGCGGGCGCTTCGATGCGCAGCGCGTCGCGCAGCACCTGTGCGGCCAGCGCGGCGACGGCGTCGGGCATCGTGGCCGAGAACATCAGGGTCTGCCGTGCGGGTGGCAACAGCGCGAGCACGCGGCCGATCTCGTCGGCGAATCCGAGGTCGAGCAGCCGGTCGGCTTCGTCGAGCACCACCGTCTCGACCTGCGACAGGCGCAGCGCGTTCTGGCCCACCAGGTCCAGCAGCCGGCCCGGCGTGGCCACCACCAGGTGCGCGCCACCGCGCAGCGCCATCATCTGCGGGTTGATCGAGACGCCGCCGACGGCCAGTACCGTGGTCAGCTGCGGCGCCAGCGCGCGCAGGACCTCTCGGGTCTGCGCGGCCAGCTCACGCGTGGGCGCCAGGATCAGCCCGCGCAACCGGCGCGGGCGCTCAGCCGCCCAGGCCGGCGTGGCCAACAGGCGCTGCAGCAGCGGCAGTGCATAGGCCGCCGTCTTGCCCGAGCCGGTGGGGGCCAGCCCGAGCGTGTCGCGCCCTTGCAGGATCGGCGGCACCGCTGCCTGCTGGATCGCGGTGGCCTCGACCCAGCCGATGTCTGCGGCGCGTTGCGCCAGCGCGGGCGACAGGCCCAGCGCGACAAGACTCGGGACGGCCTGGGGGGAAGGACTGGACACGGCGGCCTCGAACGAGTCGGTGAAGGGGCGGCGTCGCTGCCGCACCGCGTCAGTTTACGGCGCGCGTGGGCTGCGGCTCAGAACCAGGCCTCGCCGGCCCAGCCGTTTGCGCGACGGTCGATACGCACGCGGCGCGGGGCGATCTTCTTCACGGCGTCGCCGGGGATGTCGACTTCGGGCTGGCGCCCGAGGCGCTCGGCAAGGTCCATGCTGCAGGGGGTCGACATGACGGGGCGGAAGCACAACGACAGCTTGTCGTTGACGATCGCGAGTTCGCGGTCGCCGGCCTGGCCCTGGGCGAACTCCTCGTGAAAGCGCACGAACTTCTTCACCAGGCAGGAAAAGTACAGCTCGACCTCGACGACCAGCGGGTCGCTGCGCCCCGCCAGGCCGGCGGCGGCGGCGCGCGTCCACTCGACGCGTACCTCACGGCCGTTGAGCACGGCCGTGGCCTGCCCGGCCGCCGGCTTCACGCCGGCGCTCCGTTGCGCCGCGGTGCCCTCAGCCACGCCTTACTTCATGCCGAGCGAGGCGCGCGCGATGCCGTCGAGCAGCGCCTCGACCTCCTTCAGCGCCGCTTTCGACGCTGCCGAGCCGTCGGGCCGCCAGGGGCGCCGGTAGGCGACATGCACCATGTCGGGCGCTTGCGCGGTGGCATACACGGTGATGGCATAGGGGCACATCGACGCATTCGCGGGGTCGGCCTCCATCATCTTGCGTGACAGTGCCGCGCTGCAGAACACGAACGCCTGCGAGTCGACATAGAGCTTGCGCGGCGTGCCCAGGTCCTTGCCGGTGCGCTCGAGCATCTTGTTGACGTAGGAGTGAAAATCGATCACGAGGCCCTTGCCCTCGATGGCCGACTTCAGGTCGTCGCGCACGTTCTCGAAGTTCGCCTTCTTCGAGTAGGTCACGACCGGATGCGGTTCGGCGGCCAGGGCGAACGCGCACCATGCGCTCAACAGCAGGACGGTCAGGCTACGGGTCATGGTCATCTCCTTGTTGTCGATAGGGGGTCCGCTCACGAGCCCGGCTTGACCATCGGCCAGCCGCGGCGCGCCCACTCGCGCATGCCGCCATCGACGTAGCGGACATGCGCATAGCCGCGCTCGCGCAGGGCGCGCAGCGTGGCGCTGGAGCGGTTCTGGGTGTGGCAGATCAGCAAGACAGGGCGGCTCGGATCGGTCGGGATCTCACCCACGCGCGCGGCCAGCTGGCGCATCGGCAGCAGCTGGGCGCCCGCGGCGACGCCGGTGGCATGCTCGTTGGCCTCGCGGATGTCGATCAGCAGCGCGCGTCCGGCTTCGTGCTCCGCACGCGCGAATGCCACGCTGACCGCATCGGCTTCGCTGCCGGCGCGGCTGCAGCCCGCCGCCCCCAGCGCCAGGCCCGCAGCCACGGTGCAGAGCCAGGCGCGGCGACGGGAGGGCGTGTCGTGGTTGCGTCGGGAGAACATGGGGGCTGTGTCTCGGTCAGAACGGATCGTGGTTGCCGCGATGGCGGTAGGCCTTGTCGGCCATTGTGAACCGGGCCGGGTTGGCGACCATGACCACGGTCAAAGCGCCGACGGTTCGGGCGGGCCTGCGGCCGGAACGTGCGGCAACCTACTCGCGTGACATCCTTGACGCCCCAGCCCATTGCCTGCAAGCGCGGCGTGCCAAGCCGCCCCGCGCCGGGTACCCTGGGCGCACACCACCCACCAGCCTGCGTCCGATGTCCTCGACTTCTGCCATCGCCCTGTCCGGCATGTCCGCTGCGCAGTCGCGTTTGCATGCCTCGGCGCACAACATCGCGAACCTGGGGACGACGCCGTTCACGCGCCAGCAGGTGGTGCAGGCGGAACAGGCCGCTGGCGGCGTCAGCACGTCGCTACGGCAGCTGCCCCAAGCGGGCAGCGCGCTGGAGGCCGATCTGGTGAGCCAGTTGGAGGCAAAGAACGCCTTTCTCGCCAATCTGGCCGTGTTCCGCGCCCAAGACCGCATGGCGGGCTCGTTGCTCGACGCGGTGGGCTGAGCTGCTGGACCAGCCAACCTCTGCGTCGTAGGGCGCCGCGGGTTGCGGCGAGTCAATCCCAGGGCCCTGGCTCGTAGCAAAGTACATTGCATGCAGCGGCGCGCCAGCATGGGTCGCAAAATAGCGCGCGCGTTGCCACAAGCAGGGGTTTGGATGACAGGCAAGAAAGTTACCGAGAGCACCGCTCCCCGTCACGACCGGCGCTCGGGCACCGACCGGCGCAAGGTCGACATTCCGCGCAAGGGCGAACCCGAGCGGCGTCGCAACGTCGAATCGCGCCAGCCCGACGTGGTCGAGATCGATATGTCGCGCTCGGAGTGGGGCGCCTTGCGCGGGGAGCCGGACAAACCGAAACGCTAGCGCGCCGCCAGCGTTGGTCGCCGTGAGCCCCCGACACTGTCGCGGTGCGCGTGATCAGTTGGCACAGGGCGCACAGGACGCCATTGCACAGGAGACACCATGTTCGGACCGATCACGATCCCCTTCGCATCCAAGATGCTCTTCAACACCGTCAAGCTCAAGCCTGACGTGGACATGGACGACGTCGATGTCGCGCTCGCCGAAATGTGCAGCGTGGTCAAGGAAACCTATGGTGGCGACAAGGGCGGCTTCATCGCCGGCCAGGTGTTCCGCCTCTCGGGTTTCGTCTCGGACGAAGGCTCGCTCGGCGGCGTGAAGGGGGCCGACCACAACATCGTGATCGTCACGTATTGGCGCTCATTCGAGGAACACGAGCGCTCGCACGCCGACGCCACCTTCCGCGAGAAGTTCGCGGCCCTCAGCGCGATGGCCGAGGGCTCGCAGGAACTCGGCTACGAACTGGTCTGGCAGGGCGCACCGGAGTAGCCACGCACGCTGCGACAAGGTGGCCGCGCGCGGAATCGCTCCGGCGGCAACGCAACGCCTAGGTCCCGGTCGCGCTCGAGGTGGTGCGGGCAACCTGGTCGGCCCCGGTGTCGGGCGAGACTTCGGGGTAGCCCATCAAGGCAACGCCATGCATCACCAGGAAGGTCGTGGCGACCGAAGCGACCATGGCCGCGGCGCGGATCTTGAAACTGGTCTTCATCGGAGGCTCCGGTCAGTCGTCGTGTTGGCGATGAAGTGATTGGGCACGCCGCGCATTGCGCGTGCGTTGCAATCCGGGCCCTGTCGATGACGGATGAAACGCCGGCGGGCGGACTACCGCACCGCATCGACCGTCGCGTCGAACAGGTAGCCCGCGCCGCGTTCGGTCTTGATGAACTGCGGGTGCGCCGGGTCGGGCTCGATCTTGCGACGCAGGCGCAGGATCTGCACATCGATGGACCGGTCATAGACCTCGGCGTTGTGCAGGCGTGACAGGTCGAGCAATTGTTCGCGCGACAGGATGCGCTGCGGCGCCGAGACGAAGGCCGCGAGCAGGCTGAATTCACCGTTGGTCAGGTCGACCGACCGGCCCTCGGCCGACTTCAGCTTGCGCAACCCGATGTTGAGCTCCCAATTGCCGAAGCGGTAGGCGCGCACCCGGGCCAGCGCATCGGCCACGGTGGCCTGGGCCCGCGAGCGGCGCAGCAGCGCCCGGATGCGGGCCAGCAGTTCGCGCGGGCTGAAGGGCTTGGTCAGGTAGTCGTCGGCGCCGAGTTCCAGGCCCATCACGCGGTCGGCCTCGTCGGCGCGGCCGGTCAGCATCAGGATCGGGATCGCCGACGCCTCGCGCAGCCGGCGCGCGATCTGCATGCCGTCCTCGCCCTGCAGGCGCAGGTCGAGCACGACCAGGTCGATGGTCTCGCGCGCCATCACGGCGGCGAGTTCGCCGCCGGTGGCAACGGCCGTCACGCGCAGTTCGTTGGCGCTCAGGTAGTCCGTCACGAGCTGCCGAATCGGCCGGATCGTCGTCCAGCGTCAGCACATGCGGCAGCAAGATCGGATCGGCCTGCACAGGGACACCTCCAACGTGGTTCACGTCCTCGGTACGGTAGCGGGGCGATGCACTCAACACAAGAGGCGTTCCCATGCCATTCCGAGTCCGCAACGTGGCGCGGCGCGTCAATGCTGCAGGAAGGACTTGCCGCTCTCGAACAGCGCCTGCGACCGTGACAGGCCGAGGTCGCGCAGATCGTGGGCGTCCAGCGTCGCCAACTCGCGGCGCGAGCGGCTGACACGGCGCCATTCCTTGAACGCGGCGGTGCTGCGTCCGAGCGCACGTCGCAGTGCGCCGGCTTGGCTCCGCGCCAATGGCGAGTCGGTCGCAGCGGAATACTGGTCGTCGTGGCGGGTCATCGTCGATCTCCTTGGCCCAGCGAGGTCACCCCAGTACAGCGCCGCTGCGTTGCAGGCACCTTTCAGCCGGGCCCACGCAGATTACGATTGCAACGCGTCAGCGTCGGGCCGGCGGGCCTCAGACGCGCCAGAACGGCTTGTGCGCTTCGGCATCGACCTGCGAACGCGTCAGCCCGATGTCCTTGAGCAGGTGGTCGTCCAGCGCGAGCAGATCGCGGCGCGAACGCCAGTGGTGCCGCCAGGCACTGAACGTGGTGCGCAGGCGCTCGACCAGTTGCTGAGCCGCCGCAGGGCGCTGGTGGGGCGCGGCTTGCGCCGGTGCCGCGGTCAGCGCGGCGGCGGATGATTGCTGCGAGGGGAGCATCGTGTGACTCCATCGAAGTTGCCCATGTCGACACTTCAACGGCGCCGCGTTTCAACCGCATTTCGGCATGCGGGGGGCAGGATTTCGATCGCAATCCAGCGCGGGTCAGGCCCTGCCGGTCGCTCGGGACTGGCGTGGCAATTCCAGCTTCATGCCCTCGTGGGTGGCCGTGAAGCCGAGCGACTGGTAGAAGCGGATCGCATCAGGTCGCTGCTTGTCCGACGTGAGCTGAAGGATGCGGCAGTCGCGATCGGTGGCCCGGGCAATCGCCCACTCGAACAGCTGCCTGCCCAGTCCCGAGGAGCGGTGTCGGGAGTCGATCCGAACGCCCTCGATCAGCGCCCGCCAGCTCCCCTGGTGCGTCAGGTAGGGGATGTAGGTCAGCTGCAGCACGCCGACAACGCCGGCGTCAAGGGTCGCCACGATGAGCTCGTTGTGGGGATCGGCCTCGATCGCTGCGAACGCGCCGTAGTAGGCCTGCGGCAACGGGTCGGAGAGCTTCTCTCGTTGCACACCGAGCGGATCGTCGGCGAGAAGCCGCACGATTGCCGGCACGTCGCCAAGGCTGGCTTTGCGGAACTGGATGGAGGGGGGCATTTGCGGAACGGGCCGTGGTACGCGGGTGCTCGGGCGCTCAGCGCCGTGCGCCGGTCAGCGCGTCGGGATTGATCACGTTGATCGGCGACCCCTGCGCAAACGCCACCACCTGATCGAAGATGTCCGAAAACTGCAGCTCGTACTCGTCGCGCGTGACGTAACCGATGTGCGGTGTGCAGACCAGGTTGGGCAGGCTCAGCAGCGGGTCGTCGCGATCTGTCAGCGGCTCGATGTCGTAAACGTCCACCGCGGCCATGCCCGGCCGGCCGGCGCGCAGCGCGGCGACGAGGGCGCCGGGTTCGATCAGGCCGGCGCGGCTGGTGTTGACGAGCAGGGCGCCGGGCTTCATGCGCGCCAGGTCTTGTGCGTTGACGATGTGCTTGGTCGCCGGCACCAGCCGCATGTGCAGCGACAGCACGTCGCAGGCCTCGAAGAAGGCGGCCTTGGACGACGCGAGCTTCCAGCCTTCGGTCGCGGCACGCTGGCGCGAGGCCTCGCGCGCCCACACCAGCACCTGCATCCCAAAGGCCCTGCCGTAGCCGGCCACGGCCATCCCGATGCGGCCCCAGCCGTAGATGCCCAGCGTCTTGCCGCGCAGCGTGTGGCCGACGCCGATCTGCCAGCGCCCCGCTTGAAGCGAGGCCATCTGCTGCGGGATCTGGCGTACCGCCGCCAGTATCAGGCCGAAGCTGAGTTCGGCTGCCGCATACGACGGCGTATCGGCATGCAGGTTGGACGAGACGACGATGCCCCGGGCCGTGCAGGCTGGCACGTCGATATGCGGAAAGACGCTGCGCTGGCTGATCAGCTTCAACTTGGGCAGCCGCTCGATCAGCGGCGCGCGGATGGCCGTGCGTTCGCGGATCAGCACCAGCGCCTCGGTCTCGGCCAGCCGCGTGGCCAGCGCATCGATGTCGTCGACATGGTCGTTCCAGACCGTGACCCGGTGACCGTCGAGTTTGCGAAAGCAGGCGAGCGTGCGCAGGGTGTCGAAGTGGTCGTCGAGGATGGTGATGTTCATGCGACGCCTTCAAGACCTGCGCTACCGAACACACAGGCGTGCGCGGGTCTGTGCGGTGTGCACTTGCCGCCAGTCGCGTCAACGAGCAGGGCTGTGACCCAAGGTCGCCGCCGATGCCGCCGACCATGTCGGCCCGCCCCAGCCCCCGCCGAGCGCGCGGATCAGGCCGACGGTGGCCAGCGCGCGGTCGCGTTCGATCTGCGTTGCGGCGCGCTGCGTGGCCAACAGCGAACGCTCGGCATCGATCAACTCCAGGTGATTGACCAGGCCGTTGCGGTAGCGTGAGGCGGACAGCTGCGCCGTGCGCCGTGCGGCGCCAACGGCCTGCTGCTGTTCCCTCGACTGCTCGGCCAATGTGCGAAGTCCGGACAGGCTGTCCTCGACCTCGCGGAAGGCGATCAAGACGCGGGCGCGGTAGTCGGCGACGGCCTCGTCGTATTGCGCCCGGGCGCCGTCGGCCAGTGCCTGGTTGCGCCCGCCGTCGAACAACGGCATCGACAGCATGCCGCCCACCAACGGGCCCAAGGCCCAGGTGCGGCTCGACCAGCGGAACAGGTCGCCGAGATCGGCCGACTCGAAGCCGAGCGCGCCGGTCAGTGCCAGGCGCGGGAACGCCGCCGCGCGGGCGACGCCGATGCGCGCGTTGGCCGCGGCCATGGCGCGTTCGGCGGCCGCGATGTCGGGCCGGCGCTCGAGCAGGGCCGAGGGCAGCCCGGCGGGAATCGCAATGGGTTCGAAGGCCAGCGGCGCGCGCGTCAGCGTCAACTCCGCCGGTGCCTTGCCCAGCAGCACCGCCAGCGCGTGCTCGACTTCGGCGCGACGCCGGGCCAACGCGATCGCCTCGGCCCGCGTCAGCGACAGTTCGGTGCGCGCGCGCGCGGGGTCGAGTTCGCTGGTCTCGCCGGCCTGGAAGCGTCGCTCGACCAGCGCCAGCGCGGTCTCGCGCAGGGCAACCGTCTGCTCGAGCAACGCCAGCTCGCTGTCGAGCGCGCGCAGCGCGACGTGATGCTGCGCGACGTCGGCCTGCACGGCCAACAGCAGCGAGCGGTAGAGCGCCTGCGCCTGCGCGGTATCGGCGTTGGCGGCTGCGACGCTGCTGGCGACGCGGCCGAACAGGTCGACCTCGTAGCTCACCGTGGCCTGCGCGCGCCAGAGCGTCTGCGTCGCTCCGCTCGCATCGGGCGGCAGCCCCTGCGAGGCCGGCGAGGCGCGCAAGCGCGTCGGGCCGGCCCCGGCGTCGATGTGCGGCAACTGCGCGGCCTGGCTGGCACGGTCGGTGGCGCGGGCGCGCGCCAGCCGCGCCCAGCCCGCCTGCAGCGTCGGGTTGGCTTGCGCCGCCTCGGCTTCGCAGCCGATCGAGTTGCGCATCGTTGAACACGCGCCACCATTCGCCGCGGGCGAGCGCGTCGCTCGGCTCGGCGGTTTTCCATTGGCCGACCTCGGACGCGGGAATCGCTTCCTTGAAGGCCCCGATGGCGGGCGGCGCGGCGGGGCTGGTAGCGCGGTGTCACGCTGCAGCCGACCAGCCAGGCCGCGATCGCCAAGGCGCCCGCCGCCTTGAGGGGTGTTGCGCTGCGGTTCATTGCACGGCCTCCGTCGAGATCACCGCGCTGGGTCGCGAGTCGCCCATCGGCAGCGTGTCGCTTGCCTGCGTCGAGGCGCGACGGCGCTGCCAGCGCTCGGCCAGCGTGCGCAGCAGCACGTAGAACAGCGGCGTCAGCACCAGGCCGAACAGGGTCACGCCGAGCATGCCGCTGAAGACCGCGATGCCGATCGCGCTGCCGCATCTCGGCGCCGGCGCCGGTCGACAGCGCCAGCGGCACCACGCCCATGATGAAGGCGATCGAGGTCATCAGGATCGGCCGCAGGCGCAGCCGGCTGGCCTCGATCGCGGCCTGCACGACCGAGCGGCCGCGCCGTTCGAGTTCCTGCGCGAACTCGACGATCAGGATCGCGTTCTTCGCCGCCAGCCCGACCAGCACCACCAGCGAGATCTGGGTGAAGATGTTGTTGTCGCCCTGCGTCAGCCAGACCCCGGCGATCGCCGACAGCAGCGCCATCGGCACGATCAGGATCACCGCCAGCGGCAGGGTCCAGCTTTCGTACAGCGCGGCCAGCACCAGGAACACCAGCAGCACTGCGATCGGGAACACCAGCATGCCGCTGTTGCCGGCCAGGATCTCCTGGTAGGTCAGCTCGGTCCACTCGAAGCCGATGCCCTTGGGCAGGGTCTCGGCGGCGATGCGCTCGACCGCGGCCTGCGCCTGGCCCGAACTGACGCCCGGCGCCGGGCCGCCGTTGATGTCGGCGGCGGTGTAGTTGTTGTAGCGCGTCACGCGGTCGGGCCCGAAGCTCGGGTTCACGTGCAGCAGCGTCGACAGCGGCACCATCTCGCCGCGCGCGTTGCGGGTCTTGAGCTTGCAGCACGTCTTCGGCATTCGCGCGGTAGGGCGCGTCGGCCTGGACCTTGACCTGGTAGGTGCGGCCGAAGCGGTTGAAGTCGTTGACGTAGAGCGAGCCGAGGTAGATCTGCATGGTGTCGAAGACGTCGGTCACGGCCACGCCGAGCTGCTTGGCCTTGACGCGGTCGACGTCGGCGTGCAGCTGCGGCACGTTGATCTGGTAGCTCGAGAACAGGCCGGCCAGCTCCGGCGTCGCATAGGCCTTCTTCAGGAAGGCCTGGCGCGCCTCGTACAGCGCTTCGTAGCCGAGCGCGCCGCGGTCCTCGAGCTGCAGCTTGAAGCCGCCGATCGTGCCCAGGCCCAGCACCGGCGGCGGCGGGAAGACCGCGACGAAGGCGTCCTGGATCGACATCAGCTGGCCGTTGAGCGCCTGCGCGATCGCAAAGCTCGACTGCGCCGGCGAGCGGCGCTGGTCGAACGGAGTCGAGGGTGATGAAGACGATGCCGGCATTGCTGCTGTTGGTGAAGCCGTTGATCGACAGGCCGGGGAAGGCGACGGCTGCCTCGACGCCGGGCTGCTTCATCGCGATCGCCGACATCTGCTTGATCACGGCCTCGGTGCGGTCGAGCGCCGCGCCGTCGGGCAGCTGCGCCATCGCCACCAGGTACTGCTTGTCCTGCGCCGGGATGAAGCCGCGCGGCACGCTCTGGAAACCGGCCCAGGTCAGCGCCACCAGGGCACCGTAGACGGCAAAGACGATCGCCTTGCGGCCGAGCACGCGGCCGACCGAGGCGCCGTAGGCGTCGCCGCTGCGCTGGAAGGCGCGGTTGAAGGCGCGGAAGAACCAGCCGAACGCGAAGTCCATGCCGCGGGTGAGCTTGTCCTTCGGTTCGCCGTGGCCCTTCAGCAGCATGGCGGCCAGCGCCGGCGACAGCGTCAGCGAATTGAAGGCCGAGATCACGGTCGAGATCGCGATCGTCAGCGCGAACTGGCGGTAGAACTCGCCGGTGAGGCCCGAGACGAAGGCCATCGGCACGAACACCGCCACCAGCACCAGCGCGATCGCGACGATCGGGCCGCTGACTTCCTGCATCGCCTGGACGGTCGCGTCGCGCGGCGACAGGCCGGCGGCGATGTTGCGCTCGACGTTCTCGACCACCACGATCGCGTCGTCGACGACGATGCCGATCGCCAGCACCAGGCCGAACAGGCTCAGCGCGTTGATCGAGAAGCCGAAGGCCAGCATCAGCGCGAAGGTGCCGACGATCGACACCGGCACCGCGACCAGCGGGATGATCGACGCGCGCCAGGTCTGCAGGAAGACGATGACGACGAGCACCACCAGCGCCAGCGCCTCGAGCAGTGTCACGACCACCGACTTGATCGACGCGCGCACGAACTTGGTGGTGTCGTAGACGATCGAGTAGCTGACGCCTTCGGGCATGTCGGCCTTCAGCGCTCTCCATCGCGCGGTGCACCTGGTTGGCGACCTCGATCGCGTTCGAGCCCGGGGCCTGGAAGATGCCGATCGCCACCGCCGGCTTGTTGTCGAGCAGGCTGCGCAGCGAATACTGGTTGGCGCCGAGCTCGATGCGCGCCACGTCGGCCAGCCGTGGTCACCGCGCCGCTCGGCCGAGCTCTTGACCACGATGTCGCCGAACTCCTGCTCGGTGGTCAGGCGTCCCTTGGCATGGATCGGCAGCTCGTAGTCGGTGCCCGGCGCGGCCGGCGCGCGCGCCGACCACGCCGCCGGCGGCGTTGACGTTCTGTTCGCGGATCGCCCGCACCACGTCGCTGGCGGTGAGTTCGCGCGCCGCGACCTTGTCGGGGTCGAGCCAGACCCGCATCGCGTAGTCGCCGGCGCCCCAGGTCTGCACCTGGCCGACGCCGGGAATGCGCGTCAGGTTGTCCTTGACGTTGAGCACCGCGTAGTTGCGCAGGTAGGTGATGTCGTAGCGCTCGTCGGGCGAGGTCAGGTGCACCACCAGGGTCAGGTCCGACGAGCTCTTCGCGGTGGTCACGCCCAGGCGCCGCACCTCCTCGGGCAGGCGCGGCAGGGCCTGCGAGACGCGGTTCTGCACCAGCTGCTGCGCGTGGTCGGGGTCGGTGCCGAGCTTGAACGTCACCGTCAGCGTCATCGTGCCGTCGGTGGTCGCCTGCGAGGCCATGTAGAGCATGTCCTCGACGCCGTTGATCGCCTCCTCGAGCGGCAGCGCCACCGATTCGGCGACCACCTTCGGGTTGGCGCCGGGGTAGGCGGCGCGCACCACCACCGTCGGGCGGCACGACCTCGGGGTATTCCGAGACCGGCAGCTTCCAGATCGCGATCGCGCCGGCCAGGAAGATCAGGATCGACAGCACGGCCGCGAGGATCGGCCGGTCGACGAAATAGCGGGCAAAGCGCATGGCGGTCTCCTGTTGGGTCGCGATCAGGACTTGGTGGCGGCCGGCGCCTGCGCCAGTGGCGTGCCGCTGCGCGCGCGCGGGTCCATCGGCACTTCGGTGCCGGCGACCTGCGCCCCGGGACGCACCCGCTGCACGCCGTTGACGACGATCGACTCGCCATTCGCAAGGCCCTCGCGCACGACGCGCAGGCCATCGACCAGCGGGCCGAGCTTGACCTCGCGATAGGCCACCTGCTGGCTCGGCGTCGACGACGAAGACGAACTTCTTCGACTGGTCGGTGCCGACCGCGCGGTCGTCGATCAGGACCGCCGCGCGTTCGCCGCCGCCGCCGACCTTGAGCCGCGCGAACAGGCCCGGCGCGAGCCGGCCGTCGCGGTTGTCGAACACGGCGCGAACGCGGATCGTGCCGGACTGCGGGTCCAGGGCGTTGTCGACGAACTCGATCCGGCCTTCGCGCGGGTGCCCGTCTTCGTTGGCCAGGCCCAGGTGAATCGGCACCGCGGCCTTGTTGCGAGCGCGCGCCGGGGCGGCCTGCGCGGCGTACTTCAGGAAGGTCTGTTCGTCGGCCTCGAAGGTGGCGTAGATCGGCGAGGTCGAGACGATCGACGTCAGCGCCGCACCGCCGGCACCGGCGGCGACGAGGTTGCCGACCGTTACTTCGGCGCGGCTGACGCGCCCGGCGATCGGTGCCGTGATCCGGGTGTAGCCGAGGTTCAGGCGCGCGATGTCGAGCGACGCCTGGGCGGCCTGGATCGAGGCCTGCGCGTCGCGCTGCGCGTTCTGCCGCTCCTCGAATTCACGCTGCGAGACGGCATGCTCTTCGAGCAGGCGTTGGGCGCGTGCCAGTTCGGCATTCGTCAGTGCCAGGCGCGCCTGCGCCGCGGCCATCGTGGCCTCGGCGCGTGCCACCTCGGCGGCGAACGGCTTCGGATCGATCACGAACAGCGTCGCGCCCTTGGCCACCACCGAGCCCGGCGCGAACTGCACCGACTCGATGTAGCCCGACACGCGCGAACGCACTTCGACGCGTTCGATCGCCTCGAGCCGGCCCGAGAACTCGTCCCATTCCGTGATTCGCCGCTCGATGGCGGCAGCGACCGTGACCGGCATCGCCGGCGGCGTGGCTGCAGCGGCTGGCGCGGCGGCCTCGGCGGGCGCTTGAAGATAGAAGTAGCCCGTAGCGGTCACGAGACCCACGGTGGCAATCAGCGCGGGCCAGACGGGGCGAAACGCGCGCAGGTTCTTGCTGTCGTTGCTTGACATGGTGTCGTCCTGTTGCTTGATGGAATCAGCTTCAGCGATCGTGGCCGCTGCGGTTTGCGCGGAGATTTCGACGTGCCGCGGCGCGGGTTGCAGTTGAAACCCGGCGCGCGGCACTGCGATGCCTTCGGCTCAGGTGTGCACGAGGCGACCGCCGGCGAAGGACCAGTTCTCCCAGGTGGTCTCGTTGAAGCAGACCATCACGTTCTCCGGGTCGAAGCCGGATCGGGTGAGCTTGTCCATCAGCGTGGCGAGCAGCGCCTTCCTGACCTTGACGCTGCGCCCGGCCGACCAGAGGATCTCGATCAGGACGAAATCATCGCTACGCTGCGTTTGCACGTCCGGGTAGCGCGCGTCGAACACGAAGTCGTTGGCGTCGAGTTCGATGACGCGCTGGAACCTGTCGCTCTCCGGAACGCCGGACGAGACCAATGCCGCGTGCACGGCATCGAGCACGCCCGACTTGAAGCGGGTCGGTTTGGGCTTGCGCACGGTGACGGTGACCAGGGGCATGGCGGCTCCTTCGCCGGGCTACTTCGCCACCACCGGCGTCGGCGCCCAGGGCTCGGGCACCTTGTTGCTTGATCGGCGGGATCGTGCGCAGGTAGGCGAACACGGCCTCGAGGTCGGCGTCGGTCAGGTTGTTGTAGACCGGGATCGGCATCGGCGGCAGGATCGCGCGGCCGCGGCCCATGTGGCGGCCGGTGCGGATCGTGTTCATGAAGTCCTGCACCGTCCACTGGCCCAGCCCGGTGTCGGCGTCGGGCGTCAGGTTGGCGGTGAAGCTCACGCCCCAGGGCCCGGACCAGGCGGTGTTGGTGCCGGCGACGACCACCAGCCACGGCCCCTCCGGCAGCTTCGGCGCCGGCGGCATCTTCAGGTCCTGCGGATGGCCCGACAGCATCCGGCGTCATGTCGGGCTCGGCGCCGTTGGCGCGTGGGCTTGAAGGGCGTGTGGCAGTCGTGGCAGCCCGCGGTGTTGACGATGTACTTGCCGCGTGCGGCCTTGTCGACAGCCGTGCCGGTGCGCTTCGCGGGCTCGGCGGCCTGCGCGGGCAGGGTGGCCAATGCGCCGACGAAGATCGACACGATGATCGCGATCAGCAGGGTCCAGGCGGCGAGGCTTGCGGGGTGGGCTTCTTGTTTCATGGTCATGGTTCCTTTCGTTGAACAAGGTCGTGGTTGAGCCAATGGGCCAGCAGGGCCAGCCCCTCGGAGTCGCTGTGTTCGGTGCCCAGCGGTGGCATCTGCACGCGCTGCATCGCGCGAGCCCATGCGCTGCATCAGCACGCTCGCCGCTGCGTCGCCGGGTACCGCGACGCGCGCGTCGGACTGCGCCATCGGCTGATAGCGGCTCGGCGAGTCGACCATCGATCGCAGCACCTGCGTCGCGCTGGCCTGCGGGTCGGCCACGCGCTGCATCAGCGTCAGGCGCACCGGCACCCGCCCTGCATTGGCGTGGTGGCAATGGGCGCAGTTGGCGTGCAGGTAGCCCAGCGCGGCGCGCTCGGTGGCTGACGACGCGGCGATGCGCGGCGGCTCGGCCAGCAGGCGCGTGGGCAGGCCGCGCACAGACCGCGCTCGACCAGTTCGCGCAGGTCGAGCTCGGTGCCGGCCTGGGCGCGGCCATGCACCGCGTTCGGGTCGCGCTCGGGCGAGAGTTGCAGCGCCGTCAGGCCGAGCACCGGCACCGTGGCGCCGCCATGGCAGGCCAGGCAGTCGCCGCGGCTGGGCACGCGCGTAGCGCCCGCCGGGCGCGCCGGCCGCCGGCCAGCGTGCGATGCCGCGCGCCGGGGCCAGCTCGGCGGCGCTGCCCTCGGCATTCCAGACATAGGTGGCGAAGCGCCAGCTGCCGTCGGCCAGGCGCTCGATGTAGCGCGTCTCGATCGGCCGGCCGCCGTGCGTGAACGTCTTCCACAGCCTGGTGCCGACCGGGAACACCCAGGCGTCGGGGTTCGGTGGCGTCGATCGCCGTGCCGCGCAGGCAGGCGGATCCAGCGCTGCTTGTCGGCACCGTCGGACCACAGCGGGTACTGGGGCGAGAACGCCACCACGTCGGCGTGCAGGGCGCCGCCGTGGGCCTGGGCATACAGGCCGGTGTCGCGCAGGCTGCGCGGCAGTTCAGCGCCTTGCGCGAATGCGGCGGCGCACAGCAAGGCAAGCAAGGCGAGAGCGATCGCACGCAGCGGGTTCACGGCGTCGAGTTCCTGGTGCTGTGGAAGACACAGGACGGCATCGTCGATGCCGCCGATTGCGCCAGGGTTGCGGCGGTGGTCGACCGCGTTTCAGCTGAAACGCGGGGCCGGTCTCAGCGCTGCAGGGCGCTCGACAGGCTGCGCGCGATGTCGCGCGACACCAGCGGCTTGGACAGCACCTCGGCCACGCCCGCGTCGCGGGCGCGCGTGGCCAGCGCCGTCGTCACGTAGCCGCTCATCAGCACGATCGGAATGTCGGGGCGGATCCTGCGGATCTCCTGCACCAGCTCCGAGCCGGTCATCTCGGGCATCGCCTCGTCCGACAGCACCAGCGCTGAAGCGCTGCGGCTCGGCGCGGAACGTCGCCAGCGCGGCCACGCTCGACGTGAAACCCACCGGCTCGTAGCCGAGCTCGGCGATCATTTCCTCGCCCAGCCGCACCAGCGGCTCTTCGTCGTCGACGAGCAGGATCGTCTCGCCGTTGCCGTTGGGCGCGGTCGTCTGCTGCGAGCGGTAGCGGCGCCGTCACGCAACCCTGCCAGGGCAGGTAGACGCATGAAGGTGGAGCCTTCGCCGATGCGGCTGTCGACGCCGATGCCGCCGCCCAGGTCGGTGACGATGCCGTGCACCAGCGACAGGCCCAGGCCGGTGCCGACGCCGACCTCCTTGGTCGTGAAGAAGGGGTCGAAGATGCGTTCGAGCAAGCTGCGGCGCGATGCCGCTGCCGGTGTCGCGAACGCTCAAGGCGATGTAGTGTCCGTCGGCCAGCACGCTGGTCAGCGCAGCGCGGACCGCTCAGCGTCCATCTCGGCCAGCGTGACCGTCAGCGTGCCGCCCGACTTCATCGCCTGCACCGCATTGGCGCACAGGTTCATCACCACCTGGTGCACCTGCGTCGGGTCGCCCAGCACGGCGGCGTCGCCGCAGTCGAGCCGGCGCTCGAGCGTGATGCCGGCGGGCAAGCGACGCCGCGACGACGTCGAGCGCCTCGGCGACCACCGACTGCACATGCACCGGCACGCGCTCGCCCATGCCGCTGCGGCTGAACGCCAGGATGCGCTCGACCAGCGACTTGGCGCGCATGCCGGCGCTCATCGCGGCATCGATGTGGCGCCGCTGCGCGCTGCCTTCGGCGGCGTCCTTCAGCGCCATCTCGCCGTAGCCGAGGATCGCCGCCAGGATGTTGTTGAAGTCGTGCGCGATGCCGCCGGCCAGGGTGCCGATGGCCTCGAGCTTCTGCGCCTGGCGCAGCTGCACCTCGAGCCGTTCGCGTTCGGCCTCCGAGCGCTTGCGCTCGGTGATGTCCTCCATCGAACCGGCCATGCGCGTCGGCCGGCCGCTGCGCGTCGCGCACCGCGATGCCGCGCTGGCGGTACCAGTGCCAATGGCCGTCGCCGTGGTGAGCAGCCGGTACTCGACCTTGAAGTGCTTGCTGTTGCCGCGCAGATGGGCCGAGAGCGCGCTGCGCACCTTGGCGCGGTCGTCGGGGTGATAGTGGACCAGCGGCATCCACTCGCGCCGCGGCCGCTGCGACTCGCCCGGCGCGAAGCCGCAGCAGCTCCTGCGCCCGCGCCGACAGGAACACGCTGTCGTTGGGCAGATCCCAGTCCCACAGGCCCTCGTTGGAGCCGGCCACCGCAAGCTGGTAGCGCTCGTCCGATCGGCGCAGGGCCTCCTCGGCGCGCTTGCGGGCGTCGATGTCGGTGACGGAGCCGGCCATGCGGCAGGGCTTTCCTTCGGCGTCGCGGATGCACAGGGCACGCACGCGGATCCAGCGATAGCCGGCGTCGTCGTGCCGCACCCGGTATTCGCACTCGTAGGCCGGCGTCTCGCCGGCCAGGTGGGCGCGGATGCCTTCGGCGCGGCGCGGCGCGTCTTCGGGATGGACACGCAGGGAATCCACCAGCGCGTCGATCGGCATTTCTTCGGGCCCCGGCGGCAGGCCCTGCACTGCGCGCGCCCGTGCCGACTCGAAGGCCACCCCGGCCGTCAGGTCCCAGTCCCAGACGCCATCGTCCGATCCGGCGACGGCCAGCGCGTAGCGCTCCTCGCGACTTGCGCAACGCCGCCTCGACGCGCTTGTAGGCATCGATGTCGCTGACCGAACCGGCCAGGCGCAGCGGCCGGCCGTCGGCGTCGCGCACGCACAGGTTGCGCAGGCGCATCCAGGCGTACTCGCCGTCGCCGCGCTGCAGGCGGTACTCGCCTTCGCGCAGCACCTTGCCGCTGGCGAGAAACTCGCGCAGTTCGTCGGCGTGGCGCTGCCGGTCGTCGGGGTGCAGGCGCAGCAACGCCATCCATTGCGCCCGCGTGCGCTCGGTCTGCGCGGACTCGATGCCGAGCATCTCCAGCGTTCGCGGCGACGTGTACATGCGGTCGTTGACGATGTCCCAGTCGACGATGCCGTCGTTCGAACCGGCCACCGCCAGCGCGAAGCGTTCCTCGCTCAGGCGCAGCGCCTCCTCGGTGCGCTTGCGCTCGGTGATGTCGACGCTGACGCCGGCCATGCGCGTGGCCTGGCCCTGGGCATCGCGAAAGCATTGCGCGCGCGTCAGGATCCAGCGCACGCCGCCCTCGGGCAGCAGGATGCGGTACTCGAAATCCAGCCGCGACACGCCGCCGTTGCGAACATCGTCGTCGACGCGCGCCAGTTTCGCGCGGTCGTCGGGGTGTGGGGTGATGCGGCCGAAGAAATCGGTACGCGAAGTCGACTGCGTATCGACCGGCAGGCCGAACAGTTGATTGACCGTGCCCGAGACGAACAGTTCGTCGGTGGTCACGTCCCAGACCCAGTGCCCGCCGGTCGAGCCGGTCATGGCCAGCGCGTAGCGCTCTTCGGACAGGCGCAGCGCGTCCTCGGCGCGCTTGCGCGCGTCGATGTCGGTCACGGACCCGGCCATGCGCAGCGGCGCACCCTGCGCGTCGCGCACGCACAGGCCCCGCACGCGGATCCAGCGGAACTCGCCGTCAGGGCGCAGCACCCGGTATTCGCCGGCGTAGACCGGTGACTTGCCGTCCAGGTGCGCCTGCAGGGCCGCGCGCCGGACCTCGACATCGTCGGGGTGCATGCGCACCGCCTTGAACCACGCCTCGCGCGGCTGGACTTCGGGATCCGGCGGCAGGCCGAAGATCTCGCGCGCGCGCGCCGACGCGTAGATGCGGTCGCCGGCGACGTCCCAGTCCCAGATGCCTTCGTCGGAGCCGGCCACCGCCAAGCGCGAAGCGCTCGCGCGAGTGCTCGAGCGATGCCCGTGCCTGGTCCAGGCGGGCGAACTGGCGCGCCACCATCGCCAGCAGCAGTGCCGACAGCAGGCCCAGCACCAGGGTGTGCGTCATCGTGCCGATGGCCTGCTCGCGCCAGGCACGCAGTGCGACGGTAGCGTCGCGCGTCACGACCACAGCCAGCGGGTAGTCGGGCGTGCCCTCGACGACGCCGAAGCGGTCGACGCCGTCGATCGGGCTGACCGCGCGGCGCGGTCCCTCGGCGGTGTCTGTGCCCGCCATCATCAGGTCGTCGATCGCTGCGTAACGCTGGCCGAGTGCCGCGGGCGCAGATGGGTGGCGTGCCAGCAGGGTGCCGTCGCGGTGCAGCAGGGTCACGGCCGTGCCTTCGCCCAGTCGCAGGTCGCGATAGAACTGCTCGAAGTACTCGACGCGGCCGCCGGCGAAGACGACGCCGCCGAAGGCGCCGCCGGGCGTCTCCAGGCGGCGGGCGATCGGGAACACCCAGGTCTCGGGCTTGAACAGCGCGGGGCGGGCGGCAGCGATCGACAGCTGTGGACCGCGGCCCTGGCGCAACGAGCGGAATGCCGGATCGTTGACGACGTCGATGCGCAGTTCGGGCGGATCGGCGATCACGGAGTTCGCCATCAGGATGCCGTTGGCGTCGAACACCGCCAGCGACTCGACCTGCACCATGCCGATCGCCTGGTCCTGCAGGTAGGCGTGCATCTCGCTGCGCGAACGTGCCGCCGCTCACCCCCGCGCGATGCGAGCTTGCCAGATGCCGCAGCACCAGGTCCACTGACTGCATGCTGCGCGTGGTCTGCTCGGCGATGACGCGCGCCTGGGTCTCGAGGTCGCGGCCGGTCTCGACGACGGCGGTGCGGTAGCTGCGAACCACGTCATAGGTGGCGTAGGCCGTGAACGCGGCCACCAGGGCGCCACCGATCCAGACAATGCTGCGCCAAGGCCGGCGCAGATGCGTGTGGATCAGGCTGGCCAACGGTGCGGGCATGTCAGTGCGCCAGCAACCGCCGCACGGAGTTCAACAACGCCTCGCGCGAAACCGGGTTGGGCAACGTGCAGTCGACGCCCAGCGCGCGGGCCGCCGGCCCGCAGCACTCGATGCCCGCGGTGAAGGTCGATGACAAGGCCAGGATCGGCGCCATGGGATGCCGCTGTGCAATGTGCCGAACCGAGTCTACGCCGGCCTGACGTGGAAAGGGCAGGTCCACGATCACGAGGTCGACCCTGTCGGCCGCGCCACCGTGCTCGTCGAGCACGGTACAGCCCTCGTCGTGAAGCCAGGCCTGCAGCAACCCGAACAGCGGGGCGTCGGCGTCGACCACGAGCACCCGCGGCGCGCGCGCCGAGCCAGCGCCACCCGATCCGGCAATCGGGGGATTACTCGTTGAGTTCATCGGCCGCGGCCCAGGCCGATCGCAGCGACCCCAGGTCGCCGGAGCGATCGAGTTCGTCCAGGGTCCACTCGACCACTGAATCGCTGAACTCCTGAGCAAGCCAGGGGGCCTCGGCGGTTGATTCGGGTGGATAGGTTTCGGTCATGTCGGATCTCCATGCCAGCGCGGACATGGCGCAACGATCGCGAGCGGCGGCTACCGACCCGTTACGACGGCGCCGGCGCCAGGTTTCAACTGCAACAGGACGGCTGGTCGCGATTGCGCGCCCGGGCCGCGCTTGCCGTTTCAGCTGCAACGACGCGCCGCCCGCCTGAAAGCATGGCGCAACCGCGGCCGCCGACGATGCCAGCGTCTTCACCCCTTTCCTGGAGGGCCGCCATGGACGCCACCACTGATTCCGCAGTCAACAACCTGCAAAAGGGTGCCGTGCTCACGCATGCCGGCGCCCCCGGCCGCGGCATCGCGGTGTTCAAGGGCCATGTCTGGCTGACCCAGTACAACGACAGGCGCGACATCGTGCTCGGCGCCGGCGAGACCTTTGCCTTCGATCGCCGCGGCCTGGTGGTCGTGTATGCGCTCAGCGACGCCAGTCTGCTGCTGTTCGACAGCGCGGACGCCATGACCGCCTTCGACCGTGGCTGAGTCGGCGATGGAGCCCGTCACGGTCGGCGGCACGGCGCCGATGGCCGAGTTGCTGCCGACGCGCCGCGGCCGCATGGTGCTGCTGCGACCCGTGCGCGCCAGTGACGCGGCGCTGCTGGGCGCCTTCATCGAACGCCTGTCCCCAGCGGCGCGGCGCTGGCGCTTCCACGGCAGCGTCAAGGTCCTGCCGCAGGGCCTGCTGCAACGCATGACGCAACCCGATCTGCGACTCGAAGCGGTCCTGTTGGCAGTTGCCATCGTCGCTGGCGAGCCCCTGTGTGTCGGCGAGGCGCGCTACGCCCTGGGCGAGGGCGCGCCCGACTCGCGCGAGTTCGCGCTCGTGGTCGACGACGCCTGGCAGGGCGAAGGACTCGGCGCGACGCTGCTGCGTAGCCTGACTCGCCACGCCCAGCGGCAGGGCGTGAGGCATCTGGTCGGCGAGGTGTTGCGCGACAACGCCGTGATGATCGAACTGGCGCAGCGCAGCGGCTATGCCTTGCTCGCCCATCCGGCCGACCCCCGGCTGCTGCGCGTGACGCGCGCCTTGGGTGGCGCGCAGCGCGACGCCGCGCCACGATGGATTGCGCGCGACGTGCACGCGGCCGCCGACATGGCATCGCGGCCGATGAACGGGCCACGATGACGCTGTCCGCGGCGTCGATCGGCACCTCGGTGGTCGAGCACCGGCCCTACCTGATGCGCTTGGCGCGCCGCCGCCTGCGCGACGCCGCGCTGGCCGAGGACGTGGTCCAGGACACCCTGGTCGCTGCGCTGCGCGGGGCCGAGCGGTTCGAGGGCCGGGCCAGCGCGCGAACCTGGCTCACTGGGATCCTGCTGCGCCGCCTGGCCGACGCCGTGCGCCGCGAGAGCCGCTTGCCGCGCGCAGGGGACATCGAGACCGAGGTGCCGGATGGCGGCGCCGCGGCGCTGGCCGACGAGGCTACCGTCGGCGAGCCGTGGATCGACCGGCGCGACCCGCAGCGAACGCTCGAGCTGCGCCAGTCGCTGGCGGCGATCGAACCGTGCCTGGCTCGCCTGCCGACCGACAGCGCGCGCATCGTGCGCCTGCGCGAAGTCGAAGGGCTGAGCAATGACGAGACCGCGCGCGAACTCGGCCTGCCGCCGGCGCGCGTGGCACTGGCTCTGCACCGGGCGCGGGCACGGCTGCGTGCGTGCCTGAGCGACGCTTGAGCGACGCTTGAGCGCGGCGCCGAGCACGCCGGGCGGTTGCAGTTGAAACCGCGCGCTCGCCCGCTGCAATGCGGTCGCAAGGGCAAGCGCCGAGCATCGATGGCACCACCAACGAGCCCGAGACCGCGCCATGCCTCCCAGCATCCCGACCCACAGGCCCCTGATGACGGCCACCCGTGGCGCCGTCCTGGTGGCCCTGCTCGCGGTGGTCTGCAGCGTCTTTCTCGCCGTCGACAGCGCCTACAGCCGCGCCGCGACCGCGCCATTGGCGTCGAGCGATCGGGCCTGCGCCGACCTGGAAGCGCGCCCGGCCGCGCGCGATCGCCTCGCCGGCGCCGGCGATCGGTCCGCGCCCGTGCGCTAGGTCCCGCGCGCGCGGCGCCGAGCCGGCCGCCGGCGCGGCATCAATGCACGCGTCGCGCTTGCCGCCGTGGCAGCAGCGAACCCAGCCCGGCCAGGCGGCCGCGCCAGCGCGCGGCCAGGGCGTCGACCTGCGCGCTGCGTTGCGTGCCGCTCAGGCACCACTCGACGAAGTGCTCGCAGTTGTTCGACCACAGGCTGTAGCGATCCTCGCCCAGGCGCCCGCGCGCGCGTTCGACCGCGGCCGCGCCGGCGAAGCGCGGCGTGGCCCAGGGCCGCACCTGCCAGCCGCGTCCGCGTGCGAACTCGTCGAGCGCCACTTCTTCGACCCGGCCGCCGCGAAACCAGCGGTCGAATCCGGCGTAGTGGATCACGCGGCCATGCCCGGCGTACAGACCATGGTGCACGTAGCCGCGACGTCGCGTGACGAGGTGGGCGCCGGGTGGCAGGTCGTCCAACATGATGCGGGCTTGCGTGAAGGGTGGGTGCGGCGTGGATGCCGAGAGCCCGAGCTTGAGCGCGTCCGATTGACGCATCGTTGCATGCACGTCGCGGCGCGTATCACATGAAACCTGCGGGTTCGCGCGCCGCTGCAATAACACGCGACTGCAGGCGACTCATGGGTACGGGCCGACGCGGCGTTCGCAGTCGCGCCGGACCGATCCACCCACCCCCTACCCAAGGAGAGTTTCATGCGAGTCAATCGACAACTTCTGGCCGTCCTGGCGTTTGGCAGCTTTGCCGCCGCGGCAGTGGCCGCCCATGCCACGAGCCTGGTCCGCAATGGTGAACATGCCATCTTCGACGAGGGCGGGTTCGTTTCCCAGCGCTCGCACGCCGAGGTCCACGCCGAAGCCGTGGCTGCCGCCGCGGGGCAGGCCTCGCGCGGTGACAGCGACGTGGAGTCGACCCCGTTCGTGTCGACCAAGACGCGTGCCGAAGTGCGCGCCGAGGCGGTCGAGGCGCAACGCTTGGGCCTGATCTCGCATGGCGAGTCCAGCGCGCGCGAAGCCACCGCGGCCGATCAGGAACTCATTCGCCTGGCTGGCCAGCGCGCTCGCGCGGCCGAGGACCGACTCGCCGGCAAGTGAGTTCCGGGCATGCCGGCCAGAGCCGGCATGCCCGCGCACCGTCGTGCAACGGGCCCGCGCGGACGCTCGGGGCCCGTGTCTGTCCCCGGCACGAGGTGCCCGAGGGCGCGAACATGTGTCTGCCTGCGATCTGTCCGCGGGCCAGAAAGGCGCCGTGCTGCCGCGGTGCACGCCTAGGCCACGCTCCGCCGAACCCGGTGACGCTTGTAACACCGGGTTTCCGTTGTTCGCGCTCAAACACACGGGGCCCGGCTGTAATTGGCTGGGCCGTCTCAGCGGCGACTGCAGGCGAGGGGCCGTCCCGGCTCCGCAGGCGAAAGGTCATCCCATGGACAGCAAGTCGATTTCGTTCAGCGCTTTCGAGAGCGAGCCTGACCCGCGCGGGCCTTCGCATCGCGCCGATCTGCCCGTGCTGTATGAGGTGCTGACGCCGTCGGATCCGCCCGAGTACGCCGTCGGCTCACAGGCCGCGGCGCCACGAGGCGCAGGGCCGGATGACGACGTCGACATCAATCTGGAGTGGTTCGCTCAGCGCACCGCCCCGAGCGGCTGGACCTGCGCGACGGACTCCGTGCGCGCGCAGTTGGAAAGCGTGATCCGCGGCCTGCCTCCGCCGCCGCGCGTGTCGACGTCGCGCTTGCAGCATCTGAAGTTGGTGGCCCAGGGCCGGACCGTCGAGGCGCCCTCGGCTCCGGCGCCGGCCGCCGCCGTCATGCCGGCGCCGCGGGCGCGGCCCGCAGCCACCGTCGATGCCGCGGCCAACGCCGGCGCCGACTTGGCGGGTGACTCGGCCACGGGGGCGCTGTCGACGCCGCCGCCGGCCCAAGTAACGCCGGGCGCAGAGCGCGCGCGAGCGCGAGCGGCGGACCGGTCTGCGCGCACCGCGCAGGTGGCCAGGTCGATGCTGGCCAAGCAGAAGCAGGAGTTCGCACGCTTGGACGCCGAGCGCGCCAAGCAGATCGAGCAGCTGACCCGTCGCGCCGAGGCCGCGGAGACCAAGGTCCACGCACTCCAGGCGCACATCGCCGCTGAACAGCAGTACGCCAACGTGCTGGGCCGCCGCTTCGGCCAGAGGCCGCACGAGATGTTCCCCGCCTTCGTCGCGCGCCTGGGCATGACCGCCAAGGCGACGATGCTCCGGGACACGCGCAGCAGGTCCATGCCGATGCAGCCTTGATGGCGGTGTGATCCGGCGCAGGGCTAACGCAGCGCCTCGCGGTCGCCATCCACCTTGTCGATCTTCCGGTCGGCAATCTCGCGCTCCTCGGCGTCGGCGTCCGGCGTCGCGTGCCCGGCGACCGCGCGCGGCGCAAGGCACAGCACGGCCTCGATCGGAAAGTGGTCGGAGCCGATGTCGGGCAGCCGCGCCAGCGAGACCACGGTGAAGTCGGCCGAGCAAAAGACGTGGTCCAGCGGCCAGCGCAGGAACGGGTAGCGCGCGTGGAAGGTGCTGAACATGCCGCGGCCGATGCGCGGATCCAGCAGCCCGCTCAGGTTCTGGAACATGCGCGTGGTGGCCGACCAGGCGACATCGTTGAGGTCGCCCATCACCACCACCGACCGCGCCGGCTGGTCGAGCGACTTCGCAATCAGCAGCAACTCGGCGTCGCGCTCGGCCGAGGTGGGGTTCTCAGTCGGGCTGGGTGGCGCGGGGTGCACGCAGTGCAGCCGAACCAGTCGACCCGAGCGCAGCCGCACCTCGGTGTGGATCGAGGGCACGTCGTCCTCGACCAGGAAATGCACCTGCGGGTTCACCAGCGGCAGGCGCGAGTAGAGATGCATGCCGTAGAGGTTGTCCAGCGGATGCTTGACCGTGTGCGGGTAGTCGGCCTCCAGTGCGTGCAGCTGGTCCTGCCACCACCGGTCGGACTCCACCGTCAGCACGAGGTCGGGCTTGCGCTCGCGCACCAGCCGCAGCAGCGCCTCGGCGTTGCGGTTGGGCGTCAGCACGTTGGCGACCAACAGGCTCAGCATGTCGGGTGCGGCAGGCTGCACGGCGGTGCGCGCCTGCTTGGGGTAGAGCGGCGTGTAGCGCGCGATGCGTAGCAGTTGGAAAGCGATGCACACGGCGAGCGCGCCCAGCAGCACGCGATCAACGGGATCGCGCCAGCCGGCGATGGCCGCATAAGCCAAGAACGTGGCCGCGCTGATCACGGTGATCTGCACGCGCGGGAACTCGAAGATGCGCACCCACCATGCGTCGTGCCGCAACCAGGGCAGCAGGGTCCAGGTGATGACGAAGACCGCGGTCAGCGAGGCCAGCCAGGGCAGGATCACGAGGTCATGCCCACGATCAGATCCCCATCTCCTTGAACACGTCCTTGGCGCCGCGAAAGCTGTCGATCGCGGCGGGCACGCCGCAGTAGATGGCGCTCTGCAGGAACACCTCGCGAATCTCGTCCTTGGTCACGCCGTTGTTGACGGCGCCGCGCACATGCAGCTTCAGTTCATGCGGGCGGTTCAGCGCGGTCAGCATGGCCAGGTTGATGAGGCTGCGGGTACGCCGGTCCAGCCCCGGGCGGTTCCAGATGTCGTTCCAGCAGTGCTCCGTGACCAGCTCCTGCATCGGCCGGTTGAAGTCGTCGGCGTTCTTGATTGCCGCGTCGACGTAGTCGGCGCCGAGCACTTCACGGCGCGTCTTGAGGCCCTTGTCGAAGGCGTCCTGGTTCATTCAGTTTCTCCTGGGGCAGTGGTTAGTTTGCGTCGACGGGCGCGCAGGGCGTTCGAAAGGCGGACGTCTCAGCGCACGGGAATCGGCGTGGCGCGATCCACCGCCACGGCGGTCACGCTGTTCTGCGGCGAGCCTTCGATGACGCGGTCGGAGTAGGTCAGGTAGACCAGCGTGTTGCGCGCCGCGTCGACCATGCGCACCACGCGCAGGCGCTTGAAGATCAGCGAGATGCGCTCGCTGAACATCTCGTCCTGGCGCTTGAGCGGCTTGGGAAACGAGATCGGGCCGGTCTGCCGGCAGGCGATCGACGCCTCGGCCCTGTCTTCGGCCAGCCCGAGTCCGCCCTTGATGCCGCCGGTCTTGGCGCGCGACACGTAGCAGGTGACGCCCTTGACCTCGGGGTCGTCGTAGGCATCGACGACGATCTTGTGGTCGGGGCCGATGAGCTTGAACACGGTGTCGACCTCGCCGATCGACTCGGCGCGGCAGGCGGCGGTGGTGGCCAGCAGGGCCACGAGCAGGAGGGTGCGTTTCATGGGCCTATTGTCGACGGGTCTGGGGCGGGGCACGGCCAGCCGATTTCGTCGACGGCGGTTGAATTGGCCCGCGCCGCTCCCATCTGCCTGCAGTGAACTCCGCCTCGCTCAGCGCCGCGCTGCCCATGGTTGTCGTGGCCACGGCGGCGTTGCTGGGCGTCATCGCACTCCTGGCCCGCCCGCGTTGGGCCGAACGCCGGCGCGCCCGACTTCGCGATCTGCCCTTTCCGGCGGCGTGGCGGCGCATCCTGCGCGAGCGCGTGCCTGCGGTGGCTCGCTTGCCGGCGGATTTGCAGCTCCAGCTCAAACGCCACATCCAAGTCTTTGTCGCCGAGAAGGCCTTCATCGGCTGCCAGGGCCAGGACATCACGGACGAGGTGCGCGTCACGATCGCGGCCCAGGCCTGCCTGCTGCTCGTCGGCCATGCGCAGCCCGACTACTACCCGCAGTTGCGCCAGATCCTGGTCTACCCCGACGCCTTCCTGGTGCAGCAGGAGCGGCCCGTCGGCAACGGACTCGTGCAGATGCAGCGCCATGCGCTGTCGGGCGAGTCCTGGGCGCAAGGGCAGGTGATCCTGGCCTGGTCCGAGGTGCTGGCCGGCGCGGGCGATCCGGCAGACGGGCGCAATGTGGTGCTGCACGAGTTCGCACACCAGATCGACCAGGACACCGGCGTCGCCGACGGCCGACCCTGGCGCCCCAGCCCGACGCTGCGCAGGCGCTGGAGCGCGGTGATGGACGCCGCCTTCGCGCGCCTGCAGCGTGAGCCGTCGAGCGTGATCGACGCCTACGGCGCCAGCGATCCGGCCGAGTTCTTCGCCGTCGTCACCGAGGCGTTCTTCGAGCGCCCGCAGGCGCTGGCGGCCGAGGCGCCCGAGGTGTACCGTGAACTTGCGAACCTGTACTTGGTGCATCCGCTGAGTTGGTGAGCGGCACGCGCCCGTGGGCCTAGGCGCCGCGGGCTCGCCGGCACTGCCGCGTCAGCCAAGCTCCAACGCCACCCGGTCGCCGACCGCGATGCAGCCGCCTTGCACGATGCGCGCCGTGACGCCGCCCAACCCGCGCATCGCGTTGTAGCCGCCCGGCCCGAGGGCCTGCTCCATGAGCGAGCAGGGGTCGCAGGGGCCGGTGACCTCGATCAGCACGTCGCTGCCGATGCGCCACACCAGCGCTCGGTCGGCGAAGGGCGAGCGCATCGAGATCAGGTTCAGGCCCGACACGACCAGATTGCGGCGCAGCAGCCGCGCGTCGATATGGTCGCGCCCGACCCAGCGCGCCAGCGGCACCAAATGCTCGGCCTGGATCAGCGTGAGTTCGCGTTTTGCGGCCGCGCCACCGGGGGCCGGCGCACGTGCCGCACGGCGGTCGCCCTCCAGTCCGCGACCGGGCAGGGCCATCGCCTCCTCGACGTTCAATGCCGGCTCGGCGCGAGCTGTGCGCAGCACGATCGCCTCGATGCGCCCCGCGGTGGCAAAGCCGGCCGTGAGTTCGCGCAGCGTGACCATCGAGCGTTTGGTGGCTACGGTTTGCAGTTGCCAGCGCGCACGACCGACCCGTCCTTGCACTCGGTGATCACGCCTTCGTTGCTGCGCTCGAGCGGCGGCGGCGGCTTGGGCGGCGCAGGCCGCGCATTGCCGTCGCTGCGCGTGAGCCGCTCGTACATGATCTTCATCGCGCCTTGCTCGCAGCTGCCCACGACCTTGCCCGGCGCCGATGCGGCGGCCTCGACCGCCGTGACGCTGAACTCCGCCACACCGGCGCGTGCGATCTTGGCCTCGATCTCGCGGCGCAGGGGTTCGCAGGGTGCGGCCGCGGCCGCACCGCAGGCCAGCAGCAGCGCCAGCGCCGCGGTCGGGGCCCATGGCATCGGTTCAATTCTCATGTACCTGCCGCTGCGCGTGCTCGGCGCCGCAGGCGGCAGCCATCAACGGCATCGGCTACTTGACCAGCTGCGCCTTCAGCGTGAGCTTCGGCCCCGTCACCGCCTTGGCCACCGGGCAGTTGGCCTTGGCCTCGGCGGCGTGCTTCTGCAAATCGGCGTCGCTCAGGTTGGGCACCTCGGCCCGCGTATCCAGTTCGATCAGCGTGATCGTCGGGCCTTCGCCCAGATGCACCTTGGCCGTGGTGGCGATGCGCGTGGGCGTGAAGCCCGCCTTGGTCAGCAGGGCGGCCAGGAACATCGAGAAGCAGCCGGCCTGGGCGGCGCCAATCAACTCTTCCGGGTTGGTGCCCTGGCCCGACTCGAAGCGCGAGGCATAGGTGAACGGGCCCTCGTAGGCGCCGCTGCCCAGCTTCATGGTGCCGGCCCCTTCCTTCAGGGTGCCTTGCCACTGGGCGGATGAAGTACGAACGGCCATGGTGTCCTCGCTTTCCTTGTGCGGTGATCGGGGTGCGTGCGGCAGGGCTTCGGTGCCCGGCGCAGGCGCGGGTCGGGCGCCTTTGGCGGCGCGTCCGATGGCCACAGGATAGACCGCCGACCTGCGCCTCCGCGTCTTGGCCCTCGCGAGGTCAGGGTTGCCGGCGCGCAGTCGCTCAGCGACCGACGCCGAACAAGGCGTACAGCGCCATACGCTCCTGAGCCTGCGCGGCGGCGCGACGCGCGTCCGGGTGGCAACCTGCGCTGGCGGCAGGGCGCGGGTTGGCGGTGGCCGGCAGGGCGTGCTGCGATGCGCTGGCGCGCGCGTTCAGGAGGGTGCGGAAGAAGTTCATGACGGGGGGGCGGCTTCAAGGCGCCGAGATGGTGATTGCGGGTAAACCCTAGGACGCTACTGTAACCCGGTTGGCGATCGGCCTGTAGAGGCGTCGGTCTGGGTGCGGATCGGCCGTCGTCGATCGCGGGCGCTAAGCTCGGCCCTGCCCACCCACCCGAGGCCGCGCGCCGGGAGTTGCCACCATGCCGCTGAACCCGAACCACCTGCAGGCGCTGAATGCCGCCGTGCTGTCCGACACGCTCGACAGCCTGGGCCTGATGCAGCAGGCGATGAAACCCTTCATGCGCCCGCTGGACGACAGCGCTGCAGCTCATCGGCCGCGCGCGCACCGGCCTGTACATGCCGGTGTACGCGCCGCCGGCCGCGGGCGAGAACCCCTACGAGGTGGAGATCGCGCTGGTCGACGACCTCGCGCCCGGCGACGTGGTGGTGCTGGCCTGCGACGGCCCGACCGAGCGCATCGCGCCCTGGGGCGAGTTGCTGTCGACGGCCAGCGTGGCGCGCGGCGCGGCCGGCTGCGTCACCGACGGCCTGGTGCGCGACGTCAAGCAGATCCGCGAGATGCGCTTCCCGGTGTTCTGCGGCGGCATCGGGCCGCTCGACACCAAGGGCCGCGCGCGCATGGTCGAGCGCGACGTGCCGGTGGTGTGCGCCGGCGTCGCCGTGCGCCGCGGCGACCTCGTGTTCGGCGACGTCGACGGCGTGGTCGTCATCCCGCAAGAGCGTCGAGCAGGAGGTCGTGCGCCGCGCACTCGAAAAGGTCTCGGGCGAGAACCAGTCGCGCGAGGCGCTGCAGCGCGGCGAGAAGCTGGCCGACGTGTTCAAGCGGCTGGGGATCCTGTAGCCGCGGTCCCCGCCCCCGTTGCGGCACGGCCGCTCAGGTGCACCCGCGGCGCCGCGGGCGCGGCAACCCCTGGCTTCATCGTCCTCTGTCGCTCAGCCGGCGCCCAGCATGCGCTTGGGGTCCACCCAGGCATCGAACTCCTCGGCGCGGATGCCGTGGAGGGCCGATGCCGCCTCACGCAGGCTGAGCCCGGTCTTGTGCGCATGCTTGGCGATCTCGGCAGCGCGGTCGTAGCCGATGTGCGGCACCAGTGCAGTGACGAGCATCAGTGAGCGGCTCATCATCTCCTGCGGCACGCTCGGCCATCGACCTCGGTGCCCTCGACGCAATGCTCGGCAAAGCTCGCCATCGCGTCGGCCAGCAGGCGCAGGCTGTCGAGCACGTCGTAGGCGATCAGCGGCTTGTAGACGTTGAGCTCGAAGTGACCCTGGCTCGCGGCGATGCCGATCGCCACGTCGTGGCCCATCACTTGGGCGCACACCATCGTGAGCGCCTCGACCTGCGTCGGGTTCACCTTGCCCGGCATGATCGAGCTGCCGGGCTCGTTGGCGGGCAGTCGAAGTTCACCCAGCCCGGCGCGCGGGCCGCTGCCCATCAGACGGATGTCGTTGGCGATCTTGTTGAGCGCCACGGCGATGCGTCCTGAGCGCGGCATGCAGGCCGACCAGCGGCTCATGGCCGGCCATCGCGGCGAAGAGGTTGTCGGCGACGACGAACGGCGCGCCCAGGCGCGCAGCCAGAACGGCCGCGACACGGGCACCGAATTCGGGGTGCGTGTTCAGGCCGGTACCGACGGCGGTGCCACCGATCGCCAGCGCGTGCAGGTCGGGCAGGGCGCGGCGCAGCGCGGCTTCGGCGATCGCGAGCTGGGCGTCGTAGCCGCCGAACTCCTGGCCGAACGTGACCGGCGTCGCGTCCTGCAGGTGGGTGCGCCCGATCTTCAACGTGTCGGCGAACGCGATGGCCTTGGCCTGCAACGCGCCGCGCAACCGCGCGAGCGACGCCAGCAGCGGCCTGGCCTGCAGCACCACGGCGAGGTGCATCGCGGTCGGGAACACGTCGTTCGACGACTGCCCGAGATTGACGTCGTCGTTCGGGTGCACCAGGCGCTCGGCCCCGAGGCCGCCACCCAGCGCCAGCGAAGCGAGGTTGGCGATGACCTCGTTGGCGTTCATGTTGCTCTGCGTGCCCGAGCCGGTCTGCCAGACCGACAGCGGGAACTGGGCATCGAACTCGCCCGCGGCAACGCGCGCAGCGGCAGCCGCGACGGCCCCGGCCTTCGCCGGCTCGAGCAGGCCGAGATCGCGGTTCACCTCCGCAGCGGCGCGCTTGACCTCTGCCAACGCGTGGACGACCTCGAGCGGCATGCGCTGTTGGCCGATCTTGAAGAAGCGAAGGCTGCGCTCGGTCTGGCCTCCCCACAGCGCATCGCTCGGCACCTCGATCGGACCGAAGCTGTCAGTCTCCGTGCGGCTCGAGGACATGTGGATCACCTCCGGACACTGCCTGCCATCCTGATAGGCCGATGAGACCACAGTATGAAGTTGCCCGGACTTCGTGGACAACTCGCGCCAACGCGTGGACGACCTCGAGCGGCATGCGCTGTTGGCCGATCTTGAAGAAGCGAAGGCTGCGCTCGGTCTGACCGCCCCACAGCGCATCGCTCGGCACCTCGATCGGACCGAAGCTGTCAGTTTCCGTGCGGCTCGAGGACATGTGGATCACCTCTGGACACTGGCGGCCATCCTGATAGGCCGATGAGACCACAGTATGAAGTTGCCCAGACGTCGTGGACAGCTTGTTGTTGGAGGTGGCGAACCGCGATGGCGGCTTGCCGTGATCCTGCAATGACAAAAGCCCCGCACTTGCGCGCGAGGCCTTGAATGGCTTGGCGCCCCCTAACAGGGTTGTCCGCAGCCGTCGCGCTACACATCGCCGTCGGCAATGCTTGGAGCGCATTGGCTGAGGAGGGTGGCAGATGGGTCTGATTGACCCTGGCAAGCCCTGACAGAACGGCACCAACGAGAGCTTCAACGGCAAGCTGCGCGACGAATGCTTGAGCATCGAGTGGTTCCGCTCGCGCAACGAGGCGGCCTTCGTCATCGAATCCTGGCGGCAGCACTACAACGCAGTGCGGCCGCACAGTTCAATCAACTACTTGACCCCGCACGAGTTCAAGCGGCAACATCATTCCATCCCCAACCGAGCAGCTCTCCAGGAATGACTGGCTCGAAAAATCCGGAGCAAGTCAGGTCGACCAAGCTCATCATCTCTCCGCGCAATTAGCTGACCGCTCTTTGCCCATCGGGCGGACAATGCCCCAACTGAACGCATTCGGAGATCAGTATCCGTGACTGAACCTCTCGCAGTCTGCGAGCTCTCGCCTTGGTGGGGGCTATGTTCACCAGTCGACGAATCGACGCCTGGAATCGGAAACATCACATGAACATGCCGTCTGATCGAGAGCCAGATTCATCGGAGCGAAGCCTCCTCCGCGTCAAAGCGATTTCGCGGTGGGACAACGAAGGCGGGGCCGGTGATGGCGAGCATGGGCGTCCCGCTTCGGTGGAGTTGCTGACTGCCGCGCTACCGCTGACAGATGCCGAGCTGGTGCAGTTGCAGATTCGGGTCATCGCGCTCGAGAACTTGCTGACGGCGTTGCTGGTCGATGCTTCCGACCAGCAACTGAATCTGGCCCGTGAAATATCCGAATGCATCACCCCACGTCCTGGCTTCACACCGCATCGCCTGACGATCCACGCGGCCGCCCGGATGATCAGCCTCGTCGACAGATCTGGTCGCTTGCGCAGCCTGCAATCCGCCGCAGCGAGCGTCGGCGATCCCCCGATCAGTGGGCAAGGTCTCGAATTCAGGAGCGCGGGGTGAGCACGAAGCTTGTGAGCAACATCGCTGCTGCGGCCCGTTCGCGGCTGCTCGCGGTCCAAGCCGACATGCCGCTGCGGGAAGTGGCGCGGTTGCTGTCGAGCACCCAGATCAGCCTGGCCGTGGTTTGTGATCAAGAAGGGACGATGATCGGCGTGGTGACCAAGTCAGACATCGTCCGGCAGATTGGTCACTGTACGGGCCGCAGCTGCGCCGCCACTGTCGACGGCCTCATGACGAGGAATGTGATCTCGTGCCGCACCACCGATGGCCTGCCCGATGTGCTGTCGATGATGCAGGTGAACGGACTGGTGCACGTTCCGGTCGTCGACACAGAAGGCAAGCCTTCAGGCGTCGTGAATGCGCGTGATGCGCTGCGCGAGCTGTTGCTTGAAGGTCAGTACGAAGAGGCCCTGCTGCGCGACTACGTGATGGGAGTCGGCTATCGATGATTCCATGATTTCTGTGCACATGGCCTCGATGACTGACACCGGGCCACGAAGCGCAACCTGCCCGGCATCCGACCTACCGGCGCGTTCCGCTGGACGACGATGAAGATGACGCTCGGCTCGCCCGGCCTCGATTGTTTGGGGAGGTAACGATGATCTCCCCACGCTTTCGCCGCCCCGTATTTCTCGACCTGACGAAGATCCGGATGCCCATCGGTGCGCTGACTTCGATCGGCCACCGGATCAGCGGCGTCGTACTGACGATCGGTGTCCCTGTGGTCGTCTACCTGATGGCGGTATCGCTCGAAGGCGAGGAGTCGTTCGCGCACGTGTCAAGCCAGTTGCGACACGCTCCCGTCAAGGCCGCGCTGGTGATCCTTGTCTGGCGTTTTCGCACCACGTCCTCGCGGGGGTGCGGCACCTGTTGTCGGACTTCGACATCGGCTCGCCGCTGCCCTCGGCGCGTCGCAGTGCCTGGCTTGTGAATCTCGGAGGTGTCGCTTTGGCGGTGCTTGCGGGCGCGGTTCTGCTGTGAAAGTTCCCGGCATTGGGTTCACCGGGCTGGCCGCATGGTGGGCCCAGCGGCTCAGTGCCGTCTACATGCTGGCCTTCTTGATATTCCTGCTCGCTACCTTCGCGCTCGATCCAGTGCGCGACTACGCGCAATGGCACGGCTGGGTCGGCCGCCCCAGCATCAAAGTCGCATTGGCCACGTTCTTCGCGGCGCTGCTGTCGCACATGTGGGTGGGCTTGCGCGACGTGCTGCTCGACTATGCGAAACCGCCAGCGTTCCAGCGTCTCCTGCTCGTAACCGTAGGCTGCGGCTTGTTGACCATCGCCATCTCCGTGGTTTGGATTCTGGTGTCGATTCCTGGTTAAAGCCACCGCCTGAACGCACCGAAACGAAAGTCGCAATGAAGTTCTCGATTTCCCGTTACGACCCCGATCGCCACGCCAAACCCTACCTGCAGGACTTCGAGATCGAACTGTTGCCCACGGAGCACATGTTGCTCGACGTGATTCTTCGCCTCAAGCAGCAGGATCCGACGCTGACTCTCAGAAAGTCGTGTCGGGAAGGCGTGTGCGGCTCCGACGCGATGAACGTCAACGGTCGCAACGGCCTGGCGTGCATCACGCCCGTGCGCGGCCTGAAGGAGCCGGTTGTAATCCAGCCTTTGCCGGGCTTTCCGATCATTCGCGATCTCGTCGTCGACATGACGCAGTTTTACAAGCAGTACCACTCGATCAGGCCCTACCTGGTGAACACCGAACCCCCGCCGGAAAAGGAACGGCTTCAGTCGCCTGACGAGCGCGACCGGTTGAACGGCTCGTACGAGTGCATTCTCTGCGCGTGCTGCAGCAGCCAGTGTCCGTCGTACTGGTGGAACCCCGACAAGTTCGTTGGCCCCGCTGGTTTGATCCAAGCCTATCGATTCATCGTCGACAGCCGCGATCGCGCCATTGAGGAGCGTCTCGACGACTTGAGCGGCGCCTATCGGTTGTTTCGCTGCCGCACGATCATGAATTGCGCCGAGGTCTGTCCGAAGGGGCTCGAACCGGTCCACGCGATAGAGAAGATTCGGCTGAAGATGTCTGGAGCCAGGGAAGTGGGCGGTGCCTTGGACAAACATCCACCGATTTCACCGACATAGGCATTGACGCTTACGGGGGGCAGGTCACAACCCGCAATTGGCCGCAACCACACCCCCAATGACAAGAGCCCCGCACTTTCGCGCGAGGCCCTGAATGGGGTGGCTCCTCGACCTGGGCTCGAACCAGGCACCTACGGATTCATGGCGCGGAAACGCGCGGGCCTGTCAACGAACTTGCTCGTCCTCGCTCGTCAGGTCTTGCCAAACCGCGCCAAGGTTGTCACGTTGACGCTCTGCCGAGGCGAATTGGCGAACTCTGCGCCGTAAGACATGACACCATCGAGCGACCGATACAGGCAATGCCGCGGGCACGTAGCAACTCATCATGCACAGGCAGTCATTTCCAATGTCATTTCCAATGCGCCTACTGGTCGGCGCACTTGTCGTCGCGGTGCCGACGATCGGCTGTTTCGGCTACTACGCTGTCGCAGAGGGCAATGTTGCCCCTACGTTCCTGATCATGTTGGCGTATCCGCTCGCGCTGATCGGGCTGGCGGCATTCGCAACCGCTGCACTTGCTCCGCGGCGATCACGCGCGACCCTCTTGCTGTCAGCGGCCTGCTGCGCGCTGCCCGTCTTGTTCCTACTCTGGGTGCGAATGTAGGCGCACGCACTGTCTGCTGGACTTCATGACCCTCGAGAAACGGATGGCAAGCGGGACGGGGCGGACGTGAGTCCGATGTCACGTCTTCATCGCAGCAGAGCAAGTAAGAAAGGCCTGCACTCGCGCGCAGGCCCTTGTCTTGATTGGCTCCTCGACCTGGGCTCGAACCAGGGACCTACGGATTGACAGACACGTTTCCTACGCATCGAACCGCAGTCATACACAGCGGAACACAGTCATCGGCACGAAGTTGACGGCGGAGTGTCAATCCGTCGTGGCGGTTTACCGAAGCAGGCACGATGGTGGACGAGCCGGACGGTCGCCACCGACAGCTCGCGGCCAGGAGCTGTCTTCCGCCGCCGGCTGCTGACGGGCGGCTCGACCAACGGCTGCAGTTCACGGCGCCGGTCACGCTGGGCAGCAGCCTGCCGCTCGTTGCCCCGCCGGCGCACCTGCGCCGCACGCTGCGCGATGTGCACGACGAAGGGCGAGACTGGCAAAGCGCATGATTCACTGCGTCCGGCGGCGCCAGGGTGGCGCTGGCGTCCCCCGGACGCAGTTAGCATCGCACGCCATGTGGAATTGCCGCCTCACCCCTCCCGCCGACTGGCCCACGCTGGCACCGCTGCTGCACGAATGGAACCGGCGCGCCGACGGCCGCGCACGCTGTTTGCACTCTGAGCAGGGAGTATCGGCGGATCAGCAGGCCGAGTCGATGCGCGCGCTGGCGCGCGACCAGGCGGTCTTCGTCACCGCCGCCCGGGATGCGCAGGGCGGCACGATCGAAGGCATTGCCGGCGCCACCTTCGATACGGCTGCGCGCCGGGCCTGGGTCTGGGGTCCTCTGGTTCACGAGTCGGATCACGCCGAGTCGCTGCGCGCCGCGCTGATCGACGCCCTGCGGCAGGCGCTGCCAACCATCTCGCGCTTCGATGCCTTCCCGCAAGCCGACGAGGCACCGCTGCTGGAGGCCCTGGAGTGGGCCGGCTACGTCCACCAGCAACACCATCGCGTGATGTCGCGGTTGGCATCCGAGTCGACGGCACCTCCGGTGGTCGACGGGTTCATCGTCGATGCCAATGCCTCGCACCCGGCGCTGACTGAGTTGCCCGAACTGCACGATCGGCTGTTCCCGCAGACCTATCTGCCCGGCGCAGCGGTCGCGGCGAGCCTCGACGACGCGCACCGCCTCCTGATCGCCCTCGACGGCGGCCGGCTGGCCGGCTACGTCTACGTGCAGCACCAGCGCGTCGAAGGCGACGGCTACGTTGACTACCTCGGCGTGACCGAGTCGGCGCGCGGGCGCGGACTGGGCCGCGCCCTGCTCGAGGCGGCGGCGCACTGGACGCTGGTCGAGCGCGGGCTGCCGCGGATTCACCTGACGGTGCGGCAGGACAAGCCAGCGGCGCTGCGACTCTACGAAGGCGCCGGTTTCCGTGAGATCGCGGCTGGCGCGCACCTGATGTGGCAGCGGCCTGCGCACGGAGTCCTGAGTCGCAGGGCGACGTAGCCCGCCGGTGTGATGCACCTCTGATTGGTCCGGTCCGACGTGGCGGCCCAATCGCATCATGCGAAGGGGCCCAGAGCTGAAGACCTCGTCGGGTTGGCGGGCTGCGGTGCGAACGCCAGGCCTCTTGGGCTTATTGCGCTTCATTCGTCCGGGACGTGGTGCTGCATCTGCTGGGCGTGGCGCACAGCGCGCGCCAGATCCCTGCTGGTTCGAGGCTTCCGCGCTACGCCTTCAACCGCGCCTAGCCTGTTCGGCCTGCCAGTCCTCCAGCAGCGCGGCGTTGCGCTGATTCTTGCGGAAGGCGACGTCGGCGATGTCGCCGACGATTGGCACGCTGCCCAGCACGAGGTCGATTCCCAGGTTGCCCAGCATGCGCAGCTGCAGCGAGCGCGGCGCAGCCACTTGTCGCGCCTGCCAGACGATGGACAGTCCCAGTGCCGCGCCGACCAAGTCGCCAGCGACGGGCAGCAGGCCCAGCAGCGATTCGATGCCGAAGCGGTAGCGCGTGCCGGGGATGCCCCAGGCAGCGTCGAGCCGGTTGGCCCACCGACGGCTGCGTTGTACGCGCCGATCGATCTCGTCTGGCGTCATTTCACCTTGGCGATGATGTAGACCGCATGAACGATGCCGGGGATGAAACCCAGCAGTGTGAGCAGGATGTTGATCCAGAAGTGTTTGCCGATGCCGACCTGCAGGAACACGCCCAGAGGCGGCAGTAGGATCGCGAAAATAATGCGGATGATGTCCATAAGCTCCTTGTGAGTTTTGCGGATGTGTGCGGCAGGCTCGGATGCATGATGGCTCTGCCAATGCGGCGTTCGCAGCCATGTCGCGGCCAGACAGATGCCTAGTCGGCAGGCCCGAACTGGGTTTCCAATTGATGGCCCCCAGAATTGATAGGCGGTTGCACGCGCGCGGAGCGCTCTTACGCGATCACGGTTTGCGTGACTTGGCTGACGAGGCTAACACCAGCGCTGCGCGGTGTTCGAAAGACGCGCGCCAGCGTTGGCGTCGGACTGCGCCGCGACCTCTTGTCCGCCGCGGCCGCCTCGCCGGTCGGCCTGCGACCCGGGCGAATCATCATCCCGCGCCGTTTCAGTCGGCTGCCGGCACGTCGATGCGCCCCGCTGTTGCCAGTCTTGTGGTGCCCTCGACCAGCGGCACCAGAGCCAAGTGAATAGGCGATTTCGTTCATTGATTTCCTTGCTCGGTGGCGGACATGAAAAAGCGCCCATGGAGGGCGCTGCGGGGTTAGCGCGAAGGGAGCGAGGGGACGGCGGGGTAGCTAGTTTGGAAAGACTCCTCTTGTGGTGGCCAATGAAAAAAAGCCCCTGCAGGAAAACCTACTGGGGCTGCAATTGGGGGATTGTTCGGCTGGCGCACTGACTCCACTGCGCCCCAGACCCCGAGCGAGGTCGCCGCTGTGCCGTCAGGGAGAACAAGAGAAGCGGCCAACGGCTAGTTCAAGACTGCCTGTCTTCCGGGGAGACGTCAGGCGTCCGGCAGCGCCCCGTCGAGCACTGGCTCAAGCCAGGCTGATCCGCCGGATGTCGAGGGCGAAGGGCCCCGCCTGGCGTTCGGCGATCATCAACCCGACCTGTCGAATGCGTGCGGGGTCGAGCGCCGGTGCCCCGAGAACCTCGCGGCCTCGGAAAGTGGCACGGAAGGCTGCAAGCGGCAGGGGCAGCGTTTGCCAGGTGCTTCCTGTGGGTGTGAAGCCGGTCTGGTAGTTCAGGCTGTCGAAGCCGTCGTCGGTGAGCAGGCTGAGCTTGAACTGCTTGCCCCTTCCGCGTACCTCGATCACGCAGGCCGCGGCGCCTGGTTTGCCTCGTGCACCTGGGCTGGATCGCACGGACGCGAACCCGCCGTTCCTTTCCAGCGAGACCTCGCCCTCGAAGATGGCATGGCCTTGCGGGTCGTGTCGCAGCCTGCTGCGCGAAATGCCACCCATCACGCGGTCGTCGATCGCGGCCCAGTCGGTCACGGCGGCCGGATCGCGGAAGTCGAAGAGCTGCAAAGGATCGTCGGGCTGGATCACTTGGTGGTCATTGTCGGGCCGTGGCTGGCGGCGGCGTTGGCCGGCACTGGCAAGATCGATGCACATGCCGGCCTGCAGGTTCCTGTGAAGTCACGCACGAGACATTTGTAGCCGAGTTCAAGCGAACGCTGCTTAGGACAGAAGAGGGTTGGACAGTGCGGCAATCAAAGTGCGTGGTTGAGTGGGTACCGCAGTTCAATTGGTATTGGTCATCGTCGCTGTGCAGCGCAGCGCCGCCGGTAGACAACCTTGCTACCGTGCATACCGAAAGGGCTGAAGACCTCAGCCTGTAACCGTCCGCGGAAACGGGGCAACTCCAGAACCGGCAGCAGCCCAACGCTCACACGCGACGGGCCTCTCTGGACGGTGGCTCTCCAGAGCCTCGTCGCTTCAATTGCGCAGGGTTCTCGGCAGCCACTTGCTCAACGGAGAGTCCCGGCTATCGAATCAGCAAGTCCAATTCACGGGCGTCAAGCCCAGCCTCACGATAGTACTTTCGCGTCATCTCCAGCGCGGTGAAGCCATCTTCGTAGGCGGCCAGGCTACCATTGACTGGCTTGTCGAGGTATACGAGACCGCCTTCAACGACAAACATAATCAGCGCCGGAACCGGCGAGTCGTCCGTGATCACCAGCGTGTGAGCCTCGCCCGCGGGTTCATAGATGAAGGTCCCCGGCTTTGCGATCCAGTCGTGCTCCAGATACCGCCAGTGGCCCTGGATCGTGTAGCCGCGCACCGTACCCACGTGGTAATGCGTGCCGAGCTTGGCGCCAGGAAGACCTTTCAACACCACACTGAAACCCCCGGACGTGACATTGAAGTGGCAGGGCTGGAACCACACCCCATCCGCATAGGGCACCCACCGACGATCGTCCTCAAAATCGATGTTGGCAACGAAGTGGTCGCGCCTTCGCCGATTCGGTTCGAGGCCGTCATTGAAACTGTTGAAGGCAGTGATGGGCATACGTTTTCCCCCTGGAGTGAGGCGGTGGATGTGCCGGCGACTATGCGCGAAATAGCGCTTCGTGCGAGTTCCTTCTGTCTCGGGTGAACCCTAACTTCCAGCGGCCGTCCAATATTGATTTGGAGAGAACCTACCGGCCCGCAGACTCCGTGCAGGACGATTCGCGCAACTCGGCGCGGTGGGTCAAATTTGGATCGGCGCCGACAACCAGCAGGCCAGAAATGACAAAAGCCCCGCACGTTCGCGCGAGGCTTCTTGATGGGTGGCTCCTCGACCTGGGCTCGAACCAGGGACCTACGGTTTGACGGGGGACCTCACCGGGACTTGCGGGCCGCTTGGGCTCGTCTTCGATCGTCACGTCACACCTGCAATTGCGACAAGGCTGCGGCTGCTTCACCGGTCAATGGGTCGACTAGCGGCCGGCAGTCCTTGCTGGTCCGTGCACCTTGACGCGTCGCCACCGAGTAGTGACAACGTTGAAGCGCTCGTAGATTGCAACGTCAAAGAACGCGACAGATAGCATCTTGTCTAAGGGGAGTACGAGCTTGAAGTCGTTGCTCTCGTCGTCGTCCGTTTCTCGCTCTTGGTATATCTGGTCGTAGTACGTCGTGAATTGAAGCTTCCCGGTCTCCGTCCGAAATCCACTCATCAGGGGAAGGAGCGCAATTGTCCTGCGCGTGGTACGCGGTTCAGGCGTCTGCAGCACCAACCCAACGTATACCTTCGACGATGTCAGCGTGATCGATACTGGCTTTAGTTGAGCTACTGCCTCTAGCAGCAGTTCTTCGAGGTCGTCGTTTTCTGCAGCCTTCCATATTGCGTCATAGGTTTCTTGTACAAAGAGCTTGTTGACCAGTGGAGCGCCCAAGCGTCCTAGTGCAACCGTACCTAGGCAGATGATGAAGAAGGCGGCCTGCGGCGCTGCGGTAGTTCGATCCTTGAGCAGCGGCGTCATTGCCTCAATCATCCACGCTCGAAAAGCGTCAGACCATGTCCAAAGAGACAAGAGCCAAGAAGTGCCTGCTGCAACGAGGGAAGTCGCTACGAAAAGCAGCACCCCGTAGTAGGCAATCTGGAAGTAAAGGCGGTGCCCGTCCTGGCGTGCATGCTGGTACTTGAGGAGCTTGCAGTGCGTGACAAACAGATAGCCACCTACCAGCGGTAGCAGCAGGGCAAATGCAGGTTCCAAGCCGCTCTGCCAGAGCCTAGCGGGCCGTGCTAGCCAAGCGCAGCCGCTTTACGACTTCAAGATGCTCCTTGACTCGGGTTGTGTTCAACGCTTGTTTGGCATCGACCGAGACTGAGCCCTTGTCGGTGAACTTCATATCACTGACAAGCACCGTTGGCGCCTCGCCCTTTACCTGCGCAGTTCCGGGGCCAGTGCTGCGTTTTACATCCATAGCTTCACCTCAATGGAATGCAACAGTCGTGAGTGTATTCGGACGGCGCCTCGCCTTCCACCGGCGATGTTTTGGATTGGCGGATGTCGCTTTCGGCGCCCCCGAGGTCGCATCAGTTCCCAATGACAAAAGCCCCGCACTTGCGCGCGAGGCTTCATGAATGGGGTGGCTCCTCGACCTGGGGTCAGGCCCGCTTGGTGCTCAGCTCTGCAAGCTCGAAATTGGGGGGCGATTCTTGCGGAAGGAGTTCTTCAGCGCGATCTTGCCGTCCCGAAATGTGAACAGGTCGCAGCCGTGCACTTCAACGCGCGTGCCGTCGTCGCGGGTACCCGTGAACGTCCACTCCGAGACGCCGCGATCGCCACATACGAAGTGGCGTGCGTGACCCCATTGCGCATCGGGGAATGTTGCCCAGACCTGCGCATACCCGGCGCGAACCTCTTGCTCGCCCTCATATCGCGTGCCGAATACGTCTGGCCCCGCCGACGACTCGAAAACGCAATCAGGCGTCATGAATGACATCAGCGCATTCACGTCGTGGCGATTCCATGCCTGTGCGAACGCATCCAGAAATTCAGTCGTGACAGGGGTTGTGTCTGCAGTCATGGTCATCCTTCCAGAGCGTTCAGTGTCATCAGGGGTCGGGTGCAGATGCGTTTCTTCACCCGCGTTTTCTTCGTCGCCAGTGTTGCCCTCCCAGGCGTAGCGCTTGCGCGGGGGCACGTCGAGCCGCCGTAGCGAAGTGGCAAGCACGACGCCGATCAGCGCAGCTGCCAGATGCGTCTCCCAGGAAATGCCGGACTGCAATGGCAACATCCCCCAGACCAGCGAGCCGTACAGGAAGCAAACCACGAGGGACGTCGCAACCGCCCGCCTGTCGCGTCGCAGCACACCGGCCAGGAAGATGTAGCTGACCAAGCCGTAGACCAAACCACTGGCGCCAATATGCGCCGAATCTCTGCCGAACAGCCAGACGACGATGCCCGTCCCGAAGTAGACCGCCGGCACGACGCGCAACGCGGAGAGCGGATAGAGAAACAACATTGCCGTGCCCAACACCAGCAACGGCCCGGCATTGGATATCAAGTGGGCGAAGTCGCTGTGCACCAGCGGCGCATAGATGATCCCGGGCAGCCCAGCCAACAGGCGCGGATGGATGCCGAACGGCCCTGGATCCTGGTCCAGTCCCGTGGTCATCAAGTAGGTGAGGCAAAGGATGCCGACGAATCCCAGAGCAATCTTCACCGCAGCGCGGAAGCGGGCCCGCGCCATTGCGGAGCCGGTGTAGTCTGGGTCGGGAATATGAATCTGCATGAGGGGTAGATTACCCGGCAGCTCGCGTGTGTCGCGCGTGATCAGTGGACACTGAACCGGCAGCAGCCCAAAGTCGTGCTCAAGGGGCTGGGAGTCGAAATGGTCGAGCGCGCCATGCGTTCCCCTCAAGGCGGTGTCAATCGGGGAATTCACAAAGCGAAACCGCCAGATGCGATCCTCCGCCCCGCCTGGAGATACCCGTCAGCCGGCGCCCATCGGCCAAGTCCCTGTTAGCGACACTTCTGGAAGCCAAGCGCGGTCGAAAGCAGATTTGGTGCAAGCACACCATTGCTTTGGTCGGTCCAGAACTTGCGGAACAGGATCTCCGAGTGCGGCATGGTGAAGTCAGTGCACATCGTGCGCTGAACCGCGTCCTTGTTCTGCAGCAGGTTGTCCCAGCTGCGAAGGTTTATCGCGCCGCGTTGTGCGAAGTGGCAGGACGAGCAATACGGTGCGATCACCTGTTTGTACAGCCCCGGCTGCTGAATCCAGCCGGCCGGCACGGCCGCATCATTGGCAGCCCTGCCCGCCGTATAGGGCTGGCCGTCATACATCGCATTGATCTGATCGGCGATGGCCGGCGCCGGATTCGAACGGAGAACGATCTCGTTGATCTGCCGCACTGATTCCTGCGCACTAGAGCGGCGGGCATCACTCCCGCTAACCATGGGGCGGCTCGGATACCGGGCGGGAACCAGCGGTAACAGGCTCGCACCAATGACTTTGCCCGTCTGTGCGTCATAACGGCCGCCGTGACAGCTCAAGCAGGCGTGGGGCACACCCTTTCTTCCCTGGCTGTCGAGGGCCACGCCGGTAACCAGACTGCCGTTCGAAGCGAAGTAGTGCTCGACGTCAAGCCCAGAATTCATCGTGCGCCGATCACTGCCGTAGACTTGCTCAAGCGCTGGACCGGGCCACGCCCAGCTGCCGAAAAAAGCCGAGTCGTCGGTCATGACGATGAGGCTGAGGGATGACGGCTTCGTGGTGGCTATACCCGGCAGAAAGGAAGAGTCTCCCACCCCCAAGCTGTAGCTGGCGGCCCAGCACACGGTGGTACCAAGACTGCGTTGCGAGCAATTCACGCGGCGGGATACACCAAGGTCGAGCGTATCGTCGAAGGCCACGATAGGCCAATGCGGCGGGATAAAGGCCGGACCTTCCCAGTCGCCACTGCGAAACGACTCCTCCCAGTTGGTTGTGGGTCGAATGAAGCCGGCTGCGGTACACAGGCTGCCCGGCTCAAGTGCATCGATGCAACGAGTGCGGTAATGAGCAACGGAATCGGTGTAGCTGCCAGCGCCATTTGGAAGCACGAGGAACGGCAGGCGAGGTGTGGGCAGCCCGGCAAGTGTCGTGCCCTGCGTCGTCACCGAGGGCCACGCGGACGCCGTCGTCAAGCTGCCACCAGGTTCATAGACGGAATTGACGGTCCAGCGTCTTGTCGTCGCATCAAGCCGTGGGCTGCGCCACTCGGTCGCATTGCGCACGGTAACGGGCGCAGTGAGCCCCTTGTCGACACTGATTCGATAGCTCACCACGCCCGGCACCTCTGGCCAGTTCAGCACGATGCTGCCGTCGCCCTGCACAGCGGCGCTCAGGGTGGCAGGGTCCCTGGGCAGAGGGGGCATGTAAGCGGCTTCCTTGAAGCCACTGCCGCTGGCATCGGTCACGGTCACGCGGTAGGTCACCGCCTTGCCCGGTGTCAGTGGACCGGGATCGCTGGCCTGCGCGGCGTCGGCTGATGCCAGGCTCAGCTTCACGGACGGCCCATTCAGCACCAGTCGCTCGACCATCACTGGCGGAAGCTGACCTGGTGCCAGCGGGAGTGGCGCTGAGGATTTCAGCACGGCTTGCGCTGGCGCAGGCGTGAGCGGCCCGGCTTCGACAAGCTTCGCAGTCTGCAGCTGCCACTTCACCAGTGCGGTCGTTGGTGTACCGGAAACTTGCACCTCAGCCGGCCCGGGAGTCACCGCTGTCTGCATCTGCACCGGCGCCATCACGGTCATCGTCAACCCGGCCAGCACCGGTGGTGCCGTCAATGCGCTGGCCGTCACCAAATGCTTGAACGCGGGTGCGCGATCCTTTTCCAGCAGGTTCTCGAGCGTGAAGCCGACATAGATGAGGCGCCCGCGGCCATAGGGGAACACCGTGGCGACCGGCATTGGCGCACCGGTGCTGTAGTGGGACTTCAGCATAGAAGTGAACAGTACCGTGGCGCCGTCCGGGTTGACGGCGCTGAACTGCGATTCCGGCGTGCCACCTTTGCCGACGTTGAATTGCTTACCGTCGGGCGCAGTGACGACGCCGGGTTCGAAACGCTGCGCAAGGCCAACGCCGCCGCGCACGCCCATCACCTCGGACAGGAACGGCGATCTCGATTTCTCCCAGGTGCTGTCGTAACTGAGCGCCCTTTCCGCATAACCCGGGGATATCAGCATCACCACGCCGCCAACTTCCTCCAGATAGCGGCGCACGGTCTTTTCGTCCGCGAAGGTCAGTGCCGCCGAGTTGTCAGGATTGCCGCCGTAGCTCGCCCCCGTGTACCAGATGATCAGCGAGAACTTGCGCAGCCGGTCGATGCCGGGACCATCCTTGTAGGCCTCGACCACTTCGGTGGACCAGGCCTGCGCGTCACCGCCTACGGCGTCCGACACCAACTGGCGGAACACGCGGTCGGATACCGACGGCTGCACGATCTTTGCAGTCGGATTGAGGTTGTTGCTCGACCAGTCGTCATCGACCAGCAGGATGCGCAGCGGCCCTGCCGCGGCGGGCGTTGGCAAGCTCGCAAGCGGGGGTGACGGTTTGCGCGCCGTGTCGGCTGCTGGACACGAGGAAGCGGAAAAGCCGATGGCGGCGATGACCAGCGAAAGCAACGACAGACTCCGCATTCCGGCTCCTGCTGATTGTTATTGAAGGCCTGACCTCGCCCGAATCTGGGAAGCATCCGCGCTTTGCTCAACATTGTGCTCCGGGTGCGTCCAAAGAGCGCACCTTCTGGACGGCGAACGGGTCCTTCGTCGCAGCGGTGCGACTGGGCTGCCGCCGGATCAGTGGACACCGACCCAATGTACTTGAGCCTCTTCGAACTTCATCTAGTTGACGTCGCCGTGCGTTGAAGGTGAGATCAGTGTTGTGCAGCCTCCAAATGACAAAAGCCCCGCACTTTCGCGCGAGGCCTTGAATGGGTTGGCTCCTCGACCTGGGCTCGAACCAGGGACCTACGGATTAACAGTCCGGCGCTCTACCAACTGAGCTATCGAGGAATAGCCTTGCATTATAGGGGGCTCGGTGCGGGCCTCAGAGCTCGGCCTGCAGCGACACGCGCAGCGTGCGCGGCTGCAGCGGGAACAGGTAGGAATGGCCGAACTGGTAGGGCGCTTCCTTCCAGGCTCGCGTATCGGCCACGTTGTCGATGCCGGCGCGCCAGGTGAGCAATGCGCCTTGCACGCGCTGCTGCAACTTCAGGCCCACATCGAGCCGCGTCCAGCCCGGGATGCTGGCGCTGTGGTCGGGCAGCGCGGCGCGTCCGCCTTCGTGGCTCAGCGTGGCTTGCAACTCGGCGCCGGCGGCGAGTTCGTAGGCCGCGTGCAGGCGCAGGCTGCGCGCGGGCACGTTGACCGGGGCCAGGCCATTCAATGCTGCGTCGGCGGCGCCGCGGCGGCGCGCCTGCAGGGCCAGCGCACTGGCCTGCCAGCTCCAGGCGCCGACCTGTGTGCCGATTTGCGCTTCGACGCCGCGGTGCACCGCTTCGCCGTCGATGGCGCGCGTGCAACTGCCGTCGCTGCCGTCGCAGGCGCCGAAGTCGCCTGCGTGCGGCCGCGTGATCGCGAACGCTGCCAGCGAGTAGTTCAGGCCGTTGCGCGCGTGCTTGAGGCCGGCTTCGAGTTGCCGGCTCTTCAGCGCGGGCAGGGCGCGGCCGGCGTTGCTGTACAGCGGCAGGTTGGGCGCCGCTTCGCTCTCGACGCCCTGGCCCCAGTTCGCGTACAGCAGCGTGTGTGGCTGCACCTGCCAGGTCAGCGCAAGCCAGGGCGTGGTGAAGCTCTGCGCGGCCTCGCGGCGCAGGCTGGTATGGCGCAGGCCGGCCCACAGGCTCCAGCGTGGCGCGAGTTCGATGCGGTCACGCACGTAAAGCTCGGTGCTGCGCTCGTTGCGTCCGGGCATGTCGAACAGCGGCAGCGGCGCCTCGGGCGAAGCCACGGTGCCGTCGATATGGCCGGTGCCGGCGTAATTGAACGCCTGCGGCGGCAGCGTCGCCACATGGCGCGTGGCCAGCACACCGGCGCTCAGGTGGTGCGTGACGCCACCCGCAGCCAGGCGGCCTTCGATGCCCACGTCCAGCGCGTCGCTGCGGCGTTTCTCGCCGTCGCTGCGGAAGTCGTAGAAGTCGAAGCTGCCGTCGCTGCAGTAGCGGTCGAAGTTTCCCTCGGCACTGCAGCCGAAGGGAAAGGCGATGCGATCGTCGCTGCTCAGGCGCTGCGTCATGGCGTGCAGCCTGGCGCGCCAGTTTGTGGACAGCGTGTGCGTCACGCGCAGCGAGGCGGTGCTTCCCTGCAGCACCACCGGTTGTGACCAGGCCTGGTTGTTGAGGTTGGTGCGCGGGTCGATGGTGTTGGCATCGGGCACCGCATTGCCGAGCAGGCTGAACCCCGGCACGCTGGGCTGCTGCTGCCGGCTCGATTCGAATTCGACTTCGACCAGGGTGTGGCCAAAGCGCGCGTCGGCGGCCAGCGCGGCCAGGTGCCTGTAGCCGCGCGCGTTGCGCACCAGCGGGTCGAGGTGTTCGTAGGCGGCGTTGAAGCGCACGCCGAACTGCGATGCGTTGCCGAAGCGCTCGCTCAGGTCGACCGCGGCGGCGCTGCCGCCACCCTGGCGCGCCTCGATGCGTGCGCTGCGCAGGCGGCCTTCGGGGCGCTTGACGACCAGGTTCACCAGGCCGCCCGGCGCGCTGGTGCCGGCCTGGATGCCGCTGGTGCCCTTCAGCACCTCGAGGCGCTCCTTGTTGTCCAGCGCCAGCGCGGTTTCGGCGTTGATCGGCAGGCCATCGCGGCGGTAGTTGAAGCGGTTGTCGAGCGTGAAGCCGCGCACCGACAGGTAGCTCCAGTAGCCCTCGGTGTTGTAGGCGTCGGAGAGGCTGGCGTCGAGCCGGGTCAGGTCGGCCAGGCTGCGCGTGCCCTGGTCGCGCAGCGCGGCTTCGGTCAGCGTGGTGGCGGCCAGCGGTGTCTGCGCCAGCGGCACATTGCCAAAGCCGGCCAGGCTGGGGGCCAGCGTGGCGGTGCGGCCGGTCACGACGACTTGCTGCACCGGCGGCGTGGTTTGCGCCTGCGCGGCCGTGCAGTGAGAGCGCGAGCGCGGCGGCGCCGGCCAGGGGCGTGAGGAGAAATCGTTGCGTGCGTGCCATCGAAGATCTCTGCGGTCGGTCGCAGGTCGGCGGCACGAACGGGCACACGCATGACGGTGGCCCTGAGCGGACGGCTTCCCTGCGCGAGGATTACCTCAGTCAGGTTCAAAGGGACTGTCTCAGCCGGGCCTTCGGTGGAAGGCTCAGCACCCCTAGCGAATTGCTGCGTTCAACTGCACGCAGCGGGCAGATTATGAACCCAATGGAATCGTCAATCGAAGGTCGGTGACTCCACGCCCAGCACCTTGTGCAGCTTCGGGCTGGTGGTGGTGTACTGCAGGTGGATGCGCTTGTCGGGGAAGATGATCGGCGCGGCCCCGAAGGCGGCCAGCGCGGCTTCGTGAAAGCCCGACAGGATCAGCTTCTTCTTGCCCGGGTAGGTGTTGATGTCGCCGACGGCAAAGATGCCCGGCACATTGGTCTCGAAGGTCTCGGTGTCGACCGTGATCTGCTTGCGCTCGATGTTCAGGCCCCAGTCGGCGATCGGGCCGAGCTTGGGGCGACAGGCCGAAGAACACCAGCAGCATGTCCAGCGGCACCACGCGCGTGATGCCGTCGCCGCCGGTGACCTTCACGGCGGTGAGCTTGCCGTCGCGCTCGTCGATGCCCGTGATCTGGCCGACCAGGAACTGCATCTCGCAGCGCCTCGCACAGCTCGCGCATGCGGCCCACGCTGGCCGGCGCGGCCTTGAAGCCGTCGCGGCGGTGCACCAGGATCACGCTCTCGGCCTTGTGCGGGCCCTCCTGCACGAAGTTCAGCGCCCAGTCGAGCGCCGAGTCGCCGCCGCCGACGATGACGAGGTTCTTGCCGGCAAACTGCGCCGGATTGCGCACGCGGTAGATGCAGCTGCGTGCCGTCGTACTTGTCCAGGCCGTCGACCTTGAGCAGGCGCGGCTGGAACGAGCCGACGCCGCCGGCGATGAAGATCGTCTTGGTGAGGAAGCGCGTGCCCTTGCTGGTGGCTCGACGTCGAAGCGGCCGTCGTCGCGCCGCGCCACCAGGTTCACTTCCTGGCCCAGGTGCAAGGTCGCGCCGAAGGGCTCGATCTGCTTCAGCAGGTTGTCGGTCAGTTCCTTGCCGGTGCACACCGGCACGGCCGGGATGTCGTAGATCGGCTTGTCGGGGTAGAGCTCGATGCACTGGCCGCCGGCGTAGGCCAGCGAGTCGACGACATGCGCCTTGATTTCGAGCAGGCCGAGCTCGAACACCTGGAACAGGCCCACGGGGCCGGCGCCGACGATGACGGCGTCGGTTTCGATGGGTGCGTTGGCATCAGTTGTCATGGTCATGCGTGATCCCGGACCGCGCCGGGCCGCTCCCAAGCGGTCCGGGCTCCCCTCGGGGGGCGCGAGCGCAGCGAGCTTGGGGCTGTCATCGAATCAGCTGGTCGAGCTTGTCCTTGACGTCTTTCCACTCGTCGGCGTCGGCGGGCCCGGGCTTGCGCTTGGTGATGCTGGGCCACTTCTTGGCCAGCTCGGCGTTGAGCTTGATGAAGTGCAACTGGTCCTGCGGCACGTCTTCCTCGGGCAGGATGGCGTTGACCGGGCATTCGGGGATGCACACCGCGCAGTCGATGCATTCATCGGGGTCGATGGTCAGCATGTTCGGGCCCTCGCGGAAGCAGTCGACGGGGCAGACATCGACACAGTCGGTGTACTTGCAGCGGATGCACGATTCGAGGACGACGTGGGTCATTGCGGAGGTGTTCTTGTAGGCACGCGTTGCCGCCCGGTCCGCGGGCCTGCTCGGGCCCGACGGTTCGCGGTGCGGCGGGAGGTCGGAATTCTAAGGCGGGCTCTAAGCCACTTGCCGGCGGCGGGTCGGCAAGGCCTCACGCAGCGGCCGTGATGCCGCAGCGACGGCCGTGGCACCGACGCCGACCGTGACCACGGTGGGGCGCCCGGCATGCAGCAGCGCGGCCTCGGCCAGGGTGTCCGCGCGGTGGTCGCTGGCGAGCTGGTCGGGCCAGCCGGCACGCGACACCACCAGCACCGGCGTGTCGTCGCGCCAGCCGGCCGCGCGCAGGCGGCGGCCGAGCGCGGCCAGCTGGCGGCCGGCCATGTAGAAGACCTCGGTGTCGGCCGTGCGCGTGGCCGCGCAGTTCGCCGCTGCGGGTCATGGCCGTGCTCAGGCTGACGCTGCGGCCGCTGCCGCGACGCGTCAACGGGCGCTGCGTGGCGGCAGCCGCGGCAATGGCGGCGGTCACGCCGGGCACCACTTCGGCCTCGATGCCGGCGTCGGCCAGCGCCCGCAGTTCCTCTTCGAGGCGGCCGAACACGCTGGGGTCGCCGCCCTTCAGGCGCACCACCGCCTTGCCGGACTGAGCGTGGCGAACGAGCAGGTTGTTGATCGCGACCTGACCGGTCGAATGGCAGAAGCCGCGCTTGCCGACGTCGATCCAGCGCGCGCGCGGCGCCAGCTCGCGCAGCGCCGGGTCGGTCAGGGCGTCGAACAGCACCACCTCGGCGGCGGCCAGACGCTGCGCGCCGCGCAGCGTGATCAGGTCGGCCGCGCCGGGGCCGGCGCCGATGAAGACAACTGGCTTCATGCCACCCGGCGCGCAAACTGCGGCCGCGCGTCGTGCACATCGCCCTGGTAGTGCGCGGCGAAGAAGCGCAGCGCGCGCTGGCTCGATTCGAGGCTCTGGTCGGGGCGCAGTACGACCGCGTCGAAGCCGGTGCGGTGCAGCAGCGGCAGCATGTCGACCAGTACCTCGCCGGTGGCGCGCACTTCGCCGCCATAGCGCAGGCGGGTGCGCAGCAGGCGTGCCTGGCTGTAGGCGCGGCCGTCGACCCACTTGGGGAACTGCAGCGAGATCAGCGCCAGTCGCGGCAGGTCGGGCTCCAGCGCCTGGACGTCGCTGTCGTTGGGCAGCACGATGCCGGCGCGCTGGTGCCGGGGCCAGCGCTCGCGCAGCGCCTGCCACTGCTCGAGGGTGAACAGGCGGCCGGTGCCGCTGCCGTCGTCGTCCGCCGCGGCGTGCCAGGGATCGGTGTGGGGATCGATGAATTTCATGTGGGGGGCTCCGGGGATGGGTCAGGTGGCCGTGGCCGTGGCCAGGCGCACCTCGTCGGTGGCGCTGCGAAACGGTGCCGTGCCCAGGCGCCGCACGCTGTCGATGAAGCGCTCGCCGGCGCGGCGCTCGCGGCGGTAGGTGGTGATCACGGCCTCGATGGCGTCGGCGACCTCGTCGGCCGCGAACGCCGGCCCGACCACCTTGCCGGGCAGCCGCCGCGCCGCTGGCGTGGCTGCCGTCGGCGCCGCCGAGCGTGAGCTGGTACCACTCCTCGCCGTCCTTGTCGACGCCGAGCACGCCGATGTGGCCGCTGTGGTGGTGGCCGCAGGAGTTCATGCAGCCGCTGATGTGCAGGTCGATGTCGCCGATGTCGACCTGCTCGTCCAGGTCGGCGAAGCGCTCGGTGATCTGCGCGGCCAGCGGGATCGAGCGCGCATTGGCCAGGCCGCAGAAGTCGCCGCCGGGGCAGGCGATCAGGTCGGTGATGAAGCCGATGTTGGGCGTGGCGAAGCCGGCCGCCTTGGCCGCCTGCCAGAGCGCGAACAATTCGCTCTCGCGCACCCAGGGCAGCAGCAGGTTCTGCTCGTGCGTGACGCGCAACTCGCCGTGGCTGAATCGCTCGGCGATGGCCGCGGCCTGCTCCATCTGCACGTCGGTGGCGTCGCCCGGCGCCTGGCCGGCGCGCTTGAGCGACAGCGTCACCGCGCGGTAGCCGGGGATGCGGTGCAGCTGCACGTTGCGGTCGCGCCAGCGGGTGTAGGCCAGCGGCGCGTTGTCGCTGGCGCTTGCCGAGGAAGCGCCCGGCACGGGCTTGACCTCTTGCGGGACCTGGAACGACGCCGACACGCGGTCGAGCTCGGCCGGCGTGATCAACTGGGCGTCGCCGTCGACGTCGCGCGAGAGGATGGCGTCGAACTCGGCATTCACGGCGTCGAAGAACTTCTGCCCTTCGGCCTTGACCAGGATCTTGATGCGCGCCTTGTAGCTGTTGTCGCGCCGGCCGTAGCGGTTGTAGACGCGCACGATGGCCTCGATGTAGACGAGGATCTGCTGCCAGGGCACGAAGGCGTTGATCAGCGAGGCGATCACGGGCGTGCGCCCCATGCCGCCGCCGACGAAGACCTTGAAGCCGACTGCGCCGGCGGCGTTCTTCACCAGGTGCAGGCCGATGTCGTGCCACAGCGTGGCGGCACGGTCCTCGCGCGCACCCGTGACGGCGATCTTGAACTTGCGCGGCAGGAAGGCGAATTCGGGGTGCAGCGTGCTCCACTGACGCAGGATCTCGCAGTACGGACGCGGGTCGACGACTTCGTCGGGCGCGATGCCGGCGAGCGAGTCGCTGGTGATGTTGCGGATGCAGTTGCCGCTGGTCTGGATGCCGTGCATGTCGACCTCGGCCAGCCGGTCCATCACCTCGGCGGCCTGCGCCAACGGGATCCAGTTGAACTGCAGGTTCTGCCGTGTCGTGAAGTGGCCGAAGCCGCCGCGACCGCGGTGCGGTCCTGCGTCCGCGCGGTCGAACCTGCGGGCGATCAGCGCCAGCTGGCGCAATTGCGCGCTGCTCAGTTCGCCGTACGGCACGGCCACGCGCAGCATCGGCGCGTGGCGCTGCACGTACCAGCCGTTCTGCAGGCGCAGCGCCTTGAACTCGTCCTCGCCGAGCTGTCCGCCAAGATGGCGCTCGAGCTGGTCGCGGAATTGCGCCGCGCGGGCGCGGACGAGGTGGCGGTCAAAGGCGGTGTACTGGTACATCGGAGGGTCGCTTTCGGTGCGATCCGCATGCGGGCAAGGGCCTTGCCGGCGCAAGCGGTTGCGTGGGCCGACTCTAGGCAGCCGCTACATGCTTGAGAACAACAGAGAAGTGAATTGCAAATTCACAGGCGGAATTTGGCGGCGGCATGGGGCTCGTAAAATCAGCCGATGTCTTCCGCTCCCGGGCCGCGCCTGTCGCGACGGCGATGGCTCGTTTCGGCGTCGGCGCTGCTTGCCGCTGGCTGCCAGACCGTGCCGCCGCCCGCGCCGGCGCCGCCGCCCGAACCGCCGCCACCCCCACCGCCCCCGCCACGGCCGCCACGCATCGGCCTGGCGCTGGGTGGCGGCGCGGCGCGCGGCTTCGCCCACATCGGCGTGATCCAGGTGCTCGAGGAGTCGGGCATCAAGCCGCAACTGGTGGTCGGCACCTCGGCCGGCAGCATGGTCGCGGCGCTGTACGCGGCGGGCATGAGTGGCGCCGAGCTGGGCATGCTGGCCGTGGGCATGGATGAGTCGGCGCTGACCGACTGGTCGTTCCCGGGGCGCGGCGTGATCCGCGGCGACGCCCTGGCGCGCTACGTGCGCGAGCACACCGGCGGCCGCACCATCGAGCAGTTCAAGCTGCCGTTGGGCATCGTCGCCACCGACCTCGACAGTGGCCAGCCGATCCTGTTCCAGCGCGGTGACCCCGGCACCGCAGTGCGCGCGTCGAGCGCGGTGCCTGCCGTGTTCCAGCCGGTCAAGATCGGCGAGCGCGAGTATGTCGACGGCGGCCTGGTGTCACCGGTGCCGGTGCGCTTTGCGCGCCAGATGGGGGCCGAGCTGGTGCTGGCGGTCGACATCTCGAGTGCGCCCGAGGGTCAGGCCACGGGCGACGCGATGCGCATGCTGCTGCAGACCTTCGCCATCATGGGCAAGAGCATCAACGTCTTCGAATTGCGCGACGCAGATGTGGTGCTGCGCCCGCGTCTGAACGGCGTGGGCGGCGCCGATTTCAGCGCGCGCCAACGCGCGATCCTGGCCGGCCGCGAGGCGGCGCTGGCGGGACTGGCCGACTTGCGTGCGCGCATCGTGGCGCTGACACGCTGACGCGAAAAACAAAACAGCCCGGTGTCGCCACCGGGCTGTGAACGGTACCGTCAGGCGAGGTACCGAGGAGACAACTTCTGGGTTCGTCGATCAGCCGCGCTTGCCCTTGGCCGCGCCGGTCTTGACGGCCGTGGCGGTCATGGCCTTGAGGTTGGCTTCGGCCACGTCGTTGGCTTGCTTGGTGGCCTTCTGCACGCTCTCGAACGCGTTGTTGGCGGCGGTCACGGCCGAGCGCATCAGCGCCACCGCGTTCTCGCTGCCAGCCGGCGCATTCTTGGAGGCGCTGTCGACCAGGCCCATGAACTTGGCTTGGGCGTCGCTAATCTGGGCTTCGACGGCCTTGGTGACTTCGACGTTGGTCGCGGCGGCGATGTCGTAGACATGGCGGCTGTAGGCGGCGGCCTTTTCTGCCGTGGGTTGCAGCAGGGTGGCTTGCAGGGCCATCAGCTCCTGCGCGTCCTTGACCGACAGCACGGCACGGGCGCTGTCATTGGCTTCGCCGATGGCGGCCTTGGCCACTTGCAGGTTCAGCTCGACGAGCTTTTCCACGCCTTCGAAGGCCTTGTTGGTCAGGCCGAAGAGGGCTTCGACGTTGGCCTTGTGGGCGGCGATCAGGTGTTCGGTGTTCATCATGTGGGCTCTCCGGGTTGTTGCGTACAGAGGGAAGAAGGGGATTGCTGCAGTGCAGCATGAGGCAATTTTAGGGGCCTTGTCGCGCTTTGCAAGTCCTTTTTGTTGCATTGCAACAATTTCTTGCACTCGCGGCTGCACGCAGGGCGTTTTCGGGGCGAGGGCACAATTCGACGACCCATGCAGGCCTTCTACGCCGACCACTTCGTGCTGCCGCTGCCGGCCGGCCACCCCTTTCCGATGACCAAGTACGCGCGCCTGCGCGACCGGGTGCAGGCCGAATGCCCCGGCGCGGTGCTGGTCGAAGCACGGGCGGCCAGCGACGGTGAACTGGCCCTGGTGCACACCCCGCGCTATATCGACGCGGTGGCGCGCGGCGGCCTGAGTGCGGCCGAGCAGCGCGAGATCGGCTTTCCGTGGTCGGCGCACATGGCCGAGCGCGCGCGGCGTTCGGTCGGCGCGACCATCGCGGCGGCCCGCGCGGCGCTGATCGACGGGCAGGGTGTCGCCGCCAACCTGGCCGGCGGCACGCACCACGCCCAGGCCGACAAGGGCAGCGGCTACTGCGTCTTCAATGACGCGGCCGTGGCAGCGCGCCTGATGCAGGCCGAGTGGCGGCGTCGCCAGCCCGACGCGCTGCGCGTGGCCGTGATCGACCTCGACGTGCACCAGGGCAACGGCACGGCGGCGATCTTCCGCGACGACGACAGCGTCTTCACGCTGTCGATTCATGGCGCCAAGAACTTCCCGTTCCGCAAGGAGCCGGGCGACGTCGACGTCGAACTGCCCGACGGCTGCACCGACGAGCCCTATCTGCAGGCGCTGGACGCTGCGCTGGAGGCGTTGTGGCACGCCCATGGCGCGCAGCCGCCGGGCCTGGTGTTCTACCTTGCCGGCGCCGACCCGCATGAAGGCGACCGCCTGGGCCGCCTCAAGCTCAGCGCGGCCGGACTGGCCGAACGCGACCGGCGTGTGCTGGGCGCCTGCCGCGAGCGCGGCGTGGCGGTGGCGCTGAGCATGGCCGGCGGCTACGGTCGCAACATCGACGACAGCGTCGGCGTGCACCTGCGCACCTTGGAAGAGGCTCACTCATCCTGGCGCGCCTGGCACGCTCCACCCGTTTCGCAACCGCTGATGCCCGCATGACCACTGACACCCCTGCCGAATCGACCGCCATCGTCGACGCCGCGATCACCTCGCGCCGCTCGGTGCGCGCTTTCCTGCCCACCGCGGTGCCGCGGCAGACGGTCGAGGACATCCTGGCGGTGGCGTCGCGCGCGCCTTCGGGCGTCAACACCCAGCCGTGGAAGGTCTACGTGCTGACCGGCGCGTCCAAGGCCGCGCTTTCGCGCAAGATCCTGGCCGAGCACGACGCCAATGCGGCGGCGGGTTCCACCGGGGTCGATGTCGGCGAGTACGACTACTACCCGACCGAATGGGCCTCGCCCTATATCGAGCGGAGGCGCAAGATCGGCTGGGATCTGTACGGCCTGCTGGGGATCGCCAAGACCGAAAAGGCGAAGATGCACGCCCAACATGGTCGCAACTACCGCTTCTTCGACGCGCCGGTGGGCATGATCTTCACCATCGATCGCATCCTGCGCCAGGGCAGCTGGATCGACTACGGCATGTTCCTGGAGAACATCATGGTCGCTGCGCGTGGGCGCGGGCTGGACACTTGCCCGCAGGCCGCGTTCATCGGCTTTCACCGCATCATCGGCGAGCACCTGCAACTGCCCGCCAGCGAGATGGTGGTCTGCGGCATGTCGCTCGGCCACGCCGACGAGCGCGCGGTCGAGAACCGCCTCGTGACCGAGCGCGAGCCGGTGTCGTCGTTCGCCAGGTTCGTCGAGTAGGGCGGCCTGGCTGGAACAGCGCGCTACGCGTGTGGCAAGTCGTCAGGCACCGGTGCCTTGGAGTTCACGCGCAAGTGCAATGCCGCTTGCGCCATCAGGTTGGCCGACACCGGCGCGGTGACGAACAGGAACAGCGTGATCAGCAGCAGGTTCAAGCCCAGCGCGCCTTGCCACCAGCCCACGACGATGCTGGCCAGCAGCACGCCGCCCACGCCCAGCGTCGTGGCCTTCGTGGGCGCGTGCAGGCGCATGTAGAGGTCCGGGAAACGCAGCAGGCCGATGGCGCCGACGAGCGTGAAGATGCCACCGATCACGAGCAGCGCCGCGACCAGGATTTGCACAGGCAGGGGCAAGATTTCCATGGCTTCAGATACTCATTCGATGACGTCGCCGCGACTCAGGAAGCGCGCCAGCGCCACCGTGGCCACGAATCCGAGCATGGCGATCACGAGCGCGGCCTCGAACAGCAGCGCGGTGTCCAGGCGCAGGCCGAGCAGGATCGCCAGCGCCACGGCGTTGATGTAGAGCGTGTCCAGCGCCAGCACGCGGTCAATGCTCGCGGGCCCGGCCAGCACCCGCCACAGGCACAGCAGCATGGCGACCGAGCAGGCTACCAAGGCGAAGTCGACTGCCCAACTCACGATCATCCGAAGATCTCCTTCAGCGGCGCCTCGTAGCGCGCCTTGATGCCGGCCGCCAGCGCCGGGACGTCGCTGCAGTCGAGTGCATGCACCATGATCATGCGCCGCTCGTCGTCGACGACGCAGGACACCGTGCCGGGCGTGGTGGTGATGATGGCCGCCAGCAGCGTGATCGATGTCGGGCTCTGCACATCCAGCGCCACCGGCACCCACGCCGGCTGCGGCCGCGACCAGGGCGTGAGCACGATGCGCGCCACGATCAGGTTCGAGACCACGATATCCCACAGCACGATGAGCGCCAGGCGCAGCGCCGTGCCCAGCGCACGCGGTCGGGTCGGTTCGCCGAGGAAGCCATCGAGCAGGCGCGGTAGCAGCAGCGCGAGCAGCGCCGCCGTGATCAGCTGCGGCACGGCCACGCTTTGTTGCAGCAGCAGCCAGGCGCCGCCGACCATCACCGACACCACCGGATGGCGCAGCCAGGGCGAGGTCTTGTGGGGCTTCATGGCTTGGGCTGCGGAATGCGGTAGGGACGCGGCGTATCGGCGTTGACGCCGCCCTGCTCGGGCAGCACCGCGCGCGCATAGGCGGCGCGGTCCACCAGTTGCTCGGCCGTGGCCTGGGTGTAGCGCTGGATCGGTGCCGCGAACACGCTCAGCGCCACGCTCGCGCCCAGCAGCAGCAGGGTGGCACCGAGCAGCTTCGGGCTCGCGCCCGACGCACCGCTGGCCACGTCGGTGCGCACCGACCAGAACAGGATGCTGCCCGCGCGCGCCAGACCCACCAACGCCATGAAGCCCACGCCCAGCACCACCGCCCACACGGCGATGGCCCAGCCGTGGCTGGCCGCGGCCTGCAGCAGCATCAGCTTGCCGATGAAGCCCGGCAGCGGCGGCAGGCCCGCGCTCGAGGCCGCCGCCAGCAGCAGCATCAGGCCCAGCAGCACGGGCTGAGCGACGGGGGAGCAGGGCTCGAGGCGCTCGGCCATCGGTCCGCGCTGCGCCGCCACCAGCTCGGCCAGCAGGAACAGACCCGCGCCCACCAGGGTCGAATTCAGCAGGTAGTACAACGACGCCGACCAGGCCGCGCCGTCGAACAGGCCGATGCCGGACAGGATCGTGCCGACCGAGGCCACGGTGAGCCAGGCGATCAGCCGCGGCAAGGTCTGCGCGGACAGGGCACCCAGCACGCCGATCACGCTCGTCGCCAGCGCCAGCGGCAGCAGCAGCGGCTGCACGGTGAAGGCCGAGGCGCCCGCGTCGGCGCCGAAGATCACGCCATGCACGCGCAGGATCGAGTACACGCCGACCTTGGTCATGATGGCGAACAGCGCGGCCACCGGCGCGCTGGCCGCGGCGTAGGTGGCGGGCAGCCACATCGCCAGCGGAATCAGCGCGGCCTTGAAGCCGAAGACCACCAGCAGGATCAGCGCGGCAGCCTGCAGCACCGCCGCCTCGGGGCCTTGCACCAGCGGCACGCGCAACGCCAGGTCGGCCATGTTGAGCGTGCCGGTCAGGGCGTAGATCAGCGCCACGCCGACCAGGAACAGCGCCGAAGCGGTCAGGTTGAGCACGACGTAATGGACCCCGACGCGCAGGCGCTCGCGGCCGCGGCCGTGCATCATCAGCACGTAGCTGGCGATGAGCAGCACCTCGAAGAAAACGAACAGGTTGAAGATGTCGCCGGTCAGGAAGGCGCCATTGAGCCCCATCAGCTGGAACTGGAACAGCGCATGGAAGTGGCGCCCGTGCGCATCCCAGCCGCCGCTGGCGTACCACAGCACCGGCGCGGCCACGGTCGCGGCCAGCATCACCATCAGTGCCGAGAGCCGGTCGACCACGAGCACGATGCCGAACGGCGCCGGCCAGGCGCCGAGTCGGTAGACCGTGATCGCACCGCTGCCCGCCTGTTCGACGAGTCGAAACGCGATCACGGCGCCGAGCAGCACCGAGAACAGGCCGATGCGCCGCGCCCACAGCAGCCGCGACTGACCGTGACCGCCCAAGGCGTCGCCGCCGCCGTCGCCGATCAGCAGCAGCACGATGGCCGTCAGCGCCGGCAGCAGGACGCTGAGGATGGGCAGGTGGTCGGCCAGGCTCATGGCTTGCCGTCCGCACCGCCGTCGACATGGTCGCCGCCGTTGTCGTGGTGGCTGCGCAGCGCGAGTTCGATCACGAAACCCGTGGTCGCGAAGCCGATCACGATGGCCGTCAGCACCAGCGCCTGTGGCAGCGGGTCGGCCACGTCGGGCCCGCCCGACAAGATCGGCGCTGCGCCGATCCACAGCCGGCCCATCGCGAAGATGAACACGTTGACCGCGTAGCCGAGCAGGCTCAGGCCCAGCACCACCGGGAAGGTGCGGCCGCGCAGCAGCAGGTAGATGCCGCAGGCGGTGACGAGGCCGATGCCGCTGGCCACCAGCAGTTCCATCGAGATCATGGCGCCTCTCCGATGGGCGCGGCGCGCAGGCCGGCCCTGGCGCCTGGCTTGCTGGCCGCGCCGAGCACCGACAACATCAGCATCGTGGCGCCGACCACGGTGATGTAGACGCCCAGGTCGAACAATGCCGCCGTGGCCAGCGGCAATTCGCCCAGCACGGCCACGACCGGGTGGCCTGCCGCACTGGCGAGGAAGGGGTGATCGAAGGCGAATGAGCCGAGGCCCGTCAGCGCGGCGATGCCCAGGCCGGCACCGACCCAGCGAGCGAAGCGCTTGCCGCCGGCACCATGCAGCAAGCCATCCGCCTGATGCTGGCCCAGCGCCATGTACTGCAACACCAGGGCGACAGCGGTGATGAGGCCGGCGATGAAGCCGCCGCCCGGCAGGTTGTGGCCGCGCCAGAAGATGTAGACCGAGGCCACCAGGGCCAGCGGCAGCACCAGTCGCGCCGCCATGCGCAGCATCAACGGCGACTCGGTGAATGACCAGGTGCGACCCTGCGCGTCGGCCTTGGGCCGGCGCACGCGCAGGCCGTCGAGCAGCGCCAGCACGCCGACGCCGGCAATGCCCAGCACGGTGATCTCGCCGAAGGTGTCGTAGCCGCGGAAGTCGACCAGGATCACGTTGACCGCGTTGGCGCCGCCGCCCTGGGGAATGGCATTGGCGAGGAAGTACCAGGAGATCGAGTCGTGGTCGCGGGTCAGCATCAGCCAGGTCAACCAGGCCAGGCCGGCGCCGCCAGCCAGCGCCAGCGTGGCATCGCGCAGCTTGCGTCGCGCCGAGGATTCGCGTGGTGTCACGGCCGGCAGCAGCGCCAGTCCCATCAGCAACAGCACGGTCGACACCACCTCCACCGACAGCTGGGTCAGCGCCAGGTCGGGCGCCGAGAAACCGAGGAAGGTCATCGACGTCACCAGGCCGATCACGCCCACCAGCACCACGGCGCGCAGTCGCTGGTGATGGCCCAGCATCAATGCGCCCACCGCTGCGGCCAGCGCCAGCCACAGCACCAGCGCCACCGGCGTGGCCGGCAGCAATTCGCGTGCGCCGGTGCCCAGGCTGGCGCCGGCGAGCAGCGGCCAGGCCGCCACGGTCACCGCCGCGGCCACCATCAGCGCCGCGTAGCGTTGCAGCGAGCCGTTCTCGATCAAGGCCGTGACGCGGCAGGCACGATTGAACAAGCCGTTGATGGCCAGGGTGAACCCGGCCTTGCCGCTGAAAGCGCGCGGCACGTAGCGATGCAGCCGACCGCCTGCGGCCAGTGAGAGGTAGAGGATGGCGCCGCCGGCCACGGCCAGCGCGCTCATGGCGAGCGGCAGGTTGAAGCCATGCCACAGCGCCAGCGAGAATTCGGGCGGCGCTGCACCGAGCATGGCCGCTGCCGCGGTGTGCACCATCGGGCCGGCCACGGTCATCGGCCACAGGCCGACCAGTACGCACGTGACCACCAGCAGGATCACCGGCGCCTTCATGCCCAGCGGCGGCTCGTGCGGGTGGGGTGTGGGCAGGTCTTTCGGCGGCCCGTTGAAGAACACATCGTGTACCAGGCGCAGCGAGTAGGCCACCGAGAACAGCCCGCCCAGCGTGGCCAGCACCGGCACGCCCCAGCCCAGGTTGCCCCACAGGCGCGTGCCGCCGTGCAAGGCTTCGTCGAGCATCAGCTCCTTGGAGATGAAGCCGTTGAAGGGCGGGATGCCGGCCATGGCGGCCGCCGCCAGCAGGGCCAGCGTGCCGACCCAGGGCATCAGCGTCATCAGGCCGCCGAGCCGGCGCATGTCGCGCGTGCCGGTCTCGTGGTCGACGATGCCCGCGCTCATGAACAGCGCGGCCTTGAAGCTGGCGTGATTGAGCACATGGAACACGGCCACCACCGCCGACATCGGCGAGCCCAGGCCGATCAGGAACGTGATCAGCCCCAGGTGGCTGACGGTGGAATAGGCCAGCAGCGCCTTGAGGTCATGCTTGAACAGGGCCACGAAGGCGGCGAAGACCATCGTCAACAGGCCCACGCTGGCGACGATGGCTTCGAACAACTCGGTGCCGCCCAGCACCGGGTACAGGCGCATCATCAGGAACAGGCCGGCCTTGACCATGGTGGCCGAGTGCAGGTACGCCGACACCGGCGTCGGGGCCGCCATGGCTTCGGGCAGCCAGAAGTGAAAAGGGAGCTGGGCGCTCTTGGTGAAACAGCCCACCAGGACCAGTCCGAGTGCGAGCGGGTAGCGCGAGTCGGCCTGGATCTTGGCGATCAGGCCGGGCTCGGTCAGCATCACCGACAGGTCGTAGGTGCCGGCGATCTGCCCCAGCACCACCACGCCGGCCAGCAGCACCAGGCCGCCGCCGCCCGTGACCGCCAGCGCCATGCGCGCGCCGGCGCGCGACTCGGCCTTGTGGCCCCAGTAGCCGATCAGCAGGAACGACGAGATGCTGGTCAGCTCCCAGAACACGACCAGCAGCAGCAGGTTGTCCGACAGCACGATGCCCAGCATCGCGGCCATGAACAGCATCAGCTGGCTGAAGAACTTGCCCGCCGGGTCGTCGTGGTGCAGGTACCAGGCGGCGTAGATGACGATCAGCAGGCCCATGCCGCTGATCAGCAAGCCGAACATCAGCGCCAGCCCGTCGAGGCGGAAGTTGGCCGCCAGGCCGATGGCCGGCACCCATTCGGCTTGCGTCAGCAGGGTCTGGCCGTCGAAGACGGCGCCGGCCTGCCAGAGCAGCAGCGCCAGAACGCCCAGCGCCACCGCGCCGGCCGCGAGCGCCGTCGCGCGACGCCGCGCGTCGCTGTTGGCGCGCCCGAGCGCCATGCACAGCGTGGTGCCAAGCACCAGCGGCAGCAGGACGGCGAGGGCGAGCGGACTCATCTCGGAAGCTGAAAACGTGAAGTGCAAACCGTGGAGTTTATGCAAGGCCGCGCCGAACCCGGTTTGGGCGGGGTTGGCGTACGCACTGGGTGACCTGAACTGCGGTGTCCCGCCATGCAGCCGCTACCATCGGCGCATGACGCATCCCCATCCGTGCAAGGACCGCATGTGAAGCCCCGTGTCCTGGTCGCACGCCATGTCTTTCCCGAGGTCGCGGCGCGGCTGGCCGAGCATTTCGAGGTCGAGGCCAACGAGGCCGCCGTCGACTGGTCGCAGGCCGAGTTGATCCGCCGCCTGCAGGGCAAGGCCGGTGTCTTCGTCGCCGCCAGCGAGCGCATCGACGCCGCGCTGCTCGACGCCTGCCCGGACCTGCGCGCGGTGTGCAGCATGGCGGTGGGCTACAACAACATCGACGTGCCGGCCTGCACCGCGCGCGGCGTGCTCGTCACCAACGCGCCCGACGTGCTGACCGAGACCACCGCCGACTTCGGCTTCGCGCTGATGATGGCGACTGCCCGGCGCATCGCGAGAGCGAACATTTCCTGCGCGCCGGCCAGTGGCAGCGCTGGGCCTACGACCTCTTTGCCGGCGCCGACGTGCACGGCGCCACGTTGGGCATCCTGGGCATGGGCCGCATCGGCCAGGCCATCGCGCGGCGCGGCGCGCTGGGCTTCGGCATGCCCGTGATCTATCACAACCGCAGCCGTCTGGCGCCCGAAACCGAGGCGCCGCTGGCTGCGCGCTGGGTCGAGAAGACCGAGCTGCTGCGCCAGGCCGACCACCTGGTGATCGTGGTGCCGTATTCGGCCGTCGAGCCACCACGCCATCGGTGCGGCCGAGCTGGCGCTGATGAAGCCGACGGCCACGCTGACCAACATCGCCCGCGGCGGCGTCGTCGACGACGCGGCGCTGGCGCAGGCCCTGGCCGAGCGCCGCATTGCCGCGGCCGGGCTGGATGTGTTCGAAGGCGAGCCGAGCGTGCACCCCGGCCTGCTCGACGTGCCCAATGTCGTGCTGACGCCGCACATCGCCAGCGCCAGCCTGGCCACGCGGATGAAGATGGCGATGCTGGCGGTCGACAATCTGATCGCGGCCCTGACCGGCGGGCGGCCGCTGACGCCGCTGAACGAGCCGGCGCCGCGCTGATGGCGCCGCGCAGCGGCTGACACGGCGGCAACCGGGCAGCAACAAAGCGTCAACAAGGGCGGTGGAGCATGGCGCCATGAAGAGACGTGAACTCATTGGGCAAGTCCTGGCGTTGCCCGCCTTCGTGCTGTGGCCGGGCATGGCAGGCGCGGCCGTGGCCGACGACAGCTGGCGCGATGCGCGACGCGGCCGTGACATTCCGCTGCGCATCCGCTGGCCCGACGGCAGCGCGCCCTGTGCGCTGGTCATTCATTCGCACGGGCTGGGCGGCAGCCGCGAGGGCGGCGACGTCTGGGGCGAGGCCTGGCGGCGCGCCGGGTTCGCGGTGGTGCATGTGCAGCACCCCGGCAGCGACAGCGAGGTCGTCCGCAAGGGCCTGTCGGCATTGCGCAGCGCTGCCAGCGGCGAGCAATTGCGCGAGCGCGTTGCCGACGTGAAATTCCTGCTCGACGAGATCGAGCGCCGCGCACGCGCCGGTGAGCCGGGCTGGGCGCGGGTGCGGCTAGATGCGCTGGGCATGTCGGGCCACTCGTTCGGCGCGCACACGGTGCAGGCGCTGGCGGGGCAGCGTTTCGCGGTCGCCGCCGAGGGCATCGTCGACCCACGCTTCAAGGCCTTCATCGCCTTCAGCCCATCGCCGGGGCAGGTGCCCAACGCCTTCGCTGGCGTCACGCGTCCGTTCCTGGCTGCCACGGGCAGCCTCGACGACGACCCGCTGCGCAAGACCATGACTGCCGAAGACCGTGCCAGTGTCTTCGAGGCCCTGCCGCCGGGGCGCCGTGCGTTGCTCTGGCTGGCCGGCGCCGACCACACCACCTTCGGTGGCAACGGCCAGGCGCGCGCGCGGCGGCGCTTCGGGCCCGGCAGCCGCGAACGCGGCGTGGTCGAGCTCGAGCCGCAGCACCAGGCGCTGGTCAGCGCCGTCACGACGTTGTGGTGGCGCGCGCACCTGCTGGGCGACGCCACGGCGCTCGCGGCACTGCGTCAGCCGGCCGGTCTCGGCGAGGGCGACCGCTGGCGCCACGACTGAGTCGCGTTGGTATCCTCGCGGCACACGTCGAGGAACCACCATGTTTCGCACCGCCATCGCCGGCAGCTTGCCCAAACCCGCCTGGCTGGCGGAAACCCAGAAGCTCTGGCCCGCAGTGGCGCAGCCAGGGCGCGGAGCTCGCGGCGGCCAAGCGCGACGCCACGCTGCTGTGGATCAAGGCCCAGGAGGACGCCGGCCTGGCCGTGATCGGCGACGGCGAGCAGTCGCGCCAGCATTTCGTGCACGGCTTCCTGGAGCAGGTGAGCGGCATCGACTTCGAGCACAAGGTCGAGATGGGCATCCGCGCCGACCGCTACAAGGCCATGGTGCCGCAGGTGGTCGCGCCACTGACGCTCAAGGGCCGTGTGCACGCCACCGAGGCGCGGCTGCTGCGCGCGCACACCACGCGCCTGACGAAGTTCACGCTGCCCGGGCCGATGACGATCGTCGACACCGTCGCCGACCGCCATTACGGCGACCGCGTGAAGATGGCCTTCGCCTTCGCCGAATTGCTGAACCAGGAGGCGCTGGCGCTGCAGGCCGACGGCATCGACATCGTGCAGTTCGACGAGCCGGCCTTCAACGTCTTCCTCGACGAGGCTGCCGACTGGGGCGTCAAGGCGCTGCGAGCGCGCGGCGCAGGGGCTGACCTGCAAGACGGCGGTGCACATCTGCTACGGCTACGGCATCGAGGCCAACGCGCAATGGAAGGCCACCCTGGGCGAACAGTGGCGCCAGTACGAGAAGATCTTCCCGGCCCTGGCCGCCAGCCGCATCGACCAGGTCAGCCTCGAATGCCTGCACTCGCATGTGCCGATCGAGTTGATCGCGCTTGCTCGAGGGCAAGGAAGTCATGGTCGGCGTGATCGACGTGGCCAGCGACAAGATCGAGACGCCTGAAGAAGTCGCCGACACCATCGGCCGCGCGCTGCAGTACGTGCGCCGCGACCGGCTGATCGCCTGCACCAACTGCGGCCTGGCGCCGATGAGCCGTGAGGTGGCCGAGGCCAAGCTGCGTGCCCTGGGCGCCGGCGCGGCGCTGGCGGACGAGCGTCTGCACGCGTGAGCAGCGACCTGCTGCCGCCGCCGATCGTCTCGGCCGAGAGCGTCGACGCCGCACTGCGCGGGCACGGCCACGCGGTGCTCGATGCCGCGGGCGTGCACGCTTTGCTGGGCGCGCCAGGCGGCGCGCTCGACGCCTGGCCTGCCTATTGGCATCGTCTGCCGCCCGACGAGCACCTGCGTGACGGCGGCCGCTACCGCCGCCGTCGCCACGGTGCCTTCGTCGTTGAAGGCCAGGTGGTGCGTGCGGTGCCGCACCGCGCCCATTGGCAGCCGGTCGAATACAACGCGCTGCATGGCGGCATCGAGCGCTGGTTCGAGCCGCTGGATCCGGCGCTGGTGGCCGAGCCGATGTGGGCGCGACTGCTGGTGATGCTGGCCGAGCGCGCGAGTGCACTGCGCGGCAGCCAGCCCTGGTTCGTCGAGGCGCACCCGTTTCGCATCGACACCACGGATGGCATCGGCCGGCCCACGCCCGAGGGGGCGCACCGCGATGGCGTCGACCTGGTGGCCGTGATGCTGGTGGCGCGCGAGGGTGTCAAGGGGGGCGAGACCCGCGTCTTCGACGCCAACGGCCCGGCGGGCCTGCGCTTCACGATGCACCAGCCGTGGACGATGCTGCTGCTCGATGACGCGCGCGTGATTCACGAAACCACGCCGATCCAGCCCGAGGACGCGTCGCAGGCGGGCTACCGCGACACGCTCGTGGTCACGCTGCGGGCCGGCGGGTTTCAAGGGCCCGCGGCGAACTGAATTCCAACGCGCGGCGGCGACTCGGGCGGCGTCAGCGCGACGCGTTCTTGACTTCGTACATGGCCTGATCGGCCTTGGCGACCAGTTCCTGCGCGCTCTCGCCGTCGCGCGGGTAGACGGCCAGGCCGATGCTGGCGCCGACCTGCAGCGTCGTGCCCTGCCACGTCAGCGGCTCCTGCAGGGCCGCCCCGATCTTGTGGCGCAACTCTTCGAGTTGCTCCACGCTGGCGTTGCCGGAGAGCACGATCAGGAATTCGTCGCCGCTCAGGCGGCCGGCCGAGTCGTTCTGGCGCAGCCCGTGCTGCATTCGCTCGGCGGCAGTCTTGAGGACGAAGTCGCCCGCGGCATGACTGTGTTCGTCGTTGATGCGCTTGAACTTGTCCAGATCGATGAACATCACGCCAACCATCTCGTTGCGGCGCGCCGCGTCGCGAATTGCGACTTCCAGCCGGTCCTGGATCAGCCGGCGCCCGGGCAGGCCGGTCAGTTCATCGTAATAGGCCATCTCGCGCAACTCGACCAGCAGGGCGTCGCGCTGGGCATGGAAGCTGCCGCGGGCATGGCTGGTGCGCGCCCAGGCGATCGCGAACGACGCGGTAATGAAGATCAGCACGAAACCGATCACGATCGTCGCCCGCAACTGCCGTCGCGACTGCAACTGGTCCGACTCATCGGCGTCCATGCGCACCATCAACAGCCACGGTGTGCTGGCCACAGGGTAGACCGCGAGCAGCTTGCGTGCACCCTTGGCGTCAACGTGCTCGGGCAGCGGCTGGTCGAGCGCAGGGTTCAGCGCCGCCTCCCAGATCGCGCGGTCGCCAGGCAGCTGGGCCAGGCGCCATCCGGCGTCGCCGCTGGCCCGGCCGTTGAGCTGGACGATGTCCTGGCCCTCGGGGCGACCGAGCAGGACCTCACCGGAAGTGGCCACACCGGGCCAGCGCGAGACCATCGGCAACAGCCGCTGGTTCAAGTCGATGCGCAGGCACAGGGTGGCGACATGGCGTCGCGCGTCGCCCCCGGTCTCGACCGCCTTGCCGACAAGGTCGAGCTTGGGCTGGCCCGACGCGTCGTCAAAGGCAAATGACATCGAAATCGGCGGGCCGGGCGCGTCCAGGGCCATTGCCGACTGCTGGCAATGGCTGCGGGCACGGATGTCCTCGGGCAGGCCGATGCCTGTCTTGCCCTCGCGCGTGAGGACTGCGATGCCGTCGAAGCCGTTGGCCTGCAGCAGGGTCTGCATGTCGGCCAGCATGCGCTCGTGGTCCGGGCCCGTGGCTGTGGGCTGGTCCATCCAGCGGCCCAACCCCGCAACGAAAAGCGGATTGGCCAGGAGGATGCGCAAGTCGCGTTGGCGTTCGTCGATCCAGCGCGACACGCTGGCGGTCTTGGTCTTGCCGATCACGGCGAGCTGGCGGTGGCGCGCCGCGTCGAGCGCCCGCTGCTGTTCGACGTCGAGGAAACTTCCGGTGCCAACCAGGATGGCGCCCAGCGCCGAGAGGAACACGATCACATCGATGCGCGAACGGCGCGCCTGCTGGCGAAGTCTGGCATCGTCGATGCTCAGCCCCGGCGGCGAAGGCGTGGCGGCGTCGGCGCGCGGCAACGACGAAATACGCCCCAATGCCCAGCGCGAGACCATGAACACGACAATGGCAGTGATCGCGATCACCGCCCAGGCGGCGCGCCGGCGCGGGTCGTCAAGCGCTGCGGCGATGTCATCGACGGTGATCGAGTTCTCGAACAACCACATCAGCGTGGCCATGAGTCCGAAGTAGCTCATGGCCAGGGTCAGTGCCAGCCACGCGACGCCGCGCGGCGTAGCACGGTCACTGCTTGTCATCGACGGGTCGGTGGCCATTGGGCCTGGGATGTGAACGGCGCAACATGGGGTCGCGATTGTCGACCATGCCGGGAAACATCAATTGCGTTCGCTGCGCGTTCGCCCCGATCGATCCCGTCAGGCGAACAGGTAGGATTTGCCCATGACACTGTCACTTGACTGGCTCGCGCTGGGTTCCCTGTCGGGCCATGGGGTGCTGATGTTGGCCTTTGCCACCGTCACGTTCGCGATCTTCGTCTGGGACCGCTTCGACCTCAGTTCGGTCAGCCTGTCGATCCTGATCGTGCTGCCGGCGTTGTTCTTCGTCTTTCCGCTCGACGGTATCGAGCCGCGCCGCTTCTTCGCCGGCTTCGGTCATCCGGCGCTGGTCACGATCTGCGCCCTGATGATCCTGGGTCATGCACTCGTGCTGACCGGCGCCCTGGGCCCGGCGGCGCGGCAGTTGGCCTGGCTGATGGGTCACGCACCCCGACTCGCCATCGGCGTGGTGCTGGTCGGGGCCGCGGCGGCCAGCGGCGTGATGAACAACACCCCGGTGGCGGTGCTGCTGATCCCGCTGCTGATGGCGGCGATGCGTCGCGCCGGCCGCGCGCCGGGTCAGGTGTTGATGCCGATGAACGGCGCGCTGCTGCTGGGTGGCATGACGACGACGATCGGCACCTCGACCAACCTGATCGTGGTCGCGATCGCCAGCAGCATGGGTGTGGCCGCTTTCGGGATCTTCGACTTCTTCGTCCTCGTCGCGACGGCCTCGGTGCCTGCGCTGCTCTACCTGTGGTTCGTTGCGCCGCTGTTGCTGCGCCATGTCTCGCCGTCGGTCGTGCAGGAGGCGCAGCCGGTGTTCGAGGCCGAGCTGCTCGTGACGGAGGAGTCGTGGCTCAACGGTGCCGAGGTGCGCGAGGTCGTCAAGCGCGCCGGGGCGCAGTTGCCGCTGCGCTCGATCCGGCGCGCCAAGGGCATCATCGTGCCGCCACTGGCGACGGCGAAGCTCCACCTGGGCGACCGGCTGATCGTGCAGGACACCGCCGAGAACCTGAAAGAGTACGAGTCGCGCCTGAAGGCACCGTTGCATGCGTTCGAGGACGACCCCGACAGCGACGACGCCCACGCGCAGGCGGTCGCGGCGCAACTGGTCGTGACGCCGGACTCGCCGCTGGTGGGCAGCACCGTGCGCGTGGAGCGGCTGGCCAACAAGTACCAGCTCGTCGTCATCGGTCTGCGCAAGGCACAGGGGGGCGCCAACGTGCAGCGCACCGGCCTGGCCGACCTGCGCATCAGCGAGGGCGATGTGCTGCTGGTGCAGGGCCCGTCCGAATCGCTGCAGACCGCGCAGCGCGACGGCATCGGGCTCTTGCTCGACGAGCAGCTGGCCCTGCCGCGCCAACGCCATTCGGTGCCGGCACTGCTGACGCTGACCGGCGTGATCGCCGCGGCGGGACTCGGCGGCGTGCCGATCGAGTTGGCTGCCATGCTCGGTGTGCTGGTGTTGCTGACCACGCGCTGCCTGGCCTGGCACGACATTGCGGCGGGCCTGTCGGTCAAGGTGGTGCTGCTGGTGGCGGCCAGCCTGGCGCTGGGCGACGCGCTGGCCATCACCGGCGGCACGGTGTTCCTCGCCAGCGCCTTCACCCACGTCGTCAGCGGCTGGTCCGGCGGCTGGGTGCTGGCCGCGCTGATGGGTGTGATGGGGCTGTTGACCAACTTCGTGTCGAACAATGCGGCGGCGGCCATCGGCACGCCGCTGGCGGTCGAGATCGCGCGCACGCTCGGGCTGCCACCCGAGCCCTTCGTGCTGGCGGTGCTGTTCGGCTGCAATCTGTGCTTTCTCACGCCGATGGCCTACCAGACCAACCTGCTGGTGATGAACGCCGGCGGCTACAGCTTCGGCGACTTCGTTCGCATGGGCGTGCCGCTGTTCGTGATCATGTGGATCGGGCTGTCGATCCTGCTGGCGATGCGCTACGGTCTTTGATTGCGCATGGTCAACACGCCCAGGGTTGACCCTAGGCGCTGATGCGGTGGATCACGAAGAATGATTGGACCGGTGGCGCGCCTTTCGCGCACCATGGGCCATGGCCTCGCAAGGCCCCACGATGGCGTGTTCCCGAGCGCCTTTTCCAATCGACTAGGAGACTCCATGCAACACCACGCAAGCGCCCGCGCTGCCCTGACGGCCCTGGCACTGACGACATGGGCCGCGACGCAGTCGCTGGCCGGCACGGTGACCGTCGTGACCTCGTTCCCGAAGGAACTGACGCAGGCCTACAAGGCGGCGTTCGAGAAGGCCAACCCCGACATCAAGCTCGAGATCCTGAACAAGAACACGGTGCAGGGCATCGCCTACGTGCGCGAGCTGCCGGTCGGCCAGCGGCCCGACGTCTTCTGGGCCTCGGCGCCCGACGCCTTCGAGGTGCTGGCGGGCCAGAAGCTGCTCGACAACGTGGCCGATCTGGCCAACAAGGCCGCGCCGGCCAAGGTCGGCAACTACCCGATCAACGACCCCAAGGGCCTGTACCTGGGCCAGGCGCTGGCCGGCTACGGCCTGATGTGGAACACGCGCTACATGGCGGCCAACAAGCTGCCCGCGCCGCGCGCAATGGGCCGACCTGATCAAGCCGGTCTACTTCGGCCATGTGGCGATGAGTTCGCCCTCGCGCTCGGGCACCACCCACCTGACGGTCGAGACGATGCTGCAGGGCGAAGGCTGGGACAAGGGCTGGTCGCAGCTGCTGCAGATCGCCGGCAACAGCGCCGCCATCACCGAGCGCAGCTTCGGCGTGCCCGACGGCGTCAACAACGGCCAGTTCGGCATCGGCCTGGTGATCGACTTCTTCGGCCTGGCCGGCAAGTACTCGGGCTTCCCGGTCGAGTTCGCCTACCCCGACGTGACCGCGGTGGTGCCGGCCAACATCGGCCTCGTCACCGGCGGCAAGAACGCCGGCCGAGGCGCAAGAAGTTCATCCGCTACACGCGTGTCGCACCGAAGGCCAGCAGCTGCTGCTCGACCCGAAGATCTCGCGCCTGCCGATCCTGCCGCCCGCGGCCGATGGGCGGCAAGGTGCCGGCCGGCTACCCGAACCCGTTCGAGATCGCCAAGCGCGCCAAGGTGCAGTTCGACTCCGACCTGTCCGAGTCGCGCTACAACGTGGTCTCGGCGATGTTCGACCAGACCATCACCTTCCGCCTGAAGGAACTGCAGGCCGCGACCAAGGCCATCCACGCCGCCGAAGCCGCGCTGGCGAAGAAGCCCAACGCCAAGGCCGCCGCGCTGCTCAAGCAGGCGCGCGACCTGGCCTTCTCGCCGGTGGTCGGCAGCGGCATGGCGGGCGACAAGGAGTTCCTGGCGCTGTTCACCGCCGAACAAGAAGGACGCCGCGGTCAACAAGCAGGTCACCGGCCTGGAAGACCGCTGGAACACGCAGCGCGCGCGGCAACTACGAGCGTGCCACGGACGCTGGCCGAGCAGGCGCTCGGCATGGCCACGCTGACCGCCAGCCGCGCTGACCGCCATGTCGCAGCCGCTGACGCTCGCGCCGGCCGCTGCGGCGCCGCGGGCTGCGGCCCGGCGTCTGGCTGGCCGGCGGCGCTGGTGCTGGCCTTCCTGCTGCTGTTCCTGGTGCTGCCGGTGGCGCGCGTGTTCTTCACCGCCTTCGTCGAGGCCGACGGCAGCCTGACGCTCGGCCACTTCGAGGCCTTCTTCGCGCAGGGCCTGATGCGCGAGGCCTTCTTCAACAGCCTGTACGTGGCGGTGATGTCGGCCGCTGTTCGCGGCGCTGATCGCGGTGCCGCTGGCCTACTTCACGGTGCGCTTCGAGTTCCGCGGCGCGATCCTGATCCAGACCCTGGGCGTGCTGCCGCTGATCATGCCGCCCTTCGTCGGCGCGGTGGCGCTGCAGCTGATCTTCGGCCGCTCGGGCTCGCTCAACCTGCTGCTGCAACGAGTACTTCGGCTTCACGCTGCCGATCATGGAAGGCCTGAACGGCGTCATCTTCGTCGAGTCCATCCACTACTTCCCGTTCATCCTGATGAACCTGACGGTGGCGCTGCGCAACATCGACGGCGCGATGGAAGAGGCGGCGCTGAACCTGGGCTGCCGCGGCTGGCGGCTGTTCTGGCGCGTGATCTTCCCGCTCGGCGCTGCCGGGCTTCGTGGCCGGCGCCTCGCTGGTCTTCGTCAAGGTCTTCGACGACCTGGGCACGCCGCTGGTGATGGGCCAGACCAACCTGCTGGCGCCGCAGGCCTACCTGCGCATCACCCAGGTCGGGCTCGAAGACCCGCTGGGCTACGTCATCAGCGTGATCATGATCGTGTTCTCGATCGCCGCGATGGCGCTGTCGGCGCGCGCGCTCAAGGGCCGCGACTACTCGACGCATCCAGAAGGGCGGCACGCAGCCTGCAGCGCCGCACGCTGTCGCCGCTGGCGCTCGTTGCTGGCCTACGCCTGGATCGGCCTCGTGCTGCTGATCACGCTGTCGCCGCACATCGGCGTGCTGCTGCTGTCGCTTCGCCTCGGTCTGGAGCTTCTCGCCGCTGCCCGACGCCTACACGCTGGCGCACTACGCCACCGTGTTCCAGGACTCGAGCGGCATGATCAAGAACACGCTGCTGTACTGCGGCCTGGCCGCCGGCATCGACGTGGTGCTCGGCGTGACCATCGCCTACCTGATCCTGCGCACCAAGCTGCCGGCGCGGCAGTGGCTGGACTGGATCGCCACCGCGTCGCTGGCGGTGCCGGGCATCGTGCTGGCGATCGGCTTCCTGCGCCTGTACAAGGGCGTGCATGGTGCCGGGCACCGAGATGCTGCTGACCGGCACCTGGGTCATGATCATGCTGGCCTACGCGGTGCGCCGCCTGCCCTATGCGCTGCGCTCCTGCGTGGCGGCGCTGCAGCAGGTGCATGTGTCGCTCGAGGAGGCGGCCGAGAGCCTGGGCGCGACCAAGATGCGCACGATCCGGCGCGTCGTGGTGCCGCTGATGGCCGGCGGCATCCTGGCCGGCTTCGTCACCAGCTTCATCACCGCGGCGGTCGAGCTGTCGGCGACGATCCTGCTGACCTCGGCCGAATCGCAGGCGCCGATGAGCTACGGCATCTACCTGTACATGCAGAGCATCGCCGGGCGCGGCCCCGGCGCGGCGCTGGGCGTGCTGGCGATCGTCGTGGTGGCGCATCGGCACCTACCTGTCGCACCTGGTGGTCGAGCGCACCGGCAGCCGCCTCACGGCGCGGCCGGTCGACGAGACGCTGCCGCCGCTGCCGACCGGCCGCGGCCGCCAGAACCTGAGGACCACGATGAAAAAAGTCAGCGTGCAATGCCGCAACGTGCGGCTGTCCTACGGCACGACCGAGGTGCTGAAGGACGTCAACCTCGACATCGAGCCCGGCGAGTTCTTCGCGCTGCTCGGGCCCTCGGGTTCGGGCAAGATCGACGCTGCTGCGGCTGATCGCCGGCTTCAACCGCACCAGCAGGGCGAGGTGCTGATCGACGGCGTCGACATCACGCGCGCCGCCGCCCTGGCAGCGCAACATCGGCATGGTGTTCCAGAGCTACGCGCTGTGGCCGCACCTGACGGTGTGGGACAACGTGGCCTTCGGCCTGGTCGAGCGCAAGGTCGACAAGGCCGACGCTGAAGAGCGAAGGTCGGCGCCGCGCTCGAGACTGGTCGGCCTGGCGGGCTACGCCGCAGCGCCGGCCGAACCAGCTCTCGGGCGGCCAGCAGCAGCGCGTGGCGCTGGCGCGCACCATCGTCATCGAGCCGCAGGTGCTGCTGCTCGACGAGCCGCTGTCCAACCTGGACAAGACGCTGCGCGTGCAGATGCGCCAGGAGCTGCTGGCGCTGCAGCGCCGGCTGGGCATGACGACGATCTTCGTCACCCACGACCAGGAAGAGGCGATGACCACCGCCGACCGCATGGCCGTGCTCGACAAGGGCGTGGTGCAGCAGGTCGGCACGCCGTCGACGCTGTACGACGACCCGGTCGAACCCCTTCGTCGCCGGCTTCGTCGGCACCATGAACCTGCTGCCCGGGCGCGTGCGCTCGCGCCGCGGCGAGCGCTGACGCTGGACGTCGACGGCGTCGGCGACGTGCACTTCCCGCTGCACGCGGCGATGCCCGACGCACACCCGCGACGCAGTCTGATGCTCAGCTTCCGGCCGCATTCGCTGCGCGTCGAGGTCGCCGATGCCGCGCGCGACGCGCGCTTCGTCTGGATGCCGGGCACGGTCGAGGCCAGCGAGTTCCTCGGCGAGTTCACGCGCTACCGCGTCCGCGTCGGCGCCCACAACGCTGGCGGTCGACCAGGCGCACCACGCCGGCCTGAGCAAGTTCCCGGTCGGCAGCGCGGTCAATCTGGGCCTGGAGCCGTCGCAGGTTCGCTTGTTCGCTGCCTGACCCGCGACGGCGCCGGCCAGGGCCTGTTCACGCTACACACGGCAGATGCGTTGCAACCAGAAAGGCCGTGGGCAAGGCGGCAACCGCAGCCGGGGCCGGGCCCCCGGCGAGGATTGGCAACGCCGCGCACGGCCTTTCTGGTTGCCACCCGAAGGGAACGGGCTGCTTGAGGCGCAGCGCGGCGTTGCGGCCCTTGCCCGGACGCGAGTCCGGGCTGCGTGCCGCGCCTTGCTCTGCGCCCCAATCAACCCGTTCGCACTGCTGTGTGTAGTGTGAACAGGCCCTAAGCTAGGCGCCCATGGAGCTGTACCAGGTTCGCGCCTTCGTCACCGTCGCCCATGTGGGCAACGTGACCCGCGCCGCCGATGCCCTGTGCGTCACGCAGCCGGCGGTCACGGCGCAGATCAAGGGCCTGGAGAACAGCCTGGGCGTGGCGTTGTTCGACCGCGGCGGCGGGCGCATGTCGCTGACGCGCGCGGGTGAGATGTTGCTGCCGCAGGCCGAGGCCCTGCTGGCTGCGGGCAGCGAGCTGCAGGGCGCGGCGCGTCAGATGCAGGGCGAGCTTGACCGGCAGCCTCGACATCGGCATGCCGGGTGAGCCACCGGAGTTCCTGCGCGTGGGCGAGCTCGCGCGCGGCGTGCAACGCGACCTGCCGCTGGTGGAGTTGCGCACGCGCAGCCAGACCGTCGGTCAGCTGTTCGATCAGCTGCGCGGTGGCGCCTTGAGCGCGGCGTTCTCGATCGGCGTCAACCCGCCGCGCGACCTGCAATGGCAGGCGCTGCGTTCGGTCTGCTACCGCGTGGCCCTGCCGACACGCCTGGCGTCCGAGATGCAGCGCGGCGGCTGGCGCACGCTCTCTGGCCTGCCCTGGATCGACGGCGCGGTCGACTCGCATATCCACCAGATGCTGCGCGGCCTGTTCGAACAGCAGGGCCTGGCGCCCAACATCGTGCTGCGCAGCGAAGACACCACCGGCCTGGACACGCTGGTGCGTGCCGGCACCGGTTGCGCCCTGCTGCGCGAGGAGGTGGCACTGCCCGGCGTCGAGGCCGGCGACTGGGTGGTCTGGGGCCATGCCCGCGTCGATGCCCAGCTCTACTTCAGCAGCACCACCGAGCGCGCCAGCGACCCGCTGGTGGTGGCGCTGGCGTCGGTCGTGCGCAGCGTGTGGGCCTGATGACCTCGCGCGCGCCATGATCGACCCGCCGCTTGCGCCGGGCCAACTGGGCGCGACGCGCCTGCGCGTGGCGCGCTGGGCCACGCGCGGACTGTTCCTGTTGTTCGGTTTCCTCAGCGGCGTCTGGGGCGTGCACATCCCGTCGGTCAAGGCGCATTACGGCCTGGACGCAGGTGCGCTGTCGCTGGCGCTGCTGGCCCTGGCCGTGGGCGCGGTGCTGTGCCTGACGATCGCGGGCCGTGTCATCGCGCATTTCGGTGCCCGCGCGGTGGCATTCGTGGCTGGGATGCTGATGTCGGCGGGCCTGGCCGCCGTGCTGTGGCCGACGGGCTATCCGGCGTTGATCGCGCTGGTGCTGCTGATCGGGGGCGCCTTCGCGCTGTTCGACGTCGCGATCAATGCCGAGGGCAGCGTGCTCGAAGCGGTCAGCGGCAAGAAGGTGATGAGCGGCTTTCACGGCATGTTCAGCCTGGGCGGCATGGCTGGCGCAGCACTCGGTGCGCTGCTGATCAGCGCGGAGGTGGCTGCCACGGTGCAACTGGCGGCCGCGGGCGCCGCGGCGGCTTCATTGGCCGCAGCCGCCAGCGCCTACATGTTGCCCACGCATGCCGCCGGCGCGGCGCCGGTGGCTGGCTACCGCCTGCCACGCGGCGCGCTGGCCGTGCTGGGCGGGTTGGCGGCGGTGGGCCTGCTGGCCGAGGCGGCGATCTACGACTGGAGCGTGCTCTACATGCAGGAGGAGGCCGGTGCGGTACCGGCCTTCGCGGCGCTCGGTTTTGCCAGCTTTTCCGGCGCCATGGCGGCCACGCGCTTTGGCGGCGACGCCTTGCGCACGCATGTCAGCGCGCAGCGTTTGCTGGCCGGCAGCAGCGGCCTCTCGGCCCTGGCCATGGCCACGCTGCTGCTGGTGCAGGACCCGTGGGTCGCGTTGATCGGCCTGGCGTTGGTGGGTGTCGGGTTTGCCAACGTGGTGCCGATCCTCTTCATCGCCGCCACCAAGGTGCCCGGCGTCGCGCCGGCGCCGGCGATCGCCGCGGTGTCGTCGATCGGCTACCTCGGCATGGTCGCCGGCCCGCCCCTGGTGGGCGGCATCGCGCAGGCCAGCTCGCTGAGCTGGGGCCTGGCGGTCGTGGTGGTCGGTGCCCTGTTGCTGGCCTGGGGCGCGCGGCGCATCCCGGCATAGGCGCAGCGCAGCCGCGGCATTGCCCAGGTCGGCGGCTCAGTCCGTGGACTGCGCGGGGCTCGCGATCGGCACGGCGTCGGCGCGCGGCAGGTGCTGCGGCGAGGTCAGGCCCATCGAGACATAGATGCTCGTCACGGCCTCGACGCCGATGTCGGCGCGCGTGATCCAGTGTTCGGGCACGTACAGCAGGCCGCCACCCACCGGCACCGGTGCGGTCGGAATCAGCACCGCCAGGCAGCGTTGGCCGTTGACGAGCACCGGCACATCGCTGCCCAAGAGGGCCAGCGCGGCGCTGCTGCCCTGTTCGCTCGGGCCGCCGAAATGGCACCACACGGCGCTCATCGAGCGCAGGCCGTCGCCTTGTGCGTCGCTGTGGGAGAACAGCGCGACCAGCTTGCGCAGCAGGTCGTAGACGCTGCGCACCAGGGGGATGCGGCTGACGAGCGCATCCAGCATCGCGGCCAGGCCACGCTGCAGGCCGCCCTCGACCAGCAGGCCCAGACCGAAGATCAGCCCTGCCACGATGGCCACCCCCAGCGCGTAGCCGACGACTTCGGAGCCGCCGACACCCAGGCCGATCGACACCATCAGTCGGCCGACGACGCTGTCTGGGCCGAGCCAGTGAACCAGCAACTGGGCGGCCCAGACGAAGATCAGCAGCGTGGCAACCAGCGGCAGGGCGGCCAAGGCGCCGGTGACGAAGATGCGCAACAGCGTGCGGGCGGGTCGGTTCATGCGGGGCGCTCGGTGTGGCAGGTGCGACGGATCATAAGCACCGGTCGGCGCACACCAGCGGCGCCAGCATGGATCCTTGAATCAAGTCGCGCTTGGGGCGAGAGCCTCTTCGTCCTTCTCCTCGCCGAGGAAGCCGCCGCTCTGGTGCGCCCACAGGCGCGCGTAGATGCCGCCCTGCGCCAGCAGGCTGGCGTGGGTGCCTTCCTCGACGATGCGGCCATGGTCCATCACGACCAGGCGGTCCATGGCGGCGATGGTTGACAGCCGGTGTGCGATCGCGACCACGGTCTTGCCTTCCATCAGCCGGTACAGGCTCTGCTGGATCGCGACTTCGACCTCGCTGTCCAGGGCACTGGTGGCTTCGTCGAGCAACAGGATCGGCGCGTCCTTGAGCATCACGCGCGCGATCGCGATGCGCTGGCGCTGTCCGCCCGAGAGTTTCACGCCGCGCTCGCCGACATGGGCGTCGTAGCCGGTGCGGCCCTTGCCGTCGACCAGGGTCTGGATGAACTCATGCGCTTCGGCGCGCTGGGCGGCGGCGACCATCTGCGCGTCGTCGGCGTCGGGGCGGCCGTAGACGATGTTGTCGCGCACCGAGCGGTGCAGCAGCGAGGTGTCCTGCGTGACCATGCCGACCTGCGCGCGCAGGCTTTCCTGCGTCACGCCTGCGATGTCCTGGCCGTCGATCAGCACGCGGCCCTGCTGGATGTCGTAGAAGCGCAGCAGCAGGTTGACCACCGTGCTCTTGCCCGCACCCGAGCGGCCCACGAGGCCGATCTTCTCGCCCGGGCTGATCACGAGCGAGAGATCGTCGATCACGTGTCGATTGGCGTTGTAGGCAAAGCCGACGTTCTCGAATCGCACCTCGCCCCGCGTGACCCGCAGCGGCACCGCGTCGGCGCGATCGACCACCAGGCGCTGCTGCGACAGGGTGTTGATGCCGTCCTGCACCGTGCCGATATGCTCGAACAGGCTGGCCATCTCCCACATCACCCAGTGCGAGATGCCGTTCAGGCGCAGCGCCATCGCCGTGGCCGCGGCGACGGCGCCGACGCCGACATCACCGCGCATCCACAACGCCAGCACCACGCCGGCGGTGCTGGCGATCAGGATCACCGACAACAGTTGGTTGACGATCTCGAAGCCGCTCACCAGCCGCATCTGGCGGTGCACCGTGAGCAGGAACTCCTGCATCGCCGAGCGGGCGTAGCCGGCCTCGCGCTTAGAGTGCGAGAACAGCTTGACGGTGGCGATGTTGGTGTAGGCGTCGGTGATGCGCCCGGTCATGAGCGAGCGCGCGTCGGCCTGCTGTTGCGCCAGCCGACCCAGGCGCGGCACGAAGTAGCGCATCGAGACCAGGTACAGGCCGAGCCAGAGCGCGAACGGCACCAGCGTCCAGGCGTTGAAGCCGCCGAGGATGGCGGCCATGGTGACGAAATAGATCACCACGTAGACCATGATGTCGGCCACGATCATCCAGCAGTCGCGCACCGCCAGCGCGGACTGCATGACCTTGGTGGCGATGCGGCCGGCGAATTCGTCCTGGTAGAAGGTCAGGCTCTGCGCCAGCATCAGGCGGTGGAAGTTCCAGCGCAGGCGCATCGGGAAGTTGCCCGCCAGCGTTTGCTGCTTGACCATCGACTGCAATGCGGCCAGGCCGATGCTGGCCACCAGCACGCCGGCCAGCAAGCGCCAGCGTGTGCTTTTCCCGCACCCACAACTGCGCCGGCGCGACATCGGCCAGCCAGTCGATGATGCTGCCCATCATCGCGAACAGCAGGGCCTCGAAGGCGCCGATCAGCGCCGTGAAGAACGTCATCGCCGCGATGTAGCCGCGCGTGCCCTCGGTGCACGACCACAGGAAGGCCATGAAGCCCTTGGGCGGCGTCGCGGGGGCCGCATCCGGGTAGGGGTGAACCAGGCTCTCGAACCAGGTGAACAAACTGCCACTCCACTGCAAAGGGCCAGAAGGGTAGCCGAACTGGCCCGGATTCCGGGCGCTGTTCCCACGATCGCGTCTTGGCACGGCGCGCACAATGCACCCCACTGAGGCGAAAAACCGACCGCACGATTGGGCGGATCCCGGAACCCGTAACCGGCGTCGAACACGGTCCCAGCTTGCTGGGTCCGGAAGCAGGGCCATCGAGAGATGGCCCTTTGCTTTTTGCCGGCCGTCGCCCGCGCGGCGCGCGCTGCTCAGTTCACCACGCGCCGAGGGCCAGCAACACGCCGATCACGGCCAGCGCCGCGGGCGGGCCGGCCAGCGGGTGCAGCATGGCAGCCAGGATCGGCGCCACCAGCACCAGTTGGCGCAGGCCCCAGCCGTAGAGCACGCCGCCACGCCGCACGTAGGCCGAGCCGCGCGCCGCCCATTGCTGGCGGATGGGTGAATCGGTGGGCATGCCGCAGATGAAGCCGGCATGGCTGAAGTAGCGGATCGACATCGCTGATGCCACCAGCGACGCAAACAACAATGCGATCAGCATCAGCTCGAGCACCAGGCGCGGCGACACCGACGTGGTCGCCGTCCGCGCCAGCGTCGGTACCGCCAGCGTCAGCGATGCAACCAGACCGAGCGCGGCGGTGGAGGCCGTCATGGTGGTTGACATCAACGAGTTGCGCAGTGTCTGCACGGCCAGGATCTCCGAGCCCCTGTATTGCGACACCGCGACAAACCAGGCCTCGCGCAACCCGGCATGCTCGCTGCGCGCCGATGGCGCGTCATCGCGCTGCTGGATCCAGGTGCTGGCCACTTCGTATGCGACGAGCAGCGCCACCGTGGTCCCGGTGGCCCACCAGGCGAGATGGTCGGCGGTCATGCGGCGGTTCCGATCGGTTGCGACACTTGCACTCGCACGAATGCGGGCCAAGGCCCGAAGCATTGCCCATTGATCCTCATTGCGGGTCTCCTGTGGATTCAGCGTCGCGGCGCCGGCTCGGCGTGCAGGCGTTCGGCGGGATAGGGCTTGAGGAAGTCGCGCAGGCGCGCCGCTGGCGCTTCGAGCCAGGCGTCGTAGTCGGCCTCGTCGAGGATCACGACCATGCGCTTCTCCTCGCCCGCGCGGTGCAAGCGGTTGAAGACGGGGTGCTCGTCGGCGTTGATCGTCAGCATCGTGAAGCTCAGCCACTCGCGCCCATCGGGCCCGCGCCACCAGCCCCACAGGCCCGCCAGCCCCATCGGCCGGCCGTCCTTGCGCGAGACGCGCCAGCGCACCGCCTTGCCACTTTCCCAGTTCGGCTCGTAGACCGCCTCGGCCGGGATGACGCAGCGCCGGCCCTGGCGCCAGGCGTCGCGAAAGCTCGGCTTCTCGGCCACGGTCTCGCTGCGCGCGTTGTAGGTGCGCCGGCCGAACGCCAGGTCCTTGGCCCAGTGCGGCAAGAGGCCGAACAGGCCCATGCGCACATCGCGCGCCAACTCGACGCGGTCGCGCTCGCGCAGGATGAATGGCGCCAGACCGCCGGGATAGAGGTCGGGCGGAATGGCGTCGATCGGCCGCTCGACGCCGAAGTACTCGACCAGGCGATCCTGTGCGGTGACGGGGTGGTAATTCGCGCACATGGCCGCTGGGCGCTCCTCAGAGCTTCATCTCGACGCGGGCCTGCCAGTTGACGTAGGAGCGCGCGTTGCTGGCGATGGTCTGGCGCTGCCCGTTGGACTCGACGCGCGTCTGCGTCAGGTAGTCCTGCGCCAGCGCATTGCCCAGCGACAGCCGCAACTGCAGACTCGGATTGAAGGCCCACAGCGCGTAGGCGTCGACGACGGTCTTGTCCGGGTTCACGGCCCAGCGGTTGACGTCCAGGCGGATGTCGTAGCCGGGCGTGTGGTTGACGTTGCCGCCGAGCGTGAGCGGCAGGCCGCGCAGGCGGTAGTCGGCGCCGAAGTTCAGGGTGCCGCCGGGCTGCTCGGCGAGCGCGGTTGTCGGGGCCGGGAATGCCCTGGACGCGCGAGCGGAACAGGCTCATGTTGGCGCGCAGGTCCACACGCGGCGCCTCGGTCACGAGCTGGTCGAGGCGGAACTTGGCTTCGAGCTCGATGCCCTGCGATGACCGCGTCGCCGATGTTCTGCGGCCGCGACACATAGCGCGGCGCGCCGGGCGACCAGCTCACGGACTCCAGCGCCACCACATTGCGGATCAGGTCGCCGATGCGGCGGTGGAACAGATTGGCGCTGAGCACGCCGCCTTCGGCCAGGTAGCGCTCGAGCGCGAGGTCGATGCCGATGGCCACCTCGGGCCGCAGCAAGGGATTGCCGGCGCTGTCGGCCGTGAGTTCGGTGTTGGCGCCTGGCGCAGGGTCCACGTTGTTCAGGCCCGGCCGACCGATCAGCTGGTTCAGGTTCGGGCTGCGATAGCTGCGCGTCAGGCTGGCGCGCACCTGGTCGCGGCTCTTCGGGTCGGGGCGCCACACGGCGTGCAGCAGGGGCGTGACCACGCGACTGTGGTTGCGCTCGACCGCATCGTTGGCGCCTTCGCCTTCGGTTGTGATGCCCTCGATGCGCAGGCCGGCATGCGCCGCCCATTGCGGCGTGATGCTCCACTCGTCCTGCGCGTAGAGCGCGTAGCGCCGCGATGAGGCCGTCAGGTTGTCGCCGAATTCGGTCAGCTGCGGCACGCCGTCCCACAGCGTCGTGCGGCCTTCGACGCGTCGATTGCGTTCGAGCTCCATGCCGCCGACCAGGCTGTGGCCGGCGTCGAGCGTGCTCGAGGCCTTCAGGCTCAGCGTGGCATTGCGGTCGCGGTTGTCGGTGCGGTCGTCGACGCGGCGGCTCGGCGCACCCGCGGCGTCGAACTCGTCGCGCAACGACGCGTTGCGCCAATGGCCGTCGCCCAGGCCAAAGCGCCACTCCAGGCGCGCGTTGGTGCCCAGCCGGTGATTGAACTGGCCGTTCAGACGCAACAGCGTGAAGCGCCCGCTGCTCTGGGTCTGGCTGCTTGCGAAGCCCGGTGGGTTGCCCGGGTCGCCGATGAGGTCGGTCTGCGTGCCCGCGTTGCGGTTGTCGCCCTCGGAATGGATCAGCAGCGGCTGCAGCAGGGCGCTCATGCCCTGCTCGTTGCGCCATTGCAGCCGCCCGGTGGTGTGCACCCCCGAGCGGGTGTCGCGCGACGTGAAGGTGCCTTCGCGCAACAGCGTGGTGTCGCCGCTGGCAATGTCTTCGTCGCGGCGCAGGCTGCTGTTGGCGTTGTCCTGCACGCGGCGGAACGACGACAGCGACAGGTTGTAGATCCAGTCGCCCAGGGTGTCGTTGCGGGTCCAGTTCAGGCCCGGCGACCAGTTGCCGTTCTCGAGACCGGTGCCGACGCGCAGGTCGTTGAGTCGCTTGCGAAAGCCCTCGCGCATGCACGATGTTGATGCTGCCGGCAATCGCCCGCGCGCCGGTCTCGGCGGTCGGCGCGCGCAGGATCTCGATGCGCTCGATCTGCTCAGGTGAAATCGAGTCGATCGAGAACCCGGGCGGCACGCGTTCGCCGTCGAGCAGGATCTGCGTGTAGCCGCCGGCCATGCCGCGCATGCGCGGCCCGCCGCCGCGTCCACCGGGGCCGGGCATCGTGATGCCGGGCAGGCGCTTCAGGACTTCGCTGGTGGTGCTGTCGCCGAAGCGATCGATCTCGTCGCGGCCGATGATGATCTTGGCGGCGGTGGCCTGGCGGCGCTGTTCGGTCTCGCCAGGGCGGTTGCCGGTCACGTCGACGCGCTGCGGTGCCGACGCGGCGGGCTCGGGGGGTGATGGTGTCTGGGCCTGCAGCGGCGTGGCCAACAGGCCGCCCAGGCAGGCGGCGCACGCGGCGCGTGCAAGGCGGTGGAAGCGTGTCATGGGCCGCGATTGTCGACGAGCCCCGTGAACCGCGTATGAACGCGGTCGCCACCGCCCTGCATGGCGCAGCGGGTATGCTGCGGCTATCAACTGCCCTCAGCCGCAGAACCCGCCGAAGGAGCGCCGTGGCCACCCCGAACTACTCCTACGAGAAACGCCAGCGCGAGCTGGCCAAGAGACGCAAGCAGGAAGAGAAGCGCCAGAAGAAGTCGAATCCGCGCCCCGACGGTGAACCGGAGTCCGACGCCCCGGCCGATGGCGCGCCGACCGATGTGCAGCCCGCACCGCCCGAGCCCACCCCTTAGCCCCGCGCCGATGCCGGACGGCGTGCCGGTGCCCCTGCCTGAAGGCGTGCCCGTGGTCTACGCCGACGATTCGATCGTGATCGTCGACAAACCCGCCGGCCTGCTGGCCGTGCCGGGCCGCGGCGCGGACCGCCAGGATTGCGTGTCCGCGCGTGTCCAGGCGCAGTATGCCGATGCATTGATCGTGCACCGGCTCGATCAGGCCACTTCGGGCTTGCTGGTGTTCGCGCGCGGCGAGGCCGCGCAACGGCGCATCAGCCAGGCCTTCGCCGAGCGCCACGTCACCAAGCGCTACACCGCGGTGGTCGATGGGCTGCTCGCAGACGACCACGGCTGCATCGAACTGCCATTGTCGGCCGACTGGCCGAACCGGCCACGCCAACGGGTCGACATGCCGCATGGCAAACCGTCGCAGACGCATTGGCGTGTGCTGGCGCGTGACGCGTCGGCACGCACCACGCGCCTGGCGCTCGAGCCGCGCACCGGGCGCTCGCACCAGCTGCGCGTGCACCTGCTGGCCATCGGGCACCCGATCCTGGGCGACGCCCTGTACGCGCCCACACGGGCCGCGCCGCGCCTGATGCTGCATGCCTGCGCGCTGACCCTGCCGCATCCACACGACGGCCGGCCGTTGAACTTTTCCAGTGCCGTGCCGTTCTGACCTGCTTACGAGGACGACGATGCCCACGATACCGATCCCACTGTCTCGCCGCCGCAGCCTGGTGCTGGCCGCCGGCGCCGCCCTGATTGCCGCACCGGCCGTGCATCTGCGTGTGTGGGCGCAGGGCCGGGCCCGGCGCCTGACGCCGGCGCAGACCGAAGGCCCGTTCTATCCGGTCGAGATGCCGGCCGACAGCGACGCCGACCTGCTGGCCAACGGCGCGCTGCGCTATGCGCAGGGCCAGCCGGCCTGGGTCGACGGTGTGGTCACGGACGTGGAAGGCCGGCCGGTGCGCGGCGCGTCGGTCGAGATCTGGCAATGCGACCATCAGGGGCGCTACCACCACCCGGGCGACGGCGGCCGCGCCGATCGTTCGTTCCAGGGTTTCGGCCGCGTCGCGGTCGACAACGAGGGCCGCTACCGCTTCCGCACCATCCGTCCGGTGGCCTACGGCGGGCGCGCGCCGCACATCCACGTCAAGGTCAAGCTCGGGGTGCACGAGTTGCTGACGACGCAGCTCTACGTGCAGGGCGATGCCGGCAACGCGCGCGATGGCCTCTGGCGCCATCTGCGCAGCGACGAGGACCGCGCCGCACTGACCGTGGCGTTCGCGCCCGGCAGCGACGGCCTGCAGGCACGCTTCCCGATCGTCGTCGCCGCCTGAGGCCAGCCCGCGCGCGTATCCTTGCGCGCCATGAGCACCTCGAAGAACATCTCTTCATCGTCACCGGCGCCTCGCGCGGCCTCGGACGCGCCATCGCCGAGCAGTTGCTGCAGCCGGGCCACCTCGTGCTCGGGCTGTCGCGCAAGTCGCCGCAGGCACCGGCGGGGCTGGAGCAATGGGCCTGCGACCTGGCCGATCCGGCGCCGGTCGCGGCGCGCTTGCAGGCCTGGCTCGAGGGGCTGGACGCCCATCGGTTCGCCAGCGCCGCCCTGATCAACAACGCCGCCATGCTGGTCGACCCGATGCCGCTGCGTGATGCCGATGCCGCGGCGCTGTCGGCCGCGGTGCGCGTCGGGCTCGAGGCGCCGCTGCTGCTCAGCGCGGCCTTCCTGCGCGCCACACGCGACTGGTCGGCCGACAAGCGCGTGCTGCACATCTCCTCGGGCCTGGGCCGGCGCGCGATGGCGGCGCAGGGACCCTACTGTGCCGTCAAGGCCGGTCTGGACCACCTGGCGCGCGCGCAGGCGCTCGAAGAGGCGCTGCTGGAGCACGGCGCGCGCGTGGTCGCGCTGGCGCCGGGCATCATCGACACCGATATGCAGGTGCAGCTGCGCGGCGCCGACCCCGGCGGCTTCCCCGATCACGGCGCCTTTGTGCAGATGAAGTCGGGCGGTCACCTCGACAGCCCGGCCGCCGCGGCGGCCAAGGTGGTTGCCTACCTGCGCCGCGCCGACTTCGGCGCCCAACCGGTGGCGGACGTGCGCGACGCCTAGACAGCGGCCAGCCAGCTGGCGAGATCGCGTTCGAGTTTCACCAGGTCGGCTTCGCGCGTGTACATCATGTGGCCGGCGTCGTAATAGTGATGCTCGACCCGCTTGAGCACGTCGGCGGGCGCGTCGAGTTGCGCCAGCGACCAGTCGCTGGCGCTGTAGGGCGTGCCCAGGTCGTAGCGGCCGCTGGCCGCCAACACGCGCAGATGCGGATTGCGTCGCAGCGCGCGCGACAGATCGTCGCTGGTCGAGGCGAAGGCGTTGCCCTTGGCTTCGCCGCGGCTCCAGTTCCAGCCCTTGTTCACCTCCATCGACAGCATTTCGTAGCGGTCCTGCGTGCTCAGGCCGAGCTGTTCGCCGAAGTAGGCCAGCGCGGCCATGTTGAACGGCGCTGACACGGCCTCGATGCCGGGGTCGAATTCCCACTCGCGTGTGCGGCTGGCGGCCATCGGCCCGGTCGATCGCGCGTCCAGGCGGCCGACGATGCGACTGGCGTTGCGCAACAGATCGAAGAAGAAGGTCTGGTTGTCGATGCGCAGGTTCTTCTCGTCCACGAGGGCCGCGGGCAGGCCGGTCAGGTCGGCCACGCGCTTGGCGATATGGCGCCGCTGGCTGGCCGAGAGGCGCGCGCCGGCATGCAAGGCGCGCAGGTAGTCGTCGGCGACGAAGGCCTCTGCGGCGGCCCACGCGGCCTGCGGCGAGGCGGCCGCTGCGCCCTTCAAGCGGCCGTGGTACTGCGCGACGCCGGCAAACGCCGGCAGGAACAGGGCATAGGGCAGGTCGTTGCGCGGCGCGAAGACGATGCTTTGCAGGTCCATCGCACACGACACCAGGATCAGGCCGGCGAGTGCCACGCGTTCGTTCTGCAGCGCGTCGGCCAGGGCCGCGCCGCGCGTGGTGCCGTAGCTTTCACCGGCCAGGTAGACCTTCGAGCCCCAGCGCTTGTGGCGCGTCAGCCAGCTGCGCACGACCTCGGCCAGCGCGGCCACGTCGCCGTCGACCGAGAACAGTTTCTTGCGCGCCTCATCGCCGGCGGCAATCGACCAGCCAGTGTGGGGCGGGTCGATGAACACCAGGTCGAAATGCGCCAGCCAGGTCAGCGGGTTGTCGCTGACGGCAAAGGGCGGCGCGGGCATCGTGCCGTCGTCGGGCACCACCACGCGCTTGGGGCCCAGGGCCCCCAGGTGCAGCCACACCGAGGCCGAGCCCGGGCCGCCATTGAAGGCAAAGCAAACCGGACGCGCGGCCGGCGCCACGCCCGACAACGTGTAGGCGGTCGTGAACACCGCGGCTTGCGGGTCGTTGCGTTCGGCGCCGTGACCCCCGTGCATCACGGGCAGGAACTCGCAGCTGGCCTGGTACTCCAGCCGCCGACCGTCGGCGAGCGTCACGCTGCCGCTGGACAGCGTTGGCGACTGTGCCAGGCGCTTCTCGACCTCGTCGCGCTCGCGGTTCTTCTTGGCGTCGTCGGGGGCGGCGGTCTTGTCGGCGTCTGGCATGGGGCAGGCTCGTCGTGGCGGGTCGCGCAGTTTAGAGGCCCGGCCCCACACCGGACGAGGTCTTGCGCTCGGTGCGGGGACAATAGGGGTGTGTCGACCGCCCTAGCCACCCGTCCCGCGCCCGTCAAGGCGCTCAATGCCTACCGTCCGTTCTGGGCCAAGCGCTTCGGCATTGCGCCGTTCCTGCCGATGAGCCGCACCGAGATGCAGGCGCTGGGCTGGGACTCGTGCGACGTGATCATCGTCACCGGCGATGCCTATGTCGACCACCCGAGCTTCGGCATGGCCGTGATCGGGCGCACGCTCGAGGCGCAGGGCTTTCGCGTCGGCATCATCGCGCAGCCCGATTGGCAATCGGCCGAGCCCTTTGCTGCGCTGGGCAAGCCGAACCTGTTCTTCGGCGTCACCGCCGGCAACATGGATTCGATGATCAACCGCTACACCGCGGACCGCAAGATCCGCAGCGACGATGCCTACACGCCGGGCGACGAGGGTGGCAAGCGGCCCGACCGCGCGTCGCTGGTCTATGCGCAACGCTGCAAGGAAGCCTTCAACGACGTGCCGATCGTCATCGGTGGCATCGAGGCCAGCCTGCGCCGGATCGCGCATTACGACTATTGGCAGGACAAGGTGCGGCGCTCGATCCTCGTCGACGCCAAGGCCGACCTGCTGCTCTATGGCAATGCCGAACGCGCCATCGTCGAGATCGCGCACCGGCTGGCGCGGCGCGAGCCGATTGCCAACATCACCGACGTGCGCGGCACCGCGTTCATGGTGCGCTCCGCGCCCGGGCAGGCGCCGCAAGGATTCTTCGAGATCGACTCGACCGATGTGGACATGCCGGGTCGAATCGACGACCACATCAACCCCTACCTGACGACGGCCGAGGCCGCGGCGTCGCAGGGCCAGGCCTGCGCCCGCGAGGAGGGTGGCGAGCCGCCGGCCGCGGCCGCCGTGATCGCGATGCCGGTCAGCCGCAAGACCGGCGCGGTGCAGATGCCGCCGCGCGAAAAGACCGTGATCCGCCTGCCGGCCTACGAGCAGGTCAAGAGCGACAAGGTGCTTTATGCGCATGCGAATCGCGTGCTGCATCTCGAGACCAACCCCGGCAACGCGCGCGCGCTGGTGCAGCGCCATGGCCAGCGTGACGTCTGGATCAACCCGCCACCGATTCCGCTCTCGACGGCCGAGATGGACCAGGTGTTCGACCTGCCGTACGCGCGCAGTCCGCATCCGAGCTACGCCGACGAGCAGGGCGGCTTTGATGCCGCGACCAAGATCCCGGCCTGGGAAATGATCCGCTTCTCGGTCAACATCATGCGCGGCTGCTTCGGCGGCTGCACCTTCTGCTCGATCACGGAGCACGAGGGCCGCATCATCCAGAGCCGCAGCGAAGACTCGATCGTGCGCGAGATCGAGGACATCCGCGACAAGGTCAAGGGCTTCACCGGCGTCATCAGCGACCTCGGCGGCCCGACCGCCAACATGTGGCGCATCGGCTGCAAGAGCACCGCCATCGAGTCGGCCTGCCGCAAGCCGAGTTGCGTCTTCCCCGGCATCTGCCCGAACCTCAACACCGACCATGGCCCGCTGGTCAAGCTGTACCGCCGCGCGCGTGCGCTGCGCGGGGTGAAGAAGATCCTGATCAGTTCGGGCCTGCGCTACGACTTGGCGATGGAGTCGCCCGAGTACGTGAAGGAGCTCGTGACGCACCATGTCGGCGGCTACCTGAAGATCGCGCCCGAGCACACCGAAGGCGGGCCGCTCTCGAAGATGATGAAGCCGGGGATCGGCACTTATGACCGCTTCAAGGAACTGTTCGACAAGTTCAGCGCCGAGGCCGGCAAGAAGCAGTACCTGATCCCGTACTTCATCGCCGCGCACCCCGGCACGACCGACGAGGACATGATGAACCTGGCGCTCTGGCTCAAGCGCAATGGCTTCAAGGCCGACCAGGTGCAGACCTTCTACCCCAGCCCGATGGCCACGGCCACGGCGATGTACCACACCGACCTGAACCCCTTGAAGGGCATCAGCCGCAACGCCGCGCGCGGCGAGAAGGTCGACACCGTGCGCGGCGAACGCCGCCGGCGCCTGCACAAGGCCTTCCTGCGCTACCACGATGCCAACAACTGGCCGCTGCTGCGTGAAGCGCTGAAGGATCTCGGCCGGGCCGACCTGATCGGCAACGGCAAGCAGCACCTCATTCCCAGTTTCCAGCCCACCACCGACGGCAGCTACCAAAGCGCGCGACGCAAGAACTCGACGCCGGTGGTGGCCAGGAAAGGTCGCCTGCTGACCCAGCACACCGGTCTGCCGCCGCGCGACACGGGTGCGGCGACCACTCGCAGCACAGGCCCGCGCCGGCCGCGCCCGGGAAAGTCCTGAGGAAGTGAAGCGGGTGCTGGCGCGTACGCTGATTACCCCAACCAGGAGACTTCGCCCATGCAAAGAACTGCTCGCATCCTTGCCATTACTCTGACGTCGGCCGCCGCCGCGGTATTGCTCGCGTCGTGCGCGTCGATGCCCTCGACCGGCCCGATGGGATTCTTCGTCACCAGCGTCGGACTCGGCGATGGCGCCAATCTCGGCGGCCTGGGCGGCGCCGACGCGCATTGCCAGAAGCTGGCTGCGTCTGCAGGTGCCGGCGCGCGCACCTGGCGTGCCTACCTCAGCACGGGCTGGACGTCGACGACCCCGGTGGTCAACGCGCGCGATCGGATCGGCAAAGGCCCCTGGTACAACGCCAAGGGCGTGCTGGTCGCCAAAGACGTTGAGCATCTTCACGGTGCCAACAACCTGACAAAGCAGACCGCGCTGAACGAAAAGGGCGCGGTGGTCAATGGCGCGGGCGACACGCCAAACATGCACGACATCCTGACCGGCACGCGTGCCGACGGCAACGCGTTCTCGTCAGCACCGGGCATGCCCGAGATGACCTGCGGCGAATGGAAGAAGAATGGCGACGGCTCGGCGATGACAGGCCACTTCGACCGCCGTGGCCTGTCTCCGGAAGCCTGGGCCGTGTCCTGGAATTCGTCGCACAACACCGTCGGCTGCAGCCAAGACGCATTGCGGCGCACCGGCGGCGCGGGCCTCTTCTACTGCTTCGCCGCTGACTGACGAAGACGTGGTTGCGCCGCCTGCAGTCAGGCGGCGCTTGGCTGCGCAGCGCTGGTCGTTGCAGCCTCTCTAACGCCGCGAGGAGATTTCAAATTAGCAAAGCAATCAAGGCGCTGGCCTGGACTGGCGCCGGCGCGTTGGCTCTGGCGGGCGGCGTGGCCGCGGTGGCGCAGGCGCTGGTCGCGCCGGGGCCGAACAAGGTGGCGTTCCCGGCCGACTGGGCCAAGGGCACGCTGTACGCCACGGTCGATCGACCCGATTCCAAGCAGTACCGCGAGTTCTACACCACGCCCGACGTGGTCGAGGCGGCGCGGGCAGGCAAACCGATCCCCGACGGGGCGGTGATCGTGCTCGCGGCGTACGCAGCACAGCTCGATGCGAGCGGCGTGCCGCTGAAGGACGCCAACGGCCGTTTCGTCAGGGGCACGCTGGCGGCGGTGAACGTGCAGCAGAAGAAGAAGGGCTGGGGTGAGGACATTCCTGTCGCGATCCGCAACGGTGACTGGAACTACCAGTCGTTCTCGCCGGCGGGCGTGCCCAACGACAAGGCCAACCTCACGGCCTGCTACACCTGCCACCTGCCGTTCGCCAAGGACGAGTACCTGACCAACCTGGCCAAGTTGCAGGGCAAGTTCCCGAGCCAGGCCGTCGCCGTGGCAAAGACCGGACCGGCCGACGTCATGGTGGCCAACTTCGCGTTTGGCCCCAACGCGATCAAGGTCAGCGCCGGCCAGGCTGTCACGTGGACCAACAGCGACGACACGCCGCACCAGATCACCGTCACGGGAAGCAATCAGCGCAGCGAGGTCATGCTGAAAGGCCAGAGCGCGACGCTCAAGTTCGACGCGGCCGGCAACATCGCCTACATCTGCGGCCTGCACCCGTCGATGAAGGGCACCGTCGAGGTGGCGGCCAAGCTCTGAGCGGCTGGCGGCTCAGTCGCCGATCTGCACCTTCAGGACGCGACCGTTGCGCGGATCGAGGGCGCAGTCGTAGCTGAAGTGCGTGGCCGGATCCTGCGCCGAAGGCAACGCCATGCCTTGGCCACGCAGACTGGCATTCCCGCCTGCGTCCTGGCTCAACTGGCGCGTGACCGCGCTGAAGCTGATCGTCGTCACATTCGGCCAGCGGCGCTTCAACGCGGTGGCGGCCGCCGATTCGCAGGCCAGCGGCGACACATGGCTGAGGTCGGGTTCGACGCCTCGGGCTGCGGCCGCTTGCGCGGGTGAGCCCGCGTCGCGCACGACCACGCCGGCCACCGCGCCTGCGCCGACGTCGTAGGTGCAGCTGTAGCTGAACGATTGCGTGCCACTTGGCATGCGCACCTGGCCGGTGCCACGCAAGATCATCTCGGAGGCGTCGGCCGGACCGGGTTGCACCGAGGGCGGCGCGCTGAAGCTGGCCACGGCAGCGGCGCCACGCGTATCGCGCAAGGTCTGCTGGGTGGCGCGTTCGCAGGCCGTCGTGATGGCGCCCCGGTTTGCCGGTGCGGGAGCCGTGGCGGGTGCCGACGCCGGATCGGCGGCGCTGGCCGCAGCGGCAAATGCGGCCAAGATCAGTGGCATGAGTGATCGCATCATGGCGCCCAGTGTAGAGCGCCGGCGCGGTTTCGCCTGTGCCCTATTTGGAGGGGGCGGGCACGGCGGGCAGGCTGCCCCACAGCTGTGTGATTCGCGCCTCACGGCCGCAGGAGGTGCGGTAGTACTTGTAGCGAATCGGATTCTTCTTGTAGTAATCTTGGTGGTAATCCTCGGCTGCATAGAAGGGGCCGGCCAGGGCGATCTCGGTGACGATCGGCTCCTTGAACGGCTTGGTCTTCTCGAGGTTGGCGCGCGAGGCGTTGGCCACGGTCAGTTGCTGGGCGTCGTGCGCGAAGATCGCGCTCCGGTAGGGTGAGCCGGCGTCGCAGAACTGACGGTCCTTGGTGGTCGGGTCGATGGTGCGCCAGAAGTACTCGACCAGTTGCTCGTAGCTCACGCGCTTGGGGTCATAGACGATTTCAACCGCCTCGGCATGCCCGGTGACGTCGCGAGAAACCTGCTCGTAGGTCGGATTGGCGACCTTGCCGCCGATGTAACCGGAGGTCGTGCTGATCACGCCCGGCACCTTGTCGAAGTCGGACTCGACGCACCAGAAGCAACCGCCGGCCAAGGTCGCCTTGGCCAGCCCGGGCGGCGCCGGCGGCGTGACCTTCGTGCCCTGGGCCATCGTCGAGCCGACTGCCATGGATATACCGATGCCCGCGACCGCGGCGGCGATTGCACCGACCGACCATTTCATGGGGGTGTTGAACTTGCTCATGCCGCCGCCGGTACGAACTTCAGCGCCACGCCGTTGTTGCAATAGCGCAGGCCGGTGGGCTTGGGCCCGTCGTCGAACACATGGCCGTGGTGGCCGCCACAGCGCGCGCAGTGGTATTCGGTGCGAGGGAAGATGAGCTTGAAGTCGCGCGTGGTCTGCACGGCGCCGGGCAACGCCGCGAAGAAACTGGGCCAGCCGGTGCCGCTTTCGTACTTGGTGTTGCTGTTGAAGAGCGGCAGGTCGCAGCCCG
>CAVUEP010000093.1:0-46358 GCA_963740395.1 uncultured beta proteobacterium
GCGCCGCCGGCCTGCCGCTTTGACGTGGTCGCCATCGACGGCGGCGAGTTGCAGTGGCTGCGTGGCGCCTTCGCATGCAGGCTAGCGACGCGCGACGGCGCGTGGCATTCCCCGTCGCTGTCGCTGAGCTTCGGATGCTGCGAGAGGCTCAGCATCGAAGCATCGCCTTCGCGTCGAGTGTCACGGGCGCGAAACTGTGTTCGTGAGCGATCTTCCCTGCGCGTCAGGGGCCGGCCTGAAGTTGCAGCTCGCGCACGGGTCGGACTTCGACGCTGCCGTGCCGTGCCGGCGAATGCCGACGGCAAGCTGGATCGCTTCGTTCAAGTCCTTGGCCTCCACCAGGTAGGGGCCCGCCAGCATCTCCTTGGTCTCGGCGAAGGGCCCGTCAAACAATGTCACTTCGCCGTTGCGCACACGCACGGTGGTGGCGGTGCGGGCGCCATGCAGTGGCTCCGCCGCCAGCAGGCGCTGGCTGCCGGCCACCTGCTGCGAATAGCTCGGCACAGTCGCTGTCGCCTACGTGTTCCAGTGCTCGGCGTCGAGATAGACCAGGCAGAATATTCATGACCTCCGATTCGTCGACGAGGCGTGGCGCCTCGGCGTAGACACTCCCGCTGCAAAGTTCATGCCGCGTATCCGCGTTGAAAAGAGCGGACCCCTACGACCGAGGGGTTTGAGATGCTGATGCACGACCCGCCAGCGGCCGCGGCCTTGCCGAGGCAGAACGTGGCGCGCACCGTCGCTGAAGGTCTTGCCGTCAGGCAGCGTGCCGCCGCATCGCAGCAGGCCGAAGGCGAAGGCGGCGTCGTCGCCCGCACGGACCTCGAGTTCATCGAGCTGCAAGCGCATTGCGCCTTGTGTGTCGGGTCGCCAGTTGTCCCAGCTTGCGCGGTATTCGCTGGCGGAGGTGTAGTGCAGCGGCGGCAACACGTCGTAGAGCACCACATCGGCCGCATGGCCACTCAGCACGTCGTCGCTCCGGCCTTCACGGGTGGCACGGGTCCAGTCGTCGAAGGGTACGTTGGATGGCCCGTTCATCGGGGTTGGCTCGGATGGCGGTGGTCATGGTTGGTGCACTCGATTCACTGGCGCGACTCCACGTGCCGGGCAAAACGGTTCAGGATGGCCCGCCGGTCACGCTGTCGTTCAACGAGTTCTCGGCTTCAGCATCGAACGTGACACGCACGTGACGCCGTTCTCGCCAGACGCGCTCACCGTATCCCGATTGTCGAACGAATACTCGATTAGTTGGTGGCATCTACGTGTACGTTCAGCGGCGAAGTCAAAGCGCAAGCTTCCGTCCTTGGCCTCCATGCGCGACACGCAACGCCCCACCCACGCGCAAATCGACGGCGGACTCGGTGGTGTGCGAATCATCGGACGCAGCATTCCATTGTTTGATGTCGTGCGGCGTTGTGTAGGCGCCTCGAGACCTTTGCGACGGTGCATCGACGAGGGTCTTCACTCGGGAACTCCATGTTCAAGGCATCGCGATCGGTTCGCCGTTCACTGCCCAGCCCACGCCGAATCGATCGGTGAGCATGCCGAAGGTCTTGGCCCAGAAAAGCGGGCGCCAGCGGCATCGTGATCTGGCCGCCCGGCGCCAGCTTGTCGAACGCGCTGTGCGCCTCGTCGATGGTGTCGTACTCCAACGCCAGCATCACACTCTTGATGCCCTCGAACGGCGGCGGGGTGTCACCGGCCATCAGCCGCGCACCACCGGGCAGCGCCGCAGGAGGCGTGCATGATGCCCTTGCCGGTGGGCCGCGGGCGCAAGCCACCGCAACCGGCGTCGTCTGCCGCTGATTCGGGTGGGCGGGCATGTCGTCGTAGCTCATCATGGCCGACCGCCGAGCGCCTTCGCGTAGAAGGCAAAGGCTTCGACGGCAAGACACGCGAAGCCTTTGCCTTCTACGCGAAGGCGCTCGGCGCCGAGATTCAGGCCATGATGAGCTACGACGACATGCCCGCCCAGCCCGAATCGGCCGCAGACGACGCCGGTTGCGGTGACTACGGCCCGCGGCCCACCGGCAAGGGCATCATGCACGCCTGCCTGGCGCTGCCCGGTGGTGCGCGGCTGATGGCCGGTGACACCCCGCCCGGCATGCCATTCGAGGGCATCAAGAGTGTGATGCTGGCGTTGGAGTACGACACCATCGACGAGGCGCACAGCGCGTTCGACAAGCTGGCGCGGGGCGGCCAGATCACGATGCCGCTGGCGCCCGCTTTCTGGGCCAAGACCTTCGGCATGCTCACCGATCGATTCGGCGTCAGCTGGGCAGTGAACGGCGAACCGATCGCGATGCCTTGAACATGGAGTCCCCGAGTGAAGATCACCGTTGAGACCCTCGTCAATGCGCCCGTCGCAAAGGTCTGGAGCGCCTACACAACGCCGCACGACATCAAACAATGGAATGCTGCGTCCGATGATTGGCACACCACCGAGTCCGCCGTCGATTTGCGCGTGGGTGGGGCGTTCGTGTCGCGCATGGAGGCCAAGGACGGAAGCTTCGGCTTTGACTTCGCTGGAACGTACACGAAGGTCGTGCCCCACCAACTAATCGAGTATTCGTTCGACGATCGGAGGGCTGCGGTTGAGTTTGCGTCTGGCGAGAACGGCGTCACGGTGCGTGTCACGTTCGATGCTGAAGCCGAGAACTCCGTTGAACGACAGCGTCAAGGTTGGCAGGCCATCCTGAACCGTTTTGCCCGGCACGTGGAGTCGCGCCAGTGAATCGAGTGCGCCAACCATGACCACCGCCATCCGAGCCAACCCCGATGAACGGGCCATCCAGACGTTGCTCGACGACTGGACCCGTGCCACCCGTGAAGGCCGGAGCGACGACGTGCTGAGTGGCCATGCGGCCGATGTCGTGATCTACGACGTGCTGCCGCCGCTGCGCTACACCTCGGCGCAGCGAGTACCGCGCAAGCTGGGATGACTGGCAGCCGGACGCGCAGGGTGAGATGCGGTTCGAGCTGGAAGAGCTCGAGGTCCGCGCCAGCGACGACGCCGCCTTCGCCTTCGGCCTGCTGCGATGCGGCGGCACGCTGCCTGACGGCAAGACCTTCAGCGACACGGTGCGCGCCACGTTCTGCCTCGGCAAGGCCGCGGGCCGCTGGCGGGTCGTGCATCAGCATCTGTCCAAACCCTGGGGTCGCTGATGGGGTCGGCTCTTTCAACGCGGATGCGCCGCATGAACTTTGCAGCGGATGTCTACGCCGAGGCGCCACGCCTCGTCGACGAATCGGAGGTGCCATGAAATACCTGTGCCTGGTCTATCTCGACGCCGAGCACTGGAACGCGTGCAGCGACGACGACTGTGCCGACTATGCGCAGCAGGTGGCCGGCAGCCAGCGCCTGCTGGCGGCGGAGCCACTGCATGGCACCCACACCGCCACCACCGTGCGTGTGCGCAACGGCGAAGTGACATTGTTTGACGGGCCCTTCGCCGAGACCAAGGAGATGCTGGCGGGCTTCTACCTGGTGGAGGCCAAGGACTTGAACGAAGCGATCCAGCTTGCCGTCGGCATTCCGCCGGCACGGCACGGCAGCGTCGAAGTCCGACCCGTGCGCGAGCTGCAACTTCAGGCCGGCCCCTGACGCGCAGGGAAGATCGCTCACGAACACAATTCCGCGCCCGTGACGCTCGACGCGAAGGCGATGCTTCGATGCTGAGCCTCTCGCAGGCATTCGAACTCTTCAGCGACAGCGACGGGGAATGCCACGCGCCAGTCGCGCGTCGCTAGCCTGCATCGAAGGCGCCACGCAGCCACTGCAGCTCGCCGCCCTCGATGGCGACAACATCGAAGCGGCAGGCCGGCGGCGCGGCAAAGCGCAGCACGTAGTGGCGTGCGGCCAGCACCAGGCTGGCCTGCTTGGCCGCACCGACGCTGGCCGCGGCGCCACCATGGCGGGCGTCGGCGCGCGCGCGCACCTCGACGAAGACCAGCGTGCCATCGCGCTCGCGAAGAATCAGGTCGACCTCGCCACCGCGCGCGTGGGGGCCGCGCGCGACACGATAATTGCGCTCGACCAGCACCAGGCCTTGCCGCAATAGATGCGCGAGGGCACGGGACTCGGCGGCCGCGCCGAGTTGCTGTTTGTCGACTGGTGCCGCATTGCGGCGGGAGAACATCGTCGCCACCTCCATTGCTTCCGCCGCGATCATCGCCCAGGCCGCCGCCGCTGCGGCGGGGGCGCAGCAGTATCCCGCCGGCACGCTGTATCTGGTGGCCACGCCGATCGGCAATCTGGCCGACGTGACGCTGCGCGCGGTGCATGTGCTCGGCCTGGTCGACGCGGTGGCCTGCGAGGACACGCGCATCGGCGGCGCGCTGCTCACGCACCTGGGGCTGTCCAAGCCCTTGCTGGCGCTGCACCAGCACAACGAACACGCGGCCAGTGAACAGGTGCTGGCGCGGCTGGCGCGCGGCGAGCGGGTGGCCTACCTGAGCGACGCCGGCACGCCCGCGGTGTCCGATCCCGGGCGCCGTGCTGGTGGCCGCGGCACAGGCCGCCGGGCACGCCACGGTGCCGCTGCCCGGCGCCAGCAGCGTGCTGGCCGCGCTCAGCGTGGCGGGTGACACCGCTGCGAGCGGCTTTGCCTTCATCGGCTTCCTGCCCGCCAAGGCCGGCGAGCGCGACACCGCCCTGGCGGCGCTGGCCGAGCGCGGCGCGGAGTCGCTGGTGCTGTTCGAGGCGCCGCATCGTATCGCCGCCTTGCTCGGCGCCCTGGCCGCGGCCATGCCCGAGCGGCGCCTGACCCTGTGCCGCGAATTGACCAAGCAGTTCGAGACGGTGGCCACGATGAGTGCCGCGACGGCGCCGGCGTGGCTGGCCGCCGACGCCAACCGCGCGCGCGGCGAGTTCGTGCTGGTGCTGCATGCCATGCCCGCTGTGGCCGGCAGCGCAGGACGCGCTCGATGCGGCGAGCGAGCGCACCTTGCGCCTGCTACTGGCCGAGCTGCCGCTGAAGCAGGCGGTGGCGCTTGCAGCCACGCTGACCGGCGCGCCGCGCAACCGGCTCTATGCGCAGGCCCTGGCTTGGCGTGAGACGCCGGACCCAGACCGTCGCTGAGCCGGCCACGCGCGCCGGCCTGCGCGGGCGGCTGCGGCTTACTTGCCCGGGCCGCTGGCTGCCTGGCCGTCGTGCTTCTGGCGGCGGATGTCGCGGCTGGCGTGGTTCTGTATGTGCGTCAGGCGCTTGCGCTCTTGCGCAGTGACGGTGCCGTCGGCCTTGGCCTTGTTCTCGGCCTTGTTGATGACGGCCTGCTCGCGTTCGAGGCGGCGGGTTTCGCGCTTGGTTAGCGCGCCCGACGCCACGCCCTGGTCGATGCGCTGCTCCTGGTTGGCCTGGCGCTGGTCGATGCGCGGGGTGTTCGTGCCCGGCGCGGCGGTTTGGGCCGAGGCGGCCATGCCAGCCAGGCTCAGCAGGGCGGCGGTAACGAGGTGGGATGTCTTCATGGGGGTCTCCTCTCAGTGGGTTGTTGGGTTCTGCGCAAGCGCCCCACCACAACGAGGCCGGCTGGCGCCCGGAGCACCGAGTTCCGTTGCCGGCCGGTAAAGAAGCGTGAAGCCCACCCGCAGAACCGTGACTTGTTGCCACTCCTACAATGGGCCCATGATTTCCCGCGAACCCACGATCGAGCGCCTGGCCAAGGCAGAGTCGCTGCTGCTGACGCCCTTTGGACTGACCGATGCGCACCTGAGTGCAGCGCTGCAAACGATTGCGGCGCACCGCATCGATGATGCGGACCTCTACTTCCAGAGCACGCGCCACGAGGGCTGGAGCCTGGAAGAGGGCATCGTCAAGAGCGGCAGCTTCTCGATCGACCAGGGCGTGGGCGTGCGCGCGGTGGCCGGTGAGAAGACCGCTTTCGCCTACAGCGACGACATCTCCGAAGCCGCGTTGCAGGACGCCGCGCGCACCGTGCGCAGCATTGCCGCGGCGGGGCAGAGCAAGCGCGTCAAGGTCGGCGTGAAGTCGAACGTGGTGGGCAGCCGCTTGCTCTACGCGCCCACCGACCCGATCACAACGCTCGACAGCACGCAGAAGGTGGCGTTGCTGGAAAAGGTCGAGCGCCTGGCGCGCGCCAAGGACCCGCGCGTGGTGCAGGTGATGGCCGGCGTGGCGGCCGAATTCGACGTCGTGCTGGTGGCGCGCGCCGATGGCACGCGTGCGGCCGACGTGCGCCCGCTGGTGCGTCTGTCCGTGACCGTGATCGCCGAACAGAAGGTCAACGGCGTCGTGCGCCGCGAGGTCGGCACCGGCGGCGGCGGCGGCCGCTTCGGCCTGGGCTACTTCCAGGACGACGTCATCGAGCGCTATGTCCAACAGGCCGTCAACGCGGCATTGACCAATCTCGAAGGCCGGCCGGCACCCGCAGGGCAGATGGCCGTGGTGCTCGGCCCGGGCTGGCCCGGTGTGCTGCTGCACGAAGCCATCGGCCATGGCCTCGAAGGCGACTTCAACCGCAAGGGTTCGTCGGCGTTCTCGGGCCGCGTCGGCGAGCGCGTGGCCGCCAAGGGCGTGACCGTGCTCGACGACGGCACCCTGCCCGACCGCCGCGGCAGCCTCAACGTCGACGACGAGGGCCATGCCACGCAGCGCACGGTGCTGATCGAGGACGGCATCCTCAAGGGCTACATCCAGGACTCGATGAACGCGCGCCTGATGGGCGTCAAGTCCACCGGCAACGGTCGCCGCGAGAGCTACGCCCATGTGCCGATGCCGCGCATGACCAACACCTACATGCTCGCCGGCGCGCTGGCCAAGGACGAAATCGTCGCCAGCCTCAAGCGCGGGCTGTACGCCACCAACTTCGGCGGCGGCCAGGTCGACATCACCAGCGGCAAGTTCGTGTTCTCGGCCAGCGAGGCGTTCTGGGTCGAGAACGGCAAGATCCAGTACCCGGTGCGCGGCGCCACGCTGATCGGCAGCGGTCCGGATTGCCTGACGCATGTGAGCATGATCGGCAACGACATGGCACTCGACACCGGCGTCGGCGTCTGCGGCAAGGAAGGCCAGAGCGTGCCGGTGGGCGTGGGCCAGCCCACACTGCGCATCGACGGCCTCACCGTTGGCGGCACGGGCTGAAGTAAACCACCCCCGAAGCGGCTTCGCCGCTCCCCCTCAAGGGGGCCACGCCAGCGGCCGGGCGGAGCCCGATCCGCGGCGTGTGCTTGGCAATACCCGTGATACATTCGCCGCCATGCGTTGCCCCGCCTCGTTTTATTTTGGCTACTTTTGGTTCTCGCCCCCACCGGTGGCTCGAGAGGCAAGCAGCTGACCCAAACCAGCGCAACGCACTCAACAGACCGCCGGCAGCCCCGGCGGTTTTTTATTGCCCGCTCACAAACCGACGACCGACAGGAGAGTCCGCATGAGTCCCAAACAGCCAAGCCACGCCAGCGATGCCGGCCATGGCTACGCGCTCAGCGAGAAGACCAGCCAGACCGACGACCAGCGCATCAAGGACGTCACGCCGCTGCCGCCGCCGGAGCACCTGATCCGCTTCTTCCCGATCGCCGGCACCCCGGTGGAAGCGCTGATCGGCAGCACGCGCGACGCGATCCGGCGCATCCTGAGCGGCCAGGACGACCGGCTGCTGGTGGTGATGGGGCCCTGCTCGATCCACGACCCGGCGGCCGCGATCGAGTACGCGAAGAAGCTCAAGGCCGAGCGCGAGCGCCATGCCGACACGCTGGAAGTCGTGATGCGGGTGTACTTCGAGAAGCCGCGCACCACGGTGGGCTGGAAGGGCCTGATCAACGACCCCTACCTCGACGAGAGCTACCGCATTCACGAGGGCCTGCGCATCGCGCGCCAGCTGCTGGTCGACATCAACCGCCTGGGCGTGCCCGCGGCCAGTGAATTCCTCGACGTGATTTCGCCGCAGTACATCGGCGACCTGATCGCCTGGGGCGCCATCGGCGCGCGCACCACCGAGAGCCAAGTGCACCGCGAACTGGCCTCGGGCCTGTCGGCGCCGGTGGGCTTCAAGAACGGCACCGACGGCAACATCAAGATCGCCACCGACGCGATCCAGGCCGCGTCACGCCCGCACCACTTCCTCTCGGTGCACAAGAACGGCCAGGTCGCGATCGTGCAGACCAAGGGCAACAAGGATTGCCACGTGATCCTGCGCGGTGGCCAGGCGCCGAACTACGACGCCGCCAGCGTGGCGGCCGCCTGCAAGGAGATCGAAGCTGCCAAGCTGCCCTGCCGGCTGATGGTCGACTTCAGCCACGCCAATTCGAGCAAGAAGTTCGAACGCCAGGTCGAGGTGGCGCGCGACGTCGCCGCGCAACTCGCCGCGGGCACGCGCTGCATCTTCGGCGCCATGGTCGAGAGCCACCTCGTGGCGGGCGCGCAGAAGTTCAGCGCCGGCAAGGACGACCCGGCCGCACTCGAATATGGGCAGAGCATCACCGACGGCTGCATCGGCTGGGAGCATTCGCTCGAGGTGCTGGAGATGCTCAGCGAGGGTGTGCGGGCGCGGCGCGCGCGCGCCGGCTGACGGGCCGGCCGCCTCAGGCGCCGGCGTCGCGCTTCAGGCGCTCGAGCCTCACTCGGCCGAGCGGGCCAGCCGCTCGGATTGCCAGTACACATCGTCGCCGCCCAGCCCGTCGAGGTTGGCGCGATTGAGCACCCGGGCCAGCACGAACAGCAGGTCCGACAGGCGGTTCAGGTACTGGCGCGGCGCCTCGTTCACGGCCTCCTGCGCCGCCAGCGCCACCAGCGCGCGCTCGGCGCGGCGCGCCACGGTGCGTGACACATGGGCCAGCGCCGCGCTGCGCGTGCCCGCGGGCAGGATGAACTCGGCCAGCCGCGGCAGCGTGGCGTTGTAATGCGCCAGCGCCTCGTCGAGCCGCAGCACGGCGTCGGCCTTGAGCAGTTCGAAGCCGGGAATCGACAGCTCGCCGCCGAGGTTGAACAGCTCGTGCTGGATCACGACCAGCAGCTCGCGCACATCGTCGGGCAGCGGCTCGGCCAGCAGCACGCCCAGGCCCGAGTTCAACTCGTCGACGTCGCCCATCGCGGCCACGCGCAGCGCATCCTTGCGCGTGCGCGTGCCGTCGCCCAGCCCGGTGCTGCCGTCGTCGCCGGTGCGGGTGGCGATCTGCGTGAGGCGTTGTCCCATGTCGGCGATGTTAACGAACCGGCGCGGGAACCCGCCACTCTGCGGCCGTCGGGCCCGCTATCGGCACTTACTCAGCGTCGAGCTACGGCCCGAACGCGAGCTGCAAGCTGAAGCCGGCACTGGCAGAAGGTTCAACAACAGGATCTTGGACCTGCGCGTAGATCGAAAACCTGTATGCGCCGGGGAGCAGCGTTAGCGTCTGCCTGATGGGACTTCCATCCCAGTGATCTATCACGCCAACGACCCCATCGCGCACGAGGGAGAGACCGGCGCCGGCGTTTTGCATGGGCAAGGTGAACGACGCATCGATCACAAGCTGAGTCGTCCGGGTAGCGGTGAAGTGCAGTATGTATTCGCTGTGGGCAGCCCGTGCGTCTCTAACTGAGGTGATACCGGTGCCTGTCAGGCCGACAAGATCGCTACCGGAAAGAACACTCCTGGACGATAGCGACGCGTCTTCAGACCCGCCGCTTTGATTGACGCACGAGAGGCGGAAGTCAAAGTTTGTCTCAGACCCAAAATCGTCGAAACGTGTTGTCGGGCAGGTCACTGAGTCGGGCTGCCCAAGATCGAGGATGGCATTGCGGCCGACGACGCGCACGCCGCTCGCGGAACCCACGACGGTGACCGTTACCGAGGCCGCGACGGAAGGGTCGGCGACGCTCGTCGCGGTGATGGTCAAGCTTCCTGGTTGCTGAGGCGCCGTGAGCACCCCGCTCGCAGTGATCGAGCCCGCACTCGCGCTCCAGGTCACGCCGGTCTGCGTCGTTCCGGTCACGACCGCGGTAAAGGCCTGACTCGCGCCGGGGGCCAGGATCGATCCTCCCGGGCTCACGGCCACCTGCACGTTGGGCGCCGTCGCACGACCGAGTTCGAGCAACAGCGGCTCGAATGCCAACAGCCTGGTCAGCACAAAGGCATGGTAGTCGCCGGCCGCGCCCTCTGCCGGCACGCTGACGTCAAACCTGAAGTGGGTCTGGTCGTCGCTCGCAGTCTGGCGAACCACCTCCTGGGTCGAGCCGTCGGCCAGGCGCCGGACCAGCACCACCGCACGGACGTTGTAGGGCCCGATACTGGGAATGAATTTCACCTTGGCTGGATCGAGCGAGACATCGAAGCGCACCAGGTCGCCGGCATTGAAGCGTGCGCGGTCGGCCGTCACGGTGCCCTGCGGCGACTCGGCCAGCGGAACCTCGACACTCAGCGACAGGAAGGTCAGCTCGTCAATGCCGAAGTGCGCCGCCAGGCCCGACAGGTCGGTGCCGACTTCGGCACTCGCGCCCACCTTGGCGCCATAGTTGGCCCTGAACTCGGTGTCGGCAAGCTGGGCGCGCTGCGGCGCGAACTCGCCTTCGAGCGTGCCACTGACCTTTGCCTTTACGACATCGAATCGGAGTCTCTGAAACAGGCGACTGCCGAACTCCACTTCGGCGTAACCGAACAGCCCCAGGCTCGCCTCGACGCGCACGTTGTCGCCCTCCAGCGACGGCATGGTGATACTCGGCTCGATGGTGTTGCGGAAATTGCCCACCGAGTTCACGACGCCACAGCCAGACGGTGCTGCGCAGGCAATACCGAGCTCCACGTCCGCGGTGGTACTGGTCTTGGCGCCAATCGCGAAGTTGACCAGGGTGAGCTTGCCGCCGGCCTCGAAGCCGACCCCTATCGGAATGATTCCCCCGGCAATCACCGACAGCGCGCCGCTGACGGGCACGAAGATCTCGTACAGCACCACCTTGCATTCGTACTTGCCTTCGAATGCCAACGCAACACCGATCCCGGCTTCGATGCCGAAGGCCGGCTGCGCCTTGACCACCAGCCGCTCCAGACCGCGTGCCGGTGTATTGACGAACTCGAGCGAAGGCTCAACGGCCACAGAAAACGCGGGCGGCACGGTCAGCGCAATCGGGTTCGGGCCATCTTCGCCGACGCCAGTGATCGTGAAGCCCTTGCAGTCTCTGAATGGCGGGATTGCCCGGCGCGTGCCGACCGCCGCTCCCAGTGCACGGGCGCGCTCCGTGCCGCTGGAGGACGTGGCGCCGGGCCTGGGTCGGAAGTCGTAGCGATTGCCGCTGCGCGTGATGTCGTAGCGAGCGGCGATATCGGGATTGAAGCGCACCTCGGCGCGCGACATGTCGATCACTTCATTGACCGACAGGTTGGGGAACAGCTCGCGCATCGACGCAGGCAACAGGCGCACCACGGTCTGGCCGCCGGCGGCGTCGACCGCGCTGACGCGGCCGGCCACCGGCTTGGCGCCGTTGCCCACCACGAGCGTGCCGACCGGTGGCGGCGCGACGCCAGCCGCGAGCGTAAATTCCATGGTGTTGCCCGGCGTGCCTCGCGGGCCGTTGCCGGCGCTCTCGCGCGGGTCGCCGGCGACGTCGGCGTCGGCCAGCACCACGGTGCCGGCGGGCATGGCACTGACTGCGGCCAGCAGCGGCGCCGAGCGAACGCCATTGATCGTGGCCGTGACTTGGCTCGACCCGCTGACCGCATCGGCACGCGCCTGCCCGCTGGCGTCGACTGCGACGACGGCCGCGTTGGTGCTGGCCCAGGTCGCAGCCAGGCCGTCGATCTCGACCCCTTGCGCGTCGAAGGCGCGCGCACGCAAGGCGCGTGTCTCACCGCTGCGCGTGAACAGCACGGCATCGGGGTCGATGCGCACGGTGGCCACTTCCCGCTGCGCGGCCGGCGGGGCGTCCCCGCCGCCGCCGCAGGCGGCGACCAGGGCGACCGCTCCGGCCGCCGCTGCCCAGCGAAGCCACTCAGTGATCCTTGTTCTGTTCATCATGACCTCCGCCTGTTGACTCGTCCCTCGATCCCGCCACGGCCAGGTACGCCGCCACCTGGGCCGGCTCTGTGAACAACCGGGGGTCTTCGTCATCGACCGCTCGCACCGACGCACGGAACTGGTTCAGGTGCTGCCACACCCGCACGAGGAAGAGTTGTGCGTCGCCCATCGCCAGTCCTTAGTCCGTGGCATGCACGGTAGGACGGGGGCGTTTGCCGGACGTTTGTCGGGCTTGGCCGACCTGGCTCAGGCCGACGCGGTCCGCAGGCGCGAACTCAGGTCGTCAACATCGCCCATCGCGGCCACGCGCAGCGCATCCTTGCGCGTGCGCGTGCCGTCGCCCAGCCCGGTCGTGCAGTCGTCGCCGGTGCGGGTGGCGATCTGCGTGAGGCGTTGTTCCATGCCGCGATCGTACCGGCTGTTCACGGGGCGCCCGCATCAACGACGCATCAGGTCCATGTAATGTTCACTGTGCCGCTTTCGAACTCCCCGGCGCCACCTATTCAACGCAGTGCCCGCGATCACCCCGCCCTGAAATCGACCAGTGCTTGCATGGCGCGGGACGCCGGGTCGTCGCTCAGGACGTCGGCATCCCGGGCACCATCGCCGCCGCCGCCGCCGCCGCTGCCGCCGCCGCCAGCCGCCAGCAGCAGCATCAGCGTTGCTTCGCAAAGCCACGACAGGAACGGGCTCAGCGCACCGGCACCGCGCCTCGCTTCCATGTCGCCCTCCGCTCGGTTCGGATTGCTCTGCCGTACTTGCTGCATGCAGGAACTCGCCCACCTGCGCGGGCTCGGTGAACACGCGCGGCTCGCCGCGGGCTACGGTCCTCCGTTGGACCTCCGCACCGCGCCCTGGCCTCGCCCGCGCGACTAGGGCGCGGGCGCCAATGTCACGCTGTAGCCACCGATCAGCGGCGGCCCCGACGCCTCCCCGGGACTCAGGATTTGGCAGATCGGGACTCCCGTGAATTGCAGGCTGCAATCCCAGCTCGACAAGAAACTGATGCAGGCCGAGTCGCTCGCCGGCAGCACGACGCTGCCCGACTGTCCCCCGACGGCGTTCGCCGTGATGGCTCCGCTCTGGATGGATAGGTTGGTGTTGAACGCATTGCTCGGATGGTTCCGGGCGTTGCTCTGCACGCTGTAGACGGCCAGCATCGGCACCGGCAGCCTGAAGCACAGCTCATCACTGGAGCGTGCGCTGGTCTGGCCAAAGACATACGGCATGGGCGGTTCCGCCGTCAATGCAGGTTCGTTCCGGACGGTTCCGGCGATCGTGGTGATGCCATCGATGATCGACACCGCGCGCGTGATCGTGCTCGTGGTGAAGGCGCGGAATGTCGTGCCGCCGGTGGTGACTTGTTCGTCGAGCGACGCCGAAGCGGACTGCGTCGCCGCGAACTGCACACGTACATCCTCGACGTGCACGGGCGGCCGCGTGGGAAGCTCCGCGTAGGCGAGCGCAACCAGGCCCGAGCTAGTGACGACAAGGCCGGGTACGGCCGCCGCAGTCACGGTAGTTTCGGCCAGCGAGGGCGTACCGACCTCGGCGCTCGCCGTGACGGTCACGGTGACGCTCGAACATCCGGCGCTCGGCGTCACGGTGGCGCTGATGCGCCCACGGGCGTCGCTGCGTCCGCTCGTCGGGCTGACCGTCGCGCACGTCGGGCGGAAGGTCACCAGCACACCTGGCAAAGGCGCAGGGCTGGTGCCTCGGTCCTGCGCCTCGACGGTTGCCGTGATTGTCGCGGCCGTCGAGATCGGCCCTGGCAGTTCAGCCTGCAACCTGATCGGGCACAGATCACGCAGCAGGGTATCCCGCGCATCGCGCGTGGCCTGGTCGGGGCTTTCGAAGAGCGCGGTGTTGGCGTAGTAGCACAGCGCTTGCGCGTCGGTGACCGCGTTCTCGTCGAACACCCGTTCGACGCCGCCCACCGCCACGACAACCTCGCTCAGCAGCGGCGCGCCAAACTGAAGCGAGCCAGTCGGGTCGAGGTCCATCTTGGTGGCGCGACCGCCGCCCGTGAAGCCGTCGCCGTTGACGTCCAAGCGGCTGTAGTCTGCTGTGGCCGGATCGAGCACCAAGCCGGCGTCGACATAGGCGGCGTGATACCGCCGCAGGTCTTCAAGGTCGAAGCGGCCGTTGGCGTCGACGTCGAGCAAGGCCAGTCGAATGCGCGCCGTGGCCGGCGCCGGCGCCACGGCCCGGTCGAGCGACAGAGCCGAGGCGTAGGCGTCGACGATGCCTGTCAGGGTCGCGCTGCGCTGGGCGTTGTCCTGCAGCGCCCGGATCGTGTCCTGCAACGGGCGGTTGACCAACGTCGGTTCGAGCAGCCAGAGATAGGACACCAGCCCCGCCACCTGAGGGGCGGAGTAGCTCGTCCCGTCCTCGACGCTGGGCTGGACCGTCGACACGGCCGTGCCGACGGCGAACAGCGGCGCGCCCTCGTTCGAAGTCAGGTTGCGCCTCAGATCTGCGGCGAGGGGCTGGTTCGTGGCGGAGCCCACGAGCAACAGATTGCGGGCGCTGATCGGGTTGCCCACCAGCTGATTGCGGAGGGTTCTGAGTTGGGTCACGGCATTCGCATCGAGCGAGAGGAAAGGCAGGCCCGGGTCGGCCGCCGGCGGCGGGTGCCACAGGGTCGTGTCCGCCAACTCGGCATCGAGGTCTGCGAGCGTGGTGGCGACAGCGAACGCAGAACCCAGTCGGGCGCTGCGCATACCGCGATACATGAGACCGATGGGGCTGTCATTGTCGTTGCCCGCGGCCTGCACGATCAGCATCCGATCCACCACGTCGGGTCGCATCGCGAAAGCAGCCCATTGGATGCCGTGTTCGAATTGCTGCCGAGTGTTCGCGCGCAGCTGCTGCGCCGCCGAGGCGATCTCGTTGAACGTGCACTTGTCCTTGCCGCTGGCACCACAGATCTCCGACTTTTTGTAGCCCACGGACGAACTGACGATGACACGCCCGGGTTCACTCTGCACGGCACGGATCGTTGCGCCTAACAGATCAGAATGGGTGATTCGCGAGGCGTCGACGAGCCTGATCCGCAGGCACTTTGGCAGCGGATTGGCGCCTGTCGACAAGTCAGCGTCGAACCGGGCCGCCAGCGTCGCCGCCACGTTGTACCCATGCCGATCGGCGACCTCGCCCGCGAGCGGCTCGACCGTTGTCGGGTCGGCGATGACCGAGCCCTCCATCTGCGCATCGAAGGCGCTGGGCTTGCCGAAGTAGTAGTCCGGCATGATCACCGTCACCCTGGACACGCAGTCGCCATTCGCTCTGAGCGCCACATGCGTGAGGTTCCACGCGGCAGGGAAACGCGTGGCCAGCAGGTGGTCCAGTTCCTGGAGTTGCGCGGCAACGCCCTGTGCCGACGGAACTTCGAGTGCGTCGGCGCGCCGCCCGGGCGAGGCCGACAGGATGCCAGGCTGCTGCGCCAGCCGCTCGGCCAGCGCGGCCAGCGCCGCACTGTCTGCCTGGCGCGGCACGGCCAGGGTGATGAAGGGCATGCCGGGGCTCGAGAAGGAGATTGCGCTCGCACCCACCGATCGTCCCGCATCGTTCAGTTGGGCGACCGTGGCGTCGCTCGTGAGCACGACGCTGATGCGGGTCAGCAGGACGGCCCCTTCGATGTCCTGAGGCCGGGCAGGCGTAGGCCCGACTTCGGCTAGCACCTGCAAGGCGCGGGACGCCGGGTCGCCGCTCAGGACGTTTGCATCGTGGTCGCCGTCGTCGCCGCCGCCGCACGATGACAGGGCGACTGACAACAGGATGGCGACGGCTCTGGCAGCACCCCGACGCAATGCCCCTTGGCCGATGTTGATAACCATGCCCTTCTCCTTCGATCGCAGTCGCGCGATGTGGTCAGAACTTGCCGTGTCCGAGTCAGGAAGCCATGCATCCTGCGCTCATGGATTGCAGCCACCAGGCGGCGTGGCGAGCGGGATCAGCCGGAAGTTCTCGATGTTTCCCGCCAGGTCGTTCGTGACGGTCGCCAGAACGCCGCGCACGCGCGCCGAATCCTCATTCCAGGCGACGTGCGCGAAAGCCAGGGGCTCCGCATCCACCCCCGGCCCGGCCGCCCTGAAGCTTGCGCCAAAGCCGCTCGTGACGTTGGTGGCCCGGTAGAAGGCGCGGCAGACCAATACACCTCCTTCGCGCCGCATGTGCGATACGTCGACCGTGCTGCCGCTCTGGCGAACCTTGAACACCTGGGTCAACACGCCGTTCTCGAACTGGCCCCAGGCGCCGCTGTGGTCGATGGCCTCGATCCGCCCCGGCACGACTTCGGTGACTCCATTGGCATGGGTGCCAAGGCAATCCGAGCCGGTGTAGTTGGCCACGATGCGCCTGCTGGCGGTGTCGATGGTGGCGCTGCCGGTGAAGAGGCCCTGGCAGGGCATGAACTGACTGAGGTTGAAGTTCAGCAGTTCCAGCCCAGACAGGATCGCGGACAGCGAGCCGCGCGGGCCGTTGAACAGCATCACCTCCCAGGTGCCCTGCGGGCCGTTCTGCGTCTGGGTCAGGGTGACGTTGATTGGTACGTTGACCGGGACGATCTGGCCCGATCCCGTCGTAATGGTGCTGCGGAACGTGCCGCGATACTGGCCAGCGATATTGAGCGAACTGCGGTTGATGTCCTCGCCGACGCACACGTCGGTCACGCCGCTGCCTTCGAGCACCAGGCAGCCGATGAACGATATCGTCACCGGCGCATTGCTCACCTCGGCGGTGACGGCGACGGTGAACTCGCCCACCGAATTGCTGTTGGCTGGCGGCGACTTGCCGAACCGCACGCCGCTACCGCCGAAAATTACCCGGACAGGCACAGCCTGCACCGCGGGATCGGCGCCGAACTGCAGGCTGAAGGTGGCATCCAGATCGTGAGGCTGGTCGATCTGCAACGGCTGCACCAGGCTGCGCGAGGTCACCAGCAACTGGGCGCAGAGGTTGCGCAGCACAGCCGAGCGGTCGATGCCGTTTTGGAGCAGGACCCCCTCGGGAATCGCCGACTCCGCCCGCCTCTGCAGGAACAAGACATTGCCCAGGGCGGCGAGACTCTTCTCTGTCCGGCACAGGTTATTGTTGGCACGGATCGCGTCGCCGAACTTCAGGCCTGCCGAGAAGTCCCAGACGTTCTTCCGTGACGCGATCTGCGTGGACTCGATCGGCCCGATGGCGTCGATCAGGCGCGCAGCCGCCTGATCGGAGGCCTCGAAGAGGATCCATCCGGCCCTCCAGTCGTAGTACTCGCTGGCCGCAGCCAGGACCTCGACGTCACTGGTCGCGCGTTGCATCATGGGCAACACCACGGCGTCGAATATCGCGAGGTGGGCGACGCGCAGAGCGTCCGCACTTTGCGGCCCCGGATCGGCGAGTATCGCCATGTTCGCAAAGAACACGGCCGCCTCGGCCGGGGTTCGATTCACCGATACAGTCAACGACTCCAGGTCCTGTGTGGTGCCGAATCCGGCACCCCACGCGCTGAAGTGGTTGACGAGAACCCGAACCTCGGCCGTCGCGGCGATGGCGAGTTCGCGCGCGGTGTTCGCTCCGGCGGCTGCAATACTGAAGCCGGTCAGCGTCACGCCGGTGCGTGGAGGCGCAGCAGCGACGATCTTCAAGGTAGCGGGAAGGGCGAGCCTCAGGCCCGAAGGCTGCAGGTCGACCGCGCCCACGAGCCCGCCAGATAAGGGCAGGTGGTCAATGCGCGCCAGCGGCGTCATCGTGATGCGCAGGGTTTGCGCCAACGCGTCCGCGGGTATCTCGAGCCGGTAGGCCATGCCATTGGCTCCCGTGGCCTCGATGACCCCGCCGGCCGGCCCGATGTCGGCCGAGGTGGCGCGTGCGGTCTCCAGCACCGCTTGCGGCGGGGGTGCCTCGCCCTCGCCGCCTCCACACGCGGCAAGGCATGCCAGCAGCAGCGCACCACGCAGCCAGGACAGCACACGGTTCACTATATTGCGATCACGGTTCGCATTCATGGTGTCCTCCATTCGGTTGTGTTTGCGGCAGCGCGCATTCGGCGCGAAGAAACTCACCCAGCTGCTCCGGCTCGGAGAAGAGCCGCGGCTCGTCGTCATCGACGCCTCGCACGGACGCACGGAACTGGTTCAGGTGCTGCCACACCCGCACGAGGAAGAGTTGTGTGTCGCCCATCGCCTGTCCTTTGTCCGTGGCATGCACGGTAGGACGGGGGCGTTTGCCAGGCGTTTGTCGTCCGCCGAGAGCGTTTGCCGCGGCGCTGGCGGCCCGCGTCAGTCGGGCAAGTTGCTCAGCCGCTGGACCAGCGTCGTCAAGTCCTCACTGCCGACCAAGATGTCCGCGATCGCCTCGAACGCCACGAGGTTCGCCGGCGCCATCGGCGCGAGCGTCTTCAAGTACACGTCGACAAGCGTGAGGACAAACGCGTGTGCATGCGGCGCTGATCGAACGCTGTGCAAGATCAGGCCCGCTTCCGCTGCGAACCGCTGATCGCGCAACAACTCGGCGACAAACAACATCGCATAGAGCTGGTCGTAATGCCAGTCGCGCTCGCGCGCGGTGCGCACTGCCGCAAGCAGCTGCTTGGCGGCCCCCTCATGAAGTCCGCGCCGTGCTGCAATGCGCGCCAGGTAGTAGTCCACCTTCAGCAGGAAGCCTGCGTTCTTGTTCGCGTTGAAGCCTTCGCGCGACTTCTTCAGGTGTCGTTCCGCCACGTCCAGCGAGTTCAACTCGACCTGGACTGTGCCGAGCAGGAATTCGGCTTCCAAAGCGATGACATGCGCGCCGTGGTCAATGGCGTAGCGCAGGGCGTTTCCGAGCGACTCCTTGGCCTGAAGCCAATCGGCGCGTGCCACGTACACGAAGCCACGGTTGCACAGGGCACGCGCCACGTTGACGCTGTTGCCGAGTTCGCGCTGTATGGCGATGGCCCGGTCGTAGTGGCCGACGGCTTCGTCGAAGTCCCCCAGCAATGTCGTGATCAGCCCCAAGTTGCTGAGATTGGTCGCCATCTCGCGCTGGGCACGATTGTCGTGGGCCATCTGCAGTGAGCGTTCGACCCACGTACGTGCCTCCCGCCACTGGCCCAGGACTTGTTTGCAAGCCGCAATCGTGCCAACGCAGTCTTGAACCAAGGCGAGATCCCCGAGCGACTCGGCCACGCTGAGGCTTTGCGTTGCCAAGGCCAGGGCGCGCTCAGGCTGGCGGTGACGAATCAGGAAGTAGGCTGTGGTGGCCCGAAGCTCGGCCAGCAGGGGCGGCGGGGCGTCTGTGGCCAGCGCCGCGTCGAAGTGCCGCACGCCTTGCTCGTACTTGCCCGTCGCGACGTAGTAGCTCCGCCACGCGGAGTGCATGCTTCGAGTCAGGTCGTGCCGTCCCATGGCGATGGCGTGGGCCCATGCGCGATGGGCGTTCGCCAGATCGACATCCACCCCGCTGACCGTCTGTCGCACCTCGCCCGGCGGTCCGATCAGCAATCCCGCCAAGTGGCGCGCGAAGTATTCGGCGTGCCGCGTCAGGCAGGCCGTCAACATGACCTGATCACGCTGCGTCCTTGCTGACGCGTCTGCGGCCACCAACGGATGCATCCCGAAGCGACCGGTTTCATCGACTTTGAGGAAGCCCTTGTCGACCAGCGACGAGAGCACCGGCAGCGGCACGCCCGCCACCTCACGCGCCGCCGCATGCGCGAATCCACCGCGAAACACCGAGAGCGCCTCCATTGCCTCGCGCTCGCGCGGCGCGAGCAGCGCCCAGGAGCCGTCGAGCACGACGCGCATGCTTTCATGCCCAGGGCGCGACACCGCGCCAGGCGAAGCGGGGTCGCGCTCGAGCACGTCCAGTGCGCTGCGCAGATCGCGTGCGATCGCCTCGGCGGGCAGCAGACGCACCCAGCTCGCGGCCAGTTCGATGGCCAGCGGCGAGCCGCCGACGGCCTCGACGATCTCGACCACGGCCTCGATGTGGCGCTCCACCGAAAAGCTGCGTTGCGCGGCGCGGGCGCGGGCGTCGAACAGGCGCACGGCGTCGAAGGCGGTGGCGGCCTCGGCGTCCCGGCTGTCTTCATCGGGCAGGGCCAGCCCATCGAGCGGCAGCAGCGATTCGCCCCCGACACCCAGGCGCTGCCGCGACGTGACCAGCAATGTCAAAGCAGGCACGGCGGCGAGCAGGCACTCGATCAATGCCGGCAGGTCGCCCAGGTGTTCGGCGTTGTCCAGCGCCAGCAGCCGGCGCTCGCTTCCCAGAGCCCGGGCGATCTGCGCAACCGGGTCTTGCGGGCCGCGCAATTCGATCGCCAGGCGGTCAGCGATGCGCGAGACGACTGCATCGACGTCGCCGAGATCCTGCAACTCAACCCACGTCGAGGGCAGCGACGTCGCTGCCAGCGCCTGGCGCATGAGGCTGCTCTTGCCCACGCCACCCGGGCCCACGAGGGTCAGAACCCGGGTGTCGGGTTGGGCGAGGCGGCGCGCCAGCTCGTTCAACTCGCCACGGCGCCCGATGAATTCACCGCCCGGCTCACCGCGGGGCGCGGCCAACGCCACATCGGGCGAATGCAGCAGTGCGCGCAGGCGATGCGATGGTTCGATGCCCAACTGCTCGGCCAGCCGCGCGGCGAAGGCGCGGTAATGCCGCTCGGCGCCAGCCCGGTTGCCGCCCGCGATCTCGACTTCGATCAATGCGGCCACCGCAACCTCGTCGCAGGGGTCGTGCGCGAGCATGCGCTCAGCCAGCGCCACACGTGCCGTCGGTTGGGTTGCCAGGGCCGCGAGTTGCTCGACCGCCGCCCGGTGCCACAGGGCGTCCAGGCGCGAGCGCTCGCCCTGCAGCCACTGCGCGAACTCTTCACCGCCGCCGGCCTCCAGTCCCTCGAGCAGGGGTCCGCGCCGCAGCGCGACGGCGTCGGACAGCCGGCGCTCGGCCAGTGCGGCGCCCAACTGATGGATGTCGGTGGCGACGTTCCACCGCAGCCCGTGGTCGCTGGCTTCGAGCGCCTCGCCGCCCGCCGTCTCGCGGGCCTTGAAGACCACATGGCGCAGGTTGCGGCGGGCTTCGGCCGTCGATCGATCCGGCCACAGGAGGGCTGCGGCTTCGTCGCGGGCGACCCACTCGCCGCTTCGGAGCGCCAGCAGCGCCAGCAGTTGAAAGCGACGCTCCGGCAGAAAGGCGACGCCGCGCTCGCCGTGGAGCACCGGCGGGCCAAACAGGAGCAAGTGTGCCGCGGCACCCATGCGCGGAGTGTGAGGCCACGGCCTGACACGCCGCAAGCCGGTATCGCTGCCTAGAATGGATCCTCCCCGCAACCGGGTGCCCGCCCCTCGGGTGCCTAGAATCGACCTGACCGCAGCTTCGGAGCACGAAGATGAATGCACCCCACGAACTGCCGCTGCGTCCCGTGCCGCCCGCGATGCTCAACGCCTTGCGGGCAGCCTTCGGTGATCGCTGCTCCACGGCCAACGCTGTGCGCGAGCAGCATGGCCGCGATGAGTCGACCTACCCGGTGACGCCGCCCGACGCGGTGGTCTTCTGTGAGAGCACGCAAGACGTGGCGGCTGCGGTCACGATCGCGGCAACGCACGGCGTGCCCGTGATCCCGTTCGGCATCGGCTCGTCGCTCGAGGGCCACCTGCTTGCGGTGCAGGGGGGGCTATCGATCGACGTGTCGCGCATGAACGCAATCGTCGCCGTCAACCCCGAAGACCTGACCGTCACGGTGCAGGCCGGCGTGACGCGCGAGCAATTGAACCGCGAGATCAAGGACACCGGCCTGTTCTTCCCGATCGACCCCGGCGCCAACGCCACGCTGGGCGGCATGGCCGCCACCCGCGCCAGCGGCACCAACGCCGTACGCTACGGCACGATGAAGGAGAACGTGCTCGGTCTGCAGGTCGTGACCGCCGCAGGTGAGGTGATCCGCACCGGCACGCGGGCCAAGAAGTCCAGCGCCGGTTACGACCTGACGCGCTTGTTCGTCGGCAGCGAGGGCACACTGGGTGTCATGACCGAGGTGACCCTGAAGCTCTACCCGCTGCCCGAAGCGGTGAGCGCGGCGATCTGCCACTTCCCGAGCATCGATGCCGCGGTGCGCACGACGATCCAGGTGATCCAGCTGGGCGTGCCGATCGCCCGCTGCGAGTTGCTCGACGCCAACGCGATCCGTGGCGTCAACAAGCATTCGCACCTGAGCCTGCGCGAGAAGCCCATGCTGCTGATGGAGTTTCACGGCAGCCCGGCCGGTGTGGCCGAGCAGTCGCAGACGGTGCAGGACATCGCCAGCGAGTTCGGCGGCGAAGCCTTCGAGTGGGCCAGCACACCCGAGGAGCGCACCCGGCTCTGGACGGCACGCCACCAGGCCTACTTCGCATCGCTGCAGATGCGCCCGGGTTGCCGTTCCCTTTCGACCGACACCTGCGTGCCGATCTCGCGCCTGGCCGAGAGCATCAACGAGTCGGTGGCCGAGGCCGAGGCTGCGGGCCTGCCCTACTGGGTGGTCGGCCATGTCGGCGACGGCAACTTCCACTTGAGCTACCTGCTCGACCCCAACGACCCGGTCGAGACCGCCACCGCCGAGCGCCTGAGCCAGCAGATGGTGCACCGCGCCATCCGCCTGGGCGGCACCTGCAGCGGCGAGCATGGCATCGGGTTGCACAAGATCGGTTATCTTGTCGACGAGGCCGGCCCCGGTGCGGTCGAAATGATGCGCCAGATCAAGCGTGCGCTGGACCCGAAGAACATCATGAACCCGGGCAAGGTCGTGCTGCTGTGAGCCTGGCCTGGTGCCAGGGCATGATCCGGCCTGGCGGTCGTTGCTTTCGCTTGCACGGGCGGCGCGCGGCCCGATTCCAATCCTTGCCATGAGCAATGCGGCTTTCATGATGGTGGCGGCGGCCAACCCGGCGTTGGTGGGCGCGGTCTGTCCGTCCTCGCCCTGGCTGGCCGCGGCCATGGCCACTGCCGCACGCGGCGCGCGGCTGCTGGTCGAGCTCGGCGCCGGCACCGGCGCGATCACCGAGGCGCTGGTGGCGCAACACCCAACCGTGCCGCTGGTCGCCGTCGAGCTGCAGCGCGGGCTGGCCCGCCTGCTGCAACAACGCTTCGCACATGTCGACGTCAGGCGCGCCAGCGCGCATGAGGTCCTCGACACCCTGCACGACCAGGCGTCGCCGCAGACGGTGCTGGTGTCGTCGCTGCCGTTCCAGTCGCTGCCGGCTGAATGGCGTGACACCACGACCCAGGCCATCGCCCGCTTCCTGCGTGCCGACGCGCATCGGCGCCTGGTGCAGTACACCTATCGCCTGAAGGCGCCCTACGACTTGCCGCCCGGCAGCGACCTGCACTGGTCCCGCGTCGGCCGGGTGTGGCGCAACGCGCCGCCCGCGAGCATCTGGTCCCTGCAGCGGCGCGAATAGTTCGCCGGCAGGGCTCAGGGCGGCGGCGGTTCGACCGCCCAGCGTTGCGTGACCTCGCCGTCGCTGTCCAGGCTCTCGAGCTGCACCGGAAAGCCCCACAGCCGCGCGACATGCTTGAGCACCTCGGTCGCACCGTCGGCCAGGGGGCGGCCGTTGTGCTGGGTGTGGCGCAGCGACAAGGCGCGGTCGCCGCGAAGATTGACCTGCCAGACCTGGATGTCGGGCTCACGCGCGCCCAGGTCGTACTGGTGCGCCAGCGCCTCGCGCACGCGGCGGTAGCCCGCGTCGTCGTGGATCGCGCTGACTTCGAGCTCTTCGTCGTTCTCGTCGTCGACGATCGCGAACAGGCGCATCTCGCGCATCAGCTTGGGTGAAAGGTACTGGCCGACGAAGCTCTCGTCCTTGAAGTTGTGCATCGCATGGTGCAACGCCGGCAGCCAGGGCGTGCCGGCAATGCCGGGGAACCAGGCCCGGTCCTCGTCGGTCGGGTGCTCGCAGATGCGCTTGATGTCGGTGTACATCGCAAACCCGAGCGCGTACGGATTGATGCCGCTGTAGCCGCGCGTGCCGACCTGCGGCTGGTAGACCACGTTGGTGTGCGACTTCAACCACTCGATCATGGTGCCGTCGGTGAGGTAGCCGTCGTCGTACATGGTGTTGAGCAGCTTGTGGTGCCAGAAGGTGGCCCAGCCCTCGTTCATCACCTGCGTCTGGCGCTGCGGGTAGAAGTACTGCGCCACCTTGCGCACGATGCGCACCACCTCGCGCTGCCAGGGCTCCAGCAATGGCGCGTTCTTCTCGATGAAGTACAGGATGTTCTCCTGCGGCTCCTCGGGGAAGCGCTTGCTCTCGGGCGCGGTGCCGTCCCTGTCGGCGCGTCGGGGCAGCGTGCGCCACAGGTCGTTGACCTGCTGCTGCGCGTGGCGCTCGCGCTCCTTGCGTTCAGCCAGCTCGAGCGCCAGCGACTTGCGACTTGGCCGACGGTAGCGGTCGACACCGTGGTTGGCCAGCGCGTGGCAGGAGTCGAGCAGCGCCTCGACCGCTGCCAGGCCATGGCGCTCCTCGCACTCGGCGACGTAGTTCCTCGCGTAGACCAGGTAGTCGATGATCGACGAAGCGTCGGTCCACATGCGGAACAGGTAGTTGCCCTTGAAGAAACTGTTGTGGCCGTAAGCGGCGTGGGCGATCACGAGGGCCTGCATCGCCATCGTGTTCTCCTCCATCAGGTAGCTGATGCAGGGGTCGGCATTGATGACGATCTCGTAGGCCAGACCCATCGCGCCGCGCTTGTAGTTCTTCTCGGTGGCGATGAATTCCTTGCCGTAGCTCCAGTGGCGGTAATTCACCGGCATGCCCACGCTGGCGTAGGCGTCCATCATCTGCTCGGCGGTGATGAGCTCGAGCTGGTTGGGGTAGGTGTCCAGGCCGAAACGCGCCGCGGTCCGGCGAATCACGTCGTGGTAGCGCTCGATCAGGTCGAAGGTCCAGTCGCTCGGCGCGGGCAGCGGCTCGGACGGGCGCGGGCCCGGCGGCAGCGGTTGCTGCAGCAGGGCTGCGGTGCCGCGCCGGTCGCCGACTGGCGGCATCCGCTCGGGCCGGTGCGCCCGACGGCGCTCGACGGCGTGGTTGCTCATGCGTGCCCCCTTCGGCGCTGTGCGGCGCTCACTTGCACCCCCTAAGGCGCTGCGCGCCGGTCCCCCCGTGGGGGAGCGAGCGCCTTGGGAGCGGCCCGGCGGCGCTCATGCCGCCACCCCTTCCTTCTTAAACAGGTCGCGGAACACGGGATAGATCTGCGACGCCTCGGTCGCTTTGCGCATCGCGAATTGGGGCGCCGCGCCAAGCAGCTGCGTGTACTCCTGCCATAGGTTCTGTTCTTCCTCGGCCACCTGCACATAGGCAAAGTAGCGCGTCAACGGCAGGATCTTCTCGGCCAGCAACTCGCGGCAACGACCGCTGTCGTGGTGCCAGTTGTCGCCATCGCTGGCCTGGGCGCCGTAGATGTTCCACTCGCTCGGGTTATAGCGCGCGCGAATGATCTCTTCCATCAGCACCAGAGCGCTCGACACCACCGTGCCGCCTGTCTCGGTGGCGTGGAAGAAGTTCTGCTCGTCGACCTCGGCGGCCTGGGTGTGGTGACGGATGAAGACGATGTCGATCTTGTCGTAGTGCCGCGTCAGGAACAGGTAGAGCAGGACGAAGAAGCGCTTGGCCAGGTCCTTGCGCGACTCGTCCATCGACCCCGATACGTCCATCAGGCAGAACATCACCGCCTTGCTGGTCGGCACCGGCACCCGCACGCGGTTGCGAAAGCGCAGGTCGATCGGGTCCAGGAAGGGAATGCGGCCAATGCGGGCACGCAACTCGACGATGCGCGCCTCGAGCGCGGTGATTCTGACGCGCGAAGGGGCGTCGCCCACAGGCGCCTCGCGCAGCAGTTGGTCGAGCTCGGCCTCGAGTTCGCGCACTTCGCGCCGGGACGCCGCACCGATGGCGATGCGGCGGCCGATGGCGCCGCGCACCGAGCGCACCACATGCAGGTTGGTCGGGGTGCCAGCGCTGATGAAGCCGGCGCGGTGGCTCTTCCACTCGGGCGTCTCGGCCAGCTGCGTGCGCACCAGGTGCGGCAACGCGAGGTCTTCGAAGAAGACCTGCATGAATTCTTCCTTGGACAGCGTGAAGATGAAATCGTCGTCACCCTCGCCCGAGTCGCTGGCCTGCCCCTTGCCCTTGCCGCCCTCGCCCCCCTTGGGGCGTTCGATGCGGTCGCCGCGCACGTACTCCTTGTTGCCTGGATGCACCATCTCGCGCTTGCCGCCCTGCCCGTGGTGGAACATGGGCTCGGAGATGTCCTTCTTCGGGATCTTGACGTCTTCCGCGCGCTCGATGTCGCGAATGCCACGGCCATCGACCGCACGCTTCACGGCGTCGCGGATCTGCGTCTTGTAGCGGCGCAGGAAACGCTCGCGATTGCCGATCGACTTGTTCTTGCCCGACAGGCGCCGATCGATGATCGATTGAAGCACCGAGTCGTCCTCAGCTTGACTTGCGCACGCGCAGGTACCACTCGCACAGCAGCCGCACCTGCTTGGAGGTGTAGCCCTTGGCCACCATGCGGGTGACGAAGTCCTCGTGCTTCTTGGCCTCGTCGGCGCTGGCCTTGGCGTTGAAGCTGATCACGGGCAACAGCTCCTCGGTGTTGGAGAACATCTTCTTCTCGATCACGGTGCGCAGCTTCTCGTAGCTGGTCCAGACCGGGTTGTTGCCCTGGTTGTTGGCGCGCGCGCGGAGCACGAAGTTGACGATCTCGTTGCGGAAGTCCTTCGGGTTGGCGATGCCCGCGGGCTTCTCGATCTTCTCCAGCTCGGCGTTGAGCGCGCCGCGGTCGAACACCTCGCCGGTGTCGGTGTCGCGGTACTCGTGGTCCTGGATCCAGTAGTCGGCATAGGTGACGTAGCGGTCGAAGATGTTCTGACCGTATTCGCTGTAGCTCTCGAGGTAGGCGGTCTGGATTTCCTTGCCGATGAACTCCGAGTAGCGCGCCGCCAGGTGCTCCTTGATGAAGCCCAGGTACTTCTGCTCGAGCTCGGGGGCGAACTGCTCGCGCTCGATCTGCTGCTCGAGCACGTACATCAGGTGCACCGGGTTGGCCGCCACCTCGGTGCTGTCGAAGTTGAAGACCTTGGAAATGATCTTGAACGCGAAGCGCGTCGAGACGCCGCTCATGCCCTCGTCGACGCCGGCGTAGTCGCGGTACTCCTGGTAGCTCTTGGCGCGCGGGTCGGTGTCCTTCAGGTTCTCGCCGTCGTAGACCTGCATCTTCGAGTACAGCGACGAGTTCTCGGGCTCCTTCAGGCGCGTCAGCACCGCGAACTGGCTCATCATCTTCAGGGTGCCCGGCGCGCACTTGGCTTCGGACAGCGAGGAGTTGCGGATCAGCTTCTCGTAGATCTTGATCTCTTCGGACACGCGCAGGCAGTACGGTACCTTGACGATGTAGATGCGATCGAGGAAGGCCTCGTTGTTGCGGTTGTTGCGGAAGCTCTTCCACTCGCTCTCGTTGCTGTGCGCCAGCACGATGCCGTCGAAGGGGATGGCGCCGAAGCCTTCGGTGCCCTTGAAATTGCCCTCCTGCGTGGCGGTCAGCAGCGGATGCAGCACCTTGATCGGCGCCTTGAACATCTCGACGAATTCCAGCAGGCCCTGGTTGGACAGGCACAGGCCGCCGGAGTAGCTGTAGGCGTCGGGGTCGTCCTGGGCGAAGGTCTCGAGCTTGCGGATGTCGACCTTGCCGACCAGCGACGAGATGTCCTGGTTGTTCTCGTCGCCGGGCTCGGTCTTGCTGATGCCGACCTGCTTGAGGATCGAGGGGTGGCGCTTGACGACCTTGAACTGGCGGATGTCGCCGCCGAATTCCTCCAGCCGCTTGACGGCCCACGGCGAGAGGATGCGGTTCAGGTACCGCGAAGGGATGCCGTATTCCTTCTCCAGGATCGGCCCGTCTTCCACCAGGTCGAACAGGCCCAGCGGCGACTCGTTGACCGGTGAACCCTTGATGGCATAGAACGGCACGTCCTGCATCAGTTGCTTCAGGCGCTCGGCGATCGAACTCTTGCCACCCCCCACCGGGCCCAGCAGGTAGAGGATCTGCTTCTTTTCTTCCAGCCCTTGCGCGGCATGGCGGAAGTACGACACCACCTGTTCGATGGCATCTTCCATGCCGTAGAACTCGGCGAAGGCCGGGTAGATCTTGATGATCTTGTTGGCGAAGATGCGCGAGAGCCGCGGATCGTTGCGCGTGTCGACCTGCTGTGGATCGCCGATCGCCTTGAGCATGCGCTCAGGCGCCGTGGCGTAGGCCAGCGGGTTGCGCTTGCACTCCTTGAGGTACTCCTCCAGCGAGAGTTCCTCCTCGCGGGTGCGCTCATACCGCGCGGCGTAGCTCGTGATGACGTCCATGTGCAGATCTCCTTCGAAGGACTTGGCACCCGCGGGCATCTGGCCCGCCAGTGTCTGGGAAGTTCTGATGCAGTCCCGGCTTGACTGGCCCAGGCGGCATCAGAGCTTTCCGATCCTCACGCACATGGAGTGCTGCGCTATCTTGACCGCAGCATCACGCAACGGGCACCGGCCTATGGTCTGAGATGCGGCGCTTTTCGCCCACATTTCACGCCACAGGCCCGACGCTGTGGTTCAACGCGCCGACTGGCCACATGGCTGACGCGCCGGTTGTTGTTTGTAGTGCGGCGCACCGCACCTTGCAAGCGCCGTTGCATGTGAATTCACGCACACACAACTGACTCGGCCGCGACACCGGAAGTTCCGGCGCGCGGGCATATCATGCGACTCAACCATCGATCAGCGCAGGATCCCAGGCATGCACGGTCTGGCGCTGTTCACCGAGCTTCTCGATGTACAAATGCATCTTGTCGCCCGGCTTGAGGAACACCGGGTTGGGCTTGATGCCCAGACCCACGCCCGGCGGCGTGCCGGTCGTGATCAGGTCGCCAGGGTTGAGCGTCATGAAGCGGCTCAGGTAGCTGACGATCTCGGCGGCGCCGAAGATCATCGTCTTGGTGCTGCCCTTCTGGTAGCGGTGGCCGTTGACGTCGAGCCACATCGAGAGGTTCTGCACGTCACCGACCTCGTCGGTCGTGACCAGCCACGGACCGACCGGGCCGAAGGTGTCGCAGCCCTTGCCCTTGTCCCATTGGCTGCCGCGCTCGAGCTGGTAATCGCGCTCCGACACGTCGTTGACGACGCAGTAGCCCGCGACGTGCTTCAACGCGTCGTCCTTGGACACATAGCGCGCACGGCTGCCGATGACGATGCCGAGCTCGACCTCCCAGTCGGACTTGACCGAACCCTGCGGCAGCACCACCGCGTGGTTGCAGCCGACCGCGCTGTCGACGGTCTTCATGAAGACGATCGGCTCCTTGGGGATCGGCATGTTCGACTCCGCCGCATGGTCGGCGTAGTTGAGGCCGATGGCGATGAACTTGCCCATGCCACTCCACGGCACCCCCAGCGTGCCCTGCGGCACCACCGGCAGCGCATTGAGGTCCAGGGCGCGCAATGCGTCCAGTGCGGCCGGCGCCAGCGTGGCCGGCGTGATGTCGGGAATCAGCGCCGACAGGTCACGCACCTGACCCTTGGCGTCCAGCAGGCCGGGTTTTTCCTGGCCCTTGGGGCCATGTCGCAGCAATTTCATTCGTTGTCTCCGTGGGTTGAGGATTCAGTTTGACCAGCCGCCGTCGATGACCTGCGTCGTGCCGGTCACGAACGCAGCATCGTCGCTCGCCAGGTACACCGCCAGCGCGGCAATCTCTTCGCTGCGCCCGAGGCGGCCCATCGGCTGGCGCGCGACGTAGCTGGCCTCGACCTGCGCCAGCGACTGCCCGCTGGCCTGGGCGCCGGCGGCAATGCGCTCACGCAGGCTCGGCGACTCGACCGTGCCTGGGCAGATCGCGTTGCAGCGGATGCCCTTGGCGACGAAGTCCGCCGCCACCGACTTGGTCAGCCCGATCACGGCGGCCTTGGTGGCACCGTACACGAATCGGTTGGGCGCGCCCTTGATGCTGCCGGCCACCGAGGCCATGTTGATGATCGAGCCACCGCCCGCCTTGAGCATGGCCGGCAGGAAGGCCTTGATCAATCGGTACTGCGAGCGCACGTTGAGTTCGAAGCCGAAGCTCCACTCCTCCTCGGTGCTGTCGAGCACGGTGCCGGCATGCACGAAGCCGGCGCCGTTGAACAGGACGTCGATCGCGCCAACGGTGTGCGCAGCGGCAGCGATCGCCGCGGCATCGGTGACGTCGAGCACATGCGTCGTGCAGCCGATCTCGTCGGCCAGGCTCTTCAGCAGGTCAGCGTTGATGTCGCTGGCGATCACGCGCGCGCCCTCGCGGGCGAAGGCCACGGCGGTGGCGCGGCCGATGCCCTGGCCGGCGGCGGTGAGGAAGGCAGTCTTGCCTTGCAGGCGATTTGAGGGGTTCATGTCGATACAGGTCTCCGGGTTGATTGTGTCGTGTTCAGCAGGGACTCGTCGGCGGCGAGCGTCGCCAGCACGCCGCGTTCGCGCAGGCTCTGCAGGTGTGGCGCCAGCGCGGCTACCAATCGCGGCTCGCCGGCCAGGTCGGCGAACACGGGCGCGAAGCGCGTCAGGTGCTCGGCGCAAGCCTTCGCGCTGCCCAACGCCGGGGCCTCGCGCCAGCATGCCTGCAGCGACGCGGCCAGGGGGTCGTCGACCATGTAGCTGCGGCCGGCCTCGTCGTGTCCGCGCAGGAAATGCAACCAGCCCGCCAGCGCCAGCGCCAGCCGCTCGATCGGCGCGCCGACGGCCAGCCGGTCGCGCAGCGTGGCCAGCAGGCGCTGCGGAATCTTCTGCGAGCCGTCCATCGCGATCTGCGCACAGCGGTGGGCCAGCGCGGGGTTGGCAAAGCGCTGCAGCAGGCGCTCGCGATAGTCTGGTGGCACCACGACGCCGGCCAGCGTCGGTTCGACCTCGTCGCGCAGCATCGCGTCGAGGAACCGCCGCAGCGCCGGCTGCGCCATCGCGGCGTCGACGGTCGGCCAGCCCGCCACCACGCCCAGGTAAGCGAGTGCCGAATGCGCACCATTGACCATGCGCAACTTGAGCCGCTCCCAGGCCGCAACGTCGGACTCGGTCGCCACAACGCGCACAGCGGGCCAGTCCGGTCGCCCGGCGACGAAGCGGTCTTCGAGCACCCAGTCGATGAACGGCTCGGCGACCACGGGCCAGGCGTCGTGAACGCCGAGCGCGGCGGCGACGCGCTCGCGGTCGGCGTCGGTGGTACGCGGCACGATGCGGTCAACCATGCTGCAAGGGAAGCCGCAGGTCGCGGCGATCCAGTCTGGCAGCGCCGGATCCGCGAGCGCCCGCGCAAAGTCCAGCACCAGGCCGCGCAGCACGCGCCCATTGGCGGGCAGGTTGTCGAGCGACATCACGGTCACGCCGCCGAGCCCGCGCGCGCGCCGCAAGGCCAGGCCATGGACGATGAAGCCGACGGCACTGTTGGGCGCGTCGGGGTGCCCGAGGTCATGATCGATGTCGGGATGCGCCAGGTTCAGCGCCCCGCTTGCGGGATCGTGGCAATAGCCCTTCTCGGTGACGGTCAGGCTGACGATGCGCGTCGCGGATGAGGCGATGCGCGCCAGCACCGCCGCGGGGTCTTCGGGCGCGACCAGCAGCTCGGTCACGCTGCCGATGACGCGCAGGCGCTGGCGCGGCGCGCCGCGCGCGTCGGCGTCGCGCAGTGCCAGTGTGTAGAGCCCCTGCTGCGGCGCCAGCGCGTCGCGCGTATCGGCATGGCGCAGCGAGACGCCGCAGATGCCCCAGGCGCGATCACCCCCTGCGGCCAGGGCGTCGTCGTTGTACGCCGCCAGGTGGCCGCGCATGAAGGCGCCAATGCCCAGATGGACGATGCCCAGGCCCAGCGCATCGCGCGCCCAGCGCGGTCGCTCGACCGCGTCGGGCAGCGTGTCCAGCGTCGAAGGATGCAACTGCGCCATCGTCACCAGTTCCACAGCGTGCCGTCGTGCTGCAGCCGGTTCACCGGCAGGTAGGCGCGCTGGTAGGGGTACTTGGCCGCCAGCGCCTCGTCGATCTCGACGCCATGGCCGGGGGCCTCGCCGGGGTGCATGAAGCCGGCCTCGAAGCGGTAGGCATGCGGGAACACGGCGTCGGTCACGTCGCCGTGCGGCATCAATTCCTGGATGCCGAAGTTGGGCACCCACAGGTCGAAGTGCAGCGCCGCACCCATGCACACCGGCGACAGGTCGGTGGCGCCATGCGAACCGGTGCGCACCTGGTAAAGCGACGCCAGGTCGGCAATGCGGCGCAGGTGCGTGATGCCGCCGGCATGCGTGACCGTGGTGCGGATGAAGTCGATCAGCTGGTTCTCGATCAGGCCCTTGCAATCCCAGATGGTGTTGAAGATTTCACCGACCGCCAGCGGCGTGGTCGTGTGTTGGCGGATCAGGCGAAAGGCGTCCTGGTTCTCGGCCGGTGTCGCGTCTTCCATCCAGAACAGGCGATACGGCTCCAGGTCACGCCCCAGCCGCGCGGCTTCGATCGGCGTCAGGCGGTGGTGCACATCGTGCAGCAGGTGGATGTCAGGGCCGACCGCGGCGCGCACGGCGTCGAACAGCTTCGGTGTGTGGCGCAGGTACTTGCCGGTGTCCCAATCGTGCTCGCTCGGTAGACCCGCATCGGCGGGTTCATAGGGCTGGTTGCCGCGCGCGACGCCATAGACCTTGTCCAGCCCCGGCACGCCGCTCTGCGCGCGGATCGCCTGGTAGCCCGCTTCCTTGTGGCGCAGCACCTCGTCAACCGTGTGTTCGATGTCGCGCCCGTTGGCGTGGCCATAGACCAGCACCCGCGAGCGGCTGGCGCCGCCGAGCAACTGGTACAGCGGCATCCCCGCGGCCTTGGCCTTGAGGTCCCACAGCGCGGTGTCGACCGCCGCGATCGCGCTCATCGTCACCGGCCCGCGCCGCCAGTAGGCGCCACGGTACAGGTATTGCCAGACGTCTTCGATCTGGTGCGCGTCGCGGCCGATCAGGCAGGGCAGCACATGGTCGTTGAGATAGCTCGCCACCGCCAGCTCGCGGCCGTTGAGCGAGGCATCGCCCAGACCGGTGAGGCCCTGGTCGGTCTCGATCTTGAGGGTCACGAAGTTGCGGCCGGGGCAGCAGACGATGACGCGCGCGTTGGTGATCTTCATCTGAATAACTCCCCACATCGCTCGGACATGCGATTCCCGGTACAAGGCCTGAAGACCACCCTACCCTGGAGACCCCGATGCAGCGTTCGCCCCCGAGAAAAACCGCCGCCGACTTCGACCCCGAGGTGCTGCGACTGTTCGACCAATATGTTCACGGGCAGCTGGACCGCCGCGGATTCCTCGACCGCGCCGCGCGCTATGCCGTCGGCGGCACGACCGCGGCAGGCTTGCTCGCCGCATTGAGCCCGAACTTCGCGATGGCGCAGAAGGTGTCGCCCACCGATGCGCGCGTGAAGAACGAGTTCGTCGAGTTCGCCTCGCCCAACGGCAACGGAAAGGCGCGCGCCCTCGTCGCCCGCCCGGCGCAGGCCGCCGGCCCGCTGCCGGTGGTCCTGGTCGTGCACGAGAACCGCGGGCTGAACCCGCATATCGAAGACATCGCGCGCCGCCTGGCGCTCGACAACTTCATCGCCATTGCCCCCGATGCGCTGTTCACGCTGGGCGGCTACCCCGGCGACGAGGACAAGGCCCGCGAGCTGTTCGGCAAGCTCGACCAGAAGAAGACTGCCGAAGACTTCGTCGCCGCAGCCGGCTACGCCCGCACGATCGCCGGCGGCAACGGCAAGCTCGGCGCCACCGGCTTTTGCTACGGCGGCGGCATCGTCAACCTGCTCGCCACGCGCGTGCCTGAACTGCTTGCCGGCGCCCCCTACTACGGCGCTGCCGCGCCGATCGGTCAGGTGAGCAAGATCAAGGCCGAGTTGCAGCTGGTGTTCGCCGCCAGCGACGAGCGCGTCAACGGCATGTGGCCGCCCTACGAAGCGGCGCTGAAGGCGTCCGGCGTCAAGTACGAAGCCCACGTCTACCCCGGCACCCAGCACGGCTTCAACAACGACACCACGCCGCGGTTCGACGAGGCGCAGGCCAAGGTGGCCTGGGGCCGGACCTTGGCTTTGTTCAATCGGACGTTGCGTTCCTGAGGTTCTTGTGAGTTGAGTCCTGCGCGAGCCGAGGCGCAGGCCGGCCCGCGGCTTCGCTTCAATGCGACGGCCTTCGCTGCGCTCAGGCTCCCCTGTGCTGCTCGCCTGCGCGGGTGCCCTCGACAACTCGCGTCTGAGTACAGCCGCTCAGACACGTCGAGGTCAGGGGCTGCGCCCCCGCCCGCTCCGACTCCGCTGCTCGGCGCCGCATAGGCGCGAATCCACGAGCCGGCCCGCGCCTCGCCAAGGCCGCCTTTTGCACGCCAGCACTTGAGTTCGTCGGGGAAAGAACAGCGCAACACTTTGGCTGAGTAGTTTGCCGCTTCAATGTGTCAACTGAACCGACACATGAGCAACCGATTGCGGTGAAAACCTTGCCTCGTAGTCCAAGACCACATCGGCGAGCGACTCGCTGCCGGGCTCATTGGTATTGGTGACGTAGACGAGAAGGTCTGGCGCGCGGCCAATGGACTGGAGCGTCTTAAGGACAGTAATGCCCTCAACAATGACCGGACGAGGGATGGAAAGGCGTTGAGCGACTAGGCGCTCAATCTGCTCTGTGTGATAGATCAGCCCGGCACCCTCCCGCAAGAACAGGTCAGTCTCGATCAGGGAAACATTGAAGTACCAGGCCAAGAAGCGGCCGAGCGATGTTTTGCCAGAGCCATCACGACCATCGATCGCGATGAGCTTGCCTGGCAGGTTGGTGAGATGTGGCGCCAACTGCCGTGCGGCAGAGTCGAACTCCGGTGGGCGAACGGGCATAGGCAGCTAACTGGTTGCGTGCAACCACGGCCTCGGCAAACCCGCAGGCGCGCAGCCGGCGGCGCGCCTATGCGGCGCCGAGCAGCGCAGCCGGAGCGGGCGGGGGCGAAGCCCCTGAGTCCGCACTGTTTGAGGCCCTGTACTCAGGGCCGAGTTTGCGGACTCACCCGCGTAGGCGAGCAGCACAGGGGAGCCTGAGCGAAGCGAAGGCCGCTGCATTGAAGCGCCGCCGGCTGCGCGCCTGCGGCTTTGCTCGCGCAAATGCCAGCAGCGCCCAGGCAGCGCAAGCAACGACATCACATCACCGCCCCCAACTGCCAAGGCACGAACTCGTTCTGCCCGTAGCCGTGCAACTCGCTCTTGGTCTTGCGGCCCGAGGCGGTGTCGAGGATCAGCTTGAAGATGCGCTCGCCGGCTTCGTCGACGGTCTCGGCGCCTTCGATGATGCCGCCGCAATCGATGTCGATGTCTTCCTGCTGCTTGGTCCACAGCGCCGTGTTGGTCGAGAGCTTCAGTGACGGGCTGGGTGCGCAGCCGTAGGCCGAGCCGCGGCCGGTGGTGAAGCAGATCAGGTTGGCGCCGCCGGCGACCTGGCCGGTGGCCGAGACCGGGTCGTAGCCGGGGGTGTCCATGTAGACGAATCCGCGCGCGGCGACGGGTTGCGCGAACTCGACCACGTCCACGAGGTTCGTGGTGCCGCTCTTGGCGATGGCGCCCAGGCTCTTTTCCAGGATCGTCGTCAGGCCGCCGGCCTTGTTGCCGGCCGAGGGGTTGTTGTCCATCGACATGCCGTTGCGCTGGGTGTACTGCTCCCACCAGGCGATGCGCTTGAGCAGCTTGTCGGCGACTTCGGGGCTGACCGCGCGGCGCGTCAGCAGGTGTTCGCCGCCATAGATCTCGGGCGTTTCGCTCAGGATCGCGGCGCCGCCGTGGCGCACCAGGCGGTCGACCGCGGCGCCGAGCGCCGGGTTGGCGCTGATGCCCGAGTAGCCGTCGCTGCCGCCGCATTGCAGGCCCACGGTGAGGTGGCTGGCGGGCACGGGCCGGCGCTTGACGCGATTCGCTTCGGGCAACAGCTTGTTGATCAGCTCGACGCCGCGCGCCACCGTCTTGGCGGTGCCTCCCGTGTCCTGAATATTGAACGTGAGCAGGCGCGCGCCTTCCTGCAAGCCTTCCTGCGCGATCAGGCCCTGGATCTGGTTGGTCTCGCAGCCCAGGCCGACCACCAGCACCGCGGCGAAGTTCGGGTGCCTGGCGTAGCCGCCCAGCGTACGGCGCAGCACGCGCAGTTCTTCGCCTTCGCTGTCGGTGGCGCAGCCCATGCCATGCGTGAGGGCGACGACGCCGTCGACGTTCGGGTAGGCGGCGAGCGCCTCGGGGTGGATGTCGCGGCGGAACTGGTCGGCGATGGCGCGCGCGGCGGTGGCCGAGCAGTTCACGCTGGTGAGCACACCGATGTAGTTGCGCGTGGCCACGCGGCCGTCAGCACGCACGATGCCGTCGAAGGTGGCGGGCGCCTTCGCGAAATCGGTCGGGTGCGTGCCGGCGCCGGGTTCGTGCTTGCGCGCGAAGTCGGCAAAGGCCAGGTTGTGGGTGTGCACATGCTGGCCGGGCGCGATGGCCTGCGTGGCGTGGCCGATGACCTGGTTGTAGCGGCGCACCGCGTCGCCCGCGGCGATCGCCTGGGTTGCGACCTTGTGGCCGGGCGGGATCAGGCCGGCAATCGTGATGCCCTCCTTCTCGATCACGCTGCCGCCGAGCAACTGGCGGCGGGCGATGACGACGTTGTCGGCGGCGTGGATGCGGATGACGGGATCGGTGTTCATGGTGCACTCAAGGCAAAGTGATCAGTTGGACATGCCGCCGTCGGCCATCATCACGCTGCCGGTGGTGAAGGCCGATTCGTCGCTGGCCAGGTAGACCGCGAGCGCGGCGATTTCGTCGGCTGCCCCGAGGCGGCCCATGGGCTGACGCGCGACGAACATGGCGTGGACCTCGGCTTCGGTCTTGCCGCTGGCGCGGGCCTGCGCCGTGATGCGCTGCTGCAGCGACGGCGACTCGACGGTGCCGGGGCAAATGGCATTGCAGCGGATGCCGCGCGTGACGAAGTCCGCCGCCACCGCGCGCGTCAGGCCGATCACGGCCGCCTTGCTGGCGCCGTAGACGAAGCGGTTGGGCACGCCCTTGACGCTGCTGGCGATCGAGGCGATGTTGACGATCGAGCCCTGCCGCCGCGCCAGCATGCCGGGCAGAAAGGCGCGGATCGTGTGCGCCATCGAGCGCACATTGAGGTTGAACGCAAAGTCCCATTCGTCCTCGGTGTAGTCGAGCACGGTGCCAGCATGCACATGGCCGGCGGCATTGAACAACACGTCGATCGGGCCGACCTCGCTCGCAGTTGCCACGATGGCCGCGGCATCGGTGGCATCGAGGATGCGCACCTCGGCGCCGCAGTCGCGTGCCAGCGCGTCGAGGCCGGCACGGTCGATGTCGGTGGCGATCACGCGCGCGCCCTCGCGCGCGAAGGCCAGCGCGGTGGCTCGGCCGATGCCGTGCGCGGCGGCAGTCAGGAAGGCGGTCTTGCCGGCAAGGCGCGGGGTCATGGTGGGGCTCCTGATGCGTTCAGCGGATCTCGACGCGTTCGACCTGTCGGGCCTGCAGCGCGTTCCAGTCCCATTCGATACCCAGGCCGGGCGTGTCGGGCACGAGGGCATGGCCGTCTTCGATGGCCATGCGGCTACTGGCCACGGCGTCGAGCTGCGGGATGTACTCGACCCAGGCCGCGCTCGGCGCGGCGCCGGTCAGGCTGACATGCAGCTCCATCAGGAAATGCGGACACACCGCCAGGTTGAAAGTCTCGGCCAAGTGCGCCACCTTCAGCCACGGCGTGATGCCGCCGATACGCGCCACGTCGGGCTGCAGGATCTGCGCGGCGCCCTGCTGCACATAGGCCGCGAACTGCGCCGGTGAGTACAGCGACTCGCCGACCGCGATCGGCAACTCGCTGACCGCAGCCAGCCGCGCGTGACCCGCGATGTCGTCGGCCGGCAGCGGCTCCTCGAACCAGGCGATGCCGAGCTCGGCATAACGTGGCGCGCGGCGCAGCGCTTCGCCCAGGGTGAAGCATTGGTTGGCGTCGACCATGAGCTCGAAGCCGTCGCCGACGGCCGAGCGCACGGCCTTCAGGCGCGCCACATCGTCGCTCATGTGCGGCAGCCCGACCTTGATCTTGGCACCCTTGAAGCCGGCCTCTTTGGCTGCCAGCGTCTGGGCGACGATGGTGTCGGTGGGCAGGTGCAGCCAGCCGCCCTCGGTGGTGTAGACGGGGATGCGCTGCTTGGCGCCACCCGCCGCCTTCCATAGGGGTTGGGCGTCGCGGCGGCAACGCCAGTCCCATAGCGCAGTGTCGACGGCGGCCAGCGCCAGGCTCGTGATCGCGCCGACGTGGGTGGCGTGCGTGGCGAACAGCAGGTCGCGGCCGATGGCCTCGATCTCGGCCGGGTCGCGGCCGAGCAGGCGCGGCGCCAGGTGGTCGCGCAGCAACGCCACGACGCTCGAGCCCCCGGTGCCGATGGTGTAGCTGTAGCCGGTGCCCTGCGAGCCGTCGTCGCAGGTGAGGCGCAGCATCGGCGTCTCCTGCGTCACGAAGGACTGGATCGCGTCGCTGCGCGGCACCGGCGGCGGCAGGTCGACACGCCAGACTTCAACGCAAGCGATCTTGGCCATCGGAGTGCGTCAAAGGCCTAACGAGCGCGGCAGCCACATCGAAATGGCGGGCACGTAGGTCAGGATCACGAGGCTGGCCAGCAGCGGGAACAGCCAGGGCAGGATCGCCATCGTCGTGCGCTCCACACTCAGCTTGGCCACCCGCGCGAGCACGAACAGCACCATGCCCATCGGCGGGTGCAGCAGGCCGATCATCAGGTTCAGCACCATCACCAGGCCGAAGTGCACCGGGTCGATGCCGAGCTTGTGCACGATCGGCAGCAGGATCGGCACCAGGATCGTGATCGCCGCCGTCGGCTCGAGGAAACAGCCGACGAACAGCATCAGCAGGTTGGCCAGCAGCAGGAACAGCCAGGGATCGTTGGTCACGGCCAGCACCCACTCGGCGATCTGCGCGGTGACGCCGGTGGCGGTGAGCATCCAGCCGAAGATCGACGCGGCGGCGACGATGAACATCACCGTCGCGGTGGTCTCGACCGTGTCCAGGCAGACCTTGACGAACATCTTCCAGCTCAGCGTGCGGTACCAGACCAGGCCGAGGAACATGGCCCAGACGCAGGCGGCGATGGCGCCTTCGGTGGGCGTGAACAGGCCGGTGGTCATGCCGCCGATCAGCAGCACCGGCGTCATGATCGGCAGCACGGCCTGGAAGCGGAAGATGCGGTCGAGCGCGAACAGGGCGACGATGGCGCCGAAGATCACCGGCTTGCGCGTGCAGGCCGGCCAGGTTGACCAGGGCCCAGGCCACCAGCGGCCAGGCGATCACGATGCCGAGTTCGATCATGGCGCTTGACCGAAGCGGCTGCCCGAGAACTTGATGTCGCCGCCCCAGCCGTTCTTGTGCGCGAAGTAGGCCACCGTGACCATCATCAGCAGCGCCATCAGCACGCCGGGCAGGATGCCGGCCAGGAACAGCGCGCCGACCGAGACGTTGGCCATCATGGCGTAGATCACGAACGGCAGCGAGGGCGGAATGATCGGGCCCAGCGTGGCCGAGGCCGCGGTCACGCCGACCGCGAATTCGGTCGAGTAGCCATGGTCCTTCATGGCCTTGATCTCGATCGTGCCCAGGCCGGCGGCGTCGGCGATCGCGGTGCCGCTCATGCCGGCGAAGATCACCGAGCCGACGACGTTGACATGGCCCAGCCCGCCCTTGAGCCAGCCCACCAGCGCGAGCGCGAAGTTGTAGATGCGGTTGGTGATGCCGGCGTTGTTCATCAGGTTGCCGGCCAGGATGAAGAACGGCACCGCCAGCAGCGGAAAGCTGTCGATGCCGCCGATCATGCGGTGCACGACCGTCAATCCCGGCAGGTTGTCGCTGAGCAGGATGTACAGCAGCGACGAGCCGGCCATCGCGATGGCCACCGGCACGCCGCTGATCATCAGGAACAGGAAGATGATTTTGAGCATGATTAGAGCCCGCCGGGCCGCCCCAAGGGCGCGGAGCGCCCCTTGGGGGGCAGCGAACGAAGTGAGCTTGGGGGTCCATTCAGCGGTCGTCCATATGCGATTCAGGGCGCTCGAGCACGGTGTAGCCGCGCCGCCAATGCACCCGCGCCACCCAGATCGAGCGCACGGTCATGGTCGCAAAGCCGAACAGCACCACGCTGTAGACGATGTTCATCGGCAGGTCGATGATCGTCATCTGGTAGTTGCCCATCTTCAGCATCATCTGCACGGTGAAGAAGCTCATGACGGCGAAGAAGGCGATCCGCACGCCATCAACGGCTGTTGCCAGCACCCGGCTCGCGCGCGCGGGCAGGTAGCGAAACAGCAGGTCGACCTGGATGTGGTTGTTCTTGGCCACGCCGATCGACGCGCCGACGAAGACCACGCCGATCAGCAGGTAGCGCGCAATCTCCTCGGTCCAGGAGGCCGAATCGTTGAGCGCGTAGCGCGTGAAGAACTGGTAGAAGACGACCCCGCCAAGGACCCAGAACAGCGCCAGCGCGACCCAGGCCTCGATGGGGGTGTGCGACAGATCCACGGCCTCGTCGGTGACGTGGAATTCGCCGTCGTCGCCCATCACCTTCGGGCCGGCATCGATGTCCATGGCTTGCCTCGCGTCCTACAAGTTGGCGTGGGTACGGCGCGCGGCAACCAAGCGGACGCCGCGGAACCGGCTCCGCCGGGCCGCCGGCGGCGCCCCCTGGGGGGAGGCGGCCGCAGGCCGCTTCGGGGGGGTCACTTGACGGCGACGATGCGGTCGTAGTCCTTCTTGTCGAAGCCCATCGAGTCGACCGACTTGTTCTTCAGCACGGCGTCGACGAAGCTCTGGCGGTTGACCTGGTGGATCTGGATGCCCTTCTTCTTGAACTCGTCGACCAGCTCGCCCTCGCGCTTCTTGATCTGCGCCGACGCGCGGGCCGCGGCCTCGAGCGCCACGTCGGAGAAGATCTTCTTCTCGGCGTCGGTCAGCTTGCTCCATACGTGCGGCGCCACCTGCGTGGTCAGGCCGTCGACGATGTGGCCGGTCAGCATGATGTGCTTCTGCACCTCGTAGAACTTCTTGGCCTCGATCGTCGTGCAGCGGGTTCTCCTGCGCGTCGACGGTGCCGTTCTGCAGCGCCAGGTAGACCTCGGCAAAGGCGATCGGCGTGGCGTTGGCGCCGCAGGACTCCGGCGTGGCGCGATACGCGGGCACGTCGGGCACGCGGATCTTCAGCCCCTTCATGCCCGCGCAGTCCTTGAACTCCTTGTTCGAGGTCGTGTGGCGCGCGCCGTAGTAGGTGTAGGCCAGGATCTGGATGCCGGTCTTGTCGCGGTAGCCGTCGATCATCTCCTTGAACACCGGGCTCTTGCTGTAGGCCAGCAGGTGGTCGCCGTCGCGGAAGATGAACGGGTAGTAGGCGATGCCGATGCGCGGATAGCTGCGCGCGGCAAAGCTCGGGCCGCTGATGATCATGTCGACCGTGCCCAGCGTCATGCCCTGGTTGATGTCGGTCTCCTTGCCCAGCGAGCTGGCCGGGAAGACCTGGATCTCGAACTTGCCGTTGATGCGCTTCTTGATCTCTTCGGCGGCCCACACCGATTCGGTGTGATACGGCTCGCTGGTCTCGTAGACATGGGCCCACTTGAGCTTGGTCTGCGCGGCCGCGGGCAGCGTGACCGTGCCGACACCGACCACTATCGCGGCGGCCAGCAGGGACTTCATCATCGTTCGCTTCATCGCTTGCTCTCCTGTTGTGATTGAAAAAGGCCTCAGTCGGCCACCAGTTGAACCTTGGTACTGCGGCCGCGGTCGAGCGCGAGCTCGAAGGCTTCCTGCGCCCGAGACAGCGGCAACTGCGCACTGATCAGTGGCCGCACATCGACGCGGCGCGAGCGGATCGCCTGCACCGCCTGATCGAACTCGCCATTGGCGCGGAAGGCGCCGACGTAGTCCAGCTCGCGCGCCATCACGCTGTTGGCCGGAAAGGGCAGCTCGGCGGGCAGCGTGCCGACCTGCACGATGCGCCCGCCGCGTTGCACCGCCGCCAGGCAGGTGGCCAACGCGGCGGCGGCGCCGGCGGCTTCGAGGGCGATGTCGAAGCGGTCGGCCAGCGTGGCAGCGTCGGTGTCGCTGCGCACCGCGGCATCGGCACCCACCGCGAGCGCCATTTCGAGCGGGCGCGGCGCGATATCGGCCACCACCACCTCGGCGGCGCCGCCGAGTCGCGCGGCGATCACGCACATGCAGCCGATCGTGCCGCCCCCCGTGACGAGCACTCGCTTGCCGTAGACGGAACCCGCGCGCTGCACCGCATGCAGGCCGACCGACAGCGGCTCGGCGCAGGCGATCTCGCCCAGCGTGATATGCGCTTCGGTGATGGGCGTGAGCTGCCGCTCGGGCATCACGAAGGCCTGCGAGAACAGGCCCTGCGCATGCGGGAAGATGCTCGCGCTGCCGAGGAAATACATCTTGCGGCACAGGTTCATGCGCCCGCCGCGGCAGTAGTCGCATTGACCGCAGGGGTGCGAGGGGTCGATGGCGACGCGATCGCCGGCCTTGACGCGCGTGACGGCACTGCCGACCGCGTCGACCACGCCCGATGCCTCGTGCCCGGGCACCAGCGGCTCGCGGATCACGAACGCGCCGACGCGCCCATGCTGGTAGTAATGCAGGTCCGAGCCGCAGATGCCGCCCGCGCCCAGCTTCAACATCACGTCATGCGGCCCGAGCGCGCGCGGCGCCACCGGCGTCAGGCGCAGATCGAGTGCCCCGTGCAACGTACAGGCCAGTGCCGGATTCGTCATGCTGCCTCCTTCTCCTGCGCGGCTTCGACCCAGGTCGCCGCGAATCGGTCGTGTGAATTGCCGAGGTGGGTGCGCATTGCTGCCCGCGCACCCGCCACGTCGCCTGCGGCCACTGCGCGGATGACGGCGCGGTGCTCGGCCACCGCCAGGCGCCAGCTGCGCGCGTTCTCGAAGTGGCGCCCGAGCTGCTCGAACACGGGCTTCTTGCGCTCGTCCCACAGGTCGGTGATGACGCGCACCAGGGCCGCGTTGTCGCTGGCCTCGGCCAGCGCGAGGTGGAACTCGCGGTCACCGCGGTAAGGCATCTGCCCCAGCGCGATGTCGTCCTCCATCGACTTCACCGCGGCGCGCATGCGCTTGAGCGCCGCCGCCGGCTTGTGGCGCGCGGCCAGCGCAGCCAGCTCGGCTTCGATCAATTGCCGCGCGCGGATGATCTCGAACGGCCCCAGCTCCGACTCGATCTCCCGCGCCCGCGCCACCGGCACCTTGGCGGTGACGTAGATGCCCGAACCCATGCGCACCTCGACCAGGCCCTGCACTTCGAGCGCGATCAGGGCCTCGCGCACCGAGGGCCGCGACACGCCGAGCTGCGCAGCCAGGTCCCGCTCGGGCGGCAGGCGCGCGCCGAGCGCGAACTCGCCCGACGCGATCAGCGCGCGCAGCTGTTCGGCGATCTGGCGGTAGAGCCGGCGCGGCTCGATGGTCTGTAGGGGCATGGGGCGCATCTGGCCAAGTGGTCTGACCAGTTGCCAGGCAGTTTGCCGCGATCGGGACTCGCGTTGGGCGCTGGTTTCCCCTATGTCATTTCGGCAACAGTCAACTCCGCGCGCGTGGGCAGGCCCTCGGTGTCGCCGCGCACCTGCACCGCGCGGGCGCCGATCCAGGCCCCGCGGCGGGTGGCCTCCGGCAGGGAACGACCCTCGAGCAGCGCGCTGATCACGCCGACGGCAAAGCCGTCCCCCGCGCCCACCGTGTCGACCACGCGCGGCACCGGAAACGCCGGCACGCGCCCGCGCTCCCGATCGCTCTCGAAGTACGCCCCGTCGGCACCGCACTTCACGACCACCTGTTTCGCGCCGCGCGCGCGGTAGAACGCGGCGATGGCATCTGGCTCGGCGCTGCCGACCAGCAGCTCACCCTCGCCGTGGCCCGGCAGCACCCAATCGCAGCCTTCGGCGAGCGCGTTCAGGGTGTCGCGCATGGCCTCGCGCGAGGGCCACAGCGAAGGGCGCAGGTTGGGGTCGAAGGAGATCGTGCGGCCATGCCGGCGCGCCAGTGCGATGGCGCGCTGCGTGGCGGCCAGCGTGCTGGGCGAGAGCGCCGGAAAGACGCCGCTCACGTGCAGGTGGCGGGCGCCGGCGACCCAGGCCTCGTCGATGTCGTCGGGACCCAGCCGGCTGGCGGCCGAGCCCTGCCGGTGGTACTCGGTCGGCGGGTCCGACGCGTCGTCGACGCGGCCCTTGAACATGAAGCCGGTGCGCTGCGCCGGGTCGCAGACCACGCGCGAGCAGTCGACGCCTTCGCCGCCGATGGCGGCCAGCAGGAAGCGCGCCATCGAGTCGCTGCCGAGTCGGCTCTGCCAGCCGACCTTCAGGCCCAGCCGCGCCAGCCCGATGGCGACATTGGTTTCGGCGCCGGCGGTGCGCTTGCTGAAATGCTGCACCTGTTCGAGCGGTCCCGGCTCCTCGGCGACGAACATCAGCATCGCCTCGCCGAGCGTGACGACGTCGAGCATGGGCTCAGCCTCGACCTACGAACGGCATCTTCGTCGCCATCACCGTGACGTTCAGGATGTTCGATTCGAGCGGCAGGCGGGCCATGGTCATGAACGTGGCAGCCACATGCTCGAGCGCCATGCGCGGCTCGGGCTTGTTGCTGCCATCGGCCTGGGGCACGCCGCCGACCATGCGCTCGGTCATGTCCGAGGCGGCGTTGCCGATGTCGATCTGGCCGACCGCGATGTTGTACTTGCGTCCGTCGAGCGCCGCCGTCTTGGTGATGCCCGTGACGGCGTGCTTGGTGGCGGTGTAGGCCACCGAATTGGGCCGCGGCGCGTGTGCCGAGATCGAGCCGTTGTTGATGATGCGCCCGCCCTGCGGCGTCTGCGCCTTCATCATGCGGAAGGCCTGCTGCGTGCACAGGAAGGTGCCGGTCAGGTTGGCCGCCACGACGGCCTGCCACTGTTCGAACGGCAGGTCCTCGAGCAGCGACGCCGCCGAGCCCATGCCGGCGTTGTTGAACACCAGGTCCAGGCGCCCGAAGCGCTTCTTCACGGTGTCGAACAGCGCCGCCACGGCGGCCGGGTCGCCGACGTCGGTGGGCACGGCGATCGCGCGCTTGCTGCCGTCGCCGCAGGCGGCGATCGACTCTTCCAGGGGCGCGAGGCGGCGACCGACGAAGGCCACATGCCAGCCCTCATTGACCAGGGCCTGCGCGCAGACGCGCCCGATGCCGCTGCCGGCGCCGGTGATCAAGGCAACGCGTTGGGTGGGGGAGGAGGTGTCAGTCATGGCGTTCTCAAAGTGGGGTCGGGGTGCGCTATCGTACGGTCATCACACAACTTTGCGGAATTGCTGCCGTGGCCAACAAACCCGACCTGCTGACCGTCGCGCGGCTGGCGCCCTTCCTGCTGGAACCTCTGCAAGCCGCCTTCACGGTGCACGACCGTCTGCACGAGACCGACCCGGCCGCCCTGGCGCGGCTGGCGCCCAAGATCCGTGCGATCTGCGGCAGCGGCGAGTCGAAGGTCAGCGCCGACCTGATCAACCAGCTGCCGGCACTGGAGATCATCTCGATCATGGGCGTGGGCTACGACGGTGTGGACGTGGCCGCGGCCAAGGCCCGCGGCGTGATGGTCGGGCACACGCCCGACGTGCTCAACGACGACGTCGCCGACCTGGCGCTGGCGTTGATGCTCAACGTCGCGCGCCGGCTGCCGCAGGCCGATCAGTATGTGCGCCAGGGCAAGTGGCCCACCGGCCCGATGCCGCTGGCGCGCAAGATGTCGGGCGCGCGGCTGGGCATCGTCGGCATGGGCCGCATCGGCCAGGCGATCGCGCACCGCGCGCTGGCCTTCGGCATGAGCATCGCCTACACCGCGCGCAGTGCCAAGCCGGCGCTGCCCTACGCCTTTCACGCCACGCCGCGCGAACTCGCCGCGGCGGTGGACTTCCTGGTCGTCATCACCCCTGGCGGTGCGGCCACGCGCAAGCTGATCGATGCCGAGGTGCTGCGCGCGCTCGGCCCCGAGGGCTACCTGGTCAATGTGGCGCGCGGCTCGGTGGTCGACGAGGCGGCCCTGATCGAGGCCCTGCAGCAGGGCGTCATTGCCGGCGCGGCACTCGACGTGTTCGAGAACGAGCCGAATGTGCCCGAGGCGCTGCGCAGCATGGACAAGGTGGTGCTGGCGCCGCATCTGGGCAGCGCCACCGTGCAGACCCGCCAGGCGATGGCGGCGCGCGCCTTCGACAACCTGCAGGCCCACTTTGCCGGCAAGCCGCTGCCCAGCGCCGTGCCGGAGTGCAGGTTGTGACCCACCCCCGTTGCGGCTTCGCCGCTCCCCCTC
>CAVUEP010000094.1:0-112610 GCA_963740395.1 uncultured beta proteobacterium
GGGGGCGGCGGGCGGCGCCAGTTCGGCAACCTGCTGCTGTCGCGGCTGCCGCTGCGCCAGGTCTGGCGGCATCTGCTGCCCTGGCCGGCCGACCCCTCGCATGCCGACATGCAGCGCATGGCGATCGAGGCCGTGGTCGAGGCGCCGGGCATCGGTGATGTGCGTGTGAGCACGACCCACCTGGCCTACTACTCGGCGGCGCAGCGGCTGGCACAGGTCAATGCCCTGCGCGATCTGCACGCGGTGGCGCAGGGCCATCGCCAGCCCCCCGAGCGCGCCGACACCTCGCGCGGGCCGTTTCACTGGATGCCGCGCCCCGCTGCCGGCATCGTCACCGGCGACTACAACTGCGAACCCGGCTCACCCGGCCACGCGCGCATGCTGGCCGCGTTCGACGACGGCACGCCGGCGTTTGTCGATGCCTGGGCCACGGCGCATCCCGGCCAGGCCCATGTGCCGACGGTCGGCCTGTTCGACACCGTGCAATGGCCGCGCCAGTTCGCCTGCGACTTCGTCTTCGTCTCCGACGACCTGGCACCGCGCATCGCCGCCTGCGAGGTCGACCAGGCCAGCGACGCGTCGGACCATCAGGCCGTGCTGTTGACCCTGGCTTGACAGGGCGTAACGAGTGAATGTGGCCATCACCGGCGCGCGGTCGGAGCTGGGCGGCGTACTCAGGCGCCACCCGTCGCGCGATCGACTCGACTCCGTGCACTTCAACCTGTCGGGGCAGCCCGCCAACACCCTGCTGCACGATGGTCATGCGTGGAAGGACTTTCCGCGCACGATGTTGGGCGCCACGCGGCGCGCATTGCGCGATGCCCATGCCGCCAACGCCCGCCTGTTCGTGCATGCCAGCTTTGCCTTCGTTGACGCGATCGAGCGCGGGGTGCCGCTGGCTGCGCCGTTGCAGTCCTGCGTCGATGCCATCCTCGAGTGCGAAGCGCTGGTCCTGGCCGGCCCATTGCCCGCGTGCGTCGTGCGCCTTGGGTATCTGTATGGCCCCGACAGCGCCGACCTGCGGGCCTACCGCACGGCTTTTCGCCTGGGCCGACCGTACTGGTCGGGCGAATCGGGTGCGCGTCAGTACCACCTCCATCAGTCGGATGCCGCGTCCGCGCTGCTGGCGGCGGCCAAAGTGAAGAACGCGGGCAAGACCTGCTACGCCACGGATGGGCACCCCACCTCGTTCGAGCGTTTCATGGACGCGTTCGCGCACCGCGTCGGCCGGCGCAGGCCATTGCACCTGCCCCTGCGCTCACGCCTGCTCGCCCGGGCCATCATTTGCGAAGAGCATATGCAGCAGACCGCGCTGGCCATTCCGGCCCGGGCGCCGTCGCCCCGCGTGCCGGGGTGGAGGCCGCGCTTCGCCGACTACCGCAGCGGCCTCGATCAGGTCATCGCGGCGTGGCAGGATCAGGCCGTTGCCGAGTCGGCGTAGGTGCGTCACTTGCCGCGCGTCAGCTTGGTAGAGCTAAGACCCGTCCATGGCTGAAAACAAGACCCGAGCGACCGATGCCAGCGTCGACGCCTACCTCGCCGCCATCGTCGACGCCGCGCGCCGCGCCGATTGCGAGGCACTGGTGAAGCTGATGTCGAAGGTCACGGGCGAAGCGCCGAAGATGTGGGGCAGCAGCATCGTCGGGTTCGGCAGCTATTACTACAGGTACGAGAGCGGTCGCGAAGGCCACATGTGCGCCACCGGCTTTTCCTCGCGCAAGGGCGACATCAGCGTCTACCTCGTCGCCAGTGGTGCCGATCAAGGGCAACTGCTAGCGAAGCTGGGCCGGCACAAGATGGGCAAGGCCTGCCTGTACATAAGGCGCCTGAGCGACGTCGATGCCGCGGTCCTGCAGCAACTGGTCGCCGGCTCGGTGGCCGAGGTGCGGCGCCGCTATGGCTAGCGTGGTTGCCGCGCCCCCCGGCTCGCCTGGAAACTGACGATGACGCGGGAGCTTCTATGCCCAAGCTATTGAGAAACTTGCTCGCCGTGGTTGCCGGAATCGCCATCGGTGGCGGCGTCAACATGGCCATCATCCTGGCCGGCCCCTCGATCGTTGCGCCGCCTGCCGGCGTGGACATGAGCAATGCCGAGAGCCTGGCCGCGGCGATGCATCTGTTCGAGCCCCGGCACTTCGCGGTGCCCTTCCTGGCGCATGCGCTCGGCACCCTGGCGGGCGCCACCGCGGCCTACCTGATCGCGGCATCGCACCGAGTGCCGATTGCACTGGCGATCGGCGTGGTCTTCCTGGCCGGCGGCATTGCGGCCAGCTTCATGATTCCCGCGCCCGACCTGGTTCGTCGCGCTCGATCTGCTGGCCGCCTACCTGCCGATGGCCTGGGTCGGGACCCGCATCGGCGCTCGCATGGCGCGCTGACTTGCGCGCTTCACACTCACGGTTCGCAATCGAGGTGGCTGCATGGCATCCGAGATCCGCCTGATTTCATCGATGGCAACGCGGCAGGTGCTGGCCGAGCTGGCTACTCTGTACCAGCAGCGTTCGGGGCAACGGGTGTCGATCGAGTCCGTCGGCGGCGTCGACGCCGCGCGGCGCGTGCAGGCCGGCGAGGCCTTCGACGCGGTCGTGCTGGCGCGCGACGCCATCGACCGGCTGCTCGAGTCCGGCAGGCTCGTGGCCGGCAGCCGGGTGGATCTGGTGCGCTCGGGCGTGTCGTTGGCGGTGCGTGCCGGGCGCAAAGCGGCCCGAGATCGGCACCGAGGAGGACGTCAAGCGCGCGGTGCTGGCCGCGCGCAGCCTGGGCACCTCGACCGGGCCCAGCGGCGTGCAGCTGGCCCGGCTCTTCGAGCGCTGGGGCATTGCCGATGCGATCAAGGAGCGCATCCTGGTGGCGCCGGCGGGCGTGCCCGTGGGCACGCTGGTGGCCGAGGGCCGGGTCGAGCTGGGGTTCCAGCAATTGAGCGAGCTCTTGCACTTGCCGGGCATCGATGTCCTGGGCCCGCTGCCGCCGGGCATCCAGATCCTCACCACCTTCTCGGCCGGCCTGTCGGTGACGTCGATCCAGCCCCTGGAGGTGGGCGCTTTGCTCGATTTCATGGCCGCGCCGGCGGCTGCCGAGATCAAGCGCCGCCACGGCATGGACCCGGCATGAGAGGCAGCGAGGGCGGTTGAGCGCATCGCTGTGCGCAGGGTGGTCGGCGAAGGCGCCCCCCGACGCTCACCGTGCCTGCGGGAGTTCGATAATCAGCGGCAGCGTGGCGGACCAGCCATCGTCTGCCACGCCAGGAGTACCGACCATGATCATCGACTGCCACGGCCACTACACGACCGCGCCCAAGGCGCTCGAAACCTGGCGCAATCAACAAATCGCATCGATCAAGGACCCGGCGGCGAAGCCCCGGGTCTCCGATCTGAAAATTACCGACGACGAGTTGCGCGAGACCATCGAGGCCAACCAGTTGCGCCTGATGAACGAGCGCGGCAGCGACCTGACGATCTTCAGCCCGCGCGCCAGCTTCATGGCCCACCACATCGGCGATTTCGAGGTCAGCAGCACCTGGGCGGCGATCTGCAACGAACTCTGCTGGCGCGTCAGCCAGTTGTTTCCGGATCGCTTCACGCCGGCCGCAATGCTGCCGCAGAGCCCCGGCGTCGACCCCAAGACCTGCATTCCCGAGCTGGTGAAGTGCGTCGAGCAGTACGGCAATGTCGGCATCAACCTGAATCCCGACCCCTCGGGCGGGCATTGGACGAGCCCGCCGCTGTCGGACCGGCATTGGTACCCGGTCTACGAGAAGATGGTCGAGTACGACATCCCGGCCATGATCCACGTGTCGACCAGCTGCAACGCCTGCTTCCACACCACGGGTGCCCACTACTTGAACGCCGACACGACGGCCTTCATGCAATGCCTGACCAGCGACCTGTTCAAGGACTTCCCCGACACTGCGCTTCATCATCCCGCACGGCGGCGGCGCGGTGCCGTATCACTGGGGGCGCTTCCGCGGCCTGGCGCAGGAGATGAAGAAGCCGCTGCTGAAGGACCATTTGCTCAACAACATCTTCTTCGACACCTGCGTCTACCACCAGCCGGGCATCGACCTGCTGACGAAGGTGATCCCGGTCGACAACATCCTGTTCGCCAGCGAGATGATCGGCGCGGTGCGCGGCATCGACCCCGAGACCGGGCATTACTACGACGACACCAAGCGCTACATCGAGGCTTCGACGATCGTCGTCGGCAGCGACCGCCACAAGATCTACGAAGGCAACGCACGGCGCGTCTTCCCGCGCCTGGACAAGCCGCACTGAAGCAAAAGGGGAGAGGGGGCGGCTGAACATGTTCGAAGCTGGGTGTCGTCAAACGCAAGATCGTCCGCGCCGACAAGGCGGCGGTGGCCAAGCTGTCGCGCTTCACCAGCGCCACCATCCACGAGGCGATGGGTCGGGTCGGGCTGTTCAAGCCCTACCTGCGGCCGATCTACCCGCAAGCGCAGGCCTGCGGCACGGCCATCACGGTGCTGCTGCAGCCCGGTGACAACTGGATGATGCATGTGGCCGCCGAGCAGTTGCTGCCGGGCGACATCGTCGTCGCGGCCTGCACCACCGAGAACGACGACGGCTTCTTCGGCGACCTGCTGGCCACCAGCTTTCGCGCGCGCGGCGCGGTCGGCCTCGTCATCGACGGCGGCTGCCGCGATGTGAAGGACCTGACCGAAATGGATTTCCCGGTCTGGAGCCGCGCGATCCACGGCAAGGGCACGGTCAAGGCCACGCTGGGCTCGGTGAACATTCCTGTCGTCTGCGCCGGCGCACTGGTGCACCCGGGCGACGTCGTCGTTGCCGACATCGACGGCGTTGTCGTCGTGCCCGCGGCGCTGGCGCAACAGGTGGCCGATGCCGCCGAGAAGCGCGAATCGTTCGAAGGCGAGAAGCGCGCCAAGCTCGCGGCCGGCGTGCTCGGGCTGGACATGTACAACATGCGCGGCCCGCTCGAGAAGGCCGGGCTGCGCTACATCGACTGACGGCATGAACGCGGACCCGAAGCAATGGCAGGTGGGCCTCGTCGGCTACGGTGAGGTTGGGCGCATCCTGGCCGAGGATCTTCGAAGCCAGGGTGTGGCGGTCTGCGCCTTCGACCTGAAGCTGGGTGGAGCGCAGGCCGGTGCGCTGGTCGACCACGCGGGCACGCAGGGCGTCACGCTGGCGGCCTCGCATGCCGCGCTGTCCGCCGCGGCCGACTTCATCGTCTCCGCCGTCACCGCCAGCCAGACGGTCGCGGTGGCGCAGGCCTGCGCGCCGGCCCTGCGGCGCGGCGCCTGGTTCCTCGACTTCAACTCCGCCTCGCCCGGCGCCAAGCAGCGCGCCGCGGCGCTGATCGACGGCGCCGGGGGCCACTACGTCGAAGGCGCGGTGATGACGTCGATCCCGCCGTACCGCATCAAGGTGCCGCTGCTGCTGGGCGGCGCGCGCGCGGCCGAACTCGCGCCGCTGCTGACCACGCTTGGCTTCGACGCCCAGGTGGTGAGCGCCGAGCTCGGCGTGGCCTCGGCCACGAAGATGTGCCGCAGCGTGATGATCAAGGGCCTGGAGGCGATGGTCATCGAGAGCTTCACCACCGCACGTGCCTATGGCGTCGAAGACGCGGTGCTGGCGTCGCTGAAGGAAACTTTCCCGGGCATCGATTGGGAAGAGCAGGGCGCCTACTTCTTCCAGCGCGCCATCGAGCATGGCCGGCGGCGCAGCGAAGAAGTGCGCGAAGTCGCCGCCACCGTGCGCGAGGCCGGGCTCGAGCCCTGGTCGGCCGCCGGCACCGCCGAGCGCCAGGCCTGGGTCGCCGACCTGGCCGACGCCGGGGTGTTCGGCCGCCGCGGCAGCGCCGATTTCGCGCGCAGCGGCGATTGGCGCGTCGAGGCCGATCGCATCCTGGCCCAGGCCAAAAAGGACTGAGATGAGCTTCGAGAAGACACCCGGCTGGCTCGACTGGTTCGACGTTCCGTCCAAACCTCGTTTCAAGGTCCCTGCCGGCAGCGTCGACGCGCATTGCCATGTCTTCGGCCCCGGCGCCGAGTTCCCGTTCGCGCCCGAGCGCAAGTACACGCCGTGCGACGCGTCGAAGACACAGCTCTACGCGTTGCGCGATCACCTCGGCTTTGCGCGCAACGTGGTCGTGCAGGCCACCTGCCATGGCGCCGACAACCGTGCCATGGTCGATGCGCTGGTCAACAGCCGGGGCAAGGCGCGTGGCGTGGCCACCGTCAAGCGCAGCATCAGCGACGCCGAGCTGAAGACCTTGCACACGGCCGGAGTGCGCGGCGTGCGTTTCAACTTCGTCAAGCGCCTGGTCGACTTCACGCCGCGCGACGAGTTGATGGACATCGCCGCGCGCATCGCCCCGCTGGGCTGGCATGTGGTGATCTATTTCGAGGCCGTCGACCTGCCCGAGCTGTGGGACTTCTTCACCGCGCTGCCCACCACGATCGTGGTCGACCACATGGGCCGCCCCGACGTCAGCCTGCCCGTGGACGGCCCGCAGTTCGAGCTGTTCGTCAAGTTCATGCGCGACTACGCGAACGTGTGGAGCAAGGTGAGCTGCCCCGAACGCCTGTCGCTCACCGGGCCGAAGGCGCTGAACGGTGAGCGGGCTGCCTACCGCGACGTGGTGCCGTTTGCCAAGCGCATCGTCGAGACCTTCCCTGACCGCGTGCTGTGGGGCACCGACTGGCCGCACCCGAACCTGAAGGACCATATGCCCGACGACGGCCTGCTGGTTGACTTCATCCCGCACATCGCCACCACGCCGGCGCTGCAACGCAAATTGCTGGTCGACAACCCGATGCGCCTCTACTGGCCCGAGGAAACGTGACCCACCCCCGAAGCGCCTTCGGCGCTCCCCCTCAAGGGGGCGCCACCAGCGGCCCGGCAAAGCCGGCTCCGCGGTGGCCGCTTGGCTTACGGTTGCAGACGACACCGATGGCGAGGATCGCCCTGGAGCAACCTATATGCCGTTGAACAAACCCTATCTCGACGTGCCCGGCACGACGATCTTCGACGCCGAACAGTCGCGCAAGGGCTACTGGCTGAACCAGTTCTGCATGTGCCTGATGAAGGCCGAGAACCGCGAGCGTTTCAAGGCCGATGAGCGCGCCTACCTCGACGAGTGGGCCATGACCGACGAGCAGAAGCAGGCGGTGCTGGCGCGCGATTTGAACTGGTGCATCCGCCTGGGCGGCAACATCTACTTCCTGGCCAAGATCGGCGCCACCGACGGCAAGAGCTTCCAGCAGATGGCCGGCAGCATGACCGGCATGACCGAAGAGGAGTACCGCGACATGATGATCAAGGGGGGGCGGTCGGTCGAAGGCAACCGCGTGGTGGGCGAAGGCGGCGATGCGCAGGCACATCGGCAACCGCAGGGTGCGGCCGGTCGGAAGGCAGACACGTAATGGCCCGCATCACCGCCTCCGTCTACACCTCGCATGTGCCGGCCATCGGCGCCGCGATCGACCTCGGCAAGACCGGCGAGCCGTACTGGCAACCGCTGTTCAAGGGCTACGAGCCGTCCAAGCAGTGGATGCGCGACAACAAGCCCGACGTCATCTTCCTCGTCTACAACGACCACGCCACGGCGTTCAGCCTGGAGATGATTCCGACGTTCGCGATCGGCACCGCGGCCGAATTCACGCCGGCCGACGAAGGCTGGGGCCCGCGTCCGGTACCCAAGGTCATCGGCCACCCCGAGCTCGCGGCGCATATCGCGCAGTCGGTGATCCAGGACGACTTCGACCTCACCATCGTCAACAGGATGCCGGTCGACCATGGCCTGACGGTGCCGCTGAACCTGCTCTGTGGGTCGCCCAAGGTGTGGCCGTGCCCGGTGATCCCGTTCGCCGTCAATGTGGTGCAGTACCCGGTGCCGTCGGGGCGGCGCTGCTTCCTGCTCGGCCAGGCCATCCGGCGCGCGATCGAGTCCTTCGACGAGCCCTTGAAGGTGCAGGTCTGGGGCACCGGCGGGATGAGCCACCAGTTGCAGGGCCCGCGCGCCGGACTGATCAACAAGGCGTGGGACACCCAGTTCCTCGACCGCCTGATCGCCGATCCGGAAGGGCTGTCGAAGCTGCCGCACATCGACTATGTGCGCGAGGCCGGCAGCGAAGGCATCGAACTGGTGATGTGGCTGATCGCGCGCGGCGCGATGGCTGACGTGGCCGGCGGCGCCGCGCCCAAGGTCGCGCATCGCTTCTACCACGTGCCGGCCAGCAACACCGCGGTGGGCCATCTGATTCTGGAGAACCGTTGAAATGAGCAAGACGATCAAGGTGGCCCTCGCCGGCGCCGGCGCTTTCGGCATCAAGCACCTCGACGGCATCCGGCTGATCGACGGTGTCGAGGTCGTCTCGCTCGTCGGCCGCGAGCTCGAGAAAACCCAGGCCGTGGCCGACAAGTACGGCATCGGTCATGTGACGACCGACCTCGCCGACAGCCTGGCATTGAAGGAAGTCGACGCCGTCATCCTGTGCACGCCCACGCAGATGCACGCCGAGCAAAGCCTGGCCTGCCTGAAGGCCGGCAAGCACGTGCAATGCGAGATCCCGCTGGCTGACAGCCTGGCCGGCGCGCAGGCCGTGGTCGCGCTGCAGAAGCAGACCGGGCTGGTGGCCATGGCCGGCCACACGCGCCGCTTCAACCCGAGCCATCAGTGGGTTCACCGCAAGATCAAGGCCGGCGAGTTCCACATCCAGCAGATGGATGTGCAGACCTTTTTCTTCCGCCGCACCAACATGAACGCGCTGGGCCAGGCGCGCAGCTGGACCGACCACCTGCTGTGGCACCACGCGGCGCACACGGTCGATCTGTTCGCCTACCAGGCCGGCGCGCCGATCGTCCAGGCCAATGCCCTGCAGGGTCCGATCCATCCGGTGCTGGGCATCGCGATGGACATGAGCATCCAGCTGCGGGCCGCCAACGGCGCCATCTGCACGCTCGCCTTGAGCTTCAACAACGACGGCCCGCTGGGCACCTTCTTCCGCTACATCGGCGACAGCGGCACCTACCTCGCCCGCTACGACGACCTGTTCAACGGCAAGGACGAGAAGATCGACGTCTCCAAGGTGGCGGTGTCGATGAACGGCATCGAACTGCAGGACCGCGAGTTCTTCGCCGCGATCCGCGAGGGCCGCGAGCCGAATTCGAGCGTGGCGCAAGTGCTGCCCTGCTACGAGGTGCTGCACGGGCTGGAACACCAACTGGCCAGGCAGGGGTGAGCATGAATCAACGTCGCCAATTCATCGGTCAGGCGCTGGCGCTCGGGGGGCTCGGCGCGCTGGGCGGCGCGAGCGGGCTGCCTGCATTCGCGCAGGGCCGCTACCCGACCAAGCCGGTCACGCTGATCGTGCCGTTTGCGCCCGGCGGCATCGCCGACATCGTGGCGCGCAGCGTGTCGCAGGCGATGGGCGAGTCGCTTGGGCAGAGCTTCGTGGTCGACAACCGGCCCAGTGCCGGCAGCATCGTCGCCGGCCAGGCGGTGGCCAAGGCCGCGCCCGACGGCTACACCCTGATGGTGATGAGCAATGCCAACGCGGTCAGCACGGGGCTGTTCAAGAAGCTGCCATTCGACGTGACCAAGGACTTCGCGCCCATCAGCACCATGGGCTTCTTCGAACTGGTGCTGTGCGTGCCGCGCGAGTCGCGCTTCAAGACCCTGCGCGACGTCGTGGCCCATGCCAAGGCCCAGCCCGGCAAGCTGACCATCGGCACCATTGCCGTGGGCTCGACGCAGCATCTGTCGGCCGAACTGTTCAAGTCGATGGCCGGCATCGATGCGCTGGTGGTGCCCTACAAGGGCTCGCCGGCGGTGTTGACCGCGCTGCGCGCGGGCGAGATCGACCTCGCCTTCGAGATCCTGGGTCCGACGCTGGGCCAGATCGCCAGCGGTGACGTGCGCGCGCTGGCCGTCACGGGCGAGGCCCGCAACCCCGCGCTGCCCGAGGTGCCGACGGTCATCGAGGGCGGCGTGCCCAAGTACGACGTGCAGTCGTGGAACGCGCTGGCCGCGCCGACCGGCACGCCGCCCGACGTGATCGAGCGGCTCGCGCGCGCCGCGCAGGAGGCCATCGCCTCGCCGGCGGTGGCCAGCCGCCTGCGCCAGCTCGGCGTGCGCCCGCAGGCCGGCTCCCCGGCGCAGCTGCAGGCGCTGCTGGCCAGCGAGATCAAGCGCTGGCGCGACGTCATCGTCGCGGCGAAGATCGAGCCGGCCTGAGGCCGGTTACGGCTGCCGTCGGCAACCGGCAGTGCGACCTTGAGCCAACGCAAGCTGAGCGCACGGCGTGGCTCTTGAAAGTTGGCGGGTCCGACCCTAAGTTGTGCGTTGCGAAGGGCGCAATGCCATCCTGGCGCGCGCCTTCCAACCCAAGGAGGTCACGACCATGTACCGCAGCTTGTTTCCCCGCGACCTGTTCGCGGAAGTGGACCGCCTGCAGCGCGAGTTGCAGCAGTCATATGACACCGTATCGCCGAGCATCAGGGGCTTCGCCCGGGGCTACCCGGCGCTGAACGTCGGCAGCACGCCGGCGTCGGTCGAGATTTACGCCTTCGCCCCCGGCATCGATCCGGCCAAGATCAACGTCAATCTCGAACGCGGTGTGCTGACGATCGAAGGCGAGCGTGCTGCCACCGTCGGCGCAGCCAGCGAGAAGGCCACCGCGCATATCAACGAACGCTTCGCTGGGCGGTTCCGCCGCGTGGTCAGCCTGCCCGACGACGTCGACCCCGGCGCCGTCGACGCCAAGTACCGCGATGGCGTGTTGCATGTCAGCGTGCGGCGCCGCGAGTCGGCCCAGCCGCGACGCATCGAAGTTCAATGAACATCAGGAGCCAGACCATGACCAAGCAAGACCTGAGCCGCCCGGCCGATGCGGCAGCAGCTGACCGCGACGAGCCGGCCATGTTGCCGCCGGTGGACGTGATCGAGGATGCGACCGGCATCACCCTGTACGCTGACCTGCCGGGTGTTTCCAAGGACCGCCTCAACGTGCGTGTCGAGGGCGAGACCCTGCTGATCGATGCCGAAATCGTGCTGGCCGTTCCAGAGGGGATGGCGGCCAGCCACGCCGAGGTCCAGCGCACCCGCTACCGCCGCGCTTTCACGCTCAGCCGCGAGCTCGACCCCGACAAGGTCGGCGCCGAATTCAGCCAGGGCGTGCTGCGTCTGCGCGTTCCCAAGGCGGCCCACGCGCAACCGCGTCGGATTGACGTGCAGGTGACGTGAGGCGCTCGCCCGTCGTCGCGCGGGCCGCCGCACGCTAGCCGTGCCCCCGAGACGCCTGCGGCGTCGGCCCCCCCGAGGGGGCGGCGCCCGCTTGGGGCGGCCCGGCGCGGGCTAGCGACGTGCGTTCGATCGAAGGGCCCTGCTCAGCGCCGGCGGCCGGCCATGCGGATGCGCAGGGCTTCCTCCTGGTCGGCCAGCTCGAGTTGCTCTTCGATCGTTGCCAGCGAGCGGTCGATCTCGGGCAGCAGCACGTTTTCCAGCGCGCGGGCGCGGCGTTCGGTGCGACGGTACTCGGCGGCCAGCCGCTCGAGGTTGTTGCGGCCGGCAGCCAGTGGCGCCAGCAGCGCGAGCAGGGCGCATGAAGGCGGCGCGGCAGGCCCGCGCTTCGGGCGACGCATCCACGGCCGGCGGCTCGGCCGTGGCGGTGTCGCCAGGCTCGCCGTGAGCAGCGGCACGCCGAGGAAGAGCGACGCGCGCGGTGTGCGGCGCCTCGGGCGCGGTTGCCGCGGGCGGGTAGGCCTGCAGTCCTTCGATCCCGTGACGCAGCAGCGCCTGCGCGCAGTGCGGCCTGCGCCGCGCCCATGGCCTGCACGAGTTGAGTGGACAGGTCCTCGACCTGCGCCAGGCCGCGCAGCATCTCCGCAGCCAGCAGCATGCGCTTCTCGTCGAGGAACTCGTAGCCCTGGCGCATCAGCCTGCGCTCGTCGGTCAGCGCCAGCGCGGCGCTGCGGGTGGCGATGGTCTCAGCCATCGTCGTGCGCCGGCGCGGCGGCGGCGGGCTCGGCGGTCGGCAGGTGCTGCGCGATCTGGGCGTCGCTCAGCCGCGCGAGGTCCTCGCGCGGCAGGTCGGCCAGCAGCCGCCATCCGATCGCCATGCTGTCGTCGAGACTGCGCGCGCCGCTCCTGGGCGACGAGCTCGCGCTCGAAGCGCTCGCCGAAGGCCAGGTAGCGCCGGTCGATCTCGGTCAGCCCGTCCTGGCCGACCACGCTGGCCAGCATCCGCACCCGCGTGGCCTTGGCGTAGGAGGCGAACAGCTGGTGGCTCAGCGCCGGGTGGTCGGCGTGCGTGAAGCCTTCGCCGGTGCCCTGGTCGAACAGGCGCGACAGGCTGGGCAGCACGTTGATCGGCGGGTACAGGCCCTTGTGGTCGAGCGCGCGGTCGAGCACGATCTGGCCCTCGGTGATGTAGCCGGTCAGGTCGGGAATCGGATGGCTGATGTCGTCGGACGGCATCGTCAGCACCGGCAGCTGCGTCACCGTGCCGCGCGCGCCGCGCGCCGAGCCGGCACGTTCGTAGAGCGTGGCCAGGTCGGAGTACATGTAGCCGGGATAGCCCTTGCGGCTCGGGATCTCGCCGTGGCGCGCCGAGACCTCGCGCAGCGCCTCGCAGTAGTTCGTCATGTCGGTCAGGATCACCAGCACATGGCGGCCTTCGTCGAAGGCCAGGTACTCGGCGGCGGTCAGCGCCACGCGCGGCGTCAGCAGGCGCTGCGGGCTCGGCTCGCTGGCCAGGTTCAGGAACATCGCGGTGTGGCCGAGGGCGCCGGAATCCTCCATCGCGCGGCGGAAGTTCTCGGCCGCGTCGTAGGACACGCCGATGCCGACGAAGACGATCGCGAAGTCGCCGCCCGCGGCGGCCCGGTGTCACCGGCGCGCAGCCGCGCATGGCGGGCGATCTCGATCGCCAGCCGGTCGTGCGGCAGGCCGCCGGCGGAGAAGATCGGCAGCTTCTGGCCGCGGATCAGGCTGTTCGTGAGGTCGATGGCCGACACGCCGGTCTCGATGAAGTCGCGCGGCAGCGCGCGCTGCGCCGGGTTCATCGGCGCGCGCGTCGATGCGCCGCCATTCGACCGCCGCCACCGGCGGCCCGCCGTCGGTCGGCTGGCCCATGCCGTTGAAGACGCGACCGAGCAGGCCCGGGCCGACGCCGAAGCGCAGCGGCTCGCCGCGAAAGCGCACCCGCACGCCCGGCCAGGCTCAGGCCCTGCGTGCTGTCGAGCACCTCGATCACGATGGTCGTCGTCGTCCAGGCTCGTGACGCGGCCGACGCGCGCGCGCGGCCGTCGTCGTCGACCAGCACCTCGACCGCCTCGCCCAGCGTCGACCTCGAGGTTGCGGCGCAGGAACAGCAGCGGCCCGTCGATGCGCAACGCGGTGCCTTGGACGCTGAGTTCGGCCCACATCGTCAGACCTTCGCTGCCGCGCCGGCGGGCGCCGCCTGCAGCGCCGCCAGTTCGCGTTCGAGCTGCGGCCACAGCTCGCCGAAGCGCACCGAGTTCGTCTTCGCCGATCTCCTCGCCCATGCGCTGCAGGCGGCGCATGCACCGGCAGCGCGGCGAGCTGCTCGGGCTGCGCGCCGCGCGCGACGCGCCTCGCGCGCCAGGGCGATGAAGCGCATCACCAGGCGCAGCATCTCGCTCTGCCGCTCGGCCGAGCAGTAGCGGTCGACCGGCGAGAACGCCGACTGGCGCAGCAGGGCCTCGTTGACCAGGTCGGCGGCCAGCAGCGTCAGCTGCTGCGCCGGCCGGCAGCGCGTCCTTGCCGACGATGCGCGCCATGCGCTCGAGGTGCGCCTGTTCGTCGAGCAGCGCGAGCAGCTTCTCGCGCTGGCGCAGCCAGTTGTCGTTGCCATGCGCGGTCCACCAGGGCGCGAAGCGCGCGGCGTCGACCGCAGTAGGACTGCAGCGGGTGGATGGCCGGGTAGAAGCGGGCCTGCGCGCGCTCGCGGTCGAGGCCCCAGAAGCAGCCGACATAACGCTTGGTGTGGCTGGTGACGGGCTCGGAGAAATCGCCGCCGGGCGGGCTGACCGCGCCGATGATGGTCAGCGAGCCTTCGTCGCCGGCCAGCGTCGTCGCACGCGCGCGGCGCGCTCGTAGAACTCGGCCAGGCGCGAGCTCAGGTAGGCCGGGTAGCCGGCCTCGCCGGGCAGTTCGCCGAGGCGGCCCGAGACCTCGCGCAGCGCCTCGGCCCAGCGGCTGGTCGAGTCGGCCATCAGCGCCACGTGCAGGCCCTGGTCGCGGAAGTACTCGGCCACCGTGACGGCGGTGTAGATGCTGGCCTCGCGCGCCGCCACCGGCATGTTGGAGGTGTTGGCGATGATGACCGTGCGCTCCATCAGCGCGCGGCCGGTGCGCGGGTCGTCGAGCTGTCGGGAATTCGTCCAGCACCTCGGCCATCTCGTTGCCGCGTTCGCCGCAGCCGACGTAGACGATGATGTCCGCGTGGCACCACTTGGCCAGCGTCTCCTGCAGCACGGTCTTGCCGGTGCCGAAGCCGCCGGGAATCGCGGCGCGCGCCGCCGCGCGCCACCGGGAACAGGGTGTCGAGGATGCGCTGGCCGGTCACCAGCGGCTCGTCGGCCGGCAGTCGCTGCGCCACCGGCCGCGGCTGGCGCACCGGCCAGCGGTGGAACAGTCCGATGGAGTGCTCGCGGCCCGACGCATCGCGCAGCGATGCCGACGCGTCGCGTCGGCATCGACTTCGCCGCGCGCGGCGATGGTCTCGACCACGCCGCTCACAGTCCGGCGGCAGCAGGCACAGCCGGGCATGCGCCGAGCCCTCGACCTCGCCGAACGACGGCGCCGGGCGCAAGCGTGTCGCCGACCGCGACCGTCGGCACGAAGACGAAGCGTTGCGGGGCGCTCATCGGCTTCGACGTCGAGGCGGCGCAGCAGGCCGTCGTAGATGCGGCCCAGCAGGCCCGGGCCGAGCCGCACGGACATCGGCGCGCCGGTGCCGAAGACCGGGTCGCCGGGCTTGAGGCCGGTGGTGTCTTCGTAGACCTGGGCGACGAAGCGAATCGCCGTCGAGGCGGATGATCTCGCCCGGCAGGCGCGTCGCGACCGACCTCGACCGCTTCGCCGACCCGGAACGGCTCGGGCGCCGTCGCGTGCAGCACCGGCCCGCTGATCGATCGGATGCGCGCCTGGCTCATGCCGCGGGCGCTCACCGGCGCGATGCGTGCCAACAGCGCCGACTCGACGCGCGAGCGGTCGGACCAGCAGCGCCCGCGGCGTGCTGTCCAGGCGCACGCCGTCGGCTTCGATCACGAGCCCGACCCGCAGCGCCGCGTCGGGGCGCAGCGTGGCCGCGGCCACGCCCGTCCGCGCGCAGCAGTTCGCGCAAGGCCGCGACCTCCGCGTCGTTCCACTGCGCCGGGTGGCTCAACACCCAGTCGGTTGCCGGCAGGCGTGCCCGGGCCAGCGCGATCTGTGCGCGCCAGCCATTGCGCGCGCGTGACGCGGTCGGCCCAGCGCCGCTCGACCGCGCGCTCGAGCAGCGGCCAGGCGGCGGCCAGCGACTCGGCCGCCTGCGCCGACGCCCGCTGCCGGTCGAGCCGTTTCGAGTTCGGCCCGCACTTGCAAGGTTCGCTGGGCCTCGCTGGCACGCATCTCCTGAATGGCGCGGCGCAGTTGCCGACGCGCCTTCACGCTGGGCGCGCTGGCGCATCTGATCGGCCTCGCGGCGCGGCGGCGTCGAGCAGTTCGCGCCGCTGCTCGCTGACCTTGCGTTCGATCTCCTGCACCAGGCCATCGGCCTGCAGCGCGCGTGCGGGACGATGGCGGCGAGGCTCATGTCTCGATCCCCAGCACGGCGCGCATGCGGCGGGCGAAGCGCGCGTCGACCTGCGGGCGCGGTGATGTCGGGCATGACCACGACCAGCGGCGACTCGCGCACGCATCGCACGCTGCAGCAGCCTGCGGCGCGAGCGCCTCGGCGCAACGTCGCGTCAGCACGATCAGCGCGGCCTGGTCGAGCGCCTGCGCAAACTCGGCCGCGAGGTCGGCCGGCGCCGGATTGCGCGTGTCGACGCCGGCCAGGGCAAAGCCCGCGCAAACGAGTTCGTCACCGATGACGACGATCGCGGCCATGGCGCTCAGGCCCGGTTCAGGATCAGGATGGCGACGATCAGGCCGTAGATCGCGATGCCTTCGGCCAGACCGACCAGGATCAGCACGCGACCGAGCAGCTCGGGCTTCTCGGCCAGCGCGCCGACCGCCGCGCTGCCGACCATGGCGACGGCATAGCCGGCGGCCAGCGTGCTCAGACCCGCCGCCGCCGCCGCCGAGACGAAGGCCCAGCGCAGCACGTCCGGGTCGGCTCGCGCCGGCGACCAGCTGCGGCCGGCGCCTGCGCGTGCGGCGGGAATCGACGAGCATCAGCGAACAGCGCGCTGCCGACGATGGCGAGTGCAATCAGCAGCAGCGACGAGGTGACGGTCTTGTGGCCGGAGTTCATGGCGGGTTCCCGTGGTGTGTGGGGAATCGGGCAGAGGCGGCGGCAGCGGCCGAAACGACGCGGCCGGTGCCGCTGAGAAAGCGAACGAAGAATTCGAACAGCAGCAGGCGGGTGGTCTGGATGCTCACGACCAGGCCCTTCGAGCAGCGAGGATCAGCACGTTGCCGAGCACCAGCACGATCCAGTAGGCGGCGCCACCGGCGGCGTCGGCGACGCCGATGACGGCCACCGACAGCCCGGCGTGCGCCAAGCGCGAAGGCGCCGACGCGCGCGAACGAGACGGTGTTGACGAGCAACTGCAGGAACTGCTCGACGAAGCTGGCCAGGCCGGCGAAGAACGCAGCCAGGCGCCGCGTTTCGGCGTTCCACGCACCGCCCGCGGCCGCCCACAGCGCCCCGGCGGCAACCAGCCCACAGCGCGTCGGGCTCGGAACAGCGCGGCCAGGCCGCCGGCGTAGGCCAGCACCAGGCCGGCGTCGCCGGCCCACCATTGGCGCAGGCCGCGTGGCGCCAGAAGGCCTGCGCGGCATTCAGCGCCAGGCCGGCCGAGCAGGATCAACGCACCGAAGCCGATCGGCGACGCTCAGCAGCGCGACCGGCTCGTGCAGCGGGTGCAGCCACAGCGCCGGGATCAGGTCCTCGCGCGCGAACACGCTGCCGAACAGCAGGCCGAAGACCATCGCCATCAGGCCGCCGGGGATCAGCAGCACCAGCATCGGCAGGCGCTTGCGCAGCAGCCAGCCGGCCAGGCACAGCACGGCGCCCTGGCCGACGTCGCCGAACATGAAGCCGAACAGCAGCGGCGCGATGATCGCGACCAGCGGGCTCGGGTCGGCCTCGTCGCGGCCGGGCTGGCCGAGCATGCGGGCGAAGCCTTCGAAGGCGCGCACCCAGGGCGGATTGGCCAGCAGCGACGGCGGCTCGGACCCGACCGGCGGCGCGGGGAACTGCACCACGCAGCGCAGTCCCTGGCGGTCCAGCGGGGCGCAGAACGCCGCTTCGTCGCCGTCGGTGGTCCAGCCGGTGACCCAGACCAGGCGCTCGCTCGCCGACAGCGCCGAACCATGCCGCATCAGCCACTCGACGACCTCGATGTCGGCCAGCGCGCCAGCGAGGTCATGCTGCGCGCCAGTTCGTCCAGCGCGCGTTCGCTTGCCATGCGGCGCTGCTCGAGCGCGATCCGTCGGTCGGACACGTCGCGCGCCGCCTGCGCCACGCTGCCCCGCAGGTCGGTGCGGCCAGACGATGCGCCGGGCCTTGCGCGCGACAAAGAGATCGTCGACCGCGGTCAGGTCGTCGCGGCGACCGACCAGCAGGACGAAGTCCTCGTTGCTGCCGTGACCGGTGGCGGCGATCGTCTGGGCCAGCACGTCGCCGGGCAAGACGGTCACGGCGCTGCGCGCCTGGACCGCATAGACGCGCACATCGACCAGGAAGCGGCCCGCTGCGGCGAGCAGAGCCGGCTGCGGGCAGCAACGCGGGGTCGACCTCGAGCAGGCGGCCGAGGTCGGCGAGTGCCCTCAGTTGCCCGGTCACGCGTTCGAGCTCGGCGATCAGGGGTTCGGCCTGCGACGCGCCAGGCCTCGAGCTAGCGCGATGCGGGCGGCGAGCGTCGCGCCGGGGTCGCCGACGCGCGTGCGCTCCGGCCGTGTCCGCGGGCCAGTGCATCTGGTAGCTCTTGGCCAGAGTCGTGGAATCGCTCGAGCCACGCTCGGCCCCGTCGATGACGAGTGGCGCGGCGCGCCGCTCGTGGGTCTGCAGCTCGACCGCACCGGTGCGCGCGAGCGCCTCGAGCACCCGCGCCAGTTCGTCACGCGAGGTCGTGAGCTCGAACCACTGGCAGGCTTGCGGGCGCAGCATCAGCGGCCTGCCGGCTGCGGCCGGCGCTCGAACAGCGCCCGCGCGACCAGGCCGCCGCGCAGGCGTTCGACGTCCAGCGCCACCAGCGCCAGATGGGCAAGCGCGGCCACGCGCGACGGCCGGGTGGCGGCGAAACAGCTGCAGCAAGGACCGGCGTGTCGACTCGTCGCGCTGCGGCGCGCGCGTGGCCCGCACCGAGCAGCCGCGGCAGCAACTGCTCGGCCGGCCGGCGCAGCAGGGCCGCGTCGGTGACGCCGTCGGGCAGCAGGCGTTGCCACTCGTCCAACCAGCGGGCCGTCATGTCGCCGCCGTATCGCGCCGCCGCGGCCGCGCCTGCGGCCGGCAGGGTTTGCCCAGTGAGTTCCGAGGCCGGTTGCGCGAAGGCCATCAGCGACTCGTCGCGTTGCAGCCAGTACGAGGCGTGCGTGCCGCGCGCCAGCGCGTCGATCAACGCCAGATCACTCAGCCTGCCGAACCAGCGCACGGCCGGCTGCCAGCGCGGCGGCAACCAGCGCGCGACCTCTTCGACGTGGTGCCGCCAGCGTGAGCGCAGGTGGCGCTCGATGCGGTGCGCGTCGCTGGCATCGTCAAGTCCGTCGACCCAGGCTGCCATCGGCCCCGACCGGGCGAGCGCGAGGTAGTGGGTCGCGGTGCGGCTGGCCTCCAGAACCTGCCAGGCGAGCGGCTCGGGCAGCCCGCCGTGCCGCGCCTGCAGGCGCGCCTGGACGTAGGCGAACTCAGGGCGCGTCGTCATGCGCACCGCCGTCGCTTGCCGTGGTCAACAACGCCGCAATTTGATCGACGGCCGCGGCAAGCGTCGACGCTTCCGGCCGATGCTGTGCACCCGCCGACGCGACCGCGGCGTCGCGCAGCGCCCGCAGCCGACCGTCCAGTGCCTTGCCATGGGCCTGCTGCCAGCGCGCGACGCGCTCCATCGAGCGGTTGACGATCGCCAGCGCGTCTTCGCGTGCCGTCTCCAGGAGCGTGCGCGCCTGCTCGCGCGCCAGCTCGACGCCGGCGCTGGCGTCACGCTCGGCGCGCAGCACCCGCTCGATGGCCTGCGCCGCGGTCTCGGCCGGGTGGGTGTCGTCGCGCGCGTTCATCCGATCGGGCGCAGGTTCGCGGCGCACACGCTCCGATGCATGCGCGGGTCCTCAGTCGGCGAGGTTGTCGGCCACGAGCTCGAGCAGGCTTTCGGTCGACTTGTCCCACTGTGCGTGCTTGGCACCCATGTCCAGCGTGATGCGGCATTGGCCGCAACTGGTGACGAAGTGCTTCGCCCCGGTGGCCTCGACCTGCTGCTTCTTCAACTCGAAGACCTTGTGGCGCAAGCGGCGTGGCGCGCTGGTTCGACACCACGCCACCGCCGCCGCCGCAGCAGTAGCCCGTCAGGCCGTGGTCTTGCAGCTCGATCAGCTCGAAGCCGAGTGCGCCGAGCACGCGCCGCGCGGCCGCTTCGAGGCCACCGCGGCGCACGATCTGGCAGGGGTCGTGGAAGGTCGCGCGTCGCGCCGATCTTCTTCACGCGGATCCGGCCGGCCGCGATCGACTCGTCGAGGAACTCGGTCATGTGGATGATGCGCACCGGCAGCGCCTGGCCATACCACTTGGCGGCCTCCCAGCGCGCCGCGCCGTAGGCATGGCCGCACTCGGGCAGCAGGATGGTCTTGGCGCCGATCTTCACCGCGGTGTCGACCAGGGCCCGCGTGAGCCGCTCCTGCAGTTCCAGGTCGCCGTTGTTGAAGCCGATGTTGGAGGCGTCGAAGCCGCTCTGGTGCATCGTCCACTTGGCGCCGACACGATGGAGGATCTTCGCCGCGTCGGCCAGCGACTTGGTGTGGTCGCCCAGTTCGGCCGGCGCCGCCGTGACCAGGATGTCGGCGCGGTCGAGGTCGCAGGGAATCGCCACGCCATACTTCTGCGACACCTCGGCCAGGATGTCGGGCAGGTCTTCGCCCGGCGTCGCCGTGCTGCCCCACTGCCGGGCGGTGCGGTCCATCAGCGCCAGCCGCTCGGGCAGCAGGCCGGCCTTGAACATGCCGTGGCGGGATTCCTTGACCAGCTCGGCGATGTCGATGCCCATCGGGCAGACCAGGGTGCAGCGGCCGCACATGTTGCAGGAGTCGTAGAGCAGCTCCTGCCATTGCTCCAGTTCGTCGATGCTCGGCTTCTTGACCAGCCCGAGTGCGCGCACCAGCGGTGCGAACGGACTGGCCTCGCGCAGGTAGGCGCGGCGCAAGGGTTCGAGCTTGAGGATCGGCGTGTACTTCGGGTCGCCGCTGGTGACGTAGAACTGGCAGGCGTCGGCGCACAGTCCGCAGCGCACGCAGGACTCGGTGTGCAATGCGGCGGTGACGCCGAACTCGCGCACGAAGCTGCGCATCGCGGCGTCGACGCGCGCTTCGTCGCTCTGCGTCGCCCTGCTTGTCGAAGGCAGGCTTGGCAGCAGCGGTGTTCATACCTTGACTCCCCGATGGCTGAAGCGAATGCCGGTGGCACCGCGCGAGAAAGCGAACAGGAAGGCGTGCATCAGCTTGCCGAACGGAAACCAGATCAGCAGCAGCTCCAGCGACAGCAGGTGCACGGCCAGCGGGCCGCCGTAGATCACGTGATCGCGCGCCAGGATCGCCGACGATGGCTCGCCGAGCACGGCCATGCCGGTGAGCACGGGCAGGAACGTGACAGTCCAGGTGATCCAGTCGTCGGCGTCTCGAGATCGTCTTGCGCACCGGGTCGGTCAAGCGCAAGGTCAGCGCGAGCAGCAGCGCCACGATGGTGGCTGCGGCAGCCACGTACATCACCATATCGGGCAGGGCCGGCCATGACAGGCCGGTGTAGCGGTGAACGAAGGCAATATGCGGTGCGTAGCCGAAGACGATCAGCGCCAGCCCGAGGTGGAACACATAGCCGTTGATCGTGACGAAGCGCGTCGATGGCGCGAAGGCCGGCCGCGGCCACATGGCGCGCACATTGGCATGCAGCGCGGCCGACAGCTTCGACGGCGCACCCTCGCGCGCGGGCGAGAGGTCGGGCATCCGCGGCTGCCGCAGCACGCCGACCAAGCGCCACAACGTACCCAGTACGAAGACGGCGATGGCGAAGACCAGCGCCGGGCCGCGGGCGAAATCCAGCAAGTCCATGGGTGTTCCCTCGCCCGCGATGACCGAACTCGACGGCCCGGAGCGTGGGTCGAACGTAACGGCCTTGCCCGTCCGGACGATTGATGTAAATCAAAGGCTGTCCACCCCGCGCGGGCCGGGGCAAGGATTCAGCGCCCGACCATCGCCAGCACGTTGGCCTTGAGGAAGCGCTCGACCAGCAGCATGAAGGCGATCGACGGGATCAGCAGCAACAGCGCCGTGATCGAGGCGATCTGGTAGTTGCCGCCCATGCTGGCGTTGAACATCAGCAGCGGCAGCGTGATCACGTCGGGCACGCCGACGAAGAAGGTGCCGGTGAACTCGTCGAGCGACTCGAGGAAGACGAAGATCGCGCTGGCGATCAGCCCCGGCGCGGCCAGCGGCAGCGTGATGGTCGTGAAGCAGCGCCAGGGCCCGGCGCCGAGGTTGCGCGCGGCCTGCTCGAGCGATTCGTCGACCGACGGCAAACGCCGCGCTGGCGATCCACACCGCCAGCACCATGCCATGCGAGGCATGCACCAGCACGACGCCGGTGATCGTGCCGTTGAGGCCGACCTCGTAGAACATGCGCGCGATGTTGACGTAGATCGGCAGGTTCGGAATCGCCTGCGGCAGCAGGAACAGCAGCAGGATGACGCGCGCGCCAGCGGCAGCTTCAGCCGCGCCAGCGCGTAGCCCGCCGGTACCGCGACGGCCAGGCTGAAGGCCGACCGTCAGCAGGGCGATGGCCGACGCTGTTGATCAGCGACTGCACGGCGTTGCCGCGCGGCTGGAAGACGCGGTACCAGAAGGTGAGGCCGAACTCCTGCGGCAGCTTGCCGGGGAAGTACCAGCGCTCGGCAAAGGCCCACAGCAGCAGGTTGGCCAGCGGGCCGAAGATCACGAAGGCCAGCAGGCCGATCATCGCGGCGCGCGCCAGGGTCCTGGCCAGCGACTGGCGCGCTCACCGCGGGCTGCATGGCCAGCGGCGCGTGCGCTCATGGCCGTTCGGCGCGGGCGACGGCGTGGCGCAGGTAGACCCAGGCGCCGAGCGAGGCGAAGGCCAGCGAGATCAGGCACAGCGCGTTGGCCACGCCGTAGTCGCCGTGGGTGCTGATGCGGTAGGCCACGTCGACCGTCATCATGGTCGGCGAGTTGGGATTGATCATCAGCGGCACCGACAGCACCGACAGCATGGTCACGAAAGACAGCACCAGCCCGACCAGCAGCGTGCCGCGCACCTGCGGCAGCACGATCTCGAGCAGCACGCGCCAGCGCGGCGCGCCCAGGTTGCGCGCCGCCTCGACATGCTGGCGCTCGAGCGAAGCCATCGCGCCGGCCAGCAGCAAGGTGACGAAGGGCGCCTGCTTCCAGACGAAGGCGATGACGATGCCGCGCCAGTCCAGCAGGCTCTGCGCGGCCATCGGATCGATCAGTCCGCCCCCGACCAGCACATGGTTGAGCATGCCGTTCTTGGCCAGGAAGGTGCGCATCACCTGGCCGGTGACGACGAAGGGAATGAACAGCGGCCAGCGGTAGAGCCAGCGCAGCAGGCTGACCGTGCGCGGGTTCTCGCCCAGCGTCAGGTAGCCGGCAATGGCGATGGCCACGGCGGCGATCAGCGCGCAACGTCAGCAGCACGATGAAGACCGTGAACATCATGTCGGTCGAGTACAGCTCGAACGACTTCTCGAAGTGCGCCAGCGTGAAGCCGCCATCCTCGGCCCGCAGCGACGACGCGCACCGACAGCGCCAGCGGCACCAGGAAGAAGATGCCGATGACCAGCAGCGCGGGGCTGATCAGCAGCAGCCCCGCCCAGCGACGCATCACTTCAGGACGACACGCTCGTAGCCCTCGACGATGTCGGTGAAATAGTTGAACAGCGGGAACGGCCGCCCGTACTTCTGCAGCGCTTCGGGCTTGATGTCGGTGAACAGCTTGTCCCAGCTCTTGGCGTCGAGCTTGGCGCTGCACATGCTGCGCATCGATGCCGGGGTACCAGTTGAACTGCTTGACGATGCCCTCGGCCTGGATCTCGGGGCTGGCGGCGAACTCGACGAACTTGCGCGCCACCGCGGCGTTGGCGGCCTTGGCCGGCACCACGTAGTACATCGGCTGGCCGGGCAGGCCGGGCTCGGGTAGCGCGAGCTTCAACTTCGGGCTCAGCTTGCCGTCGGCCTGCCAGGTGTAGAACATGTCGACCCACACCGGGCCCATCGCGATCTCGCCGCGGTTGAGCATGTCCAGCGTGCCGGCATTGCCCGGGGTGAAGACGATGTACTTGTTGAACTCCTTCAGGCTCGCCGAGCGACTTGTCGATCGCCGCCTTCTTGCGCGGCGTCGTACGGGCCCTTCTTCGAGCGTCTTGCCCAGGCCACTGTTGGCCGAGACATAGCCCATCACGAAGCCGACGCCCGACATGCCGCCCTTGACGCCGTTGTAGCCGAACTGCTTCGGGTTCTGCCTGCACCCAGGTCTCGAGCTCGTTGAAGCTCTTCGGCGGCGCCTTCACCAGGTCGGGGTTGTAGGCCAGCGCGATCTGGCTGTGGAACATCGGGATCACGAAGCCGTCGACGTTCTGGCCGAGCGCGTTGTTGGCGGTGTCGCGCGTGACCAGCTTGTCGGTGGCGATCTGGCTGCGGTAGGAGGCGAGCAGGTTCTCCTTGACCATCGTGGCTGCGCCGCGCTGGTGGATCACGGCCACGTCGACGTCCCAGGCCGCGTTGCCGGCCTTGGACTGTGCCGAGAGCTTTTCGTAGATCTTCTGCGAGCCGGCGTCGCCGGGGCCGGTGCCGACGGCCTTGACCGACACGCCGGGGTTCAACTTCTCGAAGCGCGGTCCGAGGAAGTTGTTGACATAGTCGACCATGTTCTGGTCGCCCGCCGTGACCACGTTGAGGGTCTGCGCCGAGGCCAATCCGGGGGTCAGTCCGGCGGCGGCCACCAGCAGCGCCGGGGCCAGGCGGGTCAGGGTCTGCAAGTTCATGACAGTCTCCTTCTGCTTCCGTGGGTCAAGGGGTCGCCGCCGGGAAGAACAGCAGCGCGTTGCGGGGAATGACAACCTGGGCCGGGCTGCCTTCGGCGTAATGCACGGGGTCGTCGACCCAGATCTGGCCACCGCCGATGCGCACGCGGTAGCGGTAGCCGTTGCCCAGGTAGGCGGTCTGCTCGACCGTGCCGTGCAGTGCGAGTGTCGGCCTCGGGATCGGCGCTGCGTCGACCAGCCGGGCGCGGTCGCCGCGGAAATGCGCGCGCCGCAATGCGGCGGGCGGCGTGGTCTCGTCGGCCAGCTGCAGCGCGCTGCCGTCCTGCGACGAGGTCGATGGCGTTGTCGGCGCCCATGAAACCGGCCACGAAAGGGCTGGCGGGGCGGTGAAAGACTTCTTCGGGCTTGCCGTACTGGACCACGCGGCCGGCGTCGACGACGGCGATGCGATCGGCCAGGGTCAGCGCCTCCTCGCGGTCATGGGTGACGTAGATGGCCGTGATGCCGACGCGCTGCTGCAGCGCCCGCAGTTCGTGGCGCAGCTCGAGCCGCACCTTGTAGTCGAGGTTGGACATCGGCTCGTCCAGGAGCAGCAGCAGCGGGTCGACGGCCAGCGCGCGCCCGAGCGCGACACGCTGGCGCTGCCCGCCCGACAGCGCGGCCACGTCGCGGCTGCCGTAGCCTTCGAGCTGCAGCAGCTTGAGCATCTCCTGCACGCGCTCGGCGATGCGCGCCTTGGCCACGCCACGCATGCGCAGGCCGTAACCGATGTTGGCCGCCACGTTCATGTGCGGCCACAGCGCGTACGACTGGAACATCATCGCCGTCTGCCGCGCCTCGGGCGGCAGGGCGGTGATGTCGCGGCCGTCGACGACGATGCGCCCGGCCCTGGGTCTGACGAAGCCGGCGATGGCGCGCAGCAGCGTGGTCTTGCCGCAGCCCGAGCTGCCCAGCAGCGCGACCATTTCGCCGCGCTCGATGTCCAGGCTGACGTTGTTCAGCACCGGCGTGGCACCGTACGAAACGCTGACCGACTCGATCGAAAGGTAGGCGGGCATGACGGTTGGCGGCACCGTTGGGGCCGGCCGACTCTACGCCGCTGCGCCCCCCGCGCAAGTCGGGCCCATCCCTACTGTGCGGCGATCCCGCGTTCGTACCAGGGCTTGCTGGCGTTCACGATCCGCACCACCAGCAACATCACCGGCACCTCGATCAGCACGCCGACCACGGTGGCCAGCGCCGCACCGGACTCGAAGCCGAACAGGCTGATCGCCGCAGCGACTGCGAGTTCGAAGAAGTTGCTGGCGCTGATCAGTGCCGACGGACAGGCGATCGCATGCGACTCGCCGAGCCGTCGGTTCAGCCAGTAGGCCAGGCCGGCGATGAAGAACACCTGGATCAGGATCGGCACGGCCAGCATCGCGATGACCAGTGGTTGCTTCAGGATCGCTTCGCCCTGGAACGCGAACAACAGGACCAGGGTGGCGAGCAGGGCCGTGACCGACCACGGGCCGATTCGGGTCAGCATGGCTTCGAGCGCGCCCTGTCCGCGCGCGAGCAGGGCCTTGCGCCAGAGCTGTGCCAGCACGACAGGGATCACGATGTAGAGGACCACCGAGGTGAGCAAGGTGTCCCACGGCACGCTGATCGATGACAGGCCGAGCAACAGCGCCACGATCGGGGCGAAGGCAAGCACCATGATGGCGTCGTTCAGCGCCACCTGCGACAGCGTGAAAAGCGGGTCGCCACCGGTCAGGCGGCTCCAGACGAACACCATCGCGGTGCAAGGCGCCGCGCCCAGCAGGATCAGCCCCGCGACATAGCTGTCGATCTGGTCGGGCGGCAGGTAGGGCGCGAAGACGTGGCGGATGAAGATCCAGCCCAACAGCGCCATCGAGAACGGCTTCACCGCCCAGTTGGAGAACAGGGTGACGCCGATGCCGCGCCAATGCGTTCTGACTTGATTCAGTGCGCCGAAGTCGACCTTCAGCAGCATCGGAATGATCATGACCCAGATCAGCGCGCCGACCGGCAGATTGACCTGGGCGACCTCCATCCGGCCAATGGCCTGGAACGGGCCGGGCAGGGCCTGGCCGAGGGCGATGCCGACGACGATGCACAGCAAGACCCAGACAGTGAGGTAGCGCTCGAAGACGCTCAGCGTTGCCGTGGCGGAGGCAGGAGCTTGTCGAGAATGTGCGTGCATGGGGTGTCGCTCAGTTGCGGCCGATATCGACCAATGCGGCCCGCAGCGCGCCGCTGTCCACCGGCAGCGGCCGCGCCAGCAGTTGCAGCATGCGGTAGCCCAGCGCCTGGCGCGTCAGCTCGAAGGCCAGGCGCCGGCCCGCGTCGCCGCCTTCGGCGTTGGACGGGTCGGCATAGCCCCAGTGCACCTGCACCGGCGCGCCGGCGAAGTACGGGCAGGACTCCTTCGCGGCGCTGTCGCAGACGGTGATGACGGCGGCCAGCGGCGGCGCGCCGGGCGCCGCGAACTCGTCCCAGCTCTTGCTGCGTGGCGTGCCCACGTCGACGCCTGCGGCCGCCAGCACCTCCAGCGCCAGCGGGTTGATGCGACCGCTGGGCGCGCTGCCGGCGCTGTGGGCCCGCACGTCACGCTCGAGCTTGCGGGCCCAGTGGTTGAGCATGGCCTCGGCCAGCACGCTGCGGGCCGAGTTGTGGGTGCACAGGATCAGCACATGGGCGGTCACGGGCCGGCCCCGCTCAGCAGCAATTGGCTGGCGCCGTCTGCGCGCCGGTAGAGGCACCGCCGCACGCGGCACCGGGTGCGCAACAGGCGGGTGCGCTGTTGCCTGCGGAGGCCTCGCTGAAGACCGGCACGTCAGCCAGCGTGTGGAAATGCTCCCAGGCAATGCCCTGCGGGTCGGTGACCCAATGCTTCTCGCTGCGCGCATAGCAGCAGGTGGTCTCGCCCTCGATATCGAGCACCATCTCGGCGCCCTGTGCGCGCGCGCGCAGCTCGGCCAGTTCCGCCGGATCGTCGGTCTGGATGCCCAGGTGGTCGACACCCGCCGCGTGGCCGCGGCGTCGAGATGGCGAAGTTGACCCTGCGGATCGTCCAGCATCCACTTGGCGTAGTCGGCCTCCTGCCGCGTCGGCGCGGCCGCGAACAGCTGGCTGTAGAAGCCGATGCTCTTGGCGATGTCATCGACATGCAGGTGGACATGGAATCGCTTGCTCATGGGAGTCTCCTTGAAGTGGGCGGGCAGTAGGTACGATCGTCACTGCAGCCACCGCCCTGGCAGCAGTTCTCGGTCAGGTAGGAAAGCACGGCGTTCATGCGATCGAAGTCGGCGCGGTAGATGAGGAAGCGGCCATCGCGCTGTTGCGTGACCAGGCCGGCGTTCGCCAGCTCCTTCAGATGAAACGACAAGGTGTTCGGTGGCACGCCAGTGCCTTCGCTCATCGCCCCGGGCGTCAGGCCGCGCTGCCCGGCCACGACCAGGGCGCGAAAGACCTGCAATCGCAACGGCTGGGCCAACGCGCCCAGGGCCTGAACCACGCCATGCATTTCCATAGTTCGAGAATAATTGAAAGCCAATGCCCTGGCAAGCATTGCCGCGGATGTCGGATGTGACAATCGTCATATGGCCACCACGCTGACCCTGACCCGCCCGGACGACTGGCACCTGCACCTGCGCGACGGGGCGGCGATGGCGGCCGTGCTGCCCGCCACGGCCAGGCAGTTCGCGCGCGCCATCGTCATGCCCAACCTGAAGCCGCCGCGTGACCACGGCGGCGATGGCGCTGGCCTACCGCGAGCGCATCCTGGCCGCCAGGCCTGCAACAGGGCAAGCGGGTGCGGATTTCGAGCCGCTGATGACGCTGTACCTGACCGACACGCTGCCACCCGAGGAAATCGTGCGCGCCAAGGCGGCGGGCATCGTGGCCTGCAAGCTGTACCCGGCTGGTGCCACGACCCACAGCGACGCCGGCGTCACCGACATCCGCCACATCCGCGCCACGCTCGAAGCCATGCAGCGCGCAGGCCTGCTGTTGCTGGTGCATGGCGAAGTGACCGACACCGAGATCGACTTGTTCGACCGCGAGGCGGTGTTCATCGAGCGCGTGATGCAGCCGCTGCGGCGCGACTTTCCCGAGCTCAAGGTGGTGTTCGAGCACATCACGACAAAGGACGCGGCGGACTACGTGGCCGCCAGCGACCACTTCACCGCCGCAACGATCACGGCGCACCATCTGCTCTACAACCGCAACGCGCTCTTCATCGGCGGGTTGCGCCCGCATTACTACTGCCTGCCGGTGCTCAAGCGGGAGGTGCACCGCCAGGCGCTGGTCGCCGCCGCGGCGGCGACCTCGGGCAGCCGCCAAGTTCTTCCTCGGCACCGACAGCGCGCCGCATGCCGCGGTGCTGAAGGAGGCGTCGGTCTGTGGCGCGGGCTGCTACACCGCGCCGGCCGCGCTCGAGCTGTATGCTGAAGTCTTCGAGGCCGTCGGCGCGCTCGATCGTCTCGAGGCCTTTGCCAGCTTCCATGGCGCCGACTTTTACGGCTTGCCGCGCAACCCTGGCAGCGTGACCCTCAGGCGCGAGCCCTGGGTGCTGCCCGAGAGCGTGCCCTTTGGTGACGCCACCCTCAAGCCGCTGCGCGGCGGAGAAACCTTGAACTGGAGACTGGCATGAGCAACGAGCGCGACGCGCCCCGGGATGTCCGCATCGCCTTGCTGATCGACGCCGACAATGCGCCGGCCTCGAAGATCGACGCCATCCTGACCGAACTCTCGACCTTCGGCGTGACCAATGTGCGCCGGGCCTACGGCAACTGGAAGAAGCAGGAGCTCAAGGGCTGGGAGGAGCAGCTGCACGAGCATGCCATCCGCCCGATGCAGCAGTTCGACTACTCCAAGGGCAAGAACGCCAGCGACATGGCCATGATCATCGACGCCCTGGAGTTGCTCTACACCGACCGGCCCGACGCCTTCGGTATCGTCTCCAGCGACGCCGACTTCACGCCGCTCGTGATGCATCTGCGCGCCAAGGGCGCAGCGGTGTATGGCTTCGGGGCGCAGAAGACCCCGGAACCCTTCGTCAACGCCTGCTCGCGCTTCCTGTTCCTCGACAAGCTGGGCGACCAGGCCGTCGCGGACGAACCGAACGCCACGCCGCTGCGCGTGCCCACGGCGCAGCTCAAGCGCGACTCGAAACTCACGGCGCTGCTGCGCAACGCCATGCAGGCGGCCGCGCAGGACGACGGCTGGGCGCGCGTCGGGGCGGTCGGTCAGCAGATCGACAACCAGGCCTCGTTCGACCCGCGCAACTACGGCTATGCCACGCTGACCAAGCTGCTGGCCGCGACGCAACTGTTCGAGTTGCAGAACGAAGGCACGTCCAACGTGATGGTGCGCGACAGGCGGCAGGCGAAGGCGGCCAAAGGCGGCTAGATGGGCAGTGGCCCTTGAATGCGGGGCGCAGGCCCTAACATTCGCGACGTCGAACACCAATCTCCTACGGGAACACCATGAAGCGCGTCTTTCTGTTCATCTTCACCAACCTGGCCGTGATGCTGGTGCTCGGCGTTGCCGCCAGCCTGCTCGGTGTCAACCGCTACCTGACCGAGAGCGGCCTGAACCTGGGCGCCTTGCTCGGCTTCGCCGCGTTGATCGGCTTCGGCGGCGCGTTCATCTCGCTGCTGATCAGCAAGCCGGTCGCCAAGTGGAGCACCGGCGCGCAGGTCATCAACGATTCGCCCGATGCCACCCACCAGTGGCTCGTCACCACGGTCAAGCGCTTCGCCGACGAGTCGGGTGTGCGCATGCCCGAAGTGGCCATTTTCGAGGGCGCGCCGAACGCCTTCGCCACCGGGGCCTTCAAGAATTCGGCGCTGGTGGCGGTGTCGACCGGCCTGCTGCAGGGCATGAACCGCGAAGAGGTCGAGGCCGTGATCGGCCACGAGGTGGCGCACGTGGCCAACGGTGACATGGTGACGATGACGCTGATCCAGGGCGTGATGAACACCTTCGTCGTGTTCCTCTCGCGCGTGATCGGCTACTTCGTCGATCGCGTGATCCTGAAGAACGAGCGCGGACCGGGCATCGGCTACTACGTCACGACCATCGTGCTCGACATCCTGCTCGGCGTGCTGGCCGCGATCGTCGTCGCCTGGTTCTCGCGCCAGCGCGAGTTCCGTGCCGACCGCGGTGCCGCCAACATGATGGGCCGTCCGCAGCCGATGATCAACGCGCTGGCGCGCCTGGGCGGCATGACGCCCGCACAACTGCCCAAGACCATCCAGTCGATGGGCATCGCCGGCGTGCCGAGCGGTCTGACGGCGCTGTTCTCGAGCCATCCGCCGATCGAGGCGCGCATCGCCGCGCTGCAGAAGCCGGCGAACTGAGGCGTGCCGGCGCGCCGCGCGGGCCCGCGCCGGGCCGCCCCAAGCGGGCGACGCCCCCTCGGGGGGCCGATGCCGCAGGCGTCTTGGGGGCAGGTCTAGGCGGCGCCCGGCTGCGACGCCGCTGCCGTACTCGCCTGTTGCGCGGCGGCTCGCTTGCTGGCGAGGTCGGCGTCGTGCATCAGGCGCGCGACGATCAGGCGCATGACATGGAAGCCGAGCTTGGGATTCTGGAAGTAGAGCTGCGCCATGCCGTCGGCCGACAGGCTGTACAGCGTGCAGTCGGTGGCACAGACGATGGTCGCGGTGCGGCGGTTGTCGGGCGCAAACATGCCGATCTCGCCGACGATCGCGCCGGCGGGGATGGTCTCGTCATGCTCGACCAGGCGCAGGCTGCCGCTCTCGACATAGAGCATCTCGGTGGCCTTGTCGCCGCGGCTCCACAGCGTCGTTCCGGCCTTGGCCTGGCGCCTTGTCATGTGCGGCAACAACCACTCGCTGACATGCGTATCGGCCTTGGCGTTCTCGATGGCGCGGATCAGCTTCTTGATCTGCACCACCTTCTTCACGTTGATCGGGATCATCGCCAGGTACAGCACCACGGTCGGCCACGAGCCGCCCTGCACCGCGTAGACCACGAGGAAGACGTTGGCCGCCAGCGCCACCAGGCGCAGCGGCAGCATGCTTTTCATCAGGTAGCTCGCGACCATCAGCGCCGCGCCGATGAATCCGAACACGTAACCCAACGAGTCCATCCAACTGCCCTCGTGGTGGCCGCGCGGTGTGCGCAGTGCAGTGTATGTCGATGCTGGCGGCGGCGGCACTCAGGCCAGAGCCGGGCCGTCCCAAGCGGCCTGAGCTCCCCTTGGGGGGCGCGAGCGCAGCGAGCTTGGGGCGATCAGTTCAGGCGGCGTCGGTGGCCTTCAGCGTCACCGTGAACGTGGTCCCGCGCCCCGGCTCGCTCAAGACGTCGAGTTCGCCGTTCATGGCCCGTACCAACTCGCGCGCCAGCACCAGGCCCAGGCCGGTGCCCTGCACCGCCGAGTGCTCGGCGCCCAGGCGCTCAAAGGGCGTGAACATGCGCTCGAGCTGGACTGCGTCCATGCCGCGGCCGCTGTCACTCACGCTGATCTGCACCTGTTCGCCAGCGCGTGCCATCCGCACGGCCACCATGCCGCCGTCGCGGTTGTACTTGATCGCATTGGACAGCAGGTTGTTCATCACCTGGGTCAGGCGGCGGCGGTCGGCGCGCACCCACCATTCCGGCAGGCTGGCGGTGGTGCCTGCGGCGTCGAAGCGCACACCGGCCTGTGCGGCCTGGGAAGCCAGCATGGTCCAGCTCTCGAGCGCCACGGCGACCGGGTCGACGTCGGCCCAGCTCAGGCGGATCGCGCCGCTGTGTGCGCTGGACACGTCGAGCACGTCGTCGACCAGGTTCAACAGGTGGCGACCGCTGGCCAGGATGTGCTGCACCCAGCCCTGGTAACGCGGGTTGATGTCGGGCGCGGTGTCGAGCAACTGAGCGAATCCGAGCACGGCGTTCAGCGGCGTGCGCAGCTCATGGCTGACGCGCGACATCATTTCGCTCTTGGTGCGGTCGGCGGCCTCGGCACGGTCACGCGCCAGGCGCATGGCCTCGGCCTCCTTGCGCGCGGTGATGTCGGTGTGCGTGCCGATCATGCGCATGGGCCGGCCGTCGGCGTCACGGCTGATCACCATGCCGCGCGAGAGCACCCATTTCCAGCTGCCGTCCTTGCAGCGCACCCGGTGCTCGTTGGCATAGCGTGGGGTGCGCCCGTCGAAATGGGCCTCGCGGTCGCGCAGCATCTGCGGGACGTCGTCCGGATGGGTCCGCGCGTCAAAGTGCACTTGTCGGTCGTTGAGCTCGTCCTCGGCGTAGCCGAAGAGCTCCATGAATCGCTGCGAATAGGTCTCGGTGCCCGTCGTCAGGTTCCAGTCCCACACGCCATCGCCGCCGCTGTCCAGGGCCAGCTTCCAACGTGCTTCGCTCTCGTGCAGGGCCGCCTCGGCCAGCTTGCGGTCGCTCACGTCGAGGATCACGCCGCAGCGCACGGGCTCCGGGGCGTCGGAGGTGATGCTCGACGAACTCATCTCGACCCACTTGTGCAGGCCCTCGGCCGTGACGATGCGGAACTCCTGCACCAGTGGCGCGGAGGCGCGCGTGGCCGCTTCGAGGTCGGCCAGCACGCGTTTTCGGTCGTCGCCGTGGATGTACCGGCGCAAGCCCTGCGGATCGGCCATCACGGTGCCGGCGTCCATGCCGTACAGCGTCTGCACCCCGGCGCTGACAAAGCTCAACCGTCGCTCGCCGGTGCGGTCGATTTCTGCGCGGAAGAGCACGCCCGGCATATGCTGGGTCAGTTCATGCAGCTGGGCCTCACTGCGCGCCAGGGCAGTCTGCGCAGAGATGCGAGCGGTGATCTCCTCGACCGTACCTTCGAAGTAGAGCGGCGCGCCGTCGGCAGCGCACACCACATGCGCATTTTCGCTGACCCAGATGCGCTCGCCGGTCTTGCGGCGATAGACCTCGGAGACGAACCCAGTGACGCAGCCGTCGCGCGCCAGGCGGTCCAGGAATTCTGCGCGGCGCGTCGGGTCGACATACCATTCAGTGGCGACATCTGTCGTGCTTGCCAGATGCTCGGCCTCGGTCGTGTAGCCATTGAGGGCTACCAGCGCTGAATTGGCTCGCAATGGTGCTCCGGCAGGCGTCGAGCGATAGGCACCGATCGGCAGAAAGTCGAACAGCGTCGAGAAGTCGTCGGGCGCAGCGAGGGGGGGCATCGGCGTGTGGCAATGGTGCGAAGCGTTTATACCGCGGTGCGCGCCACGCGCAGCGCCATGGGACAATCGCATCCGTGAAGCAAGCCAGACCGCCGCTGGTACAAGTTCCGAAAGGACGTGCTGGAGGAAGGTCCGGACTGCACAGAGCAGCGCAGCGGCTAACGGCCGTCCACCGCGAGGTGAGGATCAGAGCAACAGAGACGAGTCAGGAAGGGCAACCCGATGCGGGTGTTCTGTGAGGCGCCCGCGCAAGCGGGCGGTCTGCGCGCAAGCGCGGACCCGGGCGCAAGCCCGGACCGAGCAGCCACCCAGGTCGGGCCAACCCCGACCTGGGTGAAACGGGCAATCTCTGCGCGCAGCAACACCAAGTAGGCCAGCGTTGAGGTGGCTCGCGGAGCTGGCGGGTAGGTGGCACCGAGCCGCCCAGCAATGGGCGGCCCAGATGAATGGCGGTCACGGCGGGGCGTCGCAAGACGCGCCACCGCACAGAATCCGGCCTATCGGCTCGCTTCACATTTTTCTCGCAATCGCCGATTCCGACCCATGAACCCCAACGCCGATCAACTCTGGCGGCGCCCGCGCTGGCAGCTGGCGTTGTTGCTGGCCGGCCTGGGCATGGTCGGCCCGTTCGCGATCGACACCTATCTGCCGGCCTTCGACGGCATCGCCGCTACGCTCGGGGCCACGCCGGTCGAGATGCAGCAGACGCTGTCGGCCTACCTGTTCGGCTTCGCGGTCATGAACCTGTTCCATGGCGCGATCTCCGACAGCCTCGGCCGCCGGCCCGTCGTGCTGTGGGGCATGGCCCTGTTCACGCTGGCCTCGGTGGGCTGTGCGCTGGCGCCGAGCATCGGCTGGCTGGTCTTCTTCCGCGCCGTGCAGGGCATGGCCGCGGGCGCGGGCATCGTGACCTCGCGCGCGATCATCCGCGACATGTATGCGCCCGACGATGCGCAGCGCGTGATGAGCCAGGTGACGATCTACTTCGGCGTGGCGCCGGCCGTGGCGCCGATCTTCGGCGGCCTGCTGGTGGTGCATGTCGACTGGCACGCCATCTTCTGGCTGCTGGCCGCCATCGGTGGCGCACTGTGGGCGCTGAACTGGCGCCTGCTGCCCGAGACCCTGTACGCCGAGCACCGGCATCCGTTCGAGGTCCGCAGCCTGATGCGCGGCTATTGGCAGCTCGGTGCGGACCCGCGCTTCCTGGCGCTGGCGCTGGCCAGCGGCGTGCCATTCAACGGCATGTTCCTGTATGTGCTGTCGGCCCCGGCCTGGCTCGGCGGCCACCTGCAGCTCGCGCCGACCGAGTTCTTCTGGTTCTTCGGCCTCACCATCAGCGGCATCATGACCGGCGCCTGGCTGTCGGGCCGCATGGCGGGCCGCATCACGGCACGCAAGCAGATCCGGCGCGGCTTCGAGATCATGGTCGCGGCCACGGCCGTCAACGTCGCGCTCAACGTGGCCGTGGCCCCGCATTGGGCCTGGGCCCTGCCGCCGGTGGCGCTGTTCGCATTCGGCTGGGCGCTGATGGTGCCGGTGGTGACGCTCAAGGTGCTCGACCTGGTGCCCACGCGGCGCGGCATGGCCTCGTCGCTGCAGGCCTTCGTGGCGGGCGTGGCCAACGGCCTGGTGGCCGGCGGCGTGGCACCGCTGGTGATGCACTCGACGCTGGCCCTGTCGCTGACGTCGGCCGGATTTCTCGGTGTCGGTTTCTTCGCCTGGCAGTGGGTCAAGCGACGTACGCTCTGAGCGCGCTGGTCGTTTCAGTGGCTGTGCGAGGTCAGTGTTGACAGCGGCACCGCCGCACTGATGCCGGGCGCCACCGTGCGCGCGCGTGGCGCCAGCATGTCGTCGCTTTCGGGGCCGCCGAGCGCGCTCAGCGGCTGGTCGCGTTGCAGCGCCACGCCGACGGCGAGGATGTCGATCATCAGCAGATGCAGCACCCGGCTGACCATGGGCAGGTGCAGGTCGACGTCTTCGACATGGTCGACGATCAGCGAGACATCGGCCTTTCGCGCCAGCGGCGACTGGCTCGCGGTGACGGCGATCACGCCGGCGCCGCGCGCATGCGCTGCGTCGGCCACGGCCAGCAACTCCGGACGGCGGCCACCGTTGCTGATGATGAAAGCCACGTCGCCCGGACCGAGCAATTGCGCGGCCAGTTCCTGCGCCCGCGGATCGACATAGACGCCGCTGGGCAGGCCCAGGCGCAGGAACTTGTACTGCGCGTCCTGCGCTGCGGCACCGGAATACCCGATCGAGAAGCAGTCGACGCGCCGCGCCGACTTGAGCATGGCGATCGCGCGGTCGATGCTGTCGCGGTTGAGGTGGTCGCGCACTTGCAGCACGGCCGACGCGGTATTGCCCAGCACCTTGGTGCCCAGCTCGAGGATCGAGTCGTCACCGGTGACCTGCGCGTGCGTCACGGGCACCGTGCCGGTGAGGCTCGCAGCCAGGCGCAGCTTGAAATCAGACAGCCCCTCGCAACCGAGCGAGCGGCAGAAGCGGATCACGGTCGGCTGGCTGACCTGCGACGCGCGCGCGATCTCGGCCACCGGGTCGTTCAGCACCGAACGTGCATGCGCGAGCACATGATCGGCCACGCGCCGCTCGGCGGGCGACAGATCGCCACGCGCGCGCTGGATCTGGCCCAGGATCGTCGCGGCACTCGCGCCGTGCAGGTTGCGCAGTTGCGCGCTCAGGATCGCCGAGACGCCTTGGAAGGTGGCGTTGTCGGCCGTGATGACCCAGGTCGGAATGCGTGCCAGGTAGGCCGAGAACCGACCCTTGTCCTCGAAGCGGGCGCGGAACGGCGAGCGGTCGAAATAGGCCCCCAGCTTGGGCACGATGCCGCCACCGATGTAGATGCCGCCGAGCGAGCCGAGCGTGACCGCGAGGTCGGACGCGGCGGTGCCCAGGATGGCGCAGAAGGCGTCGAGGGTTTCGCTGCACACCGTGTCGCTGCCGGCCAGCGCACGGCGCGTGATCTCGGGCGCCGACAGGCCGGCGGCGGCGCGCACGCCAGCGCGCTCGGCCAGCGCGCGGTAGATCAGCTCCAGTCCGGCGCCCGAGAGCAGGCGCTCGAAGCTGACGTGAGCCGCGTCGCCCGAGCCGCCGCTTGCGCGCCCGGGCTGATCCGTTTTCGGCAGGTGTTTCCAGGCGTGATTGAGGATGGCCAACTCGCGCTCGTCACGCGGGGAAAAGCTGGTGTGGCCGCCCTCGGTGCCGAGTGCGATGTAGCCCTCCGCGGCCGGAATCAGGCCCGAGACGCCCAGGCCCGTTCCGGCGCCCAGGATGCCGATGACGCCCTGTTCGCTGGCCTCGCCGCCCCCGACCTGTCGCTTGCCGTCGGACGCCAGGCGCGGGAGCGCCATGGCCAGCGCAGTGAAATCATTGACCACCACCAGCGTGTCGAAGCCCAGTCGCTCGCGCATCTGCTCGATCGAGAACTGCCAGTGGTAATTGGTCATGCGCACCAGGTCGCCCTCGACCGGATTGGCGATCGCCACCGCTGCGTGCTCGATCCGCCCCTCGGGCAAGGTGCTGATGTACGCACCCACGGCGGCATGGAAGTCGGCATGGTCGGCACAGCGCAGCGTGGCCGCCCGCTCGAATACGCCGCGTGCGGTTTCGAGCGTGAAGCGCGCGTAGGTGCCGCCGATGTCGGCGAGCAGCCGCGGCCGGTCGAAGGCGGGCTGCAGCGTGAGGGATGCCGGCGCCATCATCGCTCCAGCTGGTCGAGCGCGCGAGCCGCGCCGAGCAAGGCGGGTGCGTCCGCCGTGATGACCCAGGTCGGGATCGCGGCCATGTAGTCGCGAAAGCGCCCCTTGCGCTCGAAGCGCTCGCGAAACGGCATGCGGTCGATATGCGACCCCAGCCGCGGCACGACGCCGCCGCCGATGTAGACGCCGCCGCGTGCGCCCAGGGTCAACGCCAGATTGCCGGCCACGTCGCCCAGCATCGCGGCGAAGGTCTGCAGCGCCTCGGCACACGAGTCGTGGTGGGTTGCGGCCGGGTCCAGCGCCTGCGCCACGACGTCGGCGGGCTCGAGTGCGGCGGCCGTCTTGCCCTCGAGTGTGCAGACGGCCTCGTACAGGTTCACCAGTCCGGGCCCCGACAAGGCCCGCTCGGCCGAGACATGGTCGAAACGTTCGCGCAGCAGCGCCAGCAGCGAGGCCTCGCGTGCATTGCCTGCCGCCAACGTGACATGCCCGCCTTCGCCGGCGATCGGCAGCCAGGCTCCGCGCCCGTGCGCGACCAGCCCCGACACGCCCAGGCCCGTGCCCGGGCCGATCAGGGCCAAGTTGGCACCCTCGGCGGCGGTGCCGCCGCCGATCGCACGCAAGTCGCCGGCGCCGAGCCCCGGCACGGCATGCGCCAGCGCCTCGAAGTCGTTGAGCACCAGCAGGCGCTCGACGCCCACCGCGGTTTGCAATGCCTGGATCGAGAAGCGCCAGGGATGGTTGGTCATCTGCACCTGGTCGCCCGTGACCGCGGTGGCGATACCGAAGCCCAGCTGCCTCGGTGTCGGCAGGCCCTCGGCATGCAGGTAGCTTGCAATGCAGGCGTCGATCGCGTCGAAGTCGTTGCAGGGCAAGGTGCGCACACGTTCGAGCGCCGCACCGGCATGCGGTTGCCAGGCCCAACGCGCGTTGGTGCCGCCGACATCGCCCAAGAGCCTGGGGAATCCCTTGTCCATACCTGCTGCGGCCCGATCAAGTGATGATGTAGTTTGATTACGCATTGACTCTAGCAGAGGCCGCCATTGCCTGACAATCCAACGACTCATTGCTTGCGCTCCATCAAATTTCACTTGTAGCTTCACTACTGTTGGCGACGGAGGCGGGTTCATGCGGCTGCTCGTGACTGGTTTGAATGGCACCTTGGCGCCCAAGTTCGCAGTGGCAGCGCGAGAGCGCGGGTGGACGGTCATCGGGTGGGACCGCGCCACCGTGCCCCCCCAGGACGCCCGGGCGGGCGCGCAGTGGCTCGAGACCTGTCAGCCTGACGCGATCGCGCACCTGGCCATGGGCGATCCGGGCTGGGCGGCGGCCCTGGCCGGAGCGGCTGCCGCGCGGGGGATCCCGATGGTCTACACCAGCAGCGCGATGGTCTTCCACCATGACCCTGATGGTCCGCATGCGGCGGGCGACCTGCGGACGGCCCAGGACGACTACGGTCGCTACAAGATCGCCTGCGAGGACGCGGTGTCAGCTGCGAACCCGGCCGCCAGTGTCGTGCGCATCGGCTGGCAGATCGACGCCGACGCACGCGGCAACAACATGCTGGCGCAACTCGACGAGTGGCAACGGCGTGAGGGCCGCGTGGCCGCCAGCACGGTGTGGCGGCCCGCCTGCTCGTTCATGGACGACACCGCGCAGGCCCTGCTCGATCTGATCGAGCATCCGGCACCCGGCATCGTCCACCTCGACAGCAATGCCGAAGAGGGCCACAGCTTCGACGCCATCGTGGCTGCCCTCAAGCAGCGGTTCGGCCGCCGCGACTGGGTGCTTCACGTGCACCCGGACTACCGGCACGACCAACGGCTGGCCGGTGGCGCAGCGCGCCTGCCGGCGCTATCCGCGCGCCTGCCCCTGCGCGGCTGAGACGCGCGCGCCTCAGGGCAGGACGATGACAGCCGTGTCGTCCATCACGCGCACATCACGCCCGCCGTCGCCGCCGCCGATGACGAAGGGTTGCACCTGAGGCTCGAGCGCGCGGTAGCCGCCGTCGTAGTCCCACGTGGTCACGTACAGCTTGGCACCGCTGAGCGACGCGCGATCACCCAGCGCGCTAGCGGGCAGGATGAAACTCACGCTGCGGCCGGCGACGTCGGTGGCAATCTGCGCTGCGACCGCGGCGGGCGTGCCCTCATGGTGGGCCGACGCGCCGACGGCGCTGAACAGCGCGTTCGACCAGCCGTGCGCGCGCAGCCGCAGGTGCCAGTTCATGCCCTCGGGCAGTGAGCCGTATTGCAGCGGCATGACGCGCTGGCCCCCGGCCTGGCCCGGCAGTTCGATGAAGATCGTGAACGCCACATGGTCGAATCCGTTGGGAGGATTCCAGAGCCGGGTCAGCGCGGCCATCGACAGGTCGATCCGCAAGGCGCCGCCCGATGCCGACACCTTGACACGCCGCAGGTCCATCTGCCTGTGCGTGCCCCAGCTCAGGTCGGTCGGGTAGACATAGCGCCCGGCGGGGCCGTGGTCGTCGCCGGCGGGATCGGCGATGTCCGCGAGCACCTGCCACTCGCGGGTGAGCGTGAACTCGAGGTTGCGCGACACCGCGCCGCTGCCGCGGTCCCAGGCCACGAGGCTGTGGCGGGCCTGGGGGTCGGTCATCGCGCGGGTATCGACCCGCGCCTGCCAACGGCCGTCCGCTGCGGGCGTGATCGGCTGGGCCCGCGCCACGTCGCCGTCGACCACGAGTCGCAGGTCCGTGGTGCCCGCCGCCGTGCCGCTGACGCCGAAGTCGCTGCTGAACGCGGCATCTGCGACAGGGTCCAGCGTCAGCGTTGCCTGGCTCTGCGTCGGCGTCGGCGTCGGCGTCGCCGGCCGCGCATCCGCGGCGCGCGCCAGCCAGACCTGTCCGCTGCGCGGCGCCAGTTTCATCGACAACATGCCGCGAGCGCCGACGACGAGGTTGGCGGGGCGGCCGTCGATCGCGAACGCGCCTTGCAGCGGCGTGCCCGGCGCCAGGCCGGTGTCGAGGTTGTCGAGCAGGGTTTCTGCGTCCGACGTGTTGAAGACGACGAAGCCACGCGCGTCGCCGTGGTCCATGCGCCAGGCCAGCGCACCCGAGGTGGCGCCATTGGTCTTCAGGACCTTGGGCGTGCCGCGTGAAAACACCTTGTTGGCGCGGCGCAGGGCCGACGCCTCGGCGATGAAGCGGTACAGCGGGGCCTGGGTGTCGAAGCGGTCGCGACCGCCGGAGCCATAACCGGCGGCAAACATCGCGGCCCGCGGCTCGGTGAAGCCCTGTTCGGTGCCGTAGTAGATCGTCGGGATGCCGGGCAGGGTCATGATCGCCAGCAGGCTCTGCTTCAGCGCGGCGGCGCTGCCGCCGGCAAGGAAGCGGTCGACGTCGTGGTTGTCGACGAAGGTCGGCATCAGGTGCGGCCGCGCGTGGCGCTGCATCATGTTCTGGATGCGCCAGCCGAGTTCGGCCGTCGGGCGCCCGCGGGCGAACACGTCGCCCAGCGTGCCGTACAGCGGAAAGTTGACCATGCCCTGCATCACCGGCTTGCCGTCGACGCCGGTCATGTAGCGTTCGATCTTGGTCGCCTGCAGGTCGCTGTAGGGGCCGTCGATGCCGAACCCCTCGCCGAACACGTGGAAGGCGCGTCGCCCCGTCTGCCGCGCCACCGCCATGATCCCCGGCGCGTCGCGCGCGGTGCCGTGCAGGAAGTCGTTGAAGAGGGCAGGCGGTACATAGAACGCGGTGTCGACGCGGAACGCGTCGACACCGACCTCGCGGATCCAGTAGCCGTAGCTGTCGCGCAGCGCGCGCTGCACCACGGGGTTGCTGGTGTTGATGTCGTCCAGGCCGCCCATCTGGAAGGTGTGCTCCTGGGCCGGGTCGGTGTAGTCGCGCACCCGCGGCGTCCAGTGGTAGATGGCGGCGCGGCGATGCGCGGCGATCCGCGGATCGTTCAGGTTGAACGGCGATTGCGACGGTGCCGTGGCCGGCTTGGCCAGCGCGTTGGGCGTGTAGAAGCGCGCCGGGTCGGTCGCGTCCCAGCCGCCCCGGTAGTCGAAGAAGTCACCGGTGTGGTTGAGAACGATGTCCTGCACCAGGTACATGCCGCGTGCCGTGCAGGGTCGTGGCCAGTCGCCTGTAGTCGGCCAGCGTGCCCAGGTGCTTGTCTACGCGCTTGAAGTGCTCTGCCCAGTAGCCGTGGTAGCCGGTGTAGCCGCCGATCGGGTCGGTCCACTGGTTGGCCACCGGCGGCGTGATCCACAGCGCCGTCGCGCCCAGTCCGCGGATGTACGGCAGGTGGCGGGTCAGTCCCGCCAGGTCGCCGCCGTTGTAGCGCCCTTCGCGCGCGGGGTCGTACTCGCCCGCACCCTGGTCGTTGTTGCGCGGGTCGCCGTCGGCGAAGCGGTCGGTGACGACGAAATAGATGATCTGGTCGCGCCAGTCGGGCGAGGGCACATGGCGCTTGCCGGCTGGTGCGGCCTGGGCCACGGCGGCGAGCAGGCTCAGCAGCAGAAGGAGCGATGGGCGCATGGGACGTCGGCGGCAGGACGGCGATGGCGCGCATCATCGCGGTTGGGCGCGTTCGATTCAACCCGTAGTTTGACTACATATCGCACCAGCCGCTCAGCGCTGCGAGGGGCCATCCGTTCGGGGGGCGACAGCCATTTTCATAGTGATAACCCAGCATCCGAGGGTAGTCACCGGGCAACACCGAGGGTTAACCCAGACGCTGATCGCGAGCTAGTTTTGGTACAAACCTGCAAATATTGACATTTTGTATCCGGCTGCGTGTTGCGCGCATGCGCGACGCCAGCCGGCGTGGTTCATCAATCGTCCAAGGAGACCGCCGGTGAAGAATTCGACCAAGAAGCGTGGCGTTACGGCGCAACAGCAGCAGTTCCGGCTCAGCCCGGTGGCTGCAGGTACGGCCGTGATGCTGGTGGCCCTGGCCTCTGCGAATGCGCAAACCGGCCCGTCCACACAGCCGGCGGCAAGTGACGCGGCCCAGGTCATTTCCGTGACAGGTATCCGCAGCGCGATCGAGAACGCGATCAGCGCCAAGAAGTCGGCCGACACGATCGTCGAGGCGATCTCGGCGGAAGACCTGGGCAAGCTGCCCGACCCCTCCGTCGCCGACTCGATCGCGCGCCTGCCCGGCGTGGCCGCGCAGCGCAACAAGAGCAGCGGCAAGGCCCAGAGCATCAGCGTGCGCGGCATGTCGCCCGATTTCAATGGCGGCCTGCTCAACGGCCGTGAGGTGGCCTCGTCGGGCGACAGCCGCGGGGTGGACTTCGACCTCTATCCGTCCGAGCTGCTCAACAGCGTGCTGATCTACAAGACGCCGCACGCCGGCCTGATGGGCCAGGGCCTGTCGTCGACGATCGACTTGCGCACGATCCGCCCGCTGAGCGCGTCGGGCCGCGCGATCGCGCTGAACTACCGCGACCAGAAGACCGGCATCAGCAACGGCGTGCCCAACGGTGAGGGCACGGGCGATCGCATGTCGGTCTCGTATGTCGACCAGTTCCTCGGGCGCACGCTCGGCGTCGCCATCGGCGCGGTCAGGTTCACCGAGAAGGGCGCGGCGCAGCTGCGCGTCAATACCTGGGGAGGCTGGACAGAGAATCTGGTCTTCGGCGGCGGGCCGGTCGGCGTGCCAGGCGGCTTCGGCCGCGACCTCGAGGTCTCCGACCAGGAGCGCGACGGCCTGATGGCCGTGCTGCAGTTCAAGCCCAACAAGGACTTCGAGACCGTGCTCGACATCTTCCAGTCCAAGGGCCGGCAAGCCAACTTCAAGAAGGGCATCGAGGGCTTCATCGGCGGCAGCTCGGACCCGCACAACTACCGCACCCGGCCGCCGACCCTGGTGGCCGCCACGGTGAGCGGTGGGATCGCCACCAGCGGCACGGTCGACAACTTCAAGGGCGTGATCCGCAACCACAACGAGGGCACCGACGACGAGCTGAATGCCTTCGGCCTGAATTCGCGCCTCAAGGTCGAGAACTGGACCTTTTCCAGCGACATCGCCCAGTCCAAGGTCACCAAGGAAGGCGCACGCTACGAAACCACCGGCGGCCTGCCCGGCAACGGCAACACGGCGCATTCGGCCGGCATCCCGGCCGTGCCGGGCGCCACGGGCACCATCAGCTGGACCGGTTTCACGGGCGCCAACCATGCTGATCTGGTGTTCACGTCCAACACCAACTTCGCCGACCGCAACGTCGTGATGCTGACCGACGTGATGGGCTGGGGCGGCGGCCCCGCCTCGCCGCAGGCCGGCTATGTGGCCTCGCCGAAGATCAGCGACAAGATCAACAACCTGCGCGTGTCGGGCCAGCGCGATCTGCGCTGGGGCCATGTCGACGGCGTCGAGATCGGCATCAACTCGGTCAGCCGCACGAAGGTCGCGACGACCCAGGAAGGCTTCCTCGTCATCGCCGGGGGCGGTGGCCCGTTCGCGGCGGTGGCGATCCCGGGCAGCGACGTCACGAATGTGGCCGGCTTCGACATCGCGACCTTCGACTCGCGCGGCACGCTCGGGTCGGTCTATGCGCTGCGCCCGAACACCTACGGCACCGTGATCAACCGCAACTGGACGGTCAAGGAAGACGTGACCACCGGCTTCGTCAAGGCCGACCTCGACGGCATGCTCTTCGGCAAGACCTATTCGGGCAACGTCGGCGCCCAGTTCGTGCACACCGACCAGGTCTCGACCGGCTTCGTCAACGACTCGGGACGCTGCGCAGGCTCGACGCCAGACACCTGCCTCAGCCAGTCGGGCGGCAAGCGCTACAACGACGTGCTGCCCAGCCTGAACCTGAGCATGGACCTCGGCAACGACCTGATCGGCCGCCTGGGACTGGGCAAGACGATGTCGCGCCCGACGATGGGCCAGATGCGCGCCAGCATCGACGCGCCCAGCCTGCCGACCCCGCCGCTGACCCCGGTGCAGCGGATCGTCGCCTCGGGCGGCAACCCGGAGCTCGAGCCGTTCCGTGCCACCGCGCTGGACATCTCGGTCGAGAAGTATTTCGGCGGCAACAAGGGCTATGTCAGCGTCGCGGGGTTCTACAAGGACATCAGCACCTATGTGCTGACGTTGCCGGGCCTGTACGACTTCGCCGGCGTGCTGCCGCCGGGCTTCGTGCTTCCTGCGGGTGGCACCGTGGGCATCCTGACGCGGCCGACCAACGGCTCGGGCGGCACCATCAAGGGGGTGGAGCTGGCGGTGAACGTGCCGCTGTCGCTGCTGGCCAGGCCGCTGGATGGCTTCGGGGTGGCGTTGAACCACAGCGACACCAAGAGCTCGATCACGATCCAGCCGGGGCAGCTGCCCGGTTTGAACGTCGGCAGCGCGTTCGACATCCCGCTGCCGGGCCTGTCGCGCCGGGTCACGAACCTGCGCGTGTACTACGAGAAGTACGGCTTCCAGGTGTCGGTGGCCAAGCGCATGCGCTCGGACTTCCTGGGCGAGATCAAGGACTACAAGGACGACACCGAGATCACGTTCATCCGCGGCGAGTCGGTGGTCGACCTGCAGCTGGGTTACACCTTCTCTGACAAGTCGATGTTGAAGGGCCTGTCACTGCTGTTCCAGGCCAACAACATCAACAACGCACTGTTCCAGCAGTACACGGACGACCGCGACAACCCGACCGATACCAAGAAGTACGGCAAGACCTATCTGTTCGGCGCGAACTACAAGTTCTGACGACCCAAGGCTGCGCGCCCACAGCCCCGGCAGCCGCAAGGCCGCTGGGGTTGTTTTCGTTGCGCCCGATGCGGGTGCCCCGCTAACCTGTCGCCCATGACAACCCACTCAGCCTCGTCTTCGATGGTCCGCCGCGTCGTCATCGCCGGCGGCGGCACGGCCGGCTGGATGACCGCAGCAGCCCTGTCCAAGGTGCTGCGCGGCAAGGCGCAGATCACGCTGGTCGAGAGCGAGGAGATCGGCACCGTCGGCGTCGGCGAGGCGACGATCCCGATGATCCAGCTCTTCAACAAGGTGCTCGAACTCGACGAGGACGAGTTCATCCGTGAAACGCAGGGCAGCTTCAAGCTGGGCATCGAGTTCGTGGACTGGGGCGGGCTGGGACAGCGCTACATGCACGCCTTCGGGCGCATGGGACAGGATCTGTGGACCGCGCCGTTCCACCAGTACTGGCTCAAGATGCACCAGGCTGGCAAGGTGCCCGACATCGGTGAGTACGCGATCACGCGCGTGGCCGCGTACCAGAACAAGTTCATGCGGCCGCCGGCCGAGGTCCAGAACTCGCCGCTGAACGACATCACCTATGCCTTCCACTTCGATGCGAACCTGTACGCCCGCTACCTGCGGCGCCACGCCGAGAGCCGCGGCGTGCGTCGCCTGGAGGGCAAGATCGCTGAAGTGGCACTGGCCGCCGCGAACGGCCATGTCCAGGCCCTGGTCATGGAGGACGGGACGCGCGTCGAAGGCGATCTGTTCATCGACTGCACCGGCTTTCGTGGTCTGCTGATCGAGCAGACGCTCAAGACCGGGTACGAGGACTGGACCGATTGGCTGCCCTGTGACCGCGCAGTGGCCGTGCCATGCGCCTCGGTGGCGCCGTTGACGCCCTACACCCGCTCGACGGCGCACCGGGCCGGCTGGCAGTGGCGCATTCCCTTGCAGCACCGCATCGGCAACGGCCATGTCTTCTGCAGCCGCTTCGTCAGCGAGGACGAGGCCACGGCGGTCCTGCTTGCCAACCTCGACGGCGAGGTATTGGCGGATCCGAGAACCCTGCGCTTCACGACCGGCATGCGGCGGCTGGGATGGCATCGCAACGTCGTCGCCGTGGGGTTGTCCAGCGGCTTCCTCGAGCCCCTGGAGTCGACCAGCATCCACCTGATCCAGACCGCGATCGCGCGCCTGATCGATTTCTTCCCGAGCGCGGGCTTCGAGCAGGACGACATCGACGAGTACAACCGCCAGGCGCGTTTCGAGTTCGAGCGCGTGCGCGACTTCATCATCCTGCACTACCACCTGAACCAGCGCACCGATTCGCCGTTCTGGGTGGCGATGCGCGAGATGGAGATCCCGCCGACGCTGCGTGCCAAGTTGCAGCTGTTCCGGACGCACGGGCGCATCGTGCGCGAGAACAACGAGCTGTTCTCCGAGGTGGCCTGGCTGCAGGTGATGCACGGCCAGGGGCTCAAGGCCCGCGGCTACCACCCGCTGGTCGACGCGATCGACGAACCGGGCATCGTCGACTACCTCGCGGGCGTGCATGCGCTGATCGGACGTTGCGCCGCTGTGATGCCCTCGCACGCCGACTTCATCGAGAAATACTGCGCTGCGCCACGCTAGGCGCGCTGGTCCTCGTCAACGGCTGATCAGGACCCTGCCGAACAGGGGGGGCACAGACAGCGTGAGGCGGCCCTCATGGGCGCTCGCAGAGCCACCGCCGAGCGCGTCGCCGTAATCGGCCGCGGCGCCCGACGGCAGTGTCACGGTCACGGTCTGCGCGCTGGCCGCGTTGTTGGTTGCCGTGATGGCCCAGGTGCCCTGGTACTCACGCGCCAGCACGATCACATGCTGGTCGACATGCAGCGGCGCATCGATCGACCCGCGCCGCAGCACGGGGTGGTCGCGGCGCAACTTGATCAGCCGCTTGAACTCGGCCAGCAGCGCGGTGTCGGGCGCGCCGCCGAGGTCGGCCCAGGGGTAGGGGCCGCGGTTGTATGGATCGTCGCCGCCGGTCATGCCGACTTCGTCGCCGTAGTACACGGTGGGCGCACCGGGGTAACTCATCTGGAACAGCAGCGCCAGCTTGAGGCGCTGCTTGGCCAGCGCGATCACGGCCGGGTCCCGGGTGTCGTCGTGCCAGCCGAAATGGTGCAGGGCGCGCGCCTGGTCGTGTGACGAAAGCAGGTTCATCAACGCGTAGAACGCTGGTCTCGGGTAGGCCTCGCGCATCAGCTCGAGGTTGGGCACCAGCTTCATTGCATCGCCGCCGGCGGCGTAGGCCTGCACCGTGTTGCGGAAGATGTAGTTCATCGTCGAGTCGAACATGTCGCCGAGGAAGTACTTCGACGCGTCGAACCAGGTCTCGGCGACGGTGAGTGCGTCGGGCCGGTGCGCCTTGATCTCGCGCCGCCACTCGCGCCAGAAGTCGTCGGGCACCCAGGGTGCGACGTCCATGCGCCAGCCCGAGGCGCCGCGGTCGAGCCAGAGCTTCATCACCGCGTCGCGATCGCCGTGCGAGAAGGCGCGGAACGCCGGCGCGGCCTTGTTCAACTCCGGCAGGTCGGCGATACCGACCCAGCCCTTGTACTGTGATTCGGGCGTGGCCCCCGCGGGGTCGAAGCTGAACCAGCTGGCGTAGGGTGAGTCGGCACGCACCTTGCCGCCGGTGAATGCGCCCTGGCCGCCATGGTTGCCGAAGCGGTCGAAGTAGAGCGAGTCCTGCCCGGTGTGGTTCAGGCTGGTGTCGAGGATCACGCGCAGGCCACGCCGGCGGGCCTCACGCGTCAGGCGCTCGAAATCCTCGTTGTTGCCGAAGCCGGGATCGATTTGCCGGTAGTCGGCGGTGTCGTACTTGTGGTTGCTTGCGGCCTTGAACACCGGCGTCATGTAGATCGTGTTGGCGCCGAGGTCGCGGACGTAGTCGAGCTTGTCGATGATGCCGGCCAGGTCGCCGCCGAAGAAGTCGTTGTTGTAGCGCGCGTCCGAGCCGTCGCCGGGGCGCCAGGGCTTGTCGAGCCAGTTCTCATGCAGCTCGACGGTGCCGTCGTGGTAGCGGGTGACGCCGGGGCGCGGATCGTTGCGCTTGTCGCCGTTGCGAAAGCGCTCCGGGAAGATGTAGTAGTAGACGATGTCGGGCGCCCAGTCGGGCACCTCGAAGTCGGCGGCGTAGACGGTCTGCCTGAAACGCCGGATCGTGCTCTTTGCGCTGGGCAGGTCGGACACGGCGCCGGGCCCGCCACTGCCCTTTTCGCGCGTCCAGTACACCGAGTCGCGGTTGTTCTGGTACGCAAAGCGTTGGCCGCCGATCTCGGCCTCGAACCAGTAGCCGTAGACGTTGACCTCGTCGAACCGGTGGCTGGCGCGCCAGCGGACCTTGCCGCCCTGTGCCGACTTCGTCATCGGCACGCGCCGGACTTCGGTGTACTCGAGCACTTCCTGGTTGCCTTCGAGGCGGCGTCGTTCGAGCACCAGCGTCATCCGCTCCACACCGGGCAGGGCGTCGATGGCGTAGTCGACCGAGGTTCGTGCGGGCACGGCACCGAACGGGGACTTGTGGTCGCGCGCACGTGAATTGAACTGCAGGCTCAGCGCGACCGGATCCGTGACCGCCTTGGCCGACGGGTCGGCAAATGTCTTGGGTCCGACGGCGAGCTGGGGCCGGCCGCCGGTCCAGGCCAGACGCAGCGTGTGCTCGCCGCTGAATTGCACCGTGACGTTGCCGCCGCCGGGCTTGAGGTAGGCCGCCGAGCCCGCGCCGAAGCTGGTCGCGGCTTGCCACGAGGCGTCGGCGATCTTGAACTCGTGCTGGCCGTCGAGCTGGACGTTGAGGTAGTAGGCGTCGCAGCTGAACTGGAAGGCGTAGGCGTCTAGGGCGGCCCAGTTGTTCATGCTGCCGCGCAGGAACAGCGAGGTCGTGGCAAGCGGTGCGCCCTCGGTCGGGCAGGACTCGATGCGCAGCGCGGCAGGCGTGGTGTCGTGCATGGTGAGGCTGATCCGGTAGGTGCCGGCAAAGCGATGCTTGAACTCGCGACCGCGAAGGGCGATGCGATCCGGCGTGGTGGGGTCGGCGCCGAAGTCCGCGTCGGTGCTCCAGCCCTCGTCGGCGATCTTGAACTGATGTTCGCCAGCCAGCGCGGTCACGAGCTGGTAGCTATCGCAGGCCCAGGCGAAGCGTCGCGCGTCGTCGGCGGTCCAGCTGTTGAACGTGCCGCGCAGGTACAGCGTGCGGCCGTTGAGCGGATCGGGGCGGCACGCCGGCTGCGCCAACGCCGGGGCGGCGCTGGCCAGCAGCGCCGTCGCGAGCAGCCAGCGCTTCATCGCAGGGGCGCGCGGGTGCGCACGGCAGGCACGGCGAGCCTCATCCCTTGACGCCCCCGGCGGTCAGGCCCGAGACGATCCAGCGTTGCGCGGCCAGGAACACCAGCGTGATCGGCAGGCCCGAGAGCACGGCGGCCGCGGCGAAGTCGCCCCACAGGTACTTCTGCTCGTAAAGGTAGAACTTGGAGCCGACCGCGAGCGTCAGGTTGGCTTCCTCGCGCAGCAGGATCGAGGCCACCGGGTACTCGATGATCACGCCGATGAAGGCCAGCACGAAGACCACCACCAGGATCGGCACCGCCATCGGCAGCAACACCAGCCGGAAGGCCTGCCAGGTGCTGGCGCCGTCGACCTTGGCGTTCTCCTCGATCTCGACCGGGATCGTGTCGAAGTAGCCCTTGATGGTCCAGACATGGGTGGCGACGCCGCCGAGGTAGGCCACGATCAGGCCGGCATGGGTCTCGACGCCGAGCCACGGCACATGGTTGCCGATGCCGTCGAAGATGGCGTAGATCGCGACCAGGGCCACCGCCACCGGGAACACCTGCAGCATCAACATGGCGTTGAGGATCGCCTGCTTGCGCGCGAACTTCAGGCGCGCGAAGGCGTAGGCCGCGGTGGTCGAGATGGCGACGATCAGGCCAGCTGAAATGAACGCGATCTTGACCGAGTTCCACAGCCACAGCAGCACCGGGAACGGTGGCGTCACGAGCTGGCCCTCGGCCGTGGTGTAGCTGATGCCCAGGGCCAGTTGCCAATGCTCGAGGCTGATCTCGCTCGGGATCAGCGAGCCGGTGGCGAAGTTGCCGGGCCGCAGCGAGATCGACAGGATCGCCAGCAGCGGGAACAGCGTCAGCGCGATCAGCGCCCACAGGAAGGCCTGCGCGGCCCAGACGCGCCAGCGATTGCGTTTGCCGATAACGAGGGCCATGCCGCCTACTCCCTGGACTGGGCCCGCTGCGTGGCCTTCAGTTGCAGGAAGGCCATCAGCGCGACGAGGATGAAGATGATCGTGGAGATGGCCGCGGCGAGGCCGAAGTTCTGGCCGGCATCGGTGAAGGCGATGCGGTAGGTGTAGCTGACCAGGATGTCGGTCGTGCCCGCCGGCAGCTTCGTGTTCAGGAAGTCGGGCCGGCCGTCGGTCAGCAGCGCGATCAGCACGAAGTTGTTGAAGTTGAACGCGAAGGCCGCGATCAGCAGCGGCGTCAGCGGCTTGAGGATCAGCGGCGCGGTGATCTTGAAGAAGTTGTCCAGCGGCTTGGCGCCGGCGATCGCACTGGCCTCGTACAGGTCGGCAGGAATGGTCTTGATCAACCCGGCGCACAGGATCATGAAGTAGGGGAAGCCGAGCCAGGTGTTGACGATCAGCAGCATCGCCTTGGCCAGCAGCGGGTCGGCGAACCAGGCCGGCCGAACCCCGAAGAGACTGTCGAGCAGGGCGTTGATCTCGCCGAAGTTCTGGTTGAACAGGCCCTTGAAGACCAGGATCGAGATGAAGCCCGGCACCGCATAGGGCAGGAACAACAGCGTGCGGTACAGCGTCTTGTGCGGCAGGGCTTCCCAGTTCAGCAGCACGGCCAGCGTCATCCCGAGGCCGCCAGCGAAGACCACGGTGAGCGTGGCGAACGCCACGGTCCAGATGAAGATCGAGACGAAGGGGCCGCGGAAGTCCGCGTCCAGCAGCATGCGGCTGTAGTTCGCGAAGCCGATGCCGACCTTGAACCCGGGCGAGACGCGCGCGCCGCCCGTGGTCTCGAAGAACCCGGTATCGCGGTTGGGATGGTAGATCGCGCCGCTGGCGGTCTGCGTCAGCGAGCCGTCGGCGCTGGCGCGCCAGACCGGCTCGAGCGGCGCGAACTCACGCAGCCCGGCATAGGACAGGATCTTGCCGTCGGGCGCCTGCAGCTTGAGTGCCTGCAGCGTGTCGCGCAATGCGATCACGTCGCGCAGGTTCAGCGGCGATCCCGGGTCCTGGGTTGCCGGCGTCAATGTCAAAGGCGCCTCGGCTGCGCCGTCGATCGCTGCCGTGGCAAAGCGCTCGCCGGTGTGGCGCGAGGTCAGCTGCAGGTGCCGTGAAGCGCCTTGCCCATGCACCGTCATGTCGTAGGCATGCGCCTCGTCCACGGTGGTTTGCGCCAGCAGGTAGTCGCGTGCGCGTTCGAACTCCAGCAGGTTGGACGAGGAGTAGTTCGTGAAGCCGATCTGCACCGTGTAGAGCAGCGGAAAGGCCACGAACAGCAACATGCCTGCCACGCCGGGGAACAGGTAGCGCCAGGCGAGTGAGGTGGCCGTGCCGTAGATGGCGAGGGCCGTGCCGCCGAAGATGAGGACGCCCATCGCCACCAGCGCCTGGCCGGCAGTGAACAGGCTGAACACCATCCACAGCAGCGCCAGCGTGGCCAGTGCGAGCAGGGCGCGGCCGATCCAGGTGCCCGATGCGGAGGCCGGCACGCGCGCGCGCGGGACCGTGATCGACGCGGCGCTCAACGTCCTACCTGCTCAGGATTCTCGCGGCCGCGCCGTCGAGCGCGGCCTTGGGCGACTGCCGGCCCTGCGTGATCGCTTCGAGTGCGGCGTCCAGCGCGGGCCACACGCGGCCCATCTCGGGGATGTTCGGGATCGGCTCGCCGGCCAGTGCGTTGGCCATCGTCGCGGCGATGCGGGCGTCGCTCGACAATTCCTGGAAGTAGGCCTTGTTGGCCGGCGTGCCCAGGGGCACGTCGGCCGAGATCATCTTCAGGCTCTCGACTTTGAGCAGGTGGTTCTCGATGAACTCGCGGCCGATGTCCTTGAGCTTGCTGGGGGCGGTGATCATGCAGCCGAGCACGCCGACGAAGGGCTTGCTCGGTTGGCCGGGAACGACCGCTGGCACGGGCGCGACACCGAAGTCGATCTTGGCCTTGCGCACGTTGTCCCAGGCCCAGGGGCCGTTGATCATCAGCGCGGTCTTGCCGGCCGCGAACTGTGATTCCATGTCCGGGTACTTGGCGCCCGCCGGCATGTGGCCGTCGGCGACGAGCCGTGCAAGCATCTGCGCGCCCAGCAGTGCGCCCGCGTTGTTGACGCCGGTGGATTGGGGGTCGAGATGGCCCTTCGCGTCGCGTCCGAACAGCGTGCCGCCCGCGCCTGCGAGCAGCGGCCAGGTGAAGAAGGTCTGGCTGTGCACCCACAGGATCGCCTTCTTGCCCTGCGGAGCGAGCGCCTTGTCGAGCGCGATCACGTCGTCGAACGTGGCCGGCGGGGTCTTCACGAGCGCCTTGTTGTAGATCAGGCCGATGGCCTCGATCGCCAGCGGGTAGCCCCAGACCTGACCGTTCCAGGTGAAGGCCTTCCACGCCGAGCCCTCGATTTCGTCGTGGATCTTCTTCGGCGGCTGGATCGGCACGATCAGCCCCGACTTGGCCCATTCGCCGACGCGGTCGTGCGGCCAGCAGAAGATGTCCGGGCCCTTGCCCGCACCGGCCGCGGCCTGGAACTTGTCCGGCGCGGCCTCGGGGTGCTGCACCACCACCTGCACGCCCGACAGCTTCTCGAACGCATCGCCGGCCTTCTGCAGGCCGTTGTAGCCTTTGTCGCCGTTGATCCAGACCAGCAGACGCAGCGGCGCACCCAAGGCCGCCGGCATGGCCAGTACGAGCACGCACGCCAGCACGGTTCGGCGCAGCCGCCGCGATGGCGCTGGCCTTGCGGTCATGCCGCGCGCTGCTGCTCTGACACGCCCTGCCGCTTCATCGCGCAGCCCTCGGCATCGAACAGGTAGGTCGCCGGTGCGGGGGCGGTCAGGCTGAGCGCGTCGCCGACGCGCGGTCGCACGCGCCCGTCGAACTGGCAGGTCAGGCCGCCTTCGACGCCCGCGTAGCTGCAATAGGCGATGGTGGCGCTGCCGAGCGATTCGACGAAGTTCACGGTCGTGGCCAGCGCGTTTTCCTCTCCCGCACTCGTGGCCAATTGCAGGTGCTCGGGCCGCACGCCGAGCGTGACCTTGTCGCCGGGTCGGGCGCCGGAGGCATCGACCAGGCAGCGCAGCGTGCCGCCGCCGGCGACGTTGACCTGTGCCTCCTGCGCGCTGGCCTGCGCGATCGTGCCGTCGATGAAGTTCATCTTCGGGCTGCCGATGAAGCCCGCCACAAACAGGTTGTCGGGTTGCTCGTAGAGGTGGAGCGGTGTGCCGACCTGCTCGATGCGGCCGGCCGAAAGCACGACGATGCGGTCGGCCAAGGTCATCGCCTCGACCTGATCGTGCGTGACGTAGACCATGGTCGCCTTCAGGTCCTCGTGCAGCCTGGCGAACTCGTAGCGCATCTTCACGCGCAACGACGCGTCCAGGTTCGACAGCGGCTCGTCGAACAGGAAGACCTCGGGTTTGCGAACGATGGCGCGGCCGATGGCGACACGCTGGCGCTGCCCGCCCGACAGATCCTTGGGCTTGCGCTGCAGCAGGTGTTCGATGTGCAGGATGCGCGCCGCGCTCGTCACCGCGCTGTCGATTTCCGCCTGCGGCATCTTGGCCAGCTTCAGGCCGAAGGCCATGTTCTCGTACAGGTCCATGTGCGGGTACAGCGCATAGCTCTGGAACACCATCGCAATGCCGCGCTCCGCGGGGGGCACGTCGTTGACAACCCGACCGTCGATGCTCAGAGTGCCGCGCGTGATGTCCTCGAGCCCGGCAATGACGCGCAGCAGGGTCGACTTGCCGCAGCCCGAGGGCCCGACAAAGACCATGAGTTCGCCGTTGCGAACCTCCAGATTGATGTCGCGCAATACTTCGACATCGCCGAAGGCTTTGTGCACACCCGTGAGTTGAACCGCTGCCACGCTGAATTTCCTTTGTGCGCACACCCTGTTTGTAGAGAATATACAGACCGTGCGGCCAATTCACAACGACCAGCAGACCTCTCGATTCCACTACGAACCCATACGAATCAACGACTTAGACCAAGCCGCGGGATTTCCCGATGTAGGATAACTACAGGCCAATCAAGGCAGAATCTCGGGATTCAGACCGCTGCCTCCCGCGCATGACTGCCAGCCCCCCCACGCCCATGAGCCGCACAACTGCCGCCACCTCGAAGCACGCTGCCAGCGCTGCCGCGCCCGATTTGAAGCTGGCATTCAAGGCCACCTACCGCCGCGAGCTCGAGCAGCGCAGCGACTGCCCCTCGGCCGATGCCTGCCTGTGGGCCGCCGCGCATGCCAGCCGCGAGTTGCTGGCCGAGCGCTGGATCCGCACCCAGGCCGAGGACCGTGCCAACACCACCGCGCGGCGCGTGCATTACCTGTCGATGGAGTTCCTGATGGGCCGCGCCCTGAGCAACGCGGTGGCCGCACTCGGGCTGGACGACGCGCTGCGCACGGCCATCGAGGCGGCGGGGCAGTCTCTGCCCGACGTGCTCGAGCGCGAAGCCGACGCGGCACTGGGCAATGGCGGCCTGGGGCGACTGGCGGCCTGCTTCCTCGACTCCTTCGCGACACTGGGACTGCCTTCGTTCGGCTACGGCGTGCGCTACCAGTACGGCATGTTCGCGCAGCAGATCGCCGGGGGGCGCCAGGTCGAGACCCCCGACGATTGGCTCAAGCGCGGCAACCCGTGGGAGATCCATCGGCCCGAGCTGCACTACTTCGTCAGCTTCGGCGGCCGCGTCGAGTGCCAGGGCGGCGAGCAGTGCTGGGTGCCGGCCGAGCGCATCGTCGCCACGGCCTATGACTTCATCGTCCCCGGACACGGCACCGAGCGCGTGGCCACGCTGCGCCAATGGCATGCCAGCTCCGAACACCCGATCGACTTTGCCGCCTTCTGCCGTGGCGAGCACCTGAGTTCGGGCCGCGAGCGCCTGGCCGCGGACATGCTGAATTGGGTGCTGTACCCCGACGACAGCACGGCCGCCGGCCGCGAGATGCGCCTGAAGCAGGAGTTCCTGCTGGTCAGCGCTTCGCTACAGGACATGCTGGCGCGGCACCTGCGCGAGGGACGCGCGCTGCACAAGTTCGGGCGCCAGAACAGCGTGCACCTCAACGACACGCACCCGGCCCTGGTGCCGGCCGAACTGATGCGCCTGCTGATCGACGAGCATGGCCTGGAATGGGACGAGGCCTGGGCCATCACGCGCCAGGCCGTGAGCTACACCAACCACACGCTGATGCCCGAGGCGCTCGAGACCTGGGCCGTGCCGCTGTTCGAGGCCCTGCTGCCGCGCCACCTGGACATCATCTTCGGCATCAACGAACGCTTCCTCGAGGAAGTGCGCCTGCGCTTTCCGGGTGACCACGATCGCCTGCGGCGCATGTCGCTGATCGACGAGGGCGCCGACCATGGCCAGCGCCGCGTGCGCATGGCCGCGCTGTCGATCGTCGCGTCGCACCGCGTCAACGGCGTCTCGGCGCTGCACTCGAACCTGATGGTGCAGACCATCTTCGCCGACTTCGCCGCGCTGTACCCGGATCGGTTCACCAACGTCACCAACGGCGTGACCCCGCGGCGCTGGCTGATGCAGGCCAACCCGGGGCTGTCGGCGCTGATCGACGGCCAGATCGGCCGTGATTGGCGGGGCGACGCGGCGGGCTTGTCGGCGCTGACCGCGCACGCGCAGAAGAAGCCGCTGGGCGCGGCGTTTCTGAAAGTCAAGCGCGAGAACAAGCTTCGGCTGGCCGCGCTGGTGCGGCGCGAGCTCGGCCTCGTGATCGACCCGGACAGCCTCTTCGACGTGCAGATCAAGCGCATTCACGAATACAAGCGCCAGCTGCTGAACGTGATGCATGTGGTGGCGCGTTACCAGGCCATCGTCGCGCAACCGGGTCTGGATTGGCAGCCGCGCACCGTGATCATCGCGGGCAAGGCGGCATCGGCCTACCAGACGGCCAAGTCGATCGTGCGCCTGGTCCACGATGTGGCGCGCGTCGTCAACAGCGACCCGCTGGTCGCGGACCGGCTCAAGCTGGTCTTCCTGCCGAACTACAGCGTCTCGATGGCCGAGGTGATCCTGCCGGCGGCCGACCTCTCCGAGCAGATCTCCACCGCCGGCACCGAAGCCTCGGGCACGGGGAACATGAAGTTCGCCATGAACGGCGCGATCACGATCGGCACCTGGGACGGTGCCAACATCGAGATGGCGCAGGCCATGGGTGAAGAGAACATGTTCGTCTTCGGCCTGCGCGCCGACGCGGTCGTGCGCATGAAGTCGCTCGGCTACGACGCCGGCCTGTACGTCGACGAAAACCGCCAGTTGCGTGCCGTCGTCGAGGCCATTGCCGGGGGCACGTTCTCGCCGCGCGAGCCGGGCCGCTACCGGGGCCTGATCGACGGCCTGCGGCACCGCGACACCTACATGCTGATGGCCGACTTTGCCGACTACGTGGCCACGCAGCAGCGTGTGGACGCGCTGTACCGTGATCCGCCATGCCTGGGCCGCGCGCGCGCTGACCAACATCGCCGCCATGGGTACGTTCTCATCGGACCGTACGGTCCGCGAGTACCTCGAGAAAGTCTGGACTGCGCCCAAGCGCTGACCGCATGGCCCGGCATCGCAGTCGCTGTTGGTCGTTCGCTGCGCGGCCCGCCCGCGCCGGCGCGAGGCGGGCATGAGGTTGCCCGAGCAACTCGACCCTGGGCGGGCCGAGCCCTTCGGCGCGCTGGCGCGCGACGGCGGTGTCAACGTCGCCGTGTTCTCCGACCACGCCGAGCGCATCGAGTTGTGCCTCTTCGACGTCTCGGGCGCGAGTGAACTCAGGCGCTACACGTTGCATGGGCCGCACGACGGGGTCTTCCATGGCTTTCTCGACGGCGTCGGGCCGGGCCTGGTCTATGGCCTGCGCGCGCATGGCCCGTACGCCCCCGAACGCGGGCACCGCTTCAACCCGAACAAGCTGCTGCTCGACCCCTGGGCGCGCGAGATCGTCGGCCAGCATGCCTGGCGCGCCGAGCATTACGGCTACGCGGTCGGGCACCCCGACGGCCGCCGCTCGTTCGACACCCGTGACAACGCGGTCCATGCCTTGAAGGCGCGCGTCGCGGCTGCGCCGCAGCCGGCCGCGGGTTGGGTCAACGCGCCGCGCGTCGCCGACGACGACGTCGTCGTCTATGAACTGCATGTCAGGGGCTTCGGCATGGGGCTGCCGGGGCTGCCGGCCGAGCTGCGCGGCACCTACGCTGGCCTGGCCCACCCGGTCGCACTGGCCCACTTCAAGGCCCTGGGCGTGACCACGCTCGAGTTGCTGCCGGTGCAATACCACCTCGACGAGCCGGGGCTGGCCGAGAAGGGCCTCGTCAACTACTGGGGCTACAACACGCTCGGTTTCTTCTGCCCCGACCCGCGCCTGGCCGCCGGCGACCGCAGCGATCCGAGCGCCGTGGCCGAGGAGTTCCGCCACATGGTGGCCGCGCTGCACGAGCAGGGCCTGGAAGTCGTGCTCGACGTGGTCTACAACCACACGCCCGAAGGCGACGAGACCGGCCCCACGCTGTCGATGCGCGGCCTCGACCACGCCAGCTGGTACCGCCTGAGCGGCGACGAGCGGACCTGCGAGAACCTCAGTGGCTGCGGCAACACGCTCAATGTGGCGCACCCGCGCGTGACGCAGTTCGTGCTGGATTCGCTGCGCTACTGGGCGCACGAGATGGGTGTCGACGGCTTCCGCTTCGATCTGGCGCCGGTGCTTGGCCGCACGCGGCAGGGCTTCGAACGGCAGGCTGCCTTCTTCACCGCCCTGGCGCAGGACCCCGTGCTGGCGCGCACGCGCCTGATCGCCGAGCCCTGGGACGCCAGCCATGGTGGCTACCAGTTGGGTCACTTTCCGCCGCGCTGGTTGGAGTGGAACGACAAGTTCCGCGACAGCGTGCGCCGCTACTGGCTCGCCAGCGCCGGCGCCCAGGGTGTCAGCCGCGGCGAATTCGCGCGTCGCTTCAGCGCCAGCAACGATCTTTTCCACCATGGGAACCGTGGCCCGCTGTCGAGTGTGAACTACGTCGCCGTGCATGACGGCTTCACGCTGGCCGACGTGGTCAGCTTCAGCTGCAAGCACAACCAGGCCAACGGCGAAGGCAACCGCGACGGCAACGGCCACGAGGTGGCGGCCAATTTCGGTGTCGAAGGCCCGACCGACGACGCGGCGGTGAATCTGGCGCGCGAGCGCGTGCGCCGCGCCATGCTGGCCACGCTGCTGCTGGCGCAGGGCACGCCGATGCTGTGCGCCGGCGACGAGATCGGCAACAGCCAGCAGGGCAACAACAACGCCTACTGCCAGGACAACCCGACCGGGTGGCTGGCCTGGGAACATGCCGACGCCAACCTGCTTGGCTTCGTGCAACAGCTGATCGCGCTGCGCCGCGCCGAGCCCGGGTTGCGCCACGCGCGCTGGTTCCGGCATGCGCCGGCCGCGGCGGGTGAGCGCAGCCTGGTCTGGCTCGCGCCGGCCGGTCACGACATGCAGGTTCACGATTGGCATGACGCCACCCAGCGCGCCTTTGCCTGCCGCATCGACGCCGCCCCGGGCAACGCAGCGCCGACGTCGCCGGGGTCTGGACACCTGGTGCTGGCCTTCAACCCCGAACCGACGCCGCAGCCGTTCACGTTGCCGCCTGGACTCTGGCAGGTGGCCATCGACAGCGCCGGTGAGTTGGGCGCGGGTGACATGCCTGCGGCGCACCGCCCGCTTGTCATCCCCGCGCGCGCGCTGGTCGTCCTGCGCGCGACGAATTCCGATTGACCCGCCCGCCCGCGCCATGAACCCGGTCCAGGCCACACAGCGTGCAGCGGGCATCCTGCTGCACATCACTTCGCTGCCCGGACCGCATGGCGTCGGCGACTTTGGCCCCGACGCCTACCGCTTCGTCGACTGGCTGGCCTCGGCGGGACAGACGATTTGGCAGTGGCTGCCGATCACGCCCGTCGGCCCCGGCGATTCGCCCTACCAGAGCCCCTCGGCCTTCGCCGGCAGCCCCCTGATGGTGGCGCTGGAGCCTCTGGTCGAGCGCGGCTGGCTGAGCCCGCCGACCTTGCCGGAGGGTGGTTTCTCCGCCGAGCGGGTCGACTTCAGCCGCGTCATCCCCTGGCGCGACGGCCAGTTGCGCGCCGCCGCAGCAGGCTTTGCGGCGCATGGCAGCGCGGGCGATCGCGCGGCACTTGCCGACTGGTGCGCGCGCGAGGCGGCCTGGCTCGATGATTACGCGCTGTTCATGGCGCTGTTCAACATCCACGGCATGACGCCCTGGTGGGAGTGGGACAAGCCGCTGCGCCAGCGCGATCCCAAGGCCGTTGCCGCGGCCCGCCTCGAGCATGCAGGCGAAGTCGATTACTGGCGCTTCGTGCAATGGTGCTGGGACTCGCAATGCGTGGCACTCAGGCGCTACGCCAACGGCAAGGGCGTCGCGCTGATCAGCGACATCCCGATCTACGTGGCCGACAACAGCGCCGACGTGTGGTCGCGCCCGGACCTCTACTTTCTGGGCGACGACGGCCTGCCCACCGTGATCGCTGGTGCGCCGCCCGACGATCTCGGTCCCGAGGGCCAGCGTTGGGGCAATCCGCTCTACCGTTGGGACCGGATGGCGGCGGAAGACTTCGCCTGGTGGTCGGCGCGCGTCAGGCGCGTGCTCGCGCTGGCCGACGTGGTGCGCATCGACCACTTCCGCGGTTTCGCCGGCTATTGGGAAATCCCCGCCAGTTCACCCACGGCCAAGTCCGGTCGCTGGGTCACGGGGCCGGGGCGCGCCTTGTTCGACGCGATCGAGCGTTCGCTGGGCAAGCTGCCGATCATTGCCGAGGACCTGGGCCTGATCACGCCCGACGTGATCGAACTCATCGAAGGCTGCCGATTGCCGCGCATGAAGGTGATGATCTTCGGCTTCGGCGGTGACGGCGCGCACGAGTTCCTGCCGCACAACTACCGCCCCGAGACCATTGTCTACACCAGCACCCACGACACCGACACGGCGCGCGGCTGGTGGAACCACGCCACCGAGGCCGAGCGCCGTTTCGCCAGCGCCTACCTCGACTGCGATGCCGACGGGGCCCATTGGGCCATGATCCGCGCCGCCTGCAACTCGGTCTCGCAATTGGCCGTGTTTCCGCTGCAGGACGTGCTGGGCCTGCCGAGCGAGCAGCGCATGAACCTGCCGGGCACGCTGAGCAAGCTCAACTGGAGCTGGCGCTTTGCCTGGACCATGATCGGCCACGAAGCTGCCACGTTGCTCGGGGTCATCACGGCCACCAGCGGGCGCGCGCCGATCCGGCTGCTGCAGGCCTGAGCCGGGGCTGCGCTTGCCACCGGCGCCCGGATCCTGGCGATCCGTCGCAAAGCGGCGCGCCGGCCTGCCCCGCCGGGTAAGCTCGCTGGTTCATCGTGTCCGAGGACGCGAATCCACTGTCCTGGAGCTGGCTTGATGCTGCAACACCGTGTCCTCTTTGCCGTCCTGGCCGCACTGGCGCTGGCCGCCTGCGGCCGGCCCGGCGACACCGCCACCACGGCGGCAACGCCGGTCGGCAAGGCCGCCTCGGGCGTGACGGCGGCCACGCCGGTGCTGTTGCTGTCGCCCGAGGACCTGCGCACAGTGGCCGCGGGTGAGGCCGGCGGCGGACCCGTGATCACGGGCTCGGTGCAACCGGAGAAGCGCGCCGACCTGCGCGCCGAAGTGGCGGCCGTCGTGACCCAGGTGCTCAAGGGCAATGGCGACGCGGTCAAGCGCGGTGACCTGTTGATGCGCCTGGACGACACCGTGTTGCGCGAGTCGCTGCAGTCGGCCGACGCGTCGGCGCGCGCGGCCAGGCAGGCCTTCGAGCAGGCCGAGCGCACGGTGCAGCGCCTCAAGACCCTGCAAGGGCAGGGCATGACCACGGTGCAGGCACTCGAGGACGCCGAAGTGCGACGCAACAGTGCGCAGAGCGAGTTGGCCGCAGCGGCATCGCGCGTGGCCAGTGCGCAGCAGCAGCTGCGCCGCACCGAGGTGCGGGCGCCCTTCGACGGCGTCGTCAGCGAGCGCAAGGCGTCGGTCGGCGACACGGCGCAGGTCGGCAAGGAACTGGTCAAGGTGATCGGTCCCTCGAGCATGCGCTTCGAGGGCCAGGTCTCGGCCGACCGCATGCACGAGATCAAGGTCGGCCAGGCGGTGTCGTTCAGCGTCAATGGCTTCCCCGATGTGCAGTTCATCGGCAAGGTCTGGCGCATCGACCCGACCGCCAACGTCAGCACGCGACAGGTCGAGGTCATCGTCAACTTTGCTGATCCGGCCAAGGCGCCGCGCGTGGCGGGCTTGTATGCCGAGGGTCGCGTTCAGGCCAACGGCGCCCAGGCACTGATGCTTTCCGATGCGTCGATCGTGCGCAGCGACGGCAAGGCGGCCGTCTGGCGCGTCAAGGACGGGCGCGTTGGCAAGGTGGTGGTGCAGCTGGGCGAGCGCGACGAGCGGCGCGGCGAGTACCCGCTGACGAGTGGCCTGGCCGAGGGCGACGTCATCCTGCGCAAACCGGGCGACGCACTGGTCGAGGGCCAGCAGGTCGAGTTCGCCAAGGTGGGCAACGGCCCCGCATCGGCGGCCCCAGGAACCGCGACCGCGGTCAAGTAGGAAGGGCGGCGCCATGTTCCTGTCCAACTTCAGCATCAAGCAACCGGTCGCGACGGTCGTCATCATCATCGGCCTGATGGGGCTGGGCCTGCTCGCGCTGAACAAGCTGCGCGTGAATCAGATTCCCGACGTCGAGCAGCCGGTGTTGGTGGTGACGGTGCCCTACCCGGGCGCGTCGCCCGAGTCGGTCGAGCGCGAGGTGGTGAATCGCATCGAGAAGCCGCTGCAGTCGGTGTCGGGCGTCGACCAGATCCGCTCCACCGCCAGCGAGGGCAGCGCACGGATCGTGCTGATCTTCAATTTCAACAAGAACCTGATCGAGGCCGCCGACGAGGTGCGCAATGCCATCGGCGGCGTGCGGCACAAGCTGCCGGCCGAGATTCGAGAACCCGTGATCACGCGCGTGGACCCGGCGGCACAGCCGATCGTGCAGCTGGCGTTGTCCTCGACCACGCTGAGCCACGCGGCGGTCTCGCGCCTGGCCGAAGATGAGCTGGCCGACAAGTTCCGCGGCATCACCGGTGTCGCCACGGTCGCGGTCAACGGTTCGTTGCGGCGCGAACTGTCTGTGCTGCTGCATGCCGAGAAGTTGCGCGAATTCTCGGTCTCGGTCACGGAAGTGGTGGCCGCGCTGCGCATACAGAACACCACGGCACCGGTGGGCAAGGTGCGCGGTGTGCTCGAGGACCAGAGCATTCGCCTGGTCGGTCGCATCCAGTCGCCGGCCGAATTCGAGCAGATCGTCGTGCGCCGGCGCGGCAACGAGCTGCTGCGCCTGGGCCAGGTGGCCAGCGTCAAGGACGACTTCGCCGAGCAGACCAGCTTCTCGACGCGCAACGGCTTGCCCAATGTGGGCCTGTCGATCACGCGATCGCGCGAGGCCAGCACCGTCAGCGTGGCCACCGAAGTGCGCAAGCTCACCGAACAGATCGGCAAGACCCTGCCGCCGGGCACGACGTTGCAGATCACGCGCGACGGCGGCGAGGAGGCGCAGAACAGCCTGAACAACGTGATCCACGCCCTGGTCTTCGGCGCCGGCCTGACCGTGTTCGTGGTCTACATCTTCCTCAACTCCTGGCGCTCGACGCTGATCACGGCGCTCTCGCTGCCGACCTCGGTGGTGGCGGCTTTCATCGCCGTCTGGCTGGCCGGCTTCACGCTCAACTTCATGAGCTTGCTGGGGCTGTCGCTGGCCATCGGCGTGCTGATCGACGACGCCATCGTGGTGCGGGAGAACATCGTGCGCCACATGGAGCGCGGTGCGGACCGTCGCACTGCGGCCATCAACGGCACCGCCGAGATCGGCCTGGCGGTGGCCGCGACCACGTTCTCGATCGTCGCGGTGTTCGCGCCGGTGGCCTTCATGCCCGGCGTGTCGGGCGAGTGGTTCCGGCCCTTCGGCGTCACCGTGGTGGCCTCGGTGCTGGTCAGCCTGTTCATCTCGTTCACGCTGGATCCGATGCTGTCGGCCTATTGGGGCGACCCGCCGGGCCATCACGAGGTGCCCAAGCAGGGCCTGAGCCTGGTGCTGCAGCGGTTCAACCAATGGTTCGATCACCAGGCCGACCGCTACGGCAACGTCATCGCCTGGGCCCTGCATCACCGGCGCTGGATGTTCCTGCTCGCCGTCGGCAGCCTGGTGGGCGCGCTGGCCCTGCAGATGAAGTTCGGCGGCTCGAGCTTCCTGCCGGCGTCGGACGCCGGCACGCTCGTGATCGACGTGCGCGCGCCCGCCTCGTCGAGCCTGGACTACGCGCGCGCCAAGGTCGAGAGCGTGGCCGAGCTGGCGCGCACCCTGCCCGAGACCGAGGCCACCAACAGCTATGTCAATCCGGGCGGCGGGCGTGTCTACGTCGACATCGGCAAGAGCGACAAGCGCAAGCGCACCCATATCGCCATCGCCAAGGATCTGCGTGCGCTCACCGCGCGCTTGGTGGGCGCCGAGTACACGGTGCTCGAAGACCTGAACATGGGCGCGCAAAAGCCGGTGCAGATCCGCTTCACGGGCGCGGACTCGCGCAAGCTGCTCGAGATCACCACCGACTTCATGGCCAAGCTGCGGCTGGTGCCGGGGGCCGTCGACGTCGGACTGTCCGAGCAGGATCCGCAGGACGAGCTGAAGATCGAGCTCGACCGCGGCCTGGCCAATGCGCTGGGCATCTCCGTGGCCGATGCGGCGCAGGCGCTGCGCGTGGCCTTTGCCGGCGTCGAGGTCGGCGACTGGGTCGACCCGGGCGGCGAGTCGCGCGACGTCGCGGTGCGGCTGGCGCCCGAGGACCGGGTCGATGCCAGCAACATCGAGCGCCTGCCGATCGCGGTGGCCGGCACGGGGCGCATCGTGCCGCTGGACCAGATCGCGACCGTGACCATCGGCAAGGCGCCGAGCCAGATCCAGCACGCCCAGGGCAAGCGCACGGTGTCGGTCTCGGCCAATGCCCAGGGGCGGGCGTCGGGCGAGGTCACCGCCGATGCGGTGAAGATTGCCAAGGCCATCGACTTCCCGCCCGGCTACGGCATCGAGCTCGCCGGCGCCTCGCGCGACCAGCAGCAGGTGTTCGGCGCGATGCTGACGGCGCTGCTCTACGGCGTGGCGCTGATGTACCTGATCCTGGTGGTGCAGTTCGGCTCGTTCACCGCGCCGCTGCCGGTGATGCTCTCGCTGCCGCTGTCGCTGATCGGCGTGGTGCTCGCGCTGCTGGTCACCGGCGGCACGCTCAACCTGATGAGCCTGATCGGCGTGATCATGCTGATGGGCCTGGTGGCCAAGAACGCGATCCTGCTGCTCGACTGCCGCGCGCGAGCAGGAGCGCGCAGGGCGTCGAGCGCGAGGAGGCCCTGATGATCGCCGGCCGGAAGCGCCTGCGCCCGATCCTGATGACCACCTTCGCGCTCATCGCCGGCATGATGCCGGTGGCCATCGGCGTGGGCGAGGGCGCCGAGTTCTACCGCCCGATGGCGGTGGCGATCATCGGCGGCATCATCACCTCGACGCTGCTGACGCTGCTGGTGATCCCGAGCTTCTACGACTCGATCGAGATCGCGCGCGACGGCGCGCTGGCCAAGTTCCATGCGCGCGAGGCGCGCTGGAATCCGTTCTTCGCCTTCGTCGTGACGCTGCTCGAGGCGCTGCTGGCGCTGGTCATGCTGCGCGCGCTGTGGCGCGGCTTGGTGCGGCTGTGGCGCCTGGGACCCGGGCGCGCGGCCGTGCGTCGCGCTGAGGCTAGCGCCTGAGGTCGAAAACGCGCACGGATTGCGGGGCCAGCAGCACGTCGACGCTGCCGAGTGCGTCCGCGCCGGCGCTGGCGCCCCAGGTCGGGAACAGTGCACGCAGCCGCGCGCGAGCTGGCAGGCCGGCCAGTCGGGCGGTGGCGGTTGCGGTGCCGTAGTTGATCAGCACCAGGGTCCGCTCGCTGTCCAGGGCGCGTTCGAAGCCCAGCACCTGGCCCTGGGCGAACGAGCGCTCGAAGCTGCCGCGTGCAATCGACGGCCGCGTGTTGCGCAGCCCCAGCATGGCCTTGTAGAAGTTGTAGATCGAACCGGGGTCGCGAACCTGTGCCTGGACGTTGTGCGTCGCCGCGTTGGGCGCAATCGGCCGGAACGGCGTGCCGGTGGTGAATCCGCCCGAGTGCGCGTCGGAGGTCCAGCTCATCGGCGCGCGCAGTGGCGCGTCGCCCGGCAAGCCGGCCGCACCGGCCTGGCCGATCTCTTCGCCGTAATAGATGTACGGCGTGCCCGGCTGCAGCAGGTAGCCTGCCGCGGCGAGCTTGTAGCGCGTCTCGTCGCCCTCGAGCTGATCCCACAGCCGGCGGCCGGCAAACATGTCGTGGTTGGACAGGAAGGTCGCCATGGTCGGCGAGGCTCTGCGGTAGTACTCGGCCAATTCCTGCACCGACTCGACCTTGCCGCGTGCGGCTTCGATGAAGTGGTGCACATAGCCGAAGGCGAAGGCCCCGCCACAGACCGCCGGGTCGCCGTAGGCCTGGGGTTCGGCGGTGGCTTCGCAGACCACGTAGCGGCGCGGATAGGCCGTGATCACGTCCTGCAGCTGCTTGGTGAGTTGGCGGCTTTCGGGTTGGTCGTTCCAGTCGCGCGCGCTGTTCTCGATCAGGTGCGGCACGGCGTCGAGGCGGAAGCCGGCCAGCCCGCGGTTGAGCCAGAAGCGCAGGCTGCTCAGGTGGTACTCGACCACCTCGCGATTGCGCAAGTTGAAGTCGGGTATGTGCGGCGCGAAGGTGCCGAAGTAGAAGCCGCGGGCGTGCGCAGGCGCCGCGGGCAGGTCCCTGGGGTGGCCCGTGGAGGTCCAAGGACTGCTGGCGGTCCAGTACCACGGGTTCTTGCCCCAGATGTCCCAGCCCGCGGGCGCCGCGTCGGACCAGACGAACCAGTCGCGCCACCGGCTCGCCGGGTCGCTGCGCGCAGCGACGAACAGCGGATGCTCGGCCGCACTGTGGTTGATGACGTAGTCGATGATCACGCCGATGCCGCGTTGGGCGGCCTCGCGCAGCAGCTCGTCGAAGTCGGCCAGGCTGCCGTAGGCCGGCTCGACCGCGCGGAAGTCGGCCGTCGCGTAGCCATGGTCGCCGTCGGCGCTTTTCTGGATCGGCATCAACCACAGGCCGCGGACGCCCAGCGATTTCAGGTAATCGAGGCGGCTCGTCAGTCCCGTCAGGTCGCCGATGCCGTCGCCGTCGCTGTCCTGGTAGGCGCGCACGAAGACTTCCATGAACGCCCCGTGCTGCCAATGCGCGGGCAAGGTTGGTGCCGCGGTGGATTGCGATACCCGACTCAGGTCGATCGGCGCGGGCGCCTGCGCACCGCTGGGGGTGCTGAGCAGGAGCGCCAGGAGCGCGGCGGACAGGCGAGGCAGGGTGGGGATCGGGGACATCCATGAATCCACGAGACGGGACCCATCGACTGTAAGTTGACTACTTTCTGGCTGTAAAGCGCTCCGTCAAACCCCCAATATGGCATGTAGTTTTACTTCGATACGATGCCCGTGGCACCGTCCTGCCTGACACGAACCCGCAAGCATGCTGATGCGCTCCCTGGTTCTCGCGACCCTGGCCTTCGCCGCGGCAATGCCGTCAGCTGCCGCGCTGCCGCGCACCGGCGCCTGTGACGCCGCGCACGAGACGCTGTTGCGTGCAGCGGCGCCCCTGCCCACCGCATTTGCGCAGGCGCAGGCGATCTGGCTCGACGCGCGCTCATTGCGTTGGGGCGGCGTGACGGACGGCGCCCACTTCAGGCTGGTGCATTCGCGCGGCGCGGCGCTGCGCCTCGAGCCAGGGACGATCGTTGGCGGCGCCGACGCGACGCTGACGCTGGAGATCGTCGCCGCGCCGGCAGCCACCGAGGCGGGCAAGCGCTTCAGCCATGTCGGCCCAGGTGTCACGCTGGCGCTGCGCGCCGCCGATCGGCCGCGCCTGCCGCGCCTGCTGCGCGGCCAACTCATGCTGGTGCAAGTCGACGAGCGCGGCCGCGTGATACGGGCCACGGCGGTGCAGCAGGCCGGCGCGCTCGACGCGCTCTACGCCGCCGCCGAGGCGCTGACTGACCTGGGCGCGAGCGTGAGGCCCGGCCGGACCGAGTTCAAGCTGTGGGCGCCCACCGCTCAAGACGTGGCCCTGTGTGTCTATGCGCGCGGTGATGCGCCGGCGCGTCAGGTGCGGGCCATGCAGCGCGATCCGCGCACCGGCGTCTGGCGCGCGCAGCAGCGGGCCGACCTGTCGGGGCAGTACTACGCTTACCTGGTCGACGTCTTCGTGCGCGGGCGCGGCATGGTGCGCAATCTCGTCACGGACCCCTACTCGATCTCGGTCGGAAAGGATTCTCGGCGCAGCACCATCGCAGACCTGAACGCCGCTGCGCTGAAGCCCGCCGGCTGGGGCGCCACGCCACGACCCGATCGTGTGGTCGCCGCCACCGACATGGTGGTCTATGAACTGCATGTGCGCGACTTCTCGGTCGGCGACTCGACGGTCAGCCCCGCGCTGCGCGGCAAGTACGGCGCCTTCTCCGAGCGCGACAGCCAGGGCATGCAGCACCTGCAGCGGCTGGCCGACGCCGGCGTGACCGACGTGCACCTGTTGCCGGTGTTCGACATTGCCAGCGTGCCCGAGCAGGGCTGCACCACGCCGACGGTGCCGGCTGCCGCGCCCGACAGCGAGGCGCAGCAGGCCGCGGTGATGGCCGGCGCGGCTGGCGACTGCTTCAACTGGGGTTACGACCCGTGGCACTTCACGGTGCCCGAAGGCAGCTTTGCCAGCGACGCCGCCGACGGCGCGGTGCGCGTGCGCGAGTTCCGTGCCATGGTCCAGGCGTTGCACCGAACCGGTCTGCGCGTGGGCATGGACATGGTCTACAACCACACCACGGCCTCGGGCCAGCACCCGAAGTCGGTGCTCGACCGCATCGTCCCGGGCTACTACCACCGGCTCGACGCCAAGGGCGAGGTTGAGCGCAGCACCTGCTGCGACAACACCGCCACCGAGCACCGCATGATGGCCAAGCTCATGGTCGACTCGGCCGTGGTCTGGGCACGCGACTACCGGATCGACTCGATGCGCTTTGACCTGATGGGTCACCAGCCGCGCGAAGCGATGGAGCGATTGCAGCGCGCGGTCAATGCCGCCGCCGGCCGCCCCATCCACCTGCTGGGCGAGGGCTGGAACTTCGGCGAAGTCGAGCATGGCAAGCGCTTCGTGCAGGCCTCGCAGCTCGCGCTTGGCGGTAGCGGCATCGCCACCTTCAGCGACCGCGGGCGCGACGCCGCGCGCGGCAGCGGCTGGGGCAGCGCCGAAGAGGTACGGCGCGCGCAGGGCTACCTCAACGGCCTGCATTACGACCGCAATGCGCATGCCGCGCCGAGCACCGAGCAGGAGCTGGCGCGCGCGGCCGACATGGTGCGCGTCGGCCTGGCCGGGACCTTGCGGGACTACGAGATGACAACGGCCCGTGGCGAGCGCCGACGGCTCGACCGCATCGACTACAACGGCCAGCCCGCGGGCTACGCGAGCCAGCCCGGCGAGGTCGTCAACTACGTCGAGAACCACGACAACCAGACCCTGTTCGACATCAACGTCGTCAAACTGCCGGTCGGGACCGCGCGCGAGGACCGCGCACGCGTGCAGGTGCTGGGCAACGCCATCGTCGCCTTCAGCCAGGGCATCGCCTATTTCCACGCCGGGCAGGAGATCCTGCGCAGCAAGTCACTCGACCGCAACAGCTACGACTCCGGGGACTGGTTCAACCGCGTCGACTGGAGCCTGCAGGAGAACTTCTTCGGCAGCGGGTTGCCACCGGCCAGTGACAACCGCGAGCATTGGCCGCTGATGAAACCGCTGCTGGCCGACGCCACGATCAAGCCCGCGGCCGCCGACATCCGCTTCGCCCGCGACGCGTTCCTCGACCTGCTGCGCATTCGCGCAAGCTCGTCGCTGTTTCGCCTGCGCACGGCCGATGAGGTGAGGCAGCGCCTCAGCTTCCCGAATACCGGCCCGGCCCAGGTGCCGACGGTGCTGGCCGGGCGTCTGCGGGGTGACGGCCTGGCCGGCGCGCGCTTCAAGGAGTTGCTCTATCTGATCAACGTCGACAAGTCCGCGCAGACGCTGACGATCGACGAGCTCAAGGGCAGGCCGTTCCGGCTTCATCCCGTGCATGTGGCGCCGACCGCGGCGGATCAGCGCACGGCTTCGGCCAGCGTCGATGCCGCGCGTGGCGCGTTCACGGTGCCCGCGCGCACGGCGGTCGTGTTCGTCGTCGAGTGAGTTGGGTGAGACGTCGCAGGTCCACTGTCGCGTGCCGCGCTCGCCGCCGTGCCGTCGCGTCGATCAGCGCGAGCGACCGAGGTTCATCGTCCAGTAGGTGCGGTACGTCGTCGCCTGGGTACCCGGGACGCAAGCCACCCCGATGTCGGCGAAACCGGCGTTCATGATGTTCGCGCAGTGGCCGTCGCTGCCCATCCAGGCGTCGACCACGGAAATGATGTTGCCTTGGCCGGCGGCGATGTTCTCGCCGTACGAGGCCCAGTTGTAGCCGGCAGCGGTCATGCGCTGGCCCGCGTTGCTGCCGTTCGAACCGGCGTGAGCGAAGAAGTTGTGGGCGACCATGTCCAGCGAATGGCCGTCCGCGGCCTGGGTCAGCGCCAGATTCCACGTCAGCCCCGCGGCGGGCGCAAACGCGCCGCGGCTGCCGCAGCTGGCGCCCGCGGCACGGTACTGGTTGACTCGGGCCAGCATGGCCGCCGTGAAGTCCGGCAGGTTGCAGGTGCCGGTCGAATTCTGGTTGCCGCCCGGCGCGGGTGGCGCCGGCGCGGGTACAGCTGGGGCGGAGGAGGTTGCGGGGGCCGCTGGGGCGGCGTCACCCCCGCCTCCGCAGGCCGCCAGCAATGCGGCGCTGATGATCGCGGCAAGCCGCCATGCGCTCGCGCGGCGTGGGTCGTCGGGTCGTGGCGTGGGGGTCACGCGGCGAGCGTAGCCAGTCGCAGTGCTGTGGCAGGTAAACAGCGGTAAGCGGGCCACGCGACGGCGCCCTCGGCGTGTCATGCGTCACGATCTCAATCGGCGGGTGTGGTGCGCCAGGCGATGCTGCCAATGGCAACGCGCAGCGCCGCGGTCGGGCCGCGCGCGCCGCACTGCGGCCGACAATCAGCCGGACACGCTCACGCCGATCAAGGGCCGGTGCGCGAGGAAGGCAAATGCCGCCCAGGCCACGGCGCCGACCACGACCGTGATCGCCGTGCGCGCGCCCGAACTCGCAGCGCGCGTCGCGCCGGCGGCGCGGTCACGCGCCTTCGCCGCGCGAAAGTCGAACACGGCCCAGACCAGGAAGCTGCCGAACAGCAGCAGGTCGGCCAGGGTGTTGTTGGCCAGCAGGTGCGCCAGGGCCCAGGCCTTGACGCCCAGCACCATCGGGTGCTGCAGCCGGGCCTTGATGGCGTTGCCCGGCACATAGGCCGCAGCGAGAAAGACAAACGAGATCAGCATCAGCAGCGCCGCGGGATGGCGCAGCCATCCCGGCGAGGGCCACAGCACGACGGGCTGCTGACGCGCGATGCCGTAGCCCCAGACGATGAGACCGAAACCGATGAGCGATGCCAGCGTATACAGGCCCTTCCAGGCCCCGGGGCCGATGCGCGCGATCTGTGCGCTGCGAAAGTCCTCGGCGACGATGCGCACCGAATGCACGCCGAGGAACAGCAGCAAGCCGACGATCAACAAGGTCATGGGACGGTCTCCGGAGCCAGATGAGGGCTGGATTCTCGCCGCGTGCCACTTCCCGGATCGTCAGAGAGCGTTGCCCGGATGCACGTCTCCAGGAATGCCCTAGGTTCCGGGGCTGACCTGAAGGAACACTTTGGATATCTCACCCATGTCTTTGTTTTTGAACGCTTTACAGATTCGAAAAACTGGCTGAGAAGGTGTTTGTAAGTGCTTGATTTGATTGATTTTTTCACGAATTCGGATTGACCGCCCTCAAGCCCTCCGTTAAAGTGGGGAAAAGTGCAGGTTAGTGGGGCGGCGGTGGCGGAATTCGTGTTTCAGGGTGGGGCGGGCCTGTTCCTTGACGGCAAGGGGCGCATGACTGTGCCTGCGCGCCACCGCGAGATTCTGAAGGCTGTGGCCGACGACCGCCTGACAGTCACGAAGCACCCCAAGCGCTGCCTGCTGATCTTTCCGCGCCCGGCCTGGGAAGCCTTCCGGAGCAAGCTGCTGAGCCTGCCGATGTCGGCCGAGGACTGGCGCCGCGTCTTCCTCGGCAGTGCGATGGACGTCGATATCGATGCGTCCTCGCGCGTGCTGATCGCGCCGGAGTTGCGCGAATGGGCCGGGCTCGAGCGCGACGTGCTGCTCGTGGGCATGGGCTCGCGCTTCGAGCTCTGGGACAAGGTGCGTCATGACGCCCATGAGGCGACCGTGCTGGCCGCCGGCATGCCCGATGTGTTGCGTGACCACGTGATGTGAGGACGGCGTGAGCGCAGCGCCATGGCCGCACCGCACCGTCCTGCTCCACGAAGCGATCGACTCGCTGGTGACGGGCCCGTCGGGCACCTACGTCGACGGCACGTTCGGCCGAGGCGGCCATGCGCGCCTGCTGTTGCAACGTCTGGCGCCCACGGGCCGGCTGGTGGCGCTGGACCGCGACCCGGAGGCCGTGGCCGCAGCCGGCGCGGCCGACTTGGGCATCGACGACCCGCGCTTCTCGATCCATCACGCGAACTTCAACGAGCTGACGCAGGTGCTGGCAGCCCTGGGCATCCGCGCGGTCGACGGCATCCTGCTCGACCTGGGCGTCAGTTCGCCGCAGATCGACAACCCGGCGCGCGGCTTCAGCTTCCGTTTCGACGGCCCGCTGGACATGCGCATGGATCCGACCCGCGGCGAGAGTGCGGCGGACTTTCTGGCCCGCGCCGATGAGCGCCACATTGCCGAGGTGATACGCGACTATGGGGAAGAACGGTTTGCTGTATCGATTGCAAAGGCGCTTGTTGCTCGGCGCGAAGGCGGGCACCCTGTTCGAACCACAGCGGAACTTTCCCAGCTCGTGGCTCGTTCGGTGCGCACCCGCGAAGCGGGCCAGGATCCTGCAACGCGCACGTTTCAGGCTCTACGGATTTTCGTCAACGCCGAGCTTGAAGCCCTTGAGCAGGGCCTGAGCGCGGCCCTCGAACTCCTCAAGCCCCAAGGACGCCTGGTCGTGATCGCGTTCCACTCGCTCGAGGATCGCATCGTCAAGACCTTCATCGCGCGCGAAAGCAAGAGCGTGTTCGATCGTCGCGCACCGTTCGCCGAGCCCAAGCCGGTGCGCCTGAACGCGATCGACCGCATCAAGCCCAGCGCGGCCGAAATCGCCGCCAACCCGCGCAGCCGCTCGGCGATCCTGCGCGTGGCCGAGAGAACGGCGGTCTCGTGACTAGGGTCAACCTCCTGCTGGCCCTCGTGCTGCTGATCAGCAGCCTGTACCTGGTGCGCACGGCCTACGACTCGCGCCGCCTGTTTGCCGAACTCGACAAGGCCAAGAACGAGGCGGCGCGCCTGGACACGGAGTCCAAGCGCCTCGAAGCCGAGCGCGAGGCCCAGGCGACGAGCCTGCGCGTCGAACGCACCGCGCGCGAGAAGCTGGCGATGCGCACGGCCACGCCGGCGGTCACGGTGTACGTCCAGGATGGCGCGGCCTCAGGGGTCACGCCATGATGGGTCGGCGCAAGTCGGGTGCCATCGGGCGCAGCGTGAGCTACTCGTCGAGCCCGCTGCTGGCCTCGAAGACGCCGCCCTGGCGCAGCAAGCTGCTGGTCGTGCTGGTTGGCCTGGGCTCGTGCGTGCTGATCGGCCGCGCGCTGACGATCCAGGTCGTCAACAAGCAGTTCTACCTCGACCAGGGCGAGAAGCGCTACGCCCATGAGCTCGAGTTGCCGGCCCTGCGCGGACGCATCACCGACCGCAACGGCTCGCTGCTGGCCACCTCGGTGTCGGTACCGTCGATCTGGGCCATCCCGAAGGACGTGCAGGCCACGCGCGAGCAGAAGCGCGCGCTGGCCAAACTGCTGGGCGTGCCGGCGGCCGAACTCGAGCGCAAGCTCGGTGACGCGAATGGCCGCTTCACCTGGCTCAAGCGCCAGGCCGACGAGGCGGTGTGGCTGCAGGTCAAGGCGCTGGGCATCAAGGGCGTCTACCAAACCGCCGAGTACCGCCGCAAGTACCCCGAGGGCGAGTCGGCGGCGCATCTGGTGGGCTTCACGGACGTCGAGGACCGCGGCCAGGAGGGCATCGAGCTCGCATTCCAGACCGAGTTGCAGGGGCGCGACGGCTCGCGCATGGTCGTCAAGGACCGCCTGGGCCGCGTGGTCGAGGACATCGGTGACAAGGTCGACCCCAGCCACGGTCGCGACATCCAGCTCGCCGTCGACGCCAAGGTGCAGTTCTTCGCCTACCAGCGAGTCCGCGACGCTGTGCTCGCGCACAAGGCAAAGGCCGGCAGCGTGGTGGTGCTCGACGTGCAGACAGGCGAGGTGCTGGCACTGGCCAACTACCCGAGCTTCAACCCGGCCGAACGGCGCAACCTCAGCGGCGCCCAACTGCGCAACCGGGCCCTGACCGACACCTTCGAGCCCGGCTCGACGATGAAGCCCTTCATCGCCGCCTGGGCCATCGAGAGTGGTCGCGTCACGCCCACGACCGCGATCCAGACCGCACCCGGCACGATCACCGTCACCGGCAAGACCATCCGCGACGCCCATCCGCATGGCGTGCTCAGCGTGGCCGAAGTGATCCAGAAGTCGAGCAACGTCGGCACCGTCAAGATGGCGATGCAGATGCAGCCGCAGGAGATGTGGGAGCTGTATGCCCACCTCGGCTTCGGGCAGAAGCCGCAGCTGCAGTTTCCCGGCACCGTGACCGGGCGCCTGCGGCCATACAAGTCGTGGCGACCGATCGAGCAGGCGACGATGAGCTACGGCTACGGCCTCTCAACCAGCCTGTACCAGTTGGCCCATGCCTACACCGTGTTTGCGCGCGACGGCGAGGTGGTGCCGATGTCGATGCTGGGGCAGTCCGCGCCGCAGGCCGGCTACCGCGTGCTCAGGCCCGAGACCGCGCGCGCCGTGCGCGAGATGCTGCACCTGGCCGCGGGCCCGGGTGGCACCGCACCCAAGGCGCAGACCATCGGCTACTCGGTCGGCGGCAAGACCGGCACCGCACACAAGCAGATCGGCAAGGAGTACGCGGCCGACAAGTACCGTGCCTGGTTCGTCGGCGTCGCGCCGATCAGCGCGCCGCGCATCGTCGTTGCCGTGATGGTCGACGAGCCCAACAACGGTGTCTATTACGGTGGCGACGTGGCCGCACCTGTGTTCAGCCAGGTCGTGCAGCAAACGCTGCGCATGCTCGGCGTGGCACCCGATCTGGACGTGAAGCAGCAGATCGTCACGACCGCCGTGCAGGAAAGCTTCTGACCGTGAGCATCACTGCGCTCAAGTCACCCGACGCCGCCGCCCGCTGGCTGCGCTCGTGGGTGACCGGCACGATCACGACCGACAGCCGCAAGCTGCGCGCCGGTGACGGCTTCATCGCCTGGCCCGGTGCGGCCAGCGATGGGCGCCGCTTCGTGTCCGGCGCGTTGAGGGCCGGTGCCACCACCTGCCTCGTGGAGCGCGAGGGCCTCGAAGCCTTTGCCTTCAATGACGCCCGCATCGCCTCACTGCCCGGCCTGAAGGCCGCCACCGGCCCGATCGCCGATGCCTTCTTCGAGCAGCCCAGCCGCGCGCTCGACGTGGTGGCGACGACCGGCACCAACGGCAAGACCTCGACCGCCTGGTGGATGGCGCAGGCGCTGTCGCTGCTCGGCCGGCGCTGCGCCGTCGTCGGCACGCTGGGGATTGGCGAGCCGCCGCGCTCGGGTCAGTCCAGCCCAGATCGAGTTCACCGGCCTGACGACGCCCGACCCGGTGATGCTGCACGCCGCGCTGCGCCGTTTCGTCGACGGCGGCTTCGCTGCCTGCGCGATCGAAGCCTCGTCGATCGGCATCGACGAGCAGCGCCTCGCCGGCACTGCATCTCAGCGTCGCGCTGTTCACGAACTTCACGCGTGACCACCTCGATTACCACCACACGATGGACGCCTACTGGGCGGCCAAGCGCCGGCTCTTCGACTGGCCCGGCCTGCGCGCGGCGGTGGTCAATGTCGACGACGTGCAGGGGGCGAAACTGGCGGGCGAACTGCAAGGCAGCGCGCTGGACGTCTGGACCTACTCAACCCGCGGCGAGGCGCGCCTGCGCGCGACCGACCTGCGCTACGTCGACGGCGGCCTGGCCTTCGACCTGCTCGAAGACGGGCACCGCGCGGCCCTGCGCAGCCGCCTGATCGGCGACTACAACGCCAGCAACCTGCTGGCCGTGGTCGGCGGCCTGCGCGCGCTCGGCGTGTCGCTCGACGACGTGACCTCGCTGGTGCTGCAACTCACGCCGGTGCCAGGGCGCATGCAAAGGGTCGGCGCCGGCGCGGGCGCACCCGAGGTGCTGGTCGACTATGCCCACACGCCCGATGCGCTGGAAAAGGCGCTGCAGGCCTTGCGGCCGCTGGCGCGATCGCGCGACGGGCGCCTGCTGTGCGTGTTCGGCTGCGGCGGCGACCGCGACGCCAGCAAGCGCCCGCTGATGGGCGCGATCGCCGAGCGCGAGGCCGACGCCGTCGTGCTCACCAGCGACAACCCGCGCAGCGAGGCGCCGGGCGCGATCCTGGACGACATCGCCGCCGGTCTGGCGCGGCGCAGCGCCGCGACGGTGGAGCCGGACCGCCGCGCCGCGATCGCGCCGGACGATCGCCGCCGCCGCGCCCCGCGACGTGATCCTGATCGCCGGCAAGGGCCATGAGGACTACCAGGAGATCCATGGCGTCAAGCAGCCGTTCTCCGACGTCACCGAGGCCGAGCGCGCCTTGGCGCTGCGGGCGGCGCGATGATGACGCTGGCCCAAGCGCACCGCCTGCTGCCGGGCTCGACCCTGGTCGGCGCCGGCGCCACCCGTGTCGAGCGCGTGCACAGCGACACCCGCACGCTGCGCCCGGGCGATCTGTTCGTGGCCCTGAAGGGCGAGCGCTTCGACGCTCACGACCTGCTCGGCCAGGCCAAGGCCCAGGGCGCAGTGGCCGCGCTGGCGCAGCGCGGGCTGCTGGAAGCGGGGCTGCCCGGGCTGCAGGTTGCGGACACCACGCGCGCCTTGGGCGAGCTCGCCACCGCCTGGCGCTCGCAGTTCGAGCTGCCGCTGATCGCGGTCAGCGGCAGCAACGGCAAGACCACGGTGACGCAGATGATCGCGTCGATCCTGCGTGCCTGGCATGGCGCGGGCGCGCTGGCCACCGAGGGCAACTACAACAACCACATCGGCCTGCCGCTGACGCTGTTGCGCCTGCGCCAGGACCAGGCCTGCTGGCACCGCGCGGCAGTGGTCGAGCTCGGCATGAACCATGTCGGCGAGATCGCGCTGCTGGCGCGCATGGCACAGCCGACCATCGCGCTCGTGAACAACGCGCAGCGCGAGCACCAGGAATTCATGGCCAGCGTCGAAGCCGTCGCGCGCGAGAACGGTGCCGTGATCGAAGCCCTGGGTCCGGCCGGCACCGCGGTCTACCCGGCCGACGACGCCCACGCGCCGTTGTGGCACGGGCTGGCCGGCACGCGGCCGCAACTCACGTTCGCGCTGCAGGGCGCGGCCGACATCACGACCGATGCGCTGTGGGTCGCCGACGATGCCCATTCACATTGGGCCCTGGTGCTGCACACCCCCGCGGGCTCGGTCTCGGTGGCACTGCGCCTGGCCGGCCTGCACAACGTCAGGAACGCGCTCGCGGCAGCTGCCTGCGCGCTGGCCGCGGGCGCCGCGCTCGACGCCGTCAAGCGTGGCCTCGAGGCCTTCGAGCCGGTCAAGGGCCGCTCGCAGATGAAGGCGGCCACGCTGCACGGCGCGCGCGTGGCCTTGGTCGACGACAGCTACAACGCCAACCCCGACTCGGTGCGCGCGGCCATCGACGTGCTGGCGGCGATGCCGTCGCCGCGGCTGCTGCTGCTGGGCGACATGGGCGAGGTCGGCGACCGCGGCCCGGCCTTCCATGCCGAGGTCGGCACCTATGCGCGTGAGCGCGGTATCGAGCATCTCTGGTGCGCCGGTGTCCAGAGCGCAGCCGCAGCCCAGGCGTTCGGCAGCGGGGCGCGGCACTTCGAGTCCGTGCCGGCGTTGGTCGCGGCCCGCGCCGGCCTGCCGGCTGCGGTCTCGGCATTGGTCAAGGGCTCGCGCTTCATGGCCATGGAACGCGTGGTCCAGGCGCTGCAGGAAGGCAAATAAGAACATGTTGCTCAGCCTCTCCCAATGGTTGCTGTCGCAGTACCCCGAGCAGCTCGGCTTCCTGCGCGTGATCCAGTTCCTGACCTTTCGCGCGGTGCTGGCGGCGATGACGGCGCTGCTGATCGGCCTGGCCTTCGGCCCCTGGGTGATCCGCCGCCTGGCCACGCTGAAGATCGGTCAGCCGATCCGCGAGTACGGCGTGCAGGCGCATATCGCCAAGGCCGGCACGCCGACGATGGGCGGCGTGCTGGTGCTGATCGGCATCGGCGTCTCGACGCTGCTCTGGTTCGACTGGAGCAATCGCTTCGTCTGGATCGTGATGCTGGTGACGTTCGGCTTCGGCACCATCGGCTGGGTCGACGACTGGCGCAAGGTGGTGCACAAGAACCCCGAAGGCATGCGTTCGCGCGAGAAGTACTTCTGGCAGTCCGTGATCGGTCTGGTGGCGGCCTTCTACCTCTGCTTCGCGGTCTCGGAAAGCTCCAACCTGCGCGTCTTCCAGCTCTTCATACGCTGGATCGAGAGCGGCTTCTCGACGCCGCTGCCGCCCAACGCCGACCTGCTGGTGCCCTTCTTCAAGACCATCAGCTACCCGCTGGGGGTGTGGGGTTTCATCATCCTGACCTACCTCGTGATCGTCGGCTCGAGCAATGCGGTCAACCTGACCGACGGCCTCGACGGCCTGGCGATCATGCCGGTGGTGATGGTCGGCTCGGCCCTGGGCGTCTTCGCCTACGTCGTCGGCAACTCGGTCTTCAGCAAGTACCTGCTGTTCCCCTACATCCCGGGCGCCGGCGAGCTGCTGATCTTCTGCGCCGCGATGGCCGGCGCCGGGCTGGCCTTCCTCTGGTTCAACGCCTACCCGGCGCAGGTGTTCATGGGCGACGTGGGTGCGCTCGCGCTCGGCGGCGCGCTCGGCACGATCGCCGTCATCACGCGCCAGGAGATCGTGCTCGCGATCATGGGCGGCATCTTCGTCGTCGAGGCGCTGTCGGTGATGCTGCAGGTCAGCTGGTTCAAGTGGACCAAGCGCAAGACCGGGACCGGCGAGCGGTTGTTCAAGATGGCGCCGCTGCACCACCACTTCGAGGAAACCGGCTGGCGCGAGACGCAGGTCGTGGTGCGCTTCTGGATCATCACGATGCTGCTCTGCCTGGTCGGCCTGGCGAGTCTCAAACTGCGATGAACCATCTGCAGTCGCTCCACGTCCTCGTGCTCGGCCTGGGTGAGTCCGGCCTGGCCATGGCCACCTGGTGTGCCAGCCATGGCGCGACCGTGCGCGTGTGGGATTCGCGCCACCCGGCGCCGGGGGCGCCGGACTCCGCCGCCCGGCCGCCGCAGGCCGCGGCGCTCGCGCTGGCCGCGCCGCAGGCCGTGCTCTTCGGCGGCGCGCTGCAGGCCGATGCGCTGCACGGCGTGCAACTGGTGCTGAAGAGCCCGGGCCTGGCGCCGCACGACGAGCGCATCGCGCCGCTGCTGGCGGCGGCCAAGGCGCAGGGCGTCGCGGTGCAGGGCGAGCTCGACCTGTTCGCCCGCGCGCTGGCCGACCTGCAGCAGCAGCGCGACTACCGCCCCCACGTGATCGCCATCACCGGCACCAACGGCAAGACCACCACCGCCGCCTTGACGGCCCTGCTGGTCGAGCATTGCGGCAAACGCGTGGCGCTGGCCGGCAACATCGGGCCGACGATGCTCGACACGCTGGCCACGGCGTTGGCCGTGGTCGATGACGACGGTGCGCCCGCGCCGCTGCCGGCCGTGTGGGTGCTCGAGCTGTCGAGCTTCCAGCTCGACACGGTGCGCGACTTCGAGCCCAGCGCCGCCGTCGTGTTGAACCTGACGCAGGACCATCTCGACTGGCATGGGTCGCTCGAGGCCTATGCCGCGGCCAAGGCCCGCATCTTCGGCACGCAGGGCGTGATCGTGCTCAACCGCGACGATCCAATGGTCGAGGCGATGTTGCCCGCGCCGGCCGCGCCTACCAAGGGCAAGCCGCGCGAGCCGTTGCGCAGCGTCGTGCGCTTTGGTGCGGGCGCACCGCAGCGTCCCGGCGACTTCGGCCTGCTGCTGGACAACGGCATGGTCTGGCTGGTGCGCGCGCTCGAAGAGGAAGAAGGCTCGCGCAAGCGCGGCTGGGTCGCCGACGCCGATGAGCTGCACCTGCAGCGCCTGATGCCGGCCGACGCATTGCGCATCCGCGGCCGCCACAACGCCACCAACGCGCTGGCGGCGCTGGCGCTGGCCACGGCGATCGGTTGCCCGCTGGCGCCGATGCTGCATGGGCTGCGCGAGTACCACGGTGAGCCGCACCGCGTCACGTTCGTGGCGCAGGTCGGTGACGTCGAGGCCTTCGACGACAGCAAGGGCACCAATGTCGGCGCCACGGTGGCGGCGCTGGAGGGTCTGGGCGCGGACAAGGCACCGGCCAAACTGGTGCTGATTCTCGGCGGCGACGGCAAGGGCCAGGACTTCGCGCCGCTGGCCGCACCGGCGGCGCAGCATGCGCGCGCAGTGGCGCTGATCGGCCGCGACGCCGCGACCATCGAGGCCGCATTGGCCGATAGCGGTGTGCCGCTGCAGCGCCACGACACGCTCGAGGCTGCCACGGCCTGGTGCTTCGCGCAGGCGCAGGCGGGCGACGCGGTGCTGCTCAGCCCGGCCTGCTCGAGCCTGGACATGTTCCGCAACTACGCCCACCGCGCCGAAGTCTTCGTTGCCGCTGTGCAGCAACTTGCCCAGGCCCAGGGAGCCGTGCTGTGAGCGCGCCGGGCCGCTCCCAAGTGCGAACGCTCCCGCTTGGCGGGACGGCGCGCAGCGCCCAGGGTGCTACAGGTCGCACGCCGGGCCGCTCCCAAGTGCGAACGCTCCCGCTTGGCGGGACGGCGCGCAGCGCCCAGGGTGCTACAGGTCGCACGCCGGGCCGCTCCCAAGTGCGAACGCTCCCGCTTGGCGGGACGGCGCGCAGCGCCCAGGGTGCTACATGAGCGGCGCCCTGCGCTCCTGGCTGCCGGCCGCACCGGCCTGGTGGACGGCGCTGCGCGCGCGCTTTGCGCGCCAGGAGACGGGCCGCGAGCAGGTGCCGATTCGCGAGTGGGTCGGCGCCACCGCGGCGCAGCCGAGTCGCGCACTCGGCTTTGACCAGGCCCTGGTCTGGGTCGTGATGGCGCTGCTGCTGCTGGGCCTGGTGATGGTCTATTCGGCGTCGGTGGCCCTGCCCGACAACCCGAAGTTCGCGCGCTACTCACCCACGCACTTCCTGTCGCGGCACGCGTTGTCGCTGTGCATCGCCTTCGTCGCGGGGCTGGCCGTGGTGCAGATCCCGATCGCGTTCTGGGAAAAGCATGCGCCCTGGGTCTTCGTGGCCGCGTTGGCGCTGCTGGTGCTGGTGCTGATGCCCATGGTCGGCAAGGGCGTGAACGGCGCGCGGCGCTGGATTCCGCTGGGGCCGATGAACTTCCAGCCCAGCGAATTGGCCAAGCTCGGCATCGCGCTCTATGCCGCCAGCTACATGGTGCGCAAGATGGACACGCGCGAAAACTTCTTCCAGGCCGTGGCGCCGATGGCCGTCGCGCTCGGCTTCATCGGTGTGCTGTTGCTGGCCGAGCCCGACATGGGCGCCTTCCTCGTCATCGCCACCGTCGCCCTGGGCATCCTGTTCCTGGGCGGCGTCAACGGCCGCATGTTCGCGCTTGCGACGGCGGTGCTGCTCGGCGCCTTCGTGTTGATGATCGCCCTGAGTCCGTGGCGCGCCGAGCGCATCTTCGCCTACCTCGACCCCTGGAACCCGCTCTATGCGCAGGGCCGCGCCTACCAGCTCACGCATTCGCTGATCGCCTTCGGCCGCGGCGAAATCTTCGGCCAGGGCCTGGGCGCCTCGGTCGAGAAGCTGCACTACCTGCCGGAGGCGCACACCGACTTCCTGCTCGCCGTGGTGGGCGAGGAACTCGGTTTCGTCGGCGTGTTCCTCGTGATTGCAGCCTTCTTCTGGCTCACGCGGCGCATCTTCCACATCGGTCGTCAGGCGGTGGCGTTGGACCGCGTCTTCGCCGGCCTGCTGGCCCAGGGCATCGGCATCTGGATCGGCGCGCAGGCCTTCATCAACATGGGCGTCAACCTGGGCGTGCTGCCGACCAAGGGCCTGACGCTGCCGCTGATGAGCTACGGCGGCTCGGCGATCCTGATGAACCTGGTCTCGCTGGCGATCGTGGTCCGCATTGACATCGAGAACCGAAGTCTCATGCGCGGAGGGCGCCCATGAGCCATTTGGTGATCATGGCCGCGGGCACGGGAGGCCACATCATTCCCGGCCTGGCCGTCGCGCAGGAGATGCAGTCGCGCGGCTGGACCATCAGCTGGCTGGGCACACGCGAAGGCATGGAGAACCGCCTCGTGCCCGCGGCGGGCATCGCGCTGGACTCGATCGGCTTCTCCGGCCTGCGCGGCAAGGGCCTCGTGCATACGTTGACCGGCGGCCTGCGCCTGCTCAAGGCCTTCTGGGAATGCCTGACGCTGCTGCGCCGGCGCGGCGCCGATGCCGTGCTCGGCATGGGCGGCTATGTCTGCTTCCCCGGCGGTTTGATGGCCTCCCTGCTGGGCAAGCCGCTGCTGCTGGTCAACGCCGACGCCTCGCTGCTGCTGTCGAACAAGGCACTGCTGCCGGTGGCCGACCGCATCGCCTTCGGTTTCGACGGCGCCGCGGCCACCACGCACAAGCGTGCGGTCGTGACCGGCAACCCGGTACGCGCCGAGATCGAAGCGTTGCCATCGCCGGCCGAGCGCTACGCCGGGCGCAGCGGGCCGCTGAATCTGCTCGTGGTCGGTGGCAGCCTGGGCGCCCGGGTGCTCAACGACACGCTGCCGCAGGCGCTGGCGCTGCTGCCCCCGGCGCAGCGGCCGCGGCTGGTGCACCAGACCGGCGCGCTGCAACGCGACGGCGTGCGCGATGCCTATGCCGCCGCCGGCGTCGACGCGGGCGTCGAGGTGCTGGCCTTCATCGACGACATGGCCGCGCGACTGGCGGCCTGCGACCTGATCGTCTGTCGCGCGGGCGCCGTCACCGTCAGCGAGCTGTGCGCGGCGGGCGTGCCCGCGGTGCTGGTGCCACTGATCGTCAGCACCACCGCGCACCAGCGCGACAACGCGCAGTTCATGGCCCAGCATGGCGCCGCGCTGCACCTGCCGCAGGCCGAACTGACGCCGCAAAGCCTGGCCGATCTGCTGCAGAGCCTGGACCGCGCGGCCCTGCTGGCCATGGCCGAGAAGGCCCATGCCCTGGCCCGACCGCGCGCGGCGGCGCGCGTCGCCGACGAGATCGAAAGGCTGGTGCAGTCATGACGCCGATCGCGACGACGCAGCGGGCCGAGCGCCGGGCCGCTCCCAAGCCGGCCCGCATCCCCCCGGGGATCGGGAGACGTACCCGTCGGACGAGGGGCTGTCATGAAACACGCCATCAAGCATGTGCACTTCGTCGGCGTGGGCGGCGCGGGCATGAGCGGCATCGCCGAGATCCTGCACAACCTGGGCTACCGCGTCTCGGGGTCGGACCAGAGCGACAGCGCCACGCTGCGCCGCCTGGGCGCCTTGGGTATCGCGGTCTTCGTCGGACACGATGCCGCCAACATCGCCGGTGCCGGTGCGGTGGTCACGTCGACGGCGGTCGGCGGCAGCAACCCCGAAGTGATCGCGGCGCGCGCGGCGCGCGTGCCGGTGGTGCCGCGTGCGGCGATGCTGGCCGAACTGATGCGCCTGCGCCGCGGCATCGCCATCGCCGGCACCCACGGCAAGACCACCACCACGTCGCTGGTGGCCACGGTGCTGGCCGAGGCCGGCGTCGACCCGACCTTCGTCATCGGCGGGCGCCTGGCCAGCGCGGGCGCCAATTCGCGCCTGGGGTCGGGCGACTACATCGTCGTCGAGGCCGACGAGAGCGACGCCTCGTTCCTGAACCTGACCCCCGTGCTGGCCGTCGTGACCAACATCGACGCCGACCACATGGACACCTATGGCCACGACTTCGCGCGGCTCAAGACCGCCTTCGTCGACTTCCTGCACCGCATGCCGTTCTACGGCGCAGCCATCGTCTGCGGCGACGACGCCGGCGTGCGCTCGATCGTGCCGATGGTCTCGCGCCCGGTGGTCGATTACGGCTTCGGGCCCGACAACCAGGTGCGCGCCACGCAGGTCCAGGCCCTGCCCGGCGGGCAGATGCGCTTCGTTGCCGAGCGCCGCAACGGCACGGCCTTGCCGCCGCTCGAGATCACGCTGAACCTGCCCGGCGAGCACAACGTGCTCAATGCGCTGGCCGCGATCGCCGTGGCCACCGAACTCGAACTGCCCGACGCTGCGATCGCCGCTGCGCTGGCCAAGTTCTCCGGCGTCGACCGTCGCTTCCAGCGCTGCGGCGAAGTGCCGGCGCAGGACGGTTCGGGCCCGTTCACCGTGATCGACGACTACGGCCACCACCCGGTCGAGATGGCCGCCGTGATCGCCGCGGCGCGCGGCGCCTTCCCGGGCCAGCGCCTGGTGCTGGCCTTCCAGCCGCATCGCTACACGCGCACCCGCGACTGCTTCGAGGACTTCGTCAAGGTGCTCGGCGGCGCGGACTCGGTGCTGCTGACAGAGGTCTACTCGGCTGGCGAGGCACCGATCGTTGCCGCCGACGGCCGCACGCTGGCCCGCGCACTGCGCCTGGCCGGCCGCGTCGACCCGATCTTCGTCGACGAGGTCGACGGCCTGCCCAGCGCGGTGCTCGCGCAGGCGCGCGGCGGCGACGTCGTGATCGTGATGGGCGCGGGCTCGATCGGCCAGGTGGCCGCGCGCATCGTCGAACTCGGCACGGTGGCCGCGCCATGAACACGCGCAGCAGTTTCGGCAAGGTCGCGGTGCTGATGGGCGGGCGCAGCGCCGAGCGCGAGATCTCGCTGCTCAGCGGCAGCGGCGTGCTCGCCGCCCTGAAGAGCCAGGGCGTCGATGCCCATGCCTTCGACCCGGCCGAGCGCGACCTGGTCGAATTGAAGCGCGAGGGCTTCGCGCGCTGCTTCATCGCCCTGCATGGGCGCCACGGCGAAGACGGCACGGTGCAGGGCGCGCTCGAGCTGCTCGGCATTCCCTACACCGGCTCGGGCGTGATGGCCAGCGCGATCGGCATGGACAAGGTCATGACCAAGCGTGTCTGGTCCGCGCTCGGCCTGCCGACGCCGCGTTCGCTGACCCTGAGCGCCGCCGAGCAGACGCGCGAGCGCCTGCGCAGCGTGCCGGACGAACTCGGCCTGCCGCTTATCGTCAAGGCGCCGCACGAGGGTTCGTCGATCGGTGTGGTCAAGGTCAACGGCTACTCGGACATGGGCGGGGCCGTGGCCGAAGCGATGAAATACGACAGTGTGGTGCTGGTCGAGGAGTTCGTCAGCGGCGATGAAGTCACCTGCCCGATCCTGGGCGAGCGGGCGCTGCCGGTCGTGAAGATCGTCGCACCCGAAGGCAAGTACGACTACCAGAACAAGTACTTCACCGACGAGGTGCAGTACCTGGTGCCCATCGGGCTTGTCGCCGGCCGAGGAGCAGGAAGTGCAACGGCTCGCGCTGGCCGCCTTCGAGGCCATCGGCTGCCGTGGCTGGGCGCGCGCCGACTTCATGCTGCGTGCGAGCGACCGCAAGCCCTACCTGCTCGAGATCAATACTTCGCCGGGCATGACCAGCCACTCGCTGGTGCCCAAGTCGGCAGGCGCCGCGGGCATAGGCTACGAAGCGCTGTGCCTGGAGATCCTGGCTCTGGCGCGCCTGGACGACGGGGGTGCCTGAGCCATGGCCCGCAGCCGCAACACCCGCAACCGCGCGCCGACCGAGACGCCGGTCGACGTGCGCTTGATGAACGGCGTGTCGCTGCTGATCTTCGCGCTCGCCGCGTTGGTGCTGGCCACGGCGCTGGTGGCGTGGCTGACGCGCGCGTCGCTGTTCACGATCCGCTCGATCACGCTGCAGGCCGAACTCGCGCGCAGCAACCTGGCCACGGTGCGCGCCAATGCGCTGCCGCACCTGAGTGGCAACTTCTTCAGCTTCGACCTCGACCGCGGCCGCGCCGCGTTCGAGGCGGTGCCCTGGGTGCGCCGTGCCGTGGTGCGCCGGGTCTGGCCCAACGGCCTGGCGGTCTCGCTCGAGGAACACCAGGCTGCGGCGCTGTGGCAGGGCGACGGCGGCAGCGAGCGCCTGGTCAACAGCCACGGCGAGGTCTTCGATGCCAACCTCGGCGATGTCGAGGACGAAGGCCTGATGACGCTGTCAGGCCCCAACGGCAGCTCGGAGGCGATGCTGAACATGCAGCGCAGGCTGTCCGAGACCCTGGCACCGATCGACGGCCGCATCGAGGTCCTGCGCCTGTCCAGCCGCGGCTCCTGGCGCGCCGAGCTCGACAGCGGCGCCACCATCGAGCTCGGCCGCGGCCTCGAGGCCGAGGTGCTCGGCCGCGCCGCACGCTTCGTGCGCACGCTGGGCCCGGTGCAGCAGCGTTTTGCCAGCGCCGGCGCGGGCCCGCGCGAGCTGCTCGCGGCCGACCTGCGCCACCCCGACGGCTACGCGCTGCGCCTGCGCGGCGTGTCGACGACGTCGCTGGCCGCCACCCACAACAACGCCCCGCGTTGACAACAAAGCAAGGACACACGCGATGGCCGCAAGGGAATACAAGGAGCTGGTGGTGGGCCTGGACATCGGCACCTCCAAGGTGATGGCCGTGGTCGCCGAGGTGCTGCCCGACGGCGCGCTGCGCGTGGCCGGCCTGGGCATCGCCCCCTCGCACGGCCTCAAGCGCGGCGTCGTGGTCAACATCGACGCCACCGTGCAGTCGATCCAGCAGGCGCTGAAAGAGGCCGAGCTGATGGCCGACTGCAAGATCACGCGCGTCTACACCGGCATCACGGGCGGCCATATCCGCGGCCAGAACTCGACCGGCATGGTCATCGTGCGCGACAAGGAGGTGACGCAGATCGACGTCGCCCGCGTCGTCGAAACCGCCAAGGCGATCCACATCCCCAACGACCAGCGCCTGCTGCTGGTCGAGCCGCAGGAGTTCGTCATCGACGGCCACGAGGTCAAGGAACCGATCGGCATGAGCGGCGGGCGGCTCGAGGTCAAGGTGCACATCGTCACCGGCGCGCAGAGCGCGGCCGAGAACATCGTCAAGTGCGTGCGCCGCTGCGGCCTCGAGGTCGATCAGCTGGTGCTGAACCCGAGCGCGTCGAGCCAGGCCGTGCTGACCGCCGACGAGAGCGAGCTCGGCGTGGCGCTGGTCGACATCGGCGCCGGCACCACCGACGTGCAGATCTTCACCGGCGGCTCGGTGCGCCACACGGCGGTGATCCCGATCGCCGGCGACCTGATCACGAGCGACATCGCGATGGCGCTGCGCACGCCGACCAAGGACGCCGAGGAGATCAAGGTCGAGTACGGCGTGGCCAAGCAGCTGCATCGCCGACCCGAGCGAGAACCTCGAGGTGCCGGGCCTGGGCGACCGCGCGCCGCGCCTGCTGAGCGCCAGGCACTGGCCGGCGTGATCGAGCCGCGCGTCGAGGAGATCTTCTCGCTCGTGCACCAGGTCATCCGCGACTCGGGCTACGAGGAGCTGCTGTCCTCGGGCATCGTGATCAGCGGCGGCTCGGCGGTCATGCCCGGCATGGTCGAGCTGGGCGAAGACATCTTTTTGAAGCCGGTGCGGCGCGGCAACCCGACCTACGCCGGCGCGCTGTTCGACATGGTGGCCAACCCGCGCTCGGCCACCGTGATGGGTCTGCTCGAAGAGGCGCGCCTGGCGCGCATGCGCGGGCACAAGGTGGCGGGCAAGGCCGGCTCGGTGAAGACCGTGCTCGGCCGCGCGCGCGACTGGTTCCTGGGAAATTTCTGATGACGGACGAAGGGCCCGGCGAGGCCCTGGCATTGGGTACTGAAACGTTTTTTTGTTGGCAACTGCAATCTCACGAAGGAGAAACACCATGGCGATCGAAATGATCGAAGAATTCGACCTCGGCACCAGGATCAAGGTGATCGGCGTCGGCGGCGGCGGCGGCAACGCGGTCGAGCACATGATCGCCGACGACGTGCAAGGCGTGGAGTTCATCTGCGCCAACACCGACGCGCAGGCGCTGAACCGCAGCAATGCGCGCGCTACATCCTGCAGCTCGGCAGCACCGGGCTGGGCGCCGGCGCCAAGCCCGAGGCCGGCAAGGCCGCGGCCGAGGAGGCCGACGACCGCATCCGCGAGGCGATCGACGGCGCGCACATGCTGTTCATCACCGCCGGCATGGGCGGCGGCACCGGCACCGGCGCGGCGCCGGTGATCGCCCGCGTGGCCAAGGAGATGGGCATCCTGACCGTCGGCGTGGTCACCAAGCCCTTCGAGTTCGAAGGCAACCGGCGCATGAAGCCGGCCGACATCGGCCTGGCCGAGCTCGAGGCCAATGTCGACTCGCTGATCGTGATCCTGAACGAGAAGCTGCTCGAGGTGCTGGGCGACGACGTCACGCAGGAGCAGGCCTTCGCGCATGCCAACGACGTGCTGCACAACGCCGTCGGCGGCATCAGCGACATCATCCACATGCCCGGCCTGGTCAACGTCGACTTCGAGGACGTCAAGACCGTGATGAGCGAGCCGGGCAAGGCGATGATGGGCACGGCCATCGCCAGCGGCCCGGACCGCGCCACCAAGGCCGCCGAGGCCGCCGTGGCCTGCCCGCTGCTCGAAGGCATCGACCTGTCGGGCGCGCGCGGCGTGCTGGTGCTGATCGCCGCGGGCAAGGCCAGCTTCAAGCTGAGCGAGAGCCGCAACGCGATGAACACCATCCGCCGCTACGCCGCCGACGACGCGCACGTGATCTACGGCACCGCCTACGACGAAGGCCTGGGCGACCAGCTGCGCGTGACCGTGATCGCCACCGGCCTGTCGCCCGGCCAGCGCGCCAGCAGGCACGCCGATCCAGGTGGTGCACAGCGCGCCGGTGCAGCGCACCGGCACCGACAACCTGCCGGTCCTGAACCAGCGCGCTGGTCGCAACGCAGCGGCAGCAGCCGGCGCAGCGCACCGGCCACGACTACAGCCCGCTGACCACGCCGAGCGTGTGGCGCAACGGCCGCACCAGGCCGCGGCCAAGGTCGATGCGCTGGCCAGCAACGGCATGGACGAGATCGAGATCCCGGCGTTCCTGCGCAAGCAGGCGGACTGAGCTGGCCCACCCCCGGAGCGGCCTCGCGGCGCTCCCCCTCGGGGGCCAGCGCCAGCGGCCCGGCAGAGCCGGATCCGCGGCGGTGCTTGTCCCGGCTGCGGTCCTGGCGGGACAGATCGCTGCTGCCCGATGGCGTGCTGCTCAGCCAACGCACGCCTGCAACGACCATCACCCGCGCCGTCGGCGTGGGCGTGCACGGCGGGCAGAAGGTCGAGCTGACGCTGCGGCCGGCGCCGCCCGACAGCGGCATCGTGTTCCGCCGCGTCGACCTGCCGCAGCCGGTGACGATTCCGGTGCAACCCGCAGGCGGTGTCGCGACACCCGCATGGCCATCGACGCTGAGCGCCGGGCGGCGACCCCGGCGCGCCCAAGGTGCAGACCGTCGAGCACCTGCTGTCGGCCTGCGCCGGCCTGGGCCTGGACAACCTGATCATCGACATCACCGCCGATGAGGTGCCGATGCTCGACGGCTCGGCGGCGAGCTTCGTGTTCCTGCTGCAGAGCGCGGGCATCGAACTGCAGGACGCGCCCAAGCGCTTCATCCGCGTGCTGAAGACGGTGGAGGTGCGCGACGGCGAGGGCGACAGCCTGAAGTGGGCGCGGCTGGATCCGTACCACGGCTACGTGCTGACCTTCGAGATCGAGTTCGACCACCCGGCCGTCAACGCCACCGGCCAGCGCGTCAGCTTCGACATGGGCTCGGGCGCCTACAAGCGCGACATCGCGCGCGCGCGCACCTTCGGCTTCAGCAAGGACGTCGAGGCCATGCGCGCGCGCGGCCTGGGCCTGGGCGGCAGCATGGACAACGTGATCGTGCGTCGACGACACGCGCGTGCTCAATGCCGGCGGGCTGCGCTACGACGACGAATTCGTCAAGCACAAGATCCTCGACGCCATCGGCGACTTGCACGTTGCCGGCCACCCGATGCTGGCCCACTACACCGCCTTCAAGAGCGGGCACGCGCTGAACAACCAGTTGTTGCGCGCGCTGCTGGCCGACGCCAGCGCCTACGAGATCGTCAGCTTCGACGATGCCGCCCAGGCCCCGGCCGGCTTTGCCGAGCTGGCGCCGGCCTGGTGAGCGAGCCCGCACGATGATGATCCTGCTGCGCCTGGTCTTCGGCCTGGCGCTGATTTCCACCCTGCTGTGCTTTGCGCTGTTCGCCTTTACCGGGCAGGCCGGCTGGCGCCAGCATGGCGTGAGAATCCTGAAGTGGACCCTGGTGGCCGCGGTCGTCGTCGGCGCGGGCATCCTGATCGAACACCTGCTACCCCTCTTGAACGCATGACCGCCTTCTACTGGATCATGGGCACGCTCACGGTCGGCAGCTTCCTGCCGTGCCTGCTCTACATCGTGCTGTACGCGACCACCGGCGAAGAGGCCTGTGCGCGCCGTGCGCGCATCTTCTGGAACTCGGCCAAGCTGTTCGGCCTGCTGGGCTTCAATATCGGCATCTGGGGCCATGTGGTGGCGGCCCTGTGGCAGATGGCATTTGGCTGAACGCGGCGCGTCGCCGCTGGCCTGCCAGCGGCAGCGGCGCTTGGTTGCGCCACTTGTACGAAGCGTGTAGAAGCCCGAACTGACCCGCACAGCGCCACCTATTCGTCGCATCGGCGCGCCGGCTCGAACTGCACACTGCGCTGGAACAGCGACAGGACGAACCATGACCAAGATCCACGACCGGCACGGGCGCAGCGCCCTGTGCCGCAGCATTGCATGCACGCGCCGGGCCGGTGCGGTCTGGCTCGCACTGGCGGCGTGCCTGGCGCCCTGGAGCCCCAGCGCGGCCCAAGCGCCGGCCACGCCAGCGCAGCAGTTGCGCATCGTCGGCGGCCTGGCCGGCGTCAACCAGTACACGCGCCACGAAGAGCCATTCTGGACGCGCGAACTGGCGCGCCTGAGCGGCGGCCGTCTGAGCGCCGAGATCGTGCCGTTCGACCGCGCCGGCATCCGTGGCCAGGAGATGCTGCGCCTGGTGCAGCTCGGTGCGGTGCCGTTCGGCACCTCGCTGCTGAACCTGAGTGCGGCGCATGACGCCGAATTCGGCATTCCCGACCTGGCCGGGCTGAACCCGGACGTGGCAACGCTGCGCCGCAGCGTCGGCGCCTTCCGCCCGCACCTTCACAAGGCACTGCGCGAGCGCTATGGCAGCGAGCTGCTGGCCATCTACGCCTACCCCGCGCAGGCCACTTTTTGCGCCAAGCCGCTGGCGAGCCTGGCCGATCTGGCGGGGCGCAGGATCCGCGTGTCCAGCGCCACGCAGTCGGACTGGGTCACGGCGCTCGGGGCGACGCCGGTGCAGACCCCCTTTGCCGAGATCGTTGCCAATGTGCGCAGCGGCAACATCGACTGCGCCATCACCGGCACCATGTCGGGCAATACCATCGGTCTGCACGAGGTCACGACGCACCTGCACACCGCGCCCGTCAATTGGGGTGTGGCGGCTTTCGTGGCCAACGGCGACGCGTGGGCCGCCTTGCCGGCCGACATGCAATCGTTGCTGCAGCGTGAACTGCCCAAGCTGGAACAAGCCATCTGGGCCGAAGCCGAGAAGGAAACCGGCGACGGGATCGCCTGCAACACGGGGGCGCCGACCTGCACCGGCGGACGCAAGGGCCGGATGGTCGAGGTCCGGGCAAGCGCGGCCGACGCCGGCCGGCGCCAGGAGATCCTGGTCAATGCCGTGATTCCCGGCTGGCTCAAGCGCTGTGGACCGCAATGCGCCGCGATCTGGAAACAGACCGTGGGCGTGACCAGCGGCGTTGACCTGCGCTGAATGCGGTGCTGAGGGCAGGCCACCGCAGCCCCCGATTCATGGCAAGCGTCCAGTCCAGGGGCCATCAGACCTTCGCGGTCTGGGCCAGCGTGAGCGCACTCGTCGTCGCCGCGGTGGGTGCGGCCGCCGGGCTGAACGCGCAGGGCGAACGCAATGCGATCCGCGAGACCGAGGTCCGCGTCGAGCGCTTTGTCAGCGGCGCCGAGGCGGTGCTCAACCGCACCTTGATCGAGATCGATCTGCTGCTTGCCGACAAGAGCTATCTGCTCTCGAGCGACGGCAGCTTCGAGCGCGATGTGGCCGAGCCGAAGTTGCGCGGCGTCCTCAAGCGCAACCTTGAGTTCCGAGACATGGCCGTGATCGATGCCGAAGGCCGCGTGCTGGCCGCGGCGCGTGAACAGACCGAACGCCTGGGTGTGCCGCTGCCGGCGCAGTTCGCCGAGCGCGTCCTGGGTCAGGCCACGCCGATGCTGGCCATCAGCTCGCCGGTGCGCAACCCAGCCACCTCCGAACTGGCGCTCTACTTTGCCCGGCCGATCGACTTGACGCCCGGTCGGCGTGTGCTGGCGGTGGCCGAAGTGCCGGTCTCGATCGTCACGACGATCCTGGCGCAGTCGGTGCAGATTCCGGGCCTGGTGGTCACGCTGGAGCGCGACGACGGCGAATTGCTGGCCAGCGTGCCTGCCAGCCACGCGCAACTGGGCAAGCGCCTGGCGGCCGCGTTGCCGGCCGATGCCCTGAGCGGCACACCGGCGCGTGCGGCGGGTCGGCTCGATGGCCAGCCGTCGATTGTCTCTGCGCGGCCGTCGCTGTACCGGTCGCTGCGCATTTCCGCAGGGATACCGGAGTCGGCAGCGCTGGCGGATTGGCGGCAGAGCCGAACCCTGATCCTGGGCGCGGCGGCGGCCTTCGTCGTGATGCTCATCGCGGCCGGCGGCGCGACCCACTGGCAGTTGGGTCGGCTGGCCCGCGCGCGTCTCGAGGTCTCGCAAGCCAAGGACATCATGGACCAGGCGATGGCGTCGATGGCGGACGGCTTCCTGCTGTGCGATGTCGAGGACCGCGTGGTCGCGTGGAACGAGCGCTATCTGGAGATGTACCCGTGGCTGCGTTCGGTGATCGGCGTCGGTGTGAGTTTCGAAGTGCTCGTCGACCGCGCCGCCGAGGCGCTTCCGTTTGACGCGGCCGACCCCGCGCAGCAGCAGGCCTGGCGCAAGACGCGGCTGGCACAGCATCGCAGCGGCCGCGGCATGTTCGAGCAGGTGCTCGAGGATGGGCGCGTCATCCACGTGATCGAGCGCCGCACACCCGACGGCGGTCTGGTCAGCGTGATGCGCGACATCACGCTGGCCGAGCGCGAGCTGGCACAAGCGAAGGCGGCTGCCGAATCCGCAAATCAGGCCAAGTCGCAGTTCCTGGCCGCCATGAGCCATGAGATCCGAACGCCGCTCAACGGCGTCCTGGGCATGAACAGCTTGCTGCTCAAGACCGAGCTCACGGACAAGCAGCGCGAGTACGCGCGCACGATCCGCAGTTCCGGCAAGGCCCTGCTGGCACTGATCAACGACATCCTGGACCTCTCAAGGGTCGAGGCCGGGCGGCTCGAGCTCGTGATCGCCGATTTCGATCCGCGCCGCCTGATCGACGAAGTGGCCGATTCGGTTGCAACACGGGCGCGCGAGAAGGGCCTGTCGTTCGGTGTGCAGTTCCAGAACGGTCTGCCCGAAGTGCTCCGAGGCGACGAAGGGCGGCTGCGCCAGGTGCTGTTCAACCTGATCGGCAATGCCGTCAAGTTCACCGACCAGGGCCGCGTGAGCGTCGATGTCGGTTACCGCTGGCTGGACGCCGCCGCCGCCGAGCTGAGCATCGCCGTGCGCGACACCGGCATAGGCATTCCCGACGCGGCGCTGAGCACCCTGTTCGAGCGCTTCATCCAGGCCGACAGCAGTATTGCTCGCCGCTACGGCGGTAGCGGCCTGGGGCTGGCCATCAGCCACGGCCTCGTGCAGCTGATGGGGGGTCGCATCGACGTCCAGACCGAGGTGGGTCGAGGCAGCTGTTTCCGCGTCACGGTGGTGCTGCAGCGCGGCCACGCCCAACGCCTGGCGGTTCCCGACACCCGTTCCGATGCCGCGGGCGACATGGTCGAGGGCCTGCGCATCCTGGTCGCCGAGGACAACGCGGTGAACCAGCTGGTCATCAGCGCCATGCTCGAGCAGTTGGGCCACAGCTGTGCACTGGCCCACGACGGTGTCGAGGCGGTGGCCATGGTTCAGCAGGGAACGTTCGACCTCGTGCTGATGGACATCCAGATGCCCAACCTGGACGGGCTGTCCGCCACGCGCAAGATTCGCGCGCTCGAGGGCCGCGTCGCGTCGATCCCGATCGTGGCACTGACCGCCAACGCCATGGTCGAGGACCGCGCGGCCTATCTCCAGGCCGGTATGGACGACCATGTGCCCAAGCCGGTCGAGGCCCGCGAGCTCTCGGGCGCCATCGCACGCGTGATGGCCCTGCAGCGCGCCGACTGAGGCCGGGACGTCTTGGCGCGCGCGGACCGCGGGCGTTCAGGCGCGCAGCAGTTCGTTGACGCTGGTCTTGGCGCGGGTCTGCGCGTCGACCTTCTTGACGATCACGGCGCAGGCGGTGCTGTAGCTGCCGTCGGCCGCGGGCAGGGTGCCGGCGATCACGACCGAGCCGGCCGGAATGCGGCCGTAGCTGATCTGGCGCGTCTCGCGGTCCAGGATCTTCGTGCTCTGGCTCAGCTGCACGCCCATCGCGATGACGGAGTTCTCTTCGACGACGACGCCTTCGACGACCGAAGAATGGGTGCCGATGAAGCAGTTGTCCTCGACGATCGTCGGCAGGGCCTGCATCGGCTCGAGCACGCCGCCGATGCACACGCCCACGCTCAGGTGCACCGACTTGCCGATCTGCGCGCATGAGCCCACATTGACCCAGCCGTCGACCATCGTGCCCTGGTCGACATAGGCGCCGATGTTGACGAAGCTGGGCATGACGACGACGTTGCGGGCCAGGTAGGCGCCGCGGCGCACCATGGCCGGGGGAACCGTGCGTACCCCGGTGGCGCGCATCTCGGCCTCGTCGAAGCCGGAGAACTTGGAGTCGACCTTGTCGAAGTGGGTCATGTAGCCGCTGCGCAGCAGCTTGCTGTCGTTCATCCTGAACGACAGCAAGACCGCCTTCTTGATCCACTGGTTGACCGTCCAGTCGCCGACGCCGCGGCGTTCGGCCACGCGCAGGCGGCCTGCGTCCAGGCCGTCGATGACGAATTCGACCGCGTCATGAACGATGGTCGGATGGACCGCGCCGGGACTGTCCTGCCACGCGCGTTCGATGAGGTCCGCGAGTTCGCGCAAGGTCGATGCGTCGAGCGCGCCGTCGGGGGTGTCAAGCATTGGGGAGGCGTTGGACATGGGGCGGTGCCAGTGGGGATGCGCGAGGGGCGGTCGGCTCGACCGCCGCGGCCGGCCGGCGCAGCAGCGTCGCGCCGATGCCCGCGCCGACGATCAGCGCCATGCCGACGACCGCCATCCAGGTGATGCGATCGGCGAACAGCAGCACGCCGAACAGGAACGAGAACGCGATGCCCAGGTATTGCAGGCTGGCGTTGACCAGCGTCGGCCCGCGGGCGTAGGCGCCGGTGAGCATCAGTTGCGCCCCGGTGGCAAGTATGCCCACCGCCAGCAGCCAGCCGATGCCCGCGGCGTTGTGGGCATGCCATCCGGCCAGCGTGCTCAGCACCGCCCCGCCGATCACGCCGCCGACCGAGAAATAGAAGACGATGCGGCTGTCGGTCTCGCCGGCGCGGCCCAGCGCGGCGACCTGCAGATAGCCCGCGGCCGAGACCATGCCCGACAGCAGGCCCGCGAGCCCGTGCCACATCTGGTCCTGCCCGAGGGTCGGTCGCAGCACCAGCACGACGCCGACGAAACCGGCCAGCAGCGCCAACCCCAGGCGGGGATCGACCGGCCGCGTGCCCAGCACCGAGGCGCCGCCGAGCAGGAACAGCGCCAGCCACAGCGAGGAGGTGTAGTTCAGCGTCATGGCCGTGGCCAGCGGCAGGCCGCCGATGGCGTGGAACCACAGGCACAGGGCGATCACACCGGTCAGGCTGCGCAGGGCGTGCTGCGCCGGCTGCGCGGTGCGCAGCGACTGCCCGCGCCAGCGGCACAGCGCGGCGATCATGAGCGCGCCCACCAGGCCGCGGTACATGACGATCTCGCCGCTGCCGTAATGCGCCGTCGCGAACTTCACGCACACGCCCATGGCTGCGAACAACAGCGACGCAACGGCAATGGCCCAGGGTGCCGACACAGGTCCGAATCTGGCGCTCACTGTCTCATGGACCTCTGCTGTGGCTGGACCGCATCGGGCCCGCGCCGCCGACCGTTTGCACTCGGGCGGCGAGGAGGGGCCAGATCACGCGGCGCTTCATAGGTCCGGGGAAATATAGCGACTGCCGCACTCGCTGAGTACCTGCAAAGGTTGACAGGTGCGGTGAGGGTAGACCCCTTGATCGGCGCACGGTGGTCGCACCCGCGAATGGCCACCTCGGGTCCTGCCTTCCGGGCGTCAACCTGATAGCTGGGGCCACGTGATGGTGGCCCACTGGCGCATGAGTTTGCTGGGAGCCGGTCGGCTCAGCCGCCGCCTCGATCACGACGCGGGAGTGCGTCGCGAAACGCGTCGAATGTCTTCCAAGCCGGCACCGGCGGCGCGTAATCGGGCCTGGGCGCGTAGACCGAGTGCTCGAGAACCTTCATCCGGTGAATGTAGCGAGGGCAGTTCGGAAAGATCTGATCCGCAGTCACTCTGACGATGAAGACGGAGCCAGGAAACTCCGTGCGCAAGGGATCGTCGGCGCGGACCTGAGCGCTGCCGTTCACACGGATCCGCTTCGGCTCTTCGAAGTCGATGAACAGCAACCCGACGCGGGGATTGACGAGCACATTGCCCCAACTCCTGTACATGCCATTGCCGTCGTAGTCTGGAAACGCAAGGGTGCGCTCGTCGAGCACGCGCACGAAGCCTGGCAGCCCTCCCTTGTACGAGCAGTCGGGACGACCGCTCGCATCTGCCGTGGCGACAAAGACCATCGGGCAACGCTGAAGAAAGGACCGATCCTCTTCGGTGAACTCGCTGCGCAGGGTGACTTGCTGAAGTCGGTCGGCCAGGGCGTGCGTCTCGCGCGCGTCCTGAAGCTGGCGCATTCCGTCGTGATACATCGAAGCGTCTTCCATGGATCCTCCTGATCGGCTGGCCGATTCGACACCTGACGCTGCTGCACACCTGTCCGCAAGAGGCCGGTCCCGTAGATCCGCAGGCCCGATGGCGCTGGCGGTGTTGCGCGGTGGCTCCGCTACACGGTGAACCCGGGCTCGATCATGTGGCGAAGCCCTTGCTTTGATGCCACTGCGCCAGCGACATGTCGGGATAGGCGTCGAAATGCGGGTCCTCGGGCCTTCCTTCGACGCCAACCCACGGCGCCTTGGAGCCGACGAAGCAGTGCACATGCTCGGGAGGCGCAGGCAAGGGTGTGTCGATTGCGCCCGCGTGCGGATGCACGTGGTCGGGCCAGGTGGGGTCCCACACCCACAAGGCGCTGCCGCACCGGACGCAGAAGTAGCGGCGGGCGCTGCTGGTGTGCGTGCCGGCCCCGTCCTTGTTCTGCAATTGCGCGCGGTAGATTCGCAGATGCTGCTTGCCGCTCACGCTCATCGAGCGCGTCGCGGCACCGAGATTGATGGCGTAGCCGCCTGTGCCCGCCGTCTTGCGGCAGATCGAGCAATAGCAGCGCATGAACGGGACCGGCGCTTCCGCCTCGACCGCGAACTTGACGCTGCCGCAGTGACATGAGCCTTCAAGATGCATGGTGCATACCTCCGAGTGCGTTGATGAGCAAGGACCGTCTGGCTTGAGTCGCGAGTGGGTCCATGCCGGGACGACATGTCGCATCCGGTTGGACAGGCGGTCTCGGTGCACGGGCCCGATCGTTCCGCCCGGGTACGCCGCCAGCGGCATGTCGGCGCCCTGCGCCACGGCGCCCCAGGCGGGCCCTGCCGGAGACGGCGATCCGTGTCACGCCTTCGGTCGTCTCCAGGTCGATCAGGATCAGCGGCCAGTCATGGAACAACCCGACGCGCGAGACGATCGGCCGCTCGAGCGGGACCAGCACCGGTCGAGCACGCACGCTGCGCACTGTCAGCTTGGAATAACCCATCGGAACGACTCACTGAACGCGGCCACAGGCGTCGCAGCGTGCGCCTGATTGCGCCCGCGCACAAGTTCCAACCCCCTAACCATGAAGGGACGATCGTGCGCGGCGGTGCGAGCGTGGCCTTGCCCAGCGCGTCGGCGGCGTCGCCGTCGGGACCGGCCGGCCCCGGCCCTGCGTTCCTGGCCCGGTGCCGCCGGCGCGTTGCATGATGGCGCCTGCCCAGGCACCGATCGGGAACACCATGACGAGACCGCGCGCACTCGAGGCCGCCGAACTGCTGTGGCGGCATCGCCAGGCCGGCACGACGATCGACGCCTTGCCCGCCGCGCTGCGTCCGAAGGATGTTGCCGAGGGTTTCGCGATCCAGGCCGCGCTGCCCGCCGCCAGCGGCCGCGGCGTGGTTGGCTGGAAGATCGCCGCCACCAGCGCCGCCGGCCAGGCCCACATCCACGTGAGCGGGCCGCTGCCGGGGCTGATTCCGAGCGGCCTGGTGCACGCCGTCGGGGACGTGATCTCGCTGGCCGGCAACCGCATGCGCGTGGTCGAGCCCGAGTTCGCTTTCCGCCTCGGCACCGACCTGGCGCCTCGCGCCACGCCGCGCAGCCAGGACGAGGTGCTGGCCGCGGTGGCGTCGCTGCACCCGGCGCTCGAGGTGCCCGACTCGCGCTACACCGACTTCACCCGCGCCGGCGAGGCCCAGCTGCTGGCCGACGACGCCTGCTGCGGGCCGTTCGTGTTCGGCCCGGCCGCCCCCGACGCCTGGCGCGGCGTCGACCTGCGCGCCGCGCGGGTGCTGGCAACGGTGCACGACGCGGCGGGCCGCGTCCGCTACACGCGCGTGGGCGAAGGCCGCGCCGCGCTCGGCGACCCGCGTGCGGCGCTGACCTGGCTGGCCAACGAACTCTCGCGCCTCGGCATCACGCTCGGCGCCGGGCTTTATGTGTCGACCGGGACCTGCATGGTGCCGCTGCAGATCGCGCCGGGCGACCGAGTGCACGCCGACTTCGGCGCGTTCGGCGCCATCGACCTGCGGACTTCGCAGACCGCGGTGTCCGGTGCGCCCGGTTGAACCGCGGACTAGATTTCACCGCGCCCGTCTGCCGACCAGCTGTATTTGACATCGTCGAGCTGCCAGTGCGGCTCGAACCCGCGCTCAACGACGACGAACCCATGCTTCTCGTAAAACGCACAGGCCCTGCCATTGCGAGCAAAGGTGTAGAGCCACAGCGTGCCCAGCGACCGTGCCTTTGCCAACGCCAGCAGGGCCGACCCGATGCCTTGGCGATGCAGGCCTACCTTCACATGAAGCTGGGCGACGGAGACGTCAGACGCTGCGATGAAGCCCACGAGTTGCGACGCGACCAGGGCCAGCGTGACGCGGTGCGTCGGCAGGACTTGGGCGACGAAGTCGTCGCGTTGTTCCGACAGGGGGTGCGGATCTGTGACGCCGACGCCGAACTCAAAGGCCTCGCGCCACAAGCGCACCAGCGGATCGAGATACGAGGCTTCGTATTCGACAAGGGTGAGCGACATTGACTGTTGCCCGTGGCACCTAAGGTTCGAAGTGAGCCGCGTGAAGTGGCTTGCCGTGGCATGTCGGCCCGACTGAATGGTTGGGCGTCGGCCCACGACTCATGTGATTGGCTCAGTCAGGTGACGCCTGTTCTCTGCTGGGCTGAACGGTTCGGGCCAGTACTCCACCATGTGCACGATCTTGCCATCGTGAATGGTGAAGAACGATATCGGCTCGGCTGTTTGAACACCATCCGTCACGCTGACCTGCGTCACCACTTCGCTTCCTGCAGCCACGAGTCGATTGAGCGTGAAGCGCCAGGGGCCGCTAGCCGGGTACTCGGTGTTCATTCGAACGAAATGCGCTGGTCCGCGAATGCGCTCGTTGGACTGCGGCCACTCAACCACGAGGTCCTTGGCCAGTACGGCAGCAACGGACGCGAAGTCATTGCTCGCCATGAGGCGCCAGAACTCGCGAACGATGGACTCGGGCTCTCGCATGGGCTCAGTTTGCAGTGGCTCCGACCGTTGGAGTCCAGCCGCCGCCGCGAGCGGTCGACTGGAGCCACGGGTTGGAGCGCCTTTCACCACCCGGCAAACACACGACCGAGAACACGCTCCACCCGCGCAAACGCCGAGTGACTACAAAAAGTGGCAGACAGCAGGAGCACCAGCGCGAGCCCGATGGCGAGGACCGCAATGAATGTCACTTCGAACAGCGCCATGGCGACGCCGAAGAGAAGGAGCAATGCGCCCAGCAATGCGAAGCCCTTGCGCGACGCGGCTGGGTCGGAATGGCGATTGAGCATGACGGTGCGCTAGTGCGCCAACTGCAATTGGACGGCGCAGCTCGGTCGTCGACGTGTCGCGCATGGGCGGCGCATGGCGCGCATCTTAATTGCCCGTCGCCCTCGTGCGCGGCCAGTCCGGGGCGCTCGTTAGGGGGTCGTCTGGTGTCCTACGCGCTCCTGCCGCGCCGGGCGTTGACGGCGCGGCAGGTGCCGGACCGTTCACGGCGCAGGGAAGAGCCGTTCGGGCTGCTTGCTGCTCAGTACGCCCGCCCGCGCCGGTACTGGGCGTGCTGCCGGCGCTCCAGCGTCGTGGCCTTGGCCAGGGCGGCGAGCGAGGCGCCGGCGTGGGCGTGCGTGATGGCGATGCCCAGCGCGTCGGCGGCGTCGGTGCCGGGTGCGGCCTTGAGCGACAACAGGCGCACGACCATGGCCTGCACCTGGGTCTTGTCGGCGCGGCCGCTGCCGACGATGGCCTTCTTCATCTGCAGCGCGGTGTACTCCGACACCTCGAGCGAGCGCGACACCAGCGCGGCCAGCGCAGCGCCGCGCGCCTGGCCCAGCAGCAGCGTGCTCTGCGGATTGACGTTGACGAAGACGATCTCGACCGCGGCGCAGCTGGCTTCGTAGCGCGCAGCGACCTCGCACACGCCCTCGAAGATGATCTTCAGCCGCGCCGGCAAGTCGCCGCGTGCCGCCGCGGCGGTCTTGATGGTGCCGCTGGCCACGTAGTGCAGGCGCGGACCGTCGGCGTCGATGATTCCGAAGCCAGTCGTCTGCAGGCCGGGGTCTATGCCGAGGATGCGCATCGCTAGGCGAGTTTGAAGTACCAGCGCACCGAATGGAAGAACACCGGCGCGGCAAAGCACAGCGGGGCCACGCGGTCCAGCAGGCCCACAGCGCCGGTGACGCCGCTGCGGTTGCCCCAGTGCAGCACGCCGCCATCGCGCTTCAGGGCCTTCATCACGAATTCGCCCAGCGTGCCGCAGCCCGCGGCGATGAAGGCGATGATGAGGGCCTGGCCGGCCTTGAAGGGCGTGATCCAGTACAACAACGCCCCGATCCAGGCAGCCACGAAGGCGCCGATGAACCAGGCACGCCAGGAAAAGCTGCGGCTGATCTGCCGCGCCACCGGCCGGCGCCGCAGCCAGCGGCTGGCCAGTTCCTGCATCACCTGCGCCACGGCCACCACGATCACGAGGAAGAACAGCAGGAAGGCGCCGCGCTCGGCGTAGCGCGGAAAGTTCAGCAGCAGCAGGGCCGGCGCATGCGACAGGCCGTAGACGCAAACCATGATGCCCCACTGGATCTTGGCGTTGCGCTCGAGAAACCGATGCGGATCGCCGGCCATCGCGCTGAGCACGGGGATGGCCAGGAAGACATAGACAGGGATGAAGACCGTGAGCACGTCGAAGTGCCGCGTGGCGACGATCACGTACTGCAGCGGCAGCACCACGAAGAAGGCCACGATCAGGCTGCGGTGGTCGCTGCGGCGCGTGTGCTGCAGGGTGATGAACTCACGCAGCACGAGGAAGGAGAACAGGCCGAAGAACAGCGTCGCGCCGACCGGCCCGGTCAGCCAGGCCAGCCAGAACAGCACGGTGCCGATCCAGGCCGCGCGCAAGTCGCCGCGGAAGCGTTCGGCCGCCGCACTGTGCACGCGACCTTGCTCACGCAGCGAAAGCAGCAGCGTGACCACCGAGACCAGGGCCAGGGTGGCGATCAGGATCGCGAACAGCAGCGCGACCTGGTCGTCGACGCCGAGCTTGCGCAGCGCACTGAAGCTCATGAGACGCGCGGGCGCAGACCGACGACGGCCTCGCGCGCGCGCTCCAGGAATTCACGCTTGTCTTCGCCCTCGCCCAGATGCATGGGGGCGCCGAAGGTCACGGTGCACAGGATCGGCACCGGCACCACTTCGCCCTTGGGCATCACGCGCTGCACGTTGTCGATCCAGGCCGGCACCAGCTGCACGTCGGGGAACTGCTCGGCCAGGTGGAACAGGCCGCTCTTGAAGGGCATCGGCTCGCCCTTGTTGCTGCGCGTGCCCTCGGGAAACAGGATCAATGAGTCGCCGTGCGTCAGGGCCTCGACCAGCGGCTCGAGGGGGTCCTGGTCGTCGCTGCGCTCGCGTGACACGTACACGGCGTTGAACACGGCGCGCGTGATCCAGTGCTTGAAGGCACTGGCGGTCCAGTATTCCTTGGCGGCAATCGGGCGCGTGGTGCTGCGCAGGTCCTGGGGCAGCGCGGCCCAGATCAGCACCAGGTCGAAGTGGCTCTGGTGGTTGGCAAAGTAGATGCGCTGGTCTGCCGTGGGCGGGCAGCCTTTCCAGTGGCCCTGCGTGCCGGTGACGATGCGGGCTATGAACGTGAGCAGCAGCCCCATCAGGTTGGCAAGGAACATCCTGCGATGCTAGCCGCAGCGCCTGGGGCGGCGCATCGGGGGAAGTGGGGTGGCTGGGCCGCCCGAAACCAGGGCCGCGGCGTGCTAGTGCGGATTGCAATGGCAGCCCGGGCTATGGGCAGCCGGTGAGGCCGCGGGTGTCCCAGGGCCGGCGCTCGCCGTAGGCATCGCTCAGGCTGGCCAGGAACGTGGCCAGGTCATCGACCTGCGCGCTCGTCAGCGGCGCGGTGCCGTTGGCGTGGCGCTGGTGCTGCAGCGCATCGTGCAGGCGGTCCACATGGCCGTCATGCATGTAGGGCGCGGTGTGCGCCACGTTGCGCAGGCCCGGGGTGCGGAAGCGACCGCGCAGGGTTTCATCGGCGCGCAGCTCACGCGTGGCTGCGGTGCGGGCGCTGGCGGGGCTGTCGTTGTGTGGCCCGAGCAGGCTCAGCGGGCTGGCGTGAAGCTCGTGCACATCGTCAAGGCGGCCGGTATCGGCGACGTCGCTGGGCGCGCCGTCGTCGGGCGTCGCGCCCGGGTGGAATTGCGCGTCGGTGAAGCCGGGCCCGCTGTGGCAGGCGGCGCAGCCCGCCACGCCGATGAACAACTTCAAGCCGCGCTGCGCGGCGGCGGGGTAGCGGGCGGCGGCGCCGGCGTCGTGGCGCGCCAGAGCGTCGCGGAAGTCATCGAAGGGCGTGCGCGCCGTGATCAAGGTTTCCTGGAATGCTGCCAGCGCCTTGCCCACATTGACCAGGGTGCGCTGCGGCTGCGCGTGGGGCGAGGAGCGGAACACCTGGCGGTAGCAGGCATCGAGCTCGGGCGCGCGCGCGAACATGCGCACCACCGTGGCCGGGTTGCTGTCGAACTCGCGGCTGTCCAGGAGCGGGCGCACGCTGGCCATCCACAGGCTGTCGCTCACACCGCCCCAGCCGAACCAGCGCTGCAGCCCCAGGTTGGCCAGCGCCGGCGTGTTGCGCGGCAAATCACCGAGGCCGTGGGCGCGGGCCTTGTTGTCGGTGAACGCGCGGTCGGGCTGGTGGCAGGTGACGCAGCCGATGTAGCCCACCGGCGACATGCGCGACTCGCTGAACAGGCGCCGGCCGAGCTCGATCGCCTGCAGGTTGCCCGAGACGCGGTTGCTCGGGTCGGGCCGCAGCGTCGGTGGCCAGGGGCCGTGGCGCGCGATGCGCCGGACTTCGTCGGCAGAGAACGCGGGCGCGGGCAGGCTCTGCGGCGCGGCCATCGCCGCGGGCCAAATTGGCGCGATCAGTGGCGCCATCCACAGCGCCAGCCGCACGCTCCTGGCGAAACGGGCCATGCCGGTCTCCGCAGGGCGGGCTTGCAGGCAAGCCCGGTGCCTCGACTCTAGACCTGCGCGGCACGGGTGTCGATGGCCGCCGACTGCGCCTGAATCGCCTCGTCGCGCTCGATCCTGCCATCGACGAGTTCGATCACACGGTCGCAGCGCGCGGCCAGCCGCGGGTCGTGCGTGACCACGATGAACGAGGTGTCGAGCTTGTCGTGCATGTCGCGCAGCAGCGCGAAGACCTCGTCCGAGGCCGCGCGGTCGAGGTTGCCGGTCGGCTCGTCGGCCAGCACCAGCGGCGGCTCCAGCACCAGGGCGCGGGCAATCGCCACCCGCTGCTGCATGCCGCCCGAGAGCTCGCCCGGGCGTTTGTGCATGGCCTTTTCGAGGCCGACCGAGGCGAGCAGCGCACGCGCCCGCTCGCGCATCGCGGCATCGACACGGCCCTGGCGCATCAGGCCGGGCAGGGTCACGTTCTCGAGCGCGCTGAAGGCGGGCAGCAGGTGGTGGAACTGGAACACGAAGCCCAGCGTGGTGCGCCGGCGCAGTGTCAGGCTGGCGTCGTCCATGCCGCTGACTTCCTCGCCGCGGACGCGGTAGCTGCCGGCGGTCATGGGTTCGAGCAGGCCGATGATGTTCAGCAGCGTGCTCTTGCCCGAACCCGAGGGCCCGATCAGGGCCACGAACTCGCCGCGATCGACCGTGAACGACAGGCCGTGCAGCACCTCGGCCTCGGTCGGCAGGCCCAGGTTGTAGCTCTTGTGCACATCGCTGAGCTCGATCAGCGGCGTGGCGTCGTCGCGGGTGGCCATGCCCTACATGCGGATCGCTTGCGCCGGATCGAGCGCGGCGGCCCGGCGCGCCGGCGCCACGGCCGCGATCACGCCTGCCAGCGTGGCCAGCGCGGCAATCTGCAGCGCCAGCGTGGGGGCCAGCGTGATGACGAACAGCGGCAGGCCGTCGGCGCCGCGCACGAAGGTGCTGAACAGCCACACCAGCAGGGCCGCGAGCAGCACGCCCAGCGCCGAGCCGATCGCGCCGACGATGGCGCCCTGCAGCAGGAAGATGCGCAGCACCTGGCCCTGGGTGGCGCCCATCGCGCGCAGGATGCCGATCTCGCGCCGCTTCTGCACGACGGACACCACCAGCACGCTGGCCACGCCGAGCACGACCACGATCATCACCACGCCGCGGATCAACGCAGTGCTGATCGACTGCGCATTCAGCGCCGACACCAGTTGTGCGTTGGCTTCCTGCCAGCTCTCCACCTTGTACGGGTAGTCGCGCTGCAGGGCGTCGGCCAGGGTTTGCGCCGACCACACGTCGACCAGCGCCAGCTCCAGCGCGGTCGCGCCGCCGGGCAGGCCCAGCAGGCTTTGCGCTTCGCGCAGCGGCACGATGACGGTACGGCGGTTGAGGTCGCGAACGCCCAGGTCGACCAGGGCCGTCACGCGCAGCGAGTCGGTCACGCTGCCCGTGACCAGGCTCAGGCGGTCACCGACGCGCACACCCAGATCCTCGGCCAGTTCGCGCCCGATCACGCCTTCGCCCGGGCCGAGCCGCGCCTGCCCGGCAACGACCTTCGAGCGCAGGTGCACGATGCGGTCATAGCGGTCGAGGTCCACGCCCAGCAGGGCGATCGACTTGGTGGCTTCGCCGCGCACGGCCAGTCCTGCGCCCGAGACCATCGGCGAGACGGCGGCCACCGCGGGCAGGGCTTCGAGCACCGGCAGCAGGGCCTGCCAGTTGCCGATCGAGCGCGCGCGTTGTGCGCGCGGCTGGGTTTGCGCCAACAGGTCGACGCCGGGCAGCGGCGCCAGGGCGGGCGCGACGACGTCGTCGGGTGCGCTCAGCGTGACATGGGCTTGCGTGCCGAGCGTTTTCTGCAGCGTGTTGCTCTGCAGGCCGCTGATCAGCGCCGAGATGTAGGCCACCACCGCGACACCGGCGGCCACGCCGACGATGATCAGCACGCTCTGCATGCGCCCCTCGCGCAGGAAGCGCACCGCGACACGACGTTCGAACCCGAGCCCGTCGAGCATCGGCAGCGCGCGCGTCAGCGCCCCATGGCGTTGGTGAGGGCCGCGCCCGCATCGTCGCCGGCCTGGCGTTGGCGAGCGCCGGCCACGGCGGCGGCCGAGGTGTCGACGCGCACGCGGCTGCCGGGCTTGAGGGCTGGCCCGAGCAGCACCACGTCGCCTTCAGCCAGCCCGTCGCGCACCTCGGCGGCATCGAGCGTGCGCAGGCCCAGTTGCACCGTGCGTTGTTCGACTCGGCCCTCGCGCGCCAGCAGCACGGTGGCCGTCGTCGCCGACGCCTCGCCGCGCAATGCCGCCACCGGCAGCGACAAGGCGCGCTCGCGCCGCGCGGTCTGCACTTCGACCGACAGCGTCATGTCTTCGCGCAGGAACGCCGGCGCGTCCTGCGGCGCGAACTTGACTTCGATGGCGCCGCGCTGCGCATCGACCAGCGGCGCGATCGACTGCACGCGTGCGGCAAAGCGCCGCTCGGGAAAGGCGTCGGCGACCACGCTGGCGACCTGGCCGACCTGCAATTGCTCTAGATAGCGCTCGTCGACCTGGGCCTCGAGCAGCAAGGGCCCGGACAGGGCCAGGCTCAGCAGCGCCTTGCCCGGTTGCACGATCTGGCCGGGTTCGACCAGGCGCGCGAGCACGCGCGCGTCGGCCGGTGCGGTCACGGCCGCCTGGTCCAGGCGCGCCCGTGCCGCTTCGGTGGTCGAGCGCGCCAGCGCCAACTGGGCCTGGGCCTGCGCCACGTCGGTGCCGGCGTCGTCATTGGCCGCGCTCTGCGCGCGTGCGCTGGCCAGCTGGGCCTGCGCCACGGCCACCGTGCGCTGCGCTTCGTCCAACCGCGCCGGGCTGACAAAGCCTTTGGCCACCAGGTCCTGGGTGCGCCGCAACTCGGCCTGCGCCGCGATCAGCACCGAATCGGCCTGCGCTACCGCGGCCCGTACCGTGGCGCGCCCGGTGCTGCGCAGGCCGGCCAGGATTGCCACGGCCTGACGCTCGCCGGCCTGAGCCTGCGCCAGCGCCGCGCGCAACTCGGCGCTCTCCAGGCGCAACAGCGCCTGCCCCTGCCTGACAGTGGCCCCTTCGGCGACCAGGACCTGCACCACCCGACCGGTCAGCGTGCTGCCGACATCGACCCGGGAGGTGGTGGCGACGCGGGCCGAGAACTGCAGGCTGCGCACCAGCGGTGCGGCGCGCAACTCGACCGCGGCAACGGTGGGGGGGCGCAACAGCCACCATCCGAGGCCTGCTGCGACGGCGAAGGCGGACAAGCCGGCCAGCAGGACGGATTTGCGGGGCATCGCGGCATTGTTGCACCGCGTCCCGCGCCGGCGTTTGCGCTGCGTCTAGCGCTCCCGCCTCAGTGGCGGAAGTGGCGCACGCCGGTGAAGACCATCGCGATGCCGCGCTCGTCGGCGGCGGCGATGACTTCGGCGTCGCGCATCGAACCGCCGGGCTGGATCACGCAGTCCGCACCGGCGTCGATGACGACGTCGAGGCCGTCGCGGAAGGGGAAGAAGGCGTCGCTGGCCACGGCCGAGCCGGCCAGCACGAGGCCGGCGTTGTTGGCCTTGATCTCGGCGATGCGCGCGCTGTCGATGCGGCTCATCTGGCCGGCACCGACGCCCAGGGTCATGCCGCCGGCGCAGAAGACGATGGCGTTGCTCTTGACGAACTTGGCCACCTTCCAGGCGAACAGCAGGTCATCGAGCTGCGCCTCGGTCGGGGCGCGCTGCGTGACCACGCGCAATTCGTCGCGCGACAGGTTCTTCGCATCCGTCGACTGCAGCAGCAGGCCGCCGCCGACGCGCTTGATGTCCAGGGCGTTCGTGGCATTCGACAGCGGCACTTCGAGCAGGCGCACGTTCTGCTTGGCGGCAAAGACCTCGCGCGCCTCGGCGCTGATCTGCGGCGCGATGATGACTTCGACGAACTGCTGCGCCACCTGCGCGGCGGCCGCGCCGTCGAGCGGTGCATTGAAGGCGATGATGCCGCCGAAGGCCGAGGTCGGGTCGGTCTGCAGCGCCTTGGCATAGGCCTGGCCGACGCTGGCGCCCACGGCCACGCCGCAGGGGTTGGCATGCTTGACGATCACGCAGGCGGGGCTGGCGGTGAAGGTCTTGACGCATTCCCAGGCCGCGTCGGCGTCGGCGATGTTGTTGTACGACAGCTCCTTGCCCTGCAGCTGCGTCCAGCCGGCGAGCAGGCCGGCCGGCGCCGCCGCTTCGCGGTAGAACGCCGCGCTCTGGTGCGGGTTCTCGCCGTAGCGCATGTCCTGGGTCTTGCTCATCTGCAGCGTGAACACCTCGGGGTAGTCGCTGCGCGCCGGCACGGCCGCGCCTGCGGCTTCGCGCGCCGGCCTGCAGCGGCGCCGAGGTAGTTGCTGATCATGCCGTCGTAGGCCGCGGTATGCGCGAACACCTTCTTGGCCAGGCCGAACTGCGTCGCGCGCTGCACGCCGCCGGCCGCCAGCTCGGCCAGCACGCGGGCGTAGTCGAGCGGGTCGATGACCACCGTCACGTCCTGCCAGTTCTTGGCCGCGGCGCGCAGCATCGCCGGGCCGCCGATGTCGATGTTCTCGATCGCATCGTCGAGCGTGCAGTCGGCCCGCGCCGTGGCCTGCGCGAACGGGTACAGGTTGATCACGAGCAGGTCGATGGTGTCGATGCCATGCTCCGCGAGCGCGGCCATGTGCTCGGGCCGGTCGCGCCGCGCCAGCAGGCCGCCGTGGATCTTCGGGTGCAGGGTCTTGACGCGGCCGTCGAGCATCTCCGGGAAGCCGGTGACGTCGGCGACTTCGGTCACCGGCAGGCCTTCCTGCGCCAGCAACCTGGCGGTGCCGCCGGTCGAGAGCAGCTTGACGCCGTGCGCGTGCAGCGCGCGGGCGAATTCGACGATGCCGGTCTTGTCCGAGACCGACAGCAGTGCAGTCAGTTGATTCATTCGATGCCTGTACACGGTCGCGCGAGGGATCCGTGTGTCCTGTTCACTTCATCAATTTGTGGTCGATGAGCTTGCGCCGCAAGGTGTTGCGGTTCAGGCCCAGCCACTCGGCGGCCTTGCTCTGGTTGCCCTCGGCCTGCTTCATCACGAAGTCGAGCAGCGGCTTCTCGGCCGCGGCGCTGAACATCTCGTGCAACGAGTGCGGTTCGGCGCCGCGCAGGTCCTTGAAGTACTGCTCCAGGCTTTCGCGCACGCAGGCGTCGATGTGCTTCTTTGTCATGCGCTGAGTTCGAGGAGGTCGTCATTGGCCGCGTCCGCGCCGGCGGTCGTGCCGAGGCGGGGCAGGCGTGGGTGTTGCTCGGCCAGCTGGGCAAACCAGCCCGTGACGGCGGCCAGCTGGGTGGCGCAGTCCTCGATGCGGTTCATCTCGGCGCGGAAGGCTTCGCCCCCGGGCAGTTCGCGCAGCGCCCAGCCGATGTGCTTGCGCGCGCTGCGCACGCCACTCGCCTCGCCGTACAGCCGTAGTGGTCGTGCAGGTGTTCGGCGAGCCAGCGCGAGACCTCAGCGGTGTCGGGCGCCGCCAGGTGCTCGCCGGTGGCCAGGAAATGCCCGATCTCGCGAAAGATCCAGGGCCGGCCCTGCGCCGCGCGGCCGATCATCAGTGCGTCGGCGCCGGTGTAGGCCAGCACATCGCGTGCCTTCTCGGGCGAGTCGATGTCGCCGTTGGCCACCACGGCGATGTCGAGTGCGGCCTTCACCGCAGCCACCGTGTCGTACTCGGCCAGGCCCTTGAAGCCTTGCTCGCGCGTGCGCCCGTGCACCGTGAGCATCGTGACGCCGGCGGCCTGGGCCATGCGCGCCAGATCGAGCGCGTTCTTCTCGCCCTCGCAGCGCCCGCTGCGCATCTTCAGCGTCACCGGCACGCCGCGCGGCGCGCAGGCCGCCACGACGGCCTCGACGATGCGCGCGGCCAGCGTCGGGTTGCTCATCAGCGCCGAGCCGGCCCAGACATTGCACACCTTCTTGGCCGGGCAGCCCATGTTGATGTCGATGATCTGCGCGCCGCGGTCGATGTTGTAGCGTGCGGCGTCGGCCATTTCGAGCGGGTCCACGCCGGCGATCTGCACCGCGATCGGGCCTGGCTCGCCGGCATGGTCGGCGCGACGCGAGGTCTTCAGCGACGACCACAGTTCGCGCCGCGACGTCACCATCTCGCTCACCGCATAACCCGCCCCGAGGCGCCGGCACAGTTGGCGGAACGGCCTGTCCGTGACCCCGGCCATCGGGGCGACGAACAGCCGGTTCGGCAGCTCGAAAGGGCCGAGTCGCATGGTGAGGTCGCGAGGGGAAGGTGCTGAAAAAAGAGGCGCAAGTATAGCCACGGCCCTCTGCCAACCCGTTACCGATAATCACGCCCTGAATGGATGCCTGGATTCACCCGCTGCTCGTTGCGCTGGCGCTGCCCAAGTTCGGCCTCTCGTCGGTCTTCGTCATCTCGCTGGTCTCGGCCACCCTGCTGCCGATGGGCAGCGAGCCGGCGGTGTTCGGCCTGGTGAAACTGAATCCGGACCTGTTCTGGCCCGCGGTGCTGGTGGCCACCGCGGGCAACACCATCGGCGGGTCGATCTCGTGGTGGATGGGCTACGGCGCCGAAGTGGCCTACGAGCGCATTCGTCACCGCACGCCGACCGAGCTGCGCGCGCTGAAGTGGCTGCAGCACTTCGGTGCCAAGGCCTGCCTGCTGTCGTGGCTGCCGGTCGTCGGCGACCCGCTGTGCGCGGTCGCGGGCTGGCTCAAGCTGCCGTTCTGGCCCTGCGTGGGCTACATGGCGATCGGCAAGTTCGCGCGCTACGTGACCATGACCGCGGCGCTGCTGTGGGTGTTCCCCGGGGTCTTCACGCCGGGCTGAGAGAATGCGCGCCTCCCACAAGGAGCGCGCATGAAGACGCCAAGCTACGACGATCTCGCCAGCCACCACCAGCGGCTGCACCACTACCAGCACCTGGCCTCGATCGCCTGGTGGGACCAGGCGGCCAACATGCCGCCCAAGGGCAACGAGGCGCGCGCGGCGGCGCTGGCCGAGCTGGCCGCCCTGATGCATGGCCTGCGCACCGACAGGACGCTGTCCGAGCGCATTGCGCGCGCCGAGCAGGAGCCGTTGTCGGAGCACCAGCGCGCCAACCTGCGCGAGATCCGGCGCGACTGGCGCAACGCCAACGCGCTGCCGACCGAGCTGGTGCAGCGTCGCCAGATGGCCAGCTCGCGCTGCGAGCATGCCTGGCGCAGCCTGCGCCCGGCCAACGACTGGCCGGGTTTTCTCGAGCAGTGGAAGCCGGTGCTGGCGATCGCGCGCGAAGAGGCCGCGCTGCTGTCGCAGCAGTCCGGCCTGGGCCGAAGTACGACGCGCTGATGGACCGCTACGAGCCGGGCATGACCTGCGCCACCGGTCGACCGCGTGTTCGGCGCGGTGCGGCAGTGGCTGCCGGGCCTGATCGAGCGCGTGGTGGCGCGGCAGTCGCGCGAGCCCGTGATCGAGGCCCGGGGCCCGTTTGCGATCGACGCGCAGCGCGCGCTGTGCCAGCAGACCGTGAAGCGCCTGGGGTTCGACTTCGAGGCCGGCCGCCTGGACACGAGCACGCACCCGTTCTCCGGCGGCGTGCCCGAGGACGTGCGCATGACCACGCGCTACCAGGAAGACCAGTTCCTGCCGGCGTTGATGGGCACCGTGCACGAGACCGGCCATGGCCGCTACGAGCAGAACCGCCCGCGCGACTGGCTCGGCCAGCCCGTCAGCGAGGCGCGCTCGATGGCCATCCACGAGAGCCAGTCGCTCTCGTTCGAGATGCAGCTCGGCGGCCACCCGGGATTCGCCAAGGTGCTGGCGCCGATGCTGGCCGAGGCCTTCGGCGCCCAGGCCGCTTTCGAGCCCGGCAATCTGCACCGGCTGCTGACCCGTGTGCGCCGCGGCCTGATCCGCGTCGACGCCGACGAGGTGACCTACCCGGCGCATGTGATCCTGCGCTACGAGATCGAGCGCCCCCTGATCGAGGGCGAGGTCGAGGCCGAGGACGTGCCGGCGCTGTGGGACACGAAGATGGCCGAGCTGCTCGGCCAGGACACGCGCGGCAACTTCAAGGACGGGCCGATGCAGGACGTGCACTGGCCCGAGTCGCTGTTCGGCTACTTCCCCTGCTACTCGCTGGGTGCGATGTACGCCGCGCAATGGTTTGCCACCATGCGCCGCACCATGCCCGACCTGGACGCGCGCATTGCGCGTGGCGATTGGGCACCGGTGTTCGATTGGCTGCGCGACCACATCTGGCTGCAGGCCTCGCGCTGGACCACCGACGAGTTGGCGATGCGTGCCAGCGGCGACACTAGCAGCAGCAGCAGCAGTACAGACGCGATTTATCGCATCTCTTCATCAAAGACAGACGCGATAAATCGCGTCTCTACATTATCAATGGGAATGTCCGGCGATTATAATCTAGCAATTGAATGCGGAAGTACGATGGTTCGAATAGGAAGTAGTATCTTTGGGGGACGAATTTGATTTTTGAATAAAGATTAACGATTTTTACCTCAGATTTAAAACCTGAATACTAAAAACTGAACACCTTATTTTTTTATTTTTTGTTTTGTTACATCTCCTTATTGGCTATGTTGTTATGTGCATCTTACTTGGTTAAGAATCTCGTATTGCTATCTTT
>CAVUEP010000095.1:0-7629 GCA_963740395.1 uncultured beta proteobacterium
CACTTCAGCGGTCGGTCCAGTTGGGTTGCGGCGAATGCAACCGCGATGTCCTCCGGGTAGATCGCGGTCTTCATGCCGAACCCACCGCCCACGTCACCGACCAGCACCCGCACCGTTTCCGGCGTCATGCCGGGCAGGGCAGCGGCCAGGCTGTTGCGCTGGCCGGTCGGCATCTGGCTCGACAGGCGCACCGTCAGTCGGCCGCCGTCCATCATGGCCAGCACGCAGCGCGGCTCGAGCGGGCTCGGCGCCAGACGCTGATTGACCAGATCGAGCGCCACGCAGTGCGCGGCCGCGTCGAACGCCGCCTGCACCGCTGCCGCGTCGCCATGTCGGGCTTCGGCACAGATGTTGTCCGGCGCGTCGTCACAGAGCCGGGGCGCACCCGGCGCGAGCGCGTCCTGCGGATGGGTCACCGCGGGCCGTTCCTCGACCTCGGCCCACAGCGCCGCCGCGGCGTCGCGTGCATGCTCGCGCGTGTCGGCGACGACCAGTGCAATCGGCTCACCGACGTAGCGCACGACTTCGTGCGCCAGCGCGCGCTTGGGCGCCGACGCCATCGGGCGCCCGTCGGCGCGCTTGAAGGTGGGCGAGGTCGGCATCGGCTGCACGCCGGCGGTCACCAGATCGGCGCCGGTGTAGACCGCCAGCACGCCGGGCAGCGCGCGCACGGCGTCGGTGTCGATCGACACGAGGCGTCCGTGGGCGTAGGTCGACCGGGCGAAGGCCGCGAAGACCTGCCCGGGCGGGTTCACGTCGTCGGTGAACTGCCCTCGGCCCTGGACCAGGGCCGGATCCTCGATGCGGCGCACCATGTGGCCACTGCCGAACCGGCCGACCACCAGATCGGCGCTCATGACGGGTCGGCGACCATGGCCGCTGCGGCCTGCTGCACGGCTACGACGATGTTGACGTAGCCGGTGCAGCGGCACAGATTGCCCTCGAGTGCATGCTCGATCTGCTGCTCGGTCGGCCGCGGCGTCTCGTCGAGCAAGGCCACCGCGGCCATCAGCATGCCCGGCGTGCAGAACCCGCACTGCAGTCCGTGGCAGGCGATGAAGGCTTCCTGCACCGGGTGCAGGCTGCCGTCGCGCGCCGCCAGGCCTTCGACCGTCGTGACCTGGCGGCCCTCGGCCTGCACGGCCAGGACGTTGCAGCTCTTGACCGCCTGGCCGTCGACCAGCACGGTGCAGGCGCCGCACTGCGCTGGTGTCGCAACCCTGGTGGGTGCCCGTGAGGCCGAGCGGCCCGCGCAGCAGGTCGATCAGCAGGGTCCGGGGCTCGACGTCGGCCTCGGTCGCTTGGCCGTTCACGTGGAGGGTCAGGGCTGGCATTCGAGGGCCTCGTCGGTGAATCGTGTCGACCAATCCTAGCGTGCGCAACTGCGAAAGCCGCAGAACGCCGCGTCGGCATCGGGGGCGCTGAAGCGCCTCGCCTTCGGATGCGCCAGACGCGGGTGCGACATCCAGCAGCTGCCCCGCAACACGGCAGCCGGCTGCGACGGGATCGGGTCGAGGTCGCCCGGCAGGGGCTGATGGCCGGGCCACCCACGCGCGTTGCCGGCCACCCACTCGAGCGCGTCGCCCCAGGCAAAGCCGCTGCGGCCGACCACGCTCGCGGCCAGCTCCCATTCGGCCTCGGTCGGCAATCGGCGGCCGGCCCACTCGCACCAGGCCCGGGCTTCGTGGCAAGTCACATGCATGGCCGGCCGGTTCGCACTCGCGCGCACGAGCCGGCCGCGCTGCTCCAGCACGACGCCCTGGCGCATCTGCTCGACATACCGCGGTGCGCGGCGCCGCTGCGCCTGGGCCCAGCGCCAGCCTTCGGTGCTCCACCAGCGCTCCTCGTCGTAGCCACCGTCATGCACGAATTCGGCATAGCGACCCCAGTTCACGATCTGGGCGTCGATCTCCAGTTCTGGCACCTGGATCTCATGCGCCCAGCGCTCGTTGGCAGGGACCAGCCCCCCTGCCGCCGAGCCGACCCTCACCACCTGCGCCGGCAGCTGCAGCGGTGCGGCGTCCGCCCGGCCGGGCACCGGCAGCCAGGGTCCACCATCGATGCCTGCCGCCTGGGCCTGGACCGCCAAGGCCTCGGCACAGCGGTCTTCGTGCATCAGCGCCAGCCGGAAGAAGTACAGCGAAGCGTCGTCGGGCGATGCCGTGTTCAGCAGGTCCAGCGTCAGTTCGAGCGTTTCGACCAGGTAGGCGCGGACCGCGCTCTCACTCGGCGCCAGGACGCCCGCCGGCGCGGCCCCCAGGCCTTCGAACCAGGCGGCGAGCCCCGGGTCGATCGAGGCCAGGCGCGGTCGCGCGGCGTCGCATGCCTCACCACGCTGGGCCTGCACATTGCGCACGATCCAGTGCTCGGTCCACCAGCCGGCCCGGGCGGCCAGCGTCGTCGCGTGCAGATCGTGCTCGAATGCCGACAGCCAGTTCAGCGTGAGGTTGCGCGCGTCGATCAGCGCCAGCGACAGCGACTCGGGCCCCGCGGTGCGGGCCGCGAGCGTCGCTGTCGAGCGTCATGCCGGCCGGCCTCAGTCGCCCACCAGGCCGTTGCGGATCGCGTAGACGGTCAGCTCGGCGTTGTTGGCCAGGCCGAGCTTTTCCAGCACGCGCGCGCGATAGACCGACACCGTCTTCGGGCTGCAGCTTCAGCTCTTCGGCAATGTCCGACAGGCGCTTGCCGGTGGCGATCATCACCAGCGTCTGCAGTTCACGATCGCGACAGCTTCTGGTGCGCGTTCTCGAGGCGCCGGCGCGGTCAGGCTCTCGACCAGCATCTGCGCGATCTCCGGGCGTGACGTACTTGCGCCCCTGCGAGACGGTGCGCACCGCCTGCACCAGCAGCTGGGGGTCGCCGCCCTTGTTGACGTAGCCGAAGGCGCCGGCGCGCAGCGCCCGGATCGCGTACTGATCCTCGGGGTACATGCTGACGATCAGCACCCGCACCGACGAGCCTTCGTCCTTGAGCGCGTGCAGCGCGTCCAGGCCGCTGCGCCCGGGCATGTTGATGTCCAGCACCAGCACGTCGCAGGTCGTGCCACGCATCAGCGTGCGCAGCTCGCCGTAGTCACCCGCCTCACCGACGACTTCGATGTCTGGCGCATCGGACAGGGTGTCGCGGATCCCGCGCCGGATCAGCGCGTGGTCGTCGCACAGGATGACTTTGATCATTGTGTTCCTCGCCGACCCGTCACAGCGGCGTCCAGGCCGAGGGGTCGTGCTCACGATTGTCGTCACCCTCGTGATCGGCCATCGCGTCCGGCAGGTTGGCCCCGGCAATCGGAACCGACAGGATCAGGCTGGTGCCGCGGGGCCCGCTGCTGAGGTCGACCCAGCCTTCGACCGTCGAGGCCCGCTCGTGCAGGCCCCGAATGCCGAAGCTGCGCGCCTTGGCCAGGTCGGCGCCCGACAGACCCTGTCCATCGTCGTTGACTTCGAGCGACAGCACGCCGGCCCCGATCGACAGCTCCATGCGCACCCGCGTGGCCTTGGCATGCTTGCTCACGTTGGTGAGCGCCTCCTGGGCCGTGCGGTAGGCCACCAGCGGCACGCCGGGCGGGAGTTCAATCGTCTCGTGCGAACTGCGAAAGACACATTGGATGCCGGTGCGGCGTTCGAAATTGCTCGCCATCCACTGCAGCGCAGCCACCAGGCCCTGCTCCAGGATGGCCGGGCGCAGGTTGTGCATCACGCGCTTGCTGGCGTCGATCGCATGGGTGACCAGTTCGAGCGCCGACACGGCCCGTTGCTGGACCTCCAGCGTCGTGGCGCGGCGACGGATCCAGTCGATCTCGAACTTGAGCGCGGTCAACGACCCCCCGACATCGTCGTGGATCTCGCGCGCGATCGCCGCGCGTTCCTGTTCGATGCTGGTCTGCAAATGCTGGGCAAGTGCGGACAGGCGCTGGCGCGAGGCGCTCAGGTCGCGGTCGGCGGCCGCCCGCGCGCGCCGTGTCTCGTAGACATCGATGGCGTTCTCGACCGCCGGCGCGAGCCGCGCCAGGTTGTTCTTGAGCAGATAGTCGCTCGCGCCGCTGCGCATCGCAGCGACCGCGGTCTCTTCGCCGATCTCCCCCGACACGATGATGAAGGGCCACTCGTGCCCGCTTGCCTGCAGCAGGTGCAGGGCCTCGAGCCCCGAGAACCCGGGCAGGTTGTAGTCCGACAGGATCAGGTCCCAGGACTGCCCGAGCGCGGCCTCGAACTCGGCGCGCGATTCGACCCGCAGGCACTGCAGCTCGAGCCCGGCCCGCTGCAGATGGACCAGAGCGAGTTCGTGGTCGAGCTCGGAATCCTCCAGATGGAGCACGCGCAAGGGGCGTTGAGGCATGGGTCAAGTATGGCCCAGCCGCCGTGCAGGTCCGGACTTGCCCGGGTATTCGACAGATATTGACCTCAAGTCAGTGTGTCACGGTGCCGACAATCCACTGTCGACCCAATCTGCCGCGGTGCCTGCATGGTGCTGCAACCCTGCCTCCTTTCGGAACGCACATGCTCAGCCAGGACATTGACGCGGAACGCCCGTCCGAGCGCATCGAACCCATGCTCGCCGCCGAGGTGCAGGACGAACTGCTCGTCACGCACAGTGACCTGGATCGCCTGCAGCGCTTGCTGGGCAGTGCCGGTGACTCGCTGCTGGCCCATTTCTGCGGCGCCTCCGAGCAGTTGCGGACCCTGGTCCAGCGCAATGAGCTGGCCGGCCCCGCGGCCGAACCCCTGAACCAGGCCTTGCAGCACATGGCGAGCGCGATCACGGCAATGCAGTTCCAGGACATGGCCTCGCAGCTGATCGACCACAGCGCCCGGCGCCTGCGCCGTTGCGCCGACCGCATCGCCTGCGACGCCCTGGGTGACGACGAAGACGGCCCTGCGCTCGTCGAGCAGGCGCCATTGCGCCCCAACCCCGTCACCCAGGACGAAGTCGACCCTGGTTCGATCGAATTGTTCTGACCCATCGCCCCGCTCACGCCTGACCCGATTGATTCCCACGGAGTACCCGAAATGCACTCGATCCTTGCCGTAGACGACAGCGCCTCGATGCGCCAGATGGTGTCGTTCACGTTGAAGAACGCCGGCTTCAACGTCGTCGAGGCCGTCGACGGCCAGGATGCCTGGGAGAAGGCCAATTCGAGGGACTTCAACCTCGTGCTGACCGACCAGAACATGCCGCGCATGGACGGCCTGAGCCTGACCCGCAAGCTGCGCGAGAACCCGAAGTTCAAGACGACACCGATCCTGATCCTGACCACCGAGTCTGACGACGCGATGAAGCAGGCCGGCCGCGCCGCCGGCGCCACCGGTTGGCTGGTCAAGCCCTTCGACCCGGCCAAGCTGGTCGAGGTCATCGGCAAGGTCATCCGCTGAACACCGGACGATCAAGGGAGCTGGAGATGGGCAACGTGAGCGCCGACCCGGGCCAACAGGGTGCCGGAATCGACCTGAGCCAGTTCTTCCAGGTCTTCTTCGAGGAGGCCAGGGAGAACCTCGACCAGATGGAGCAGCGGCTGCTCCGCTTCGATGTCGCGGTTGCCGACGATGAGGACCTGAACGCGATCTTCCGCTGTGCCCACTCGGTCAAGGGCGGCGCGGCGACCTTCGGCTTCAACGACGTGACCGAACTCACGCACGAGATGGAAACCCTGCTGGACAAGCTGCGCCGACGCGAGCTGATGCCCAACGTGGCCATGGTCGACACCCTGCTGGCCGCCGGTGACGCGCTCAAGGCCCAGCTCGCCCGCCATCAGGGCAGCGGTGAAGCGGCGCCCGACACCACCGGACTGCTGAGCAGCATCCGCGCGCTGGCCAAGGGCCAGGGCCAGCCCTCGGCCCGAACGGCGGCCTCTGCGGTCGACGCAGGAACACGGACCCTGGAACTGACACTTGGGCCATTGCAGGACAGCGCGCAGGCCGATGGCCTGATCGAGCTGTTCAGCGAGATCGAAGGCCTGGGCACCATCGAAGCACTCGACGCCGGTCGCGACGCGGACAGCATGCGCCGCTTCAGGATCGTCACGAGTTCGTCGGAAAACGATCTGCTGGACCTGTTCATGTTTCACGTCGCGCGCGAGCAGGTTCGCCTGGCGCCGTGCGGCCCCGGATTCGGCTTCCACGCCGGCGCACCGGGTGCTCCCGACGACACGCCGCAAGCGGCAGTGGACGAGGGCTATGGATTCTTCGACGGCGCGCCCGGAGCGCCGGTGCAGGCCGACATGCCGGCGCTGGCCGGCGTCGCCGCTATGGCAGCGCCGCGCGCGGACGTCAAGTCGGCGCCGGGCCCCGACTCCAGCACCTTGCGCGTGTCGGTCGAAAAGGTCGACCAGCTGATCAACCTGGTCGGCGAACTCGTCATCACGCAGGCCATGCTCGCACAGACCAGCAAGGACGCGGACAGGGCCATCGTGCAGCAGATGAGCGCCGGCCTGGCCGACCTGGAGCGCAATACGCGCGATCTGCAGGAAGCCGTGATGTCGATCCGGATGATTCCGATGTCGCTCGTCTTCAACCGGTTCCCCCGCATGCTGCGCGACCTGGCCGGCAAGCTGGGCAAGAAGGTCGAACTGGTGACCATCGGGGACGCGACCGAACTCGACAAGGGGCTGGTCGAGAAGATCACCGACCCGCTGACCCACCTGGTGCAGGAACAGCTGCGACCATGGCATCGAACTGCCGCACGAACGCATCGCGAAGGGCAAGCCGGCGCACGGCACGATCACGCTCGCGGCCCGCCATCAAGGCGGCAGCATCGTGATCGAAGTGCGCGACGACGGCCACGGCCTGAACCGTGACAAGCTGATCAAGAAGGCGCGCGAGCGCGGCATCGAAGCACCCGACTCGATGAGCGACGCCGACGTCTGGGCCCTGATCTTCGCGCCGGGCTTCTCGACCGCCGACGCGGTGACCGACGTCTCGGGACGCGGGGTCGGCATGGACGTGGTCAAGAAGAACATCACCTCGCTCAACGGCTCGGTCGAGATCGACTCGGCCGAGGGCTACGGCATGAGCGTGCGCGTGCGCCTGCCGCTCACGCTGGCCATCATGGACGGCATGAGCGTGGGAGTCGGTGACGAGTGCTACATCCTGCCGCTGGGCTCGGTCGTCGAGTCGTTCCAGATCACGGCCGACACGATCCGCACGATCGGTGGCAGCGGCCGCGTCGTCCGGGTGCGTGACGAATACATGCCGGTGGTCGATGTCGAGCAGGTCTTCCAGGTGCCGCGCCGCAACAGCGAGCAGCGCAGCGACATCATGGTCGTGGTCGAAGCCGACGGGCGGCGCGCCGCACTGCTGGTGGACGAGTTGCTCGGCCAGCAGCAGGTCGTGGTCAAGAACCTCGAATCCAACTATCGCCGCGTCGACGGCATCTCGGGCGCGACGATCATGGGCGATGGCCGCGTGGCGCTGATCCTCGACATCGCCTCGCTGGTCCACCAGTCCAGGCATTGACCGCGCACTCGAATCCACGATGAACCAACTTCAGACCATCATTCGCCGCTTCTCGATCCGGGTGCGAATGCATGCGCTGGTCGTCATGGTGATCGGCCTGCTCGCGCTCGGCGGCATGGCCGGCGTGGTGGGCGGACTCGAACTCAAGGCGCTGAGCGTCGAGACAAGCACCTCGGCGATT